>NZ_MPZR01000001.1:0-640128 GCF_002020075.1 Thioclava sp. F36-7 | reverse complement strand
TGATCTCCTTCTCGTCGAAGATCAGCAGACTGCAAATCGTAGCTTATGTCAGTGTCCGAATTTCAGGGGGTAGCTCAGAGCGAGCTCACGTTCGATGCTCTCGCAAGACAGATGGCCGTAGGTCCGGCTCACCGTGTCTGTGTTCGCGTGGCCGAGTTGACGCGCGACGATGGCAAGCGGCGCGCCAGCCTGCACAAGCTGACTGGCATAAGTGTGCCGCAATCCGTGGAACACGAATTCATGCGGCAGCCCGGCCTTCTCGACAGCTGCTTTGAAGAGATGTTTGTGACGGGTTTTCCAGATCTGGCCTGCGCCAGTGCGAAAGACGATGTCATCGTCTGCTTTCCCGGCGCATTTGGCCAAGAAAAATCGCATCCCTTCCTCGGGGAGATACACATAGCGTGGTCGCCAGCCTTTGGGAGAGGAGACGTAAATGCCAAAGATGTCTTTTCCGACATCGCACACGCGAAGCGCTGAAAGCTCGGACACGCGACAGCCCGTATAAAGCGCTGCACGCACCAAGTCCGCGAGATCCGGGCGGCATGCGGCGATCAGCTCGCGACACTGTGCGCGGGTAAGGAAGATCTGGCGAGGCACTTCCAAATTCGGGACGCGGTGGATGCAGCGCCAAGACCGTTCCGAGTCAGTATGCCCGTTCTCCCAGGCCATCCGAGCCGCTATTCGCACTATCCCCAGCAGTGTATTCAGTGTTGCTTTCCTGCGGCGCAACGCATCGGGGTCGAGGCTCTCAATCTTTACCCTTGCCTTGAGCGCCTGTTTCCCGCGCTTGGGTGGCGTCTCAAGGACGGCACGACAGAAATTGGTGATGGTCTTTCCGGTGAGGTCATCGAGCAGAACTGATCCGAGGCGCGGTAGAATATGGAAGTTGATCAGTGCGACAAGCGTCTCAAAGGTCGTCTTCGTGGCAGCAATGCGCTTCCATTCCACATAGTCGATCAGGGCGTCGCCCACAGTAAAGCCAGTGTCACTCTTCGAATATCGCAGATGCTGTGTGGTTCCCACCGGATAGCTCGCAGAGGCGATGCCCCGCAATTCCTGCTCGGCGAACCAAGCGCGCGCGAGCGAGATCGCCGCTTCGTAGGAAAGGCCCTGAGAGTTTTCCGAATCTGCGGGTCCGAGCCGCTGCTGCTTATAGCGGCCATCCTTCTTGCGGATCCGAGCGACCCAGTGAAGGGGCTTAGCTGGTTTCTTCTCGAGCCCAATGTGACGGCAATACTCGAGAATGTTCCAATAAGGATGCGCTCTTTCAGGAAGAGCTTTGATCGTCTTTTGGGTGTCGAGCTTCGGCGCGTGATCCATCGGATGCTTCCTCTTGGCCAAGGTTGAGGAAGTATCTTCGTGCCCTGTCCGTTAAGCCATATCGCTCGACATAGTCGAGTAAAACGGCTTCCGCCGTGTCAGGTTGGGTCGGGTCTTTCATTGCATTCTCCTATCAACTGCACGAGTGGGCAGGCTAACAATTTGAGAGTAAATGAGCCGTTAACACAACGAAGACACTGTTGCGGCTACTCGTGTGAAAGCCAGGAGTGAGGCCGCCAGGCGCGATGAGCCCGAGCGTGCCGACAGGTTCCCCAGTTATGTAGCTAGTGAGCCTGATATCCGCTCGGGTCATCTGCGAGACGTGGAGGGTCAGGCACGCTTCTGCCCCTCGCGTCAGCCGCCCGTTTGGTTGCCTTTCCGAAGATCTCCGATCCGCCGCTCGATCGCATCGAGCCGCAGGAGAACCTCGTCGCGGTAGGCGTCGGTGCGTGTGGTCTCCTCTTCGGAATGGGCATCCTGCATCGAATTTACGATGAGGCCCACCAGAAGGTTCACCACTGCGAAGGTCGTGACCATGATGAAAGGCACGAAGAAGGCCCAAGCCAGAGGGTGGGTTTCCATCACCGGGCGCACAATCCCCATCGACCAGCTCTCGAGCGTCATGATCTGAAACAGTGAATAGGCTGATTGTCCGAGCGAGCCGAACCACTGCGGGAAACTCGCGCCGAACAACTTTGTCGCCATCACGCTCGCGATATAGAAGATGATGCCCATCAAGAGGAAGACGCTGCCCATGCCCGGCAGGGCGTTGATGAGCCCCTCGACCACGCGCCGCAGGCGCGGCGCGACCGAAATGATGCGCAAGAGCCTCAGCACTCGAAGCGCCCGCAGCACGCTGAAGACCTGCGCGCCGGGCAGAAGCGACACGCCGACAATGGTGAAATCGAAGAGGTTCCAGCCAGACCGGAAGAAGCCCAATCTCTGCACCACGAGCTTAAGTCCAATCTCGATCACGAAAACCGAAAGGCAAAGCATGTCGAGGAGCCGGATCAGATCGCCAGCCAAGGCCATCGCGCGTTCCGAAGTCTCCAGTCCAAGAAGCAATGCGTTGAAAAGGATCACGGCCGTGATCGTGTTCCTGAAAGTTGATGTGTCGAGCGCCATCGCGATCCGGTCGCGCAAAGTCATACAGTCCCCCTCTTATCGGCGGGAGGGATATGGTTCTCGGACGGGGTTTGCGCAACCTCACCTTTCAGGATTGAGCACTTCGACGCAGTCGCCGCGCGCGATGTCGGCTTCAAGAGGGCACCAGACGCGTATGACGACAGACTTCAGTATATCGAGGCGCTCGGCTTGCAGGTGATCAGCGCCACTGGAGTGGCCCGGCTTGAGTGTTAGTTCATGACCGGCCTCAGGTCCGCCGCTCGGCTTTGGGATCACGCTCCCGACCACCGCGACAAGCAGTGTGCTCGGTCCGGTGGTTGCAGGCCGGGTGGTCCACGGTGTCGGGTCGGTGGCGATGTTCTGGAGGACTGCCGGTCAGGGCGTGCCTTCGCCGGGGTCTAAAGTGGCCAAACGATCAGCAGCAGCGGCAAGCTTACGGCAACGACGATCACCTCGAGCGGCAGTCCAAGCTTCCAGTAGTCGCCGAAGCGAAAGCCGCCTGACCCGAGGATGAGAGTGTTGTTCTGATGGCCGATCGGCGTGAGGAAAGCACAAGATGCCCCGATCGCCACCGCCATCAGGAAGCTGTCGGGGTTCACGTCGAGTGAAGCGGCGATGCCCAAGGCAACTGGCGACAGCACCGCTGCCGTGGCCGCATTGTTCATCAAATCCGAGAGAAACATCGTGGTGACCAGAATTGCCGCCAGAGCCGCGATGGCGTTCCCGCGCGCGATCGTCTCGACCAGAAAACGCGCCAGAACATCTGCCGCGCCAGTGGTCTGCATCGCGCCGGCCACAGGGATAAGCGATCCCAGCAGGACGATGACTGGCCAGTCGATGGCTTTGTAGACCTGCCCGGGCGGCACGGTTCGCAGGAGCATCGAGCCCAGAACCCCCAACGTAAAGGCCACGGATGCCGGCAGCAGGCCGAAGGTGGCAATTCCGATAGAGCCAAGCAAGAGGGCGCTGGCGATGATTGCCATTCGCGCATTTGGAAGATGCAATTCGCGCTCTCCCAAAGGCGCGCAGCCGGTCTCATTCATGAAATCGGCCATGATCTCGGCGGGCCCCTGCAACATCAGCAGATCGCCAGGTTTCAGCTTCAGTGTGCGCAGCCGCGTCCGCGGGGGACGCCCTTCGCGTGAGACAGCCAGAAGATTGAGCCCGTAGCGCGTCCGCAGCCGCAGGTCTGTCGCGGACTGCCCGACGATCGTGGAGCCCGGCAGCACCGCAAATTCGCGCAATACGATATCCTCGTCGCGGTCCGAAGGCTTCGTCGCTGCATCGGTGTCCTCGGCGGACTTGTTGCTCTCGGCTTCGTCGTTTTCAGTCTGCGGTGTTGTCTCTCCGGCTTTCCTTTCCGCTCGCGCCGATCCGCTCTCCTCCTCTTCAAGCGTGATGCCGAAGGCCGACAACACTTCGGCCAGCTCTTGAGCCTCGGCCTCCAGGATCAGAACGTCGTCCGCCTGTATGCGCCGTCCACCATGTGGCGCGGTCATCCGCACGTCGTTGCGGACCAGCCCAATGATCTGCGCGCCGCTTTTTTCAATCCCGCGTTCGAACTTGCGCAGGGTCAGTCCCACGGCCTTACTTTTATCCGGCACCCGAACCTCGGTCAGATAGCTGCCAGTGTCGAAACCTGCCTTGCTCATCGGTTTGCGCGCAGGCACGATGCGCCATCCCAGAAGCGCGATGAAAGCCACGCCGACGAAGGCGACCGCCACACCTACGGGGGCATAATCGAACATACCGAACTGCCCCAATCCGGCTTCGGCGCGAAAACCCGAGACGATCAGGTTAGGCGGTGTGCCGACCAGCGTGGTCATGCCGCCGAGGATCGTGCCAAAGGCCAGGGGCATCAGCATCTGCCCAGGTGTCAGGTCCAGCCGCCCGGCGAGCCGGATCGCGATCGGCATGAGAAGCGCCAGCGCTCCGACGTTGTTCATGAAGCCAGAAAGAACAGCCGAAAGAGCCACAAGCGCCGTCATGCTGGTCAGACGGTTCGCCTCGGATGGTAGGACTGCCCGCGCCAGCCAGTCCACCGCCCCGGTATTTTGTAAACCCTGACTTAGTAGGAGCACGCAGGCCACGGTAATCACGGCGGGATGACCAAACCCCGCAAACGCCGCATCCGCCGGAACCAATCCGGTCAAGACGCAGGCCATCAGCGAGGCCAAGGCAACCAGGTCGTGGCGAAACCTCCCCCACAAGAACAACGAAAGGGTTCCGCCGAGAATCGCGAACAAGGTGATTTGTGGCGCTGTCATCACGGCCTCCTTGCCTCAAAATTAGCGAAGAAGGCGTCCATGATACACGGGGCTATTCATTCATACCTCAGAGCGCTGTCCAGACACCTCCTGCCTGCGAGGATCGCAAGGCCGCCGAGATGAAGCGCATCCCGGCTAGGCCATCCGCCACACCCGGCAGCAGCCCGAGCGGCTTGGGCTCGCCGCGCTCATGGGCCAGGATCGCGTCAGCTGTCGCGCTATAGAGGTTGCCGAAGGCCTCGAGGAACCCCTCCGGGTGGCCGGCCGGAACACGGCCCATCTCGGCAACCTCGGGCGTGAGGCCCGGTCCGCCCCGAGACAGGAGATATGGGGGCTCTCCGAAGGGGGACACGCGTAGACTATCGGGCGCGGTTTGCAGCCATTCGAGCCCCGCCGACTCGCCGTAAATGCGCAGTTTCAGCCCATTCTCATTGCCCGGGGAGACCTGGCTGGCCCAGAGCATACCCTTCGCCCCGCTCGCATAACGGATCAACATCTGCACGTCGTCATCGACCGCGCGCCCTGGCACGAAACTGGTGAGTTCGGCGCAGATCTCGCGCGGCTCGAGCCCCGAGACAAAGCTCGCGAGGTTCATTGCGTGGGTGCCGATATCTCCAAGCGACCCCGCTGCACCGGCCCGCGTGGGATCGGTCCGCCAGACGGCCTGTTTCGCGCCATCCGTTCCCACCGGCTCGGTGAGCCAATCCTGCGGATACTCGACCTGAACGACCCGGATGCGCCCGAGCTGTCCGGCTCCCACCATTGCGCGGGCCTGTCGCACCATCGCGTAGCCTGTGTAATTATGCGTAAGCACGAAGAGCGCGTTTGAGGCGCGCACCTCTTCCGCCAACGCTTCCGCCTCTTCGAGTGTGCGTGTCATCGGCTTGTCGCAGATCACGTGAATGCCCGCGCGCAGGAAGGCGGTCGCGACAGGCGCATGCATATGATTGGGGGTCACGATCGACACAACCTCGATCCCATCGGGCCGGGCCGCTTCTTCTCGCGCCATCACCTCGAAATCCGCGTAGCTGCGCGTGGGGTCCAACCCCAGTGCTGCCGCAGAGCGATGGGCGCGCGCAGGCTCAGAAGCAAGCGCACCCGCGACCAGATCAAACCGGTCGTCGAGCCGCGCCGCGATGCGATGAACGCCGCCGATGAAGGCGCCCTCGCCGCCGCCGACCATGCCGAGGCGCAGTTTGCGATGTCCGTTCGTGTCGTTCACGTCGTGCCCTCCAGCCCGAGAATACGCCGATTGGCACCTTCGTCGGTGCCCGCGCCTGCGAAATCGTCGAAAGCGTGATCGGTCACGCGGATGATGTGGCGGGCGATGAACTCCGCCCCCTCGCGCGCACCGTCCTCAGGATGTTTGAGCGCGCATTCCCATTCAAGCACGGCCCAGCCGTCGAAGTCATGCGCCGCCATCTGCGAGAAGATCCGCCCGAAATCCACCTGTCCGTCGCCGAGCGACCGGAACCGCCCCGCGCGGTCCACCCAGGACTGGTAGCCACCATAGACGCCCTGGCGCCCCGAGGGCACGAATTCCGCATCCTTGACGTGGAAGGCCCGGATACGGTCGCGGTAGATCTCGAGATGCTCGAGATAATCGAGCTGCTGCAGAACGAAATGCGAGGGATCGTAGAGTAGGTTGGCGCGGGTGTGATTGTCCACCCGGGCGAGGAACATCTCATAGCTGACCCCGTCATGCAGGTCTTCGCCGGGATGCAGCTCGAAACAGGCATCGACGCCGCTCTCCTCGCAGGCGTCGAGCAGCGGGCGCCAGCGCGCGGCCAGCTCGTCGAAGGCGCTCTCGATCAGCCCCGGCGGGCGTTGCGGGAAGGGGTAGAGGAAGGGCCAAGCCAGCGCGCCCGAGAAGGTCGGCATCGCCGAGAGCCCCATCCGGCGCGAGGCACGCGCGGCAAGCCGAACCTGCTCGCAGGCCCATGCCTGCCGCGCCGCGGGCTTGCCGTGCAGCTCGGGTGGGGCGAAGCCGTCGAGCAGCTCGTCATAGACCGGGTGTGCAGCTACGAGCTGGCCCTGCAGATGCGTCGAAAGCTCCGTCACCTCCATTCCGTGGGCGGCGACTGTTCCGGTGATCTCATCGCAGTAATCCTGCGAGCTGGCGGCGCGCTCGAGATCGATCAGGCGGCGGTCCCATGTCGGGATCTGCACGCCCTTGTAGCCGAGCCCGGCCGCCCAGCCGCAGATCGCGTCGAGACTGTTGAAGGGCGCATCATCGCCCACGAATTGCGCGAGAAAGAGGGCAGGCCCCTTGATCGTCTTCATCTGGGAATACTCCTGTCGGGTCCTTTCAGGCCAAGCGCGAGGGGCCGTCCCCTGCGCTTGGCCGGGTTCAGTCTGGTTTGCGCAAGAGCGCCCGCGCGCCCTCTGGGTCGAGCGCCGGGGCGCGGGTGCAGGTCGTGGTCATCTCCACGAAGCCACCTTCCTCGCCCGAGCGCAGGATCGCCGTCATGATCTCGATCCCGTGCAGCGCGCGGTCGATGGAACACCGCGCCTCGCGGCCCTCGATCACAGAGAGCGCCATATCGGCAAGGCCCGCCGCGCGGTAGTTGGCGACCATGCCATGCGGGTGCTCCTGGTTGGGCTTGCCGAACGGGTGGGCCCAGGGCTCCACGGGCGCGATCTTCCCGTCGCGCCCCGCGATCTCCACCGGGCCGCCGAAGAAGTTCGGATCCGGCAGAAAGAGCGAGCCCTCGGTCCCGTAGATCTCCATCGGGCCGTGACGGTGCGCCCAGACATCCCAGCTCGTGGACAGGGTGACGGTGGCCCCTTGCGCAAATTCGAGCAACGCATGGATGTTGGTGGGCGTCTCGACATCGATCGTCTCGCCATTGCGCGGCTCAGACGTAATCCTGCGCGTGGGCGTCGCAGTGGAGGTCAGTGCCGCCACCCGTTTCACCGGGCCGATCAGGTTGATAAGGTTCGCAAGGTAATAGGGCCCGAGATCGAGCATCGGACCGCCGCCCGGCTTGAAGAAGAAATCCGGGTTCGGGTGCCAATGCTCCATGCCGTGGCTCATCACATGGGCCGTGCCCGCCGTGATCGTGCCGAGGCTACCCTCGTCGATCAGCGCGCGTGCCTGCTGATGCGCGCCGCCAAGGAAGGTGTCGGGCGAACTGCCCACCGAGAGCCCCTTGGCCTGCGCAAGCTCGCGCAGCGCCTTTCCGTCTTCGGCCGAGAGAACGAAGGGCTTTTCGCTGTAGACATGCTTGCCTGCCTCAAGCGCCGCTTTCGCGACCTCGAAATGCGCCGCAGGGACGGTGAGGTTGATGATGACATCAATCGCAGGGTTCGCGAGGAGGGCCTCCACGCTTTGCGCCTCGACGCCGTATTCCTCCGCGCGTGCCTTGGCGGCTGCCGTGTTCAGGTCAGCGCAGGCGATGAGTTTGATGCCGCGAAAGAGCGGCGCGAAACCGAGATAGGTGGTCGAGATATTGCCGCAGCCGATGATGCCGATACCGAGTTCAGTGCTCATGCCACGCTCCCTTTGGAGAGCTTGCGCGCGTTGTCGATCGAGCTGCGGGCGAAGCGCGCGTCGTCGGACGGGTTGTCATGCTCCATTACGAAATGGGCGGCCTTGCTGTCGCGGAGCAGGGCCTCGAGCAGCTGGGCCCAGTCCATGATGCCGGTGCCCACGTCGGCCCAGCCGTCCTCCTCGGCTTTCTCGCCTTCGGGGGCGATATCCTTCACATGCGCTGCCGTAATCCGGTTGCCATGCCGCGCGATCCAGTCGAGCGGGTCGGCCCCTCCGCGCGTGATCCAGGCGATATCGGCCTCCCAGTCGAGGTCGCCCGCAGCGAGGATATGCTCCATCGGCAGCGTGCCGTCGGCGAGCGGCTTGAACTCGAAGTCGTGGTTGTGCCAGCCGAAGCCGAACCCGGCGGCGCGGATCGGGGCACCAGCGCGGGCGAGCCGAATGCCGAGCTCCTGCCAGCCCTTCGTATCGGTGGGCCGGTCATCGGGCATCAGGAAGGGCACGTAGAGCGCCTCCATCCCCAGCGCGCGCGCGATTGCAATTGCACGGTCCGGGTCGGTCTCCACGACATCGAGGCTGAAATGTCCCGTCGGCATCTTCAGCCCGGCCGCGTCGAGCTGGGCGCGGAACGCATCTAGGTCAGACGTTCCGAGTTTTTCATAGAGCCCGCCGAACCCCTCGACGCTTGCATAGCCTGCCTGTGCCAGCATCCCGAGCGTCTGGTCGAGTGGACCCGCATTGCGCGAACTGTAAAGCTGGTAACTGAAATCGGTCATGTTTCTCTCCTCCTAGGAAAAATCAGGTGCGCACCTAGAGGCGCTTTTCGCTTTGCGTGTCGAAGATCGACGCGCGCGTAATGTCGAAGGCGATGGGGACACGGTCACCGGGGCGGTAGCGTTTGCCGGAGGCGCAGCGCACCGAGAGCTTGGCCTCGCCATAGGTCAGCCAGACGAGGCTGTCCGCGCCCATCGGCTCTTCCAGTTCTACGACGGCCTCGACCTCTCCCGGTTGGCCTGCCGCATCCCGGTCGAACAGCACGTGTTCCGGGCGCACGCCAAGGATCACGTCGCGATTAACCGGCAGGGGGCCGTTGCCGTCATAGCCCGCGAGACCCGTGGCAAAGCCTTGCCCTTCGAAGATCGGGCCGTCTTGTCCGGCGACCAGACGCCCATCGAAGAAGTTCATGGCTGGTGACCCGATGAAGCCCGCAACGAACATGTTGCATGGTCGGTTGTAGGTCGTGAGAGGCTCGTCGAGCTGCTGGATCTCGCCGCCATGCATCACCGCGATCCGGTCAGCCAGCGTGAGCGCCTCGATCTGATCGTGGGTGACGTAGATCATCGTCGAGCGTAGCCGCTGGTGGAGCCGCTTGATCTCCACGCGAAGGTCGACGCGCAGCTTGGCGTCGAGGTTGGAAAGCGGCTCGTCGAACAGGAAGACATCCGCGTCGCGCACCAGCGCCCGACCGATCGCGACCCGCTGGCGCTGCCCGCCCGACAGGTTCGAGGGGCGACGCTTCAAAAGAGGCTCGATCTGCAGGATCTCGGCTGCGCGGGAGACGCGCTCCGCGATGTCCTTCTTGGAATGCCGCGCGACGCGCAGCCCGAAGCTTAGATTCCTCTCCACCGACATCTGCGGATAGAGCGCGTAGGATTGGAACACCATGCCGATCCCGCGATCCTTGGGTTCGTCCCATGTGACGTTCTTGCCCGAAATCCAGACCTCGCCGTCGGAGATGTCGATCAGGCCTGCGATCGCGTTGAGAAGGGTGGACTTGCCACAGCCAGAGGGCCCCAGCAGCACGAGGAATTCCCCCGGCGTGATGTCCAGTTGCAGATTGTCGATGACGTCCAGCGCGCCGTAGCTGATGCGCAGGTCGCGGACACTTACGGAAGGTTCCATTGCATTATCCTTTCACGGCGCCGGCGGCGATGCCGCGGACGAACCAGCGGCCCGAGACGAAGTAGACGATCAGCGGCACCAGCGCCGTCAGGATCGTCGCGGCCATGTTGACGTTGTAGGCCTTGGTGCCGGTGGTTGTGTTGACGATGTTGTTGAGCTCGACGGTCATCGGCAGGTGATCGCGCCCGGCGAAGATCAGGCCGAAGAGGAAGTCGTTCCAGATGCCTGTGACCTGCAGGATCGCGGCGACGACGAGGATCGGACCGGACATCGGGATCATCAGTTGGAAGAAGATCGTCCAGAAGCCGCCCCCGTCGATCCGCGCAGCCTTAAACAGGTCCACGGGCACGGCGACGTAGTAATTGCGAAACAGCAGCGTCATTACCGGCAGGCCGAAGATCACATGCACGGTGATGATGCCCGGCAGCGTGTTGTAGAGCGACACTTTCGAGAGCATCCGCACCAACGGGTAAAGGTAGACCTGGTAAGGAATGAACGCACCCAGCAGCAGCACCGCAAAGATCAGGTTGCCCCCGCGCGGGCGCCAGAATGACAGCGCGTAGCCGTTGATCGCGCCCAGCAGGATCGAGAGCGTCGCAGCCGGGATCATGATCTCGAAGGAGTTCAGCACACCCACCCGGATGCCCTCGCAGTTCACGCCCGTGCAGGCATGGGCCCAGGCCGTGGACCAGGGCTTGAGGGTGAAGTCCGTGGGCAGGCCGAAGATATTACCCTGCTGGATCTCGGGCATCGTTTTGAACGATGTCACGATCATCACGTAGAAGGGCAGCAGGAAGAACGCGGCTGCGAGCACGAGAAAGGCATAGATGCCGATCCGGCTGGCGGTGAGCCGCCGGGGCTTGCGCCCGCGCGGTTGGGTCTCAGCGGTCATGACGCCCTCCGGTCCTGGCGGAAATACTGGTTGTAGAGCCACGGCCCCAGCACCACGAGCACGGCCACGAACATCACTGAGGCGGCCGCGGTCGCGAGCGCGATGTTCTGTCGGTTGAAGAGGTAATCGATGACGAATTTGGCGGGCACCTCCGTCGAGATGCCGGGACCGCCTCCGGTCATCGCGACCACGATGTCGTAGACTTTGACCACCGCGATCGCGAGCAGCACCACCGCGGTGACGAACATGCTCGAGAGCATCGGGATCACAATCGAGAGGTAGACGCGCCACGGCGGGATGCCGTCGACACGGGCGGCCTTCCAGATGTCTTCATCCACGCCACGCAAACCGGCCAGCAGGATCGCCATCACAAGACCCGCCGATTGCCACATGCCGGCAAATCCTACGAGATAGATCGCCCGGTCACCGCGTGACAGCCAGTCGAAGGTGAAGCCGTTCCAGCCCCAGTTCTGAACCGCCTGCTGGATGCCCAGCGTCGGGTTCAGAATCCAGGCCCAGACGAGGCCTGTGACGATGAAGGACATCGCGTAGGGGTAGAGGAAGATCGTGCGGAAAATCCCTTCCCCCTTGATCCTCTGATCGAGGAACACCGCCATCAGGAAGCCTAGCACGAGACAGCCGATGACGAAGATCAGGCCGAAGATCGCGAGGTTCTCGACTGAGATCGTCCAGCGGGAAGATTGGAATAGCCGGTCATATTGCTTGAATCCGACGAAGTCGTATTTGGGCAGGATGCCGGAACTGGTGAAGGAGATGCGGATCGTCCAGAGGATCGTGCCGATATAGGCGAAGATGACGATGATCCATGTCGGGACGAGCGCAACTTGTGCGCTCAGGCGGCGCAGTCGAAGCGGCTTCATGTCGTGATGTCCTGTCTCGTGACGGTCTCGGGAGAGGGCGCGCGCCCGGGGAGGCTGGGCGCGCCGGGGCCGCGACCCCAAGGGACGGATCGCGGCCCCGTCCGCTTAGCCGCCGATGATCTGGGCGAAGCGGTTCACGAAGTTCTCGGGCGTCTGGCTCTTGTCGGTGAAGAACGAAGCCACGAGATCGGTTATGGAGCCGCTCATGTCGGGCGAGATCAGGATGTCCGAACTGGGCACGTAGTCGCCCTTCTTGAGCAGCGCGAGCCCTTGCTGCGCGCATTGGTCCATATCCTGACTCGGCACGTCCTTGAGCACGGGCACCGCGCCTTTCTTCTCATTGAAGGCCAGCTGCACCTTGGGTTCGAGCAGCACCTTGGCAAGCAGGTCCTGTGCCTTGATCTCGGCCTTGTCGTTCAGCTTGGGGAAGACGAAGACATCGCCGCCGACCCAGTAGGTATTGTGCCCCAGTGCCGGAATGCAGCCTACGTCCTTGCCGGGCACTTTGTTCTGGAGTTCCATCTCGCCCTTGGCCCAGTCGCCCATGAAGTTGAAGCCGGCCTTGTCGTTGATCACCAGCGCGGTCGCCTGATTCCACTGCCGACCCTGCATCCCGCTATCCACGTAGTCACGCAGTTTGCCGAACGTCTGAGCGACCTTGAGGAACTCCGGGGATTTCACCGCCGCGACGTCGCGATCCTTGAGCACCTTCATGTAAAGGTCCTTGCCACCCTCGCCGATCATGACGTTGAAGAACGTCAGGGCTTGCGTCCAGGCGCTGCCCGCCTGCGCGAGCGGGATCACGCCCTGCTTCTTGAGCGCGTCGAGATCGGTGAACAGGTCGTCCCAGGTCTTGGGTGGCTCGACGCCCGCTTTCTTCAGCAGTTCGGGCGAATACCAGAGCCAGATGTTGGAGTGGATATCGACCGGCACGGCATACATGTGCCCATCTTGGCTCACCGCGTTCAGCAGCACCGGGTTGATCTTGTCCTTCCAGCCATATTCCTTCGCCAGCGGATCTAGGTTGCGTAACAGCCCGTTCGAGACCAGCTCGTCGAACTGCTTGCCGGTGTTGAACTGCATGGCGGCAGGCGGATTGCCCCCGATGATGCGGTTGATCCCGTCGGCGCGCGCGGAATCGCCGCCGCCCCCGGCAACCGCGGCATCGACCCATTTGCCGCCCTGCGCGTCGAACGCCTTCTCGAATTCCTTGACCGCGGCATGTTCGCCGCCCGAGGTCCACCAGTGGATCACCTCTGCCTTTTCGGCCGCCTGCGCCTGTGCTGCGGCGAGACCGAGTGCCAGAGATGCGGCGATGCCGAGGGCGTGCCGTCCTTTATGAGCTTGCATGAATTCCTCCCAGAATTGATCGCGACTCCTCAATCGCGCGTCTCGACGTCATCCGGGATCTAACCCGTGTGCAATCGATTACATTTCACGCTAATCGCGCATGTAATCGATTGCAATCATGAAATTTCCGAGTAAATACAGGAGGTGTAGCGCTCTGCCACTGGTGAAGGCGGACCGGCAAGGCCTATAGAAAATGAAATGAAAGGGACGAATGTGAGCGGTGAGTCGGGTGAGGGCGGAATGGCGGGGGCAGGGGCGAGTGGTCCGCGCCACACGATGGCCGACGTGGCGCGCCGCGCCGGTGTCTCGACCGCGACGGTGTCGCGTGCGCTCACCCGTCCCGACCAAGTCAGCCCCAAGACCCGCGAGCTGGTGCATGAGATCGCCGAGGAGCTCGGTTTCCGTCCCAACCTGATCGGACGCCAACTGCGCGCCCAGGCGGCCAATTCGCTGTTGATCCTCGTGCAGGACCTTGAAAACCCGTTCTACGCCGAGCTGATCAAGGGCGCGGAATATGTCGCGCGTGAGCGTCAGTTTTCGGTGGTGGTGGGCGGAACGGATGGGCTCGAAGACGTCGAACGTCTCTACGCCGAGCAATATCTGGGGCGGCGCGTGGACGGCCTGATCCTGCTGACCGGCCATCTGCCCGCGGGCCTCTCGCGCAAAATGGCCGAGCAAGGTCCGGTCGTGCTGGTGTCAGAAGACAATCCCGAACTCGCGCTCTGCGCGGTGCTGGTAGACAATGTCGGCTGGGCCGCGCAGGCGGTGGCCCATCTTCATGCGCTGGGACATCGCCGGATCGCGCATCTGTGCGGCCCGATGGCGCGGATCATCAGCCGCGAACGACGCGAGGGGTATCGGCGCGCCCTCTCGCAGGCAGGACTGCCAGCGGATCCCGCCCTCGAAGCGCCGGGGGATTTCAGCTTCGAGACCGGACGGCGCGCAACCCGCGCCCTGCTTGCCTTGCCGGATCCGCCAACCGCAATCTTCTGCGCCAATGACGAATCCGCCCTGGGTGCGATTCGTGCCGCACAGCAAGCCGGTCTGGACGTGCCGCGCGACCTCTCCGTCATCGGCTTCGATGACACGATGCTGGCCGAGATCTCCGACCCGCCGCTCACTACAATTCGCCAGCCGCGGCAGCAAATGGGAGCGGTCGCGGCCGAGATGGTGATCGACATGCTCGAAAACGGGCCGGGGCAGTGCGCCCGTCGGATCCTCGACTGCGAACTTGTCGAGCGCAGCACTGTTGCCGCCCCGGCCGCGAAAAGCTGAGGCGCGATCCGAGTGTCTTCAAAGCACAGCGATGTCGCTGTCGAATATCTTCAGGCCCAGGCACCATCGCTTGAATGGCCCCGTGTATCGTAGACGTCTTCTTCGCTAATTTTGAGGCAAGGAGGCCGTGCGTTAATCGGTTGGCGCGGGGTCCGTGGATCTAAGTCATTGAAGTCAAATGATTTATTGTCTCTGCGGCCGGTGGCTTTGCTGTGGGCGCAACAAATGTATTAAATTCAAACGCTTGCAAAAATTCGGGCCCTTGAGCCCCAAGATCGAAGAAGTGGACCTATCGAAGAAGAACCCGAATGGCTGGCTCCTCCGGCAGACACCCTATACTCCCGGCAGGATGGAAAGCCTGGCGGAATCTGCCGGGGCGGCTGCAAAACCTCTTGTCTGCGCGCCCGACGATCCGGTGCTCACGATGCTCCGGGTGACCTGGCTTGATGCGCAACCGATTACCTATGCGCGGCAAGCCTTCTCGCCGTCTCATCGGATGCGCCTGGAGCTGTGAAGGGGGCGGATCAAACGTTAACTTGTCTTCAATTGCGACTGGGTGAACCGCCGGTGGCTGGTCAGATTCACGAGATGAATCCCTCACAGGATTTGTTCAGCAGAGCCCCACCAATCGGCCCCCCCCCGCTTCGAACGGGCAAGTTTCCGGTGATCAGATCGGGTCTATTCCGCGCTTGCCGATGTTGTGGCGCGGCCTGAGCTCGCAGTGCGGCTATCCAAGTGACCGCGAGCTCGAGGGGTGGCCTCGGTCCGACTTAGCAAGACTTCTCCGCTGTGCCTTCTCGAGGGAGGGCACAGCGGTTTTCGTTTTCGGGGAGCGTCGCTTGTGGCGTTCAGGCGTCTTCGGTCTCGTGCTGCCAGGGATGGTCGGCGAGGCGCACCACCTCGCCGGTCTCGATCGAGCGCTGCACCGCTTGGCCGATAGCGACGGCAGCCCAGCCATCTTCCAGCGTGACCTCAGGCGCGCTGCGCTCCCCGCGCACGAGGGCGATGAAGCCTACATGCTGGTGATAGGTGGACCCGTTGTGATCGCCCGCGGCGAGCAGTTCCTTGGGCACCGGCAGCTCGCGCTCCACCGGGCCTTTCGGATCGCGCGGCGAGATCACCAGTTTCGGCACCGGCGGCGCGCCCAGATGTGCGGGCCAGAACCGGGTCGGGCCGGGCACCAGCGCCTCGATCTTGCCATTGGGTCCGACGGCGGTGACCTCCTCCTGATAGCGCGCGCCCTCGGCATACATGCACAGCTCCAGCATCGCCCGCGCGCCGCTCTCGAATTCGACGATGGCGAAGCCCGCATCGAGGATATCAGGCGCGTCGGCCTCGGTGACGTGGTTCACCGGCGCAGGAGCGGAGGCCATGACGCGCACCGGCTCGGATTTCAGGGCGAGCCGCATCAGATCGAAGAAATGGCAGCATTTCTCGACGAAGGTGCCGCCCGTGTAGCGGTTGAAGCGGTTCCAGTTGCCGACCTTGAACAGGAATGGGAAGCGGTGTTCGCGGACCGTGAGCATGGTGATCCCGCCCGTCGCTGCCTCGGCCTCGTCGAGGAAGGCGGCGATCGGCGGCATGTAGCGATATTCCATCGCGACCCAAACCGGAGCGGGGTAGCTGTCGCGGAAGGCTTGCAGCCGCTCCGCATGGGTCGGATCGGTAAAAAGCGGCTTTTCCACGAGCACCGGCAGCGGGCGGGTCGATGCGATCTCTTCGAGCTGTTCGAGATGGCGGAAATTCGGGCTGGTGATGACTAGGCAGTCGAGCGCCTCCACCGCCAGAAGCTCCGCCACCGACCCCGCCATCTTCGCCCCGGGGGCGAGCGTCTGCGCGGCCTGCGCCATCTCCGCGTCGGGTTCGAAGATCGCCGCGACCTCCGCCCCGTCCAGCAGCGCAATATTGCGCAGGTGTTCCTGTCCCATCATGCCGCAGCCGATCATGCCGTAGCGAACGGGTCCCGTCTTGGTGACGCTCATCCGAGCCTCCTCATCTCATGCGTTGAACGTAATGTGCGCGGCTGGTGTCGAACCATGTGCGCGAAAATTCGACCGGGGCAGGGCCGTCGGCCCAGCTGAAGCGCTCGATATAGCCAGCGGTCTCACCGGGGCGGCAGTCGAGCTCCGACGGCCCCCAGTCCGGCATCGGCGCGAAGCTGACCCGATCCTCGGCGCTCGCGATCCAGAAGCCGAGCGCGCGTTGGTAGTAGGCGTAAAGCGAGTCCTCGAGATCCTCGGCTTTCACCTCGCCTTTCGCGGCGTCGAGCCAGATTTCCTCCGCTGCGACCGGCGTCTCGTCGAGAAAGCGCAGGCGGCGCACCCGGCTCGCGCGCTTGGACGTGCCAAACTCCGGCAGGTCGGCGGGCTTGTCCATCACATCGACCGAGAGGATGCGGGCATTCGGAAATCCGCCTCCCGACAGGAGCTCGATCCGCAGCATGGAGTAGAAATGGTCGCGAAGGTTGCGGGTGCGGATGTAATTGCCCGAGCCCTGAACCCGCTCCAGTAGACCTTTCTCCTCCAGATCCTCCAGCGCGCGCCGCAAAGTGCCCACCGCGATCTTCAGCTGCGCGGCCATCGTCCGTTCGGGGGGAAGGCGCTCCCCGTCGGTCAGTCGGCCCGCCGCGATATCTCGAATCAGCACTTCGGAAACCTGCTTGTAGATCGGCAGTCCGGTGCGCTCTGACCCTTGATTTGCCTGTGTCACTTGGTCGCCCCAAAAATTGATACAGTATTGATCTATATCAAGGCGACTGCTAAGTGAAGGGAAATCGAACGGGAATCGCGAGGGAGGAACGCATGACTGTTGTGCCGGTGAGATCGGGTGATCTCGATGCCGCGGAGGTGTCCTGGTTTTCTGCCCTGTGTTCGGATGATTACCGCTATCTCGGCCAGCCCGAGGGCGATCTCCGCTCCAGCTGGGCGCATTGTTCCGATATCGTGCGAGAGGCCGAGCGGCAGGGCTTCCGTAACATCCTGTGCCCGTCGAGCTATCAGGTGGGCCAAGACACGCTGAGCTTTGTGGCCGGCGCCAGCCAGATCACCAACCGGATGAATTTCCTCGCCGCCGTGCGCTGCGGGGAAATGCAACCGATCATGCTGGCGCGCACCATCGCGACGCTCGACCACATGCTCGAAGGCCGTCTGACGGTGAACATCATCTCGTCGGATTTCCCGGGCGAGAAGGAAGAGAGCGAATTCCGCTACCAGCGCTCGCGCGAGGTGGTGGAGATTCTCAAGCAGGCCTGGACCCAAGACGAGATCAATTACGAAGGTCAGGTCTACAATTTCAAAGGCCTCACGACCGACCCGGCGAAGCCCTATCAGCAGGGCGGCCCGCTTCTCTATTTCGGCGGCTATTCCCCGGCGGCGGTCGAGCTGTGCGCAGAGCATTGCGACGTCTACCTGATGTGGCCCGAGACGAAGGAAGAGCTGGAAGGCCGGATGAAGGTGGTCAACGAGGCCGCCGAGCGGCACGGGCGCGTTCTCGACTACGGGCTGCGAGTCCATGTGATCGTGCGCGACACCGAGGCCGAGGCGAAGGAATACGCGCAGGAACTTGTCTCGAAGCTCGATGACGAGGAAGGCCGGAAAATCCGCGAGCGGGCGCATGATGCGGGCTCGCTCGGCGTGTCGAAGCAGGCGCGCAACCGCGAGATCGCTGATGAGAGCGGCTATGTCGAGCCGAACCTCTGGACCGGGGTGGGGCGCGCGCGTTCGGGCTGCGGCGCGGCGCTGGTGGGCTCGGCCGATCAGGTGCTCTCGAAGCTCGAGGAATATCGCAAGATGGGCATTCGCGCCTTCATCCTGTCGGGCTATCCGCATATCGACGAGGCTCGCCAGTTCGGCCGTCTCGTGATGCCGCATCTCGACACGGTCTCGCTGCCCGAAATCTATGGTCGCGTCCCGATGGGGCCGCCGGCAACACCGCTCGCAGAAGGGGAACGCCGCTAATGGAGAAGAAGATCGACCTTACCTCGGATGTCGCGCTCAGCCGGATCGTCTATGGCATGTGGCGACTGGCCGACGATGCCGACACCTCGCCCGCCCATGTGCGCGCCAAGATCGACGCCTGTCTGGAGCAGGGGATCACCACGTTCGATCATGCCGATATCTATGGCGGCTACACGGCTGAGGGGGTCTTCGGCGCGGCGATGCGCGAAGACCCGTCGCTGCGCGACCAGATGGAGATCGTCACGAAATGTGACATCATCGTCGCGGCGGGCCGTCATTCGCATCGCAAGGTGAAGCATTACGACACCTCGCGCGCCCATATCGAAGCCTCGGTCGAGGCCTCGCTGCGGGAGCTGGCCACCGACCGGATCGACCTGCTGCTTATCCACCGGCCCGATCCGCTGATGGACCATCACGAGACAGGGGCCACGCTCGATGATCTGGTCGCCTCGGGCAAGGTGCGCGCGGTGGGCGTATCGAACTTCCGCCCGTGGGACTGGGAGCTGCTGCAATCGGGGATGAAGACGCCGCTGGTGACCAACCAAATCGAGATCAGCCTTGGCTGTCTGCAGCCCTTCACCAACGGCGATCTGGCCTTCCACCAGCGTCAGTCCCAGCCCGTGATGGCATGGTCGCCGCTGGGTGGCGGCGCGCTGATGACCGGCGAGGGTCGCGTGCAAAGCGTTCTTGATGAGATCGCGCAGACGCAGGGCGTGGATCGTGCGGCTGTCGCGACGGCCTTCCTGCTGGCGCATCCCGCGCGGATCATCCCGGTGATGGGGACGAATAACCTTGAGCGGATCGCGAAGCTTTCCGATGCGCTCAAGGTTCAGATCGACAGGGAGACCTGGTTCCGCCTCTACGAGGCCGGGCTCGGTCAGGAGGTCCCATGATGAACGCAACCCGCCAGTTCACCCCGCGCACTTTCGTGCCGGGCCCAGAGAATACCCGCTTGCTGCGCGACGCCTTCGGGCGGTTTGCCACGGGCATCACCATCGTGACCGCCGCCAGCGAGAACGGCCCTGTCGCGATCACGGCGAACAGTTTCTCTTCGGTCTCGCTCGATCCGCCGCTGGTGATCTGGGCCCCGGATCGCAACTCGCGCCGCTTCGTGCATTTCGAGAAGGCCGAGCATTACGCGATCCACGTGCTGGCCGCCGATCAGGACGATCTGTGTTTCGCGACGACGAAGAACGCCCATGCGCTGCTCGATCACGCCTATCACCTCAACGATCATGGCGTGCCGCTGATCGACGGCTGTCTCGCGCGGTTCGAGTGTCATCGCGTCGCCTGCCACGAGGGCGGCGATCACCTGCTGGTGCTGGGTCAGGTGGAGCGCGCGGTGATGCGCGACGATGGCGATGCGCTGGCCTTTTTCCGCGGACAGGTGCGACGGATCGAGATGAACTGAGGCGCTGACATATCCGGCCCGGACCGCGCAGGAGGAGCGCGGCGCCGGGGCTTCAAGGGATCGCGAGGGAGGAAACGCGCGCATGACCCTGCTGACAATTCTGGCCAGGCCGCTGGTCCGGCTGAACGACATCCTGCTCGCCATCGGTCGGTGGGCGGGTGTTTTCGCCGTGGCGGCGATGGTCATCGCGATCCTGATCCAGATCTGGTTCCGCTATGTGCTCAACAGCGCGCTGCCCTGGCCCGATGAGGCGGCGCGGTTCTGCATGCTCTGGATGGCGGGTCTGATGGCGCCCTCGGCGTTTCGCTCGGGCGGCTTCGTGGCGATCGACATGCTGGCGGTGATGCTGCCGAAGCTGGTGGGGCGCGGGCTGACGCTGGTGCTTTTGGTGTTCTCGCTGCTGGTCTCGGTCGCGGCACTGAAACTCGGCTGGGCCGGGATCACCGGCTTTGGCGGGAAATTCGCGACCGCCTCGCTCTGGGTGCCGGAAAACCTGGCCTTCGACGCTTGGATTCGCGTGCCGCGGAGCTGGATGATGGCCTCGCTCGTGGTGGGCTTCGCGCTTCTCGTGCTGGTCAATATCGAGCTGATCCTGCGCAATCTGCTCGCCTTCCGCACCGGGGACGATCCGCTGCCGCCGGTCTGGTCCGTCGCCGGAGGGGCCGAGTGATGCTGGTCTGGTTCCTGCCCCTTTTCCTCGTCCTGATCCTGATCGGCTTCCCGATCTTCTTCGCGCTTCTGGCAGCGCCCGGCGCGATGCTGCTCCTGAACGGGCAAGAGCGCGATTTCGCGCTGCTTTACCGCAACCTTTACAACGGGATGGACAGCTTCCCGCTGCTCGCGATCCCGTTCTTCATGCTGGCGGGCGAGATGATGAATTCGGGCGGCATCACGCGCCGTCTGGTGGAGTTCTCGGAAGCGATGATGGGCCATCTGCGCGGCGGGCTCGCGCATGTGAATGTCCTGTCCTCGATGCTGTTCGCGGGGCTTTCGGGCTCGGCGGTGGCCGACACTTCGGCACTGGGTTCGATGCTGATCCCGGCGATGGAACAGCAGGGCTACACCCGCAAATTCGCCGCCGCCATCACCGCGGCCAGCTCGGTGATTGGCCCGATCATCCCGCCTTCGGGCATCATGATCATCTACGCCTATGTCATGGGCCAGTCGGTCGCGGCGCTGTTCCTCGCGGGGATCGTGCCAGGGGCGCTCGTCGGTATCGGGCTGATGCTGATGGTCAAGTTCATGGCCAACAAGCACGGGTTTCCCCCCGCCTCGAAGAAACACACCTGGCCCGAGCGCGGGCAGGCATCCTTGCGCGCGTTTTTCCCGCTGATGACGCCGGTGATCATTCTAGGCGGTATCTTGGGCGGTGTCTTCACGCCGACCGAGGCGGCGGCAATCGCCGTGGCCTATGCGCTGATCGTCGGTCTCTTCATCCTGCGCACGCTGCGCTGGGGCGACCTGCCGCATATCCTGATGCGGGCGGGGCTGACCTCTTCGGTGGTGCTTTTGCTGGTGGGCGCGGCGATGGCGTTCAAGACCGTCGTCAGCCTTGCGCACGCCCCCGAGGCGCTGGCGGAATTCATCCTCGGCCTGTCGCAGAACCCGCTGATCCTGCTGTTCCTGATCAATATCCTGCTGTTCATCGTGGGCATGTTCCTCGACGCGGGCCCCGCGATCATCGTGCTGGGACCGATCCTCGCGCCGATCTTCACCGGGCTCGGCGTCGATCCGATCCATTTCGCGATCATCATGAGCGTGAACCTGACCGTGGGCCTCGCGACGCCGCCGATGGGGCTGGTGCTGTTCGTCGCCGCCGCCGTCTCGAAAGAGCGGGTCGAGACCATCGCCCGCGCGATCCTGCCGTTCCTCGCGGTCGAAGTGGCCGTGATCTTCCTGATTACCTATTTTCCCGCGATTTCGATGACCATCCCCCGCCTGACGGGGTTCGCCAACTAAGACAAGACTGAAGCATATAGGGAGGAAACGATGCTCAGAACTTTTGTGAAATCGCTTGCGTTGGGGGCCGTGCTGGCCTCGGGGCTCGGCATGGCCGCGCAGGCTCAGGACGATACGATCACCCTGCGCGCGGTCGCCAACTCCAACACCAATGACGAGGATTACGACGGTCTCGTCGTGTTCAAGAACTATGTCGAGAATGCCTCGAACGGGAAGATCAAGGTCGACCTCTTCATCGGCACGCAGCTCTGCTCGAACGGGGCGGAGTGCCTGCAGGGCATCGCGGATGGCTCGCTCGATATCTACATCTCGACCTCGGGCGGCGCCGCGGGGATCTTTCCTTACGTGCAGGTCCTCGACCTGCCGTATCTGATGCCGAACGACCGGGTGGCCGAGGAAGTGCTGACCCATACCGACTTCACCTCGGAGCTGCGCAAGATGGCGCTGGCGGATAGCGACGACATGATCCGCCTGATGACGATCGGGAATACCGGCGGCTGGCGCAACTTCGCCAACACCAAGAAGACGGTGAAGACGCCCGCAGATCTGAAGGGGATGAAGATCCGCACCATCGTCGCCGACCTGCCGCAAGAGTTGGTGAAGGCGATGGGTGCTTCGCCGACCCCGATCCCGTGGCCGGAGCTTTTCACCGCGATGCAGACCGGCGTTGTGGACGGCACCAAGAACGGCATCACCGACATCATGAACATGAAATTCCCCGAGGCCGGGCTGAAGCATCTGACGCTCGACGGGCATGCCTACATGGCGGCGCTGTGGTGGATGAACAACCAAAAGTTCAAGGAGATGTCGCCCGACATGCAGCGTGTGATCGTAGACGGGTTCGCCGCGCTCCAGCAGGCGACCTTCGCCTCGCCCAAGCGCAAGTCGATCGCCGCCTATGAGGAGTTCAAGAAGGACGGCGGCGAGATATACGTGCCGACGCCCGAGGAAAAGCAGCAGTTCCAGGACGCGGCGAAGCCGGTCTATGGCTGGTTCAAGGACAACGTCCAGAACGGTGGCGAAGTATTCGATGACCTGCAATCAGCCGTCGATCAGGCATCGAAGACCGTCGATGCAGAGCGTGCGAACGAGCTGAACTGAGCCTTTGCTCCCGATGAAGAGCGAACCCGCGCCTCGTGGCGCGGGTTTGTCATTTTCTAGGCTTAGGATTCATAACCAGTAGATGACGAGAGCCGCCAGGGCGATGGCGGAGAGGAAGACCTTCGGAGATCGGTCATAGCGAGTCGCCACACGCCTCCAGTCTTTGAGACTGCCGAACATTATCTCAATCCGGTTACGGCGCTTGTAGCGGCGTTTGTCATATTTGATGGGCGTCTTGCGTTGCTTCCGGCCCGGGATGCAGGCGCGTATCCCCTTGTCCTGAAACGCGTCTCGGAACCAGTCGACCTTGGGTAGGCTGCTCAGCAGCGCCCGCGCACCGATGTAGTCGCCGACCTGCCCAGCGGTGACGAACAGGCTGAGCGGTCGCCCTTGGCTGTCGCAGATGGCATCCAGTTTGGTATTCCGTTTTCGGGCGAAACTGCCCCCCGGACAGTTTCTTTTTCCCTCAAACCCCTTGGTTCGCTCGATCAGGCGACCGCGCCCCCCTTTTTCGCGGCCAGGCTGGTCGCGGTGCGGTGTGCATTCAGGTAGGTTGCGTCGATCATCACGGTCTTTTTCTCTCCGTTTTCGGAGCCGTGAATCACGCGACGCAACACAAATCAATGCATCCTGACCCTAGGCCTCGGTCGCGTTCGACCGGCAGCGCGCAACGAATGTCGGCTTCGTTCCATCTCGCTTCGACCGAACGAAAAGACAAAAGCCGGGTGGCGCAAGACGCGCGCACCCGGCCAGATTGGTCTCTTAGCCCTTCACGATCATCCGGTAGCGCAGTTGGTCGAAGATCACGGCGCAGATGAGCAACAGGCCGATGAGCACCATCTGCATGTAGGAGCTGACCTGCGCGAGGTTCATCCCGTTTTGCATCAGGATGATGAAGAAGGCGCCGAGCACGACATTCTCCACCCGGCCGATCCCGCCGCGCAGCGAGACCCCGGCGATGACGCAGGCCGCGATGCTCTCCATTGCGATCGTGCCGCCAAGGTTCGCATCGCCGCTCTCGACGCGCGCGGTCAGCAGCAGGCCGGTCAGGGCCGCGATCACGGCGCAAAGGCCATAGACGAGGATCAGCGTGCCGCGGGTGTTGATCGCCGACAGATGGGCCGCCTTGATGTTGCCGCCGACGGCATAGATCCGGGCGCCGACGCGGGTGCGGGCCATGAGCACCCACATCACGATGATGGCGATCACGGCGATCACCACGGGCACGGGCACTCCGAACACCCGGCCGAAGCCAAACGTGTCACCGAAGGCGAAGGGCAGGCCCGAGACCGGCACGCCCCCGGTCAGGAACAGCGCAAGCCCGGTCCCGACAGACGAGACACCCAGCGTCATGATGAAGGGCGAGACGTCGAACAGCGCGACGCCGATCCCGTTCACCGCACCCACGATCAGCGCGACCGCGAAGCCTGCGAAGGCCCCGATCAGGATCACGAGCCAGATCGCATCGGGGAAGATCTGCGCAGCCCAGGTCATCGCCAGCGCCGAGACGACGGAACTGAGCGCGATCACCGTGCCGACCGAGAGGTCGAAGCCGCCCGAGATCAGCACCAGCATCTGGCCCAGCGACACGAGCACCAGATAGACCGATTGCCGTGCCACGTTGATCAGGTTCTGCGGCGACAGGAAGTTCGGCGCGGCGAGGGTGAAGATCACGACGGCCGCGATGAGGAAGAACGGCAGCACGCCGAGCTTGATGAAGATACGCAGCGGCAGCGCCGCCAGCGAAGGCTTGGAATTGGCCTGCATCATGCGGGGCTTCCTTCTGTGTCTTGGAGTGTCTGTTGGGAGGCGCCGGGCTGGTCGAAGAAATAGCGCAGGACGATGTCCTCGCGCAGATCCTCGCGCGGCAGCTCGGCGGTGATCTTGCCATTGGCGAGCACAATGGCGCGGTGGGCGAGGTTCATCACCTCTGGCAGATCCGACGAGATCACCACCACGGCCTTTCCGGCCTCGGCCAGTTCCGCGATCAGCCGGTAGAGCGCCGCGCGGGTGCCCATGTCGACGCCCACGGTCGGCTCGTCGAAGATGTAGAGATCGGCCTCATGCCCGAAGGCCTTGCCGAACAGCACCTTCTGCTGATTGCCGCCCGAGAGCTTGCCGACGACGCGGCTGCGGTAGCTTTCGTGCAGTTCGACATGGCCGAAGATTTCCGCCGCGCGGGTGCTCAGCTGGCGCGAGCGCAGCAGCGGGCCACCCTCGGCCATCAGGTCTATCACCAGATTGCCGCGCGGCGTCTCGGCGAGGATCAGGCCCTCATGCTTGCGGTCGGGCGAGAGATACCACGCGCCCGCCTTCACCAGCTTGCGGGTCTGCGCGCCGGTGACGTCCCGGCCCTTGAAGCGGACCTGCCCGGCATGGGTCGCGTTGAGCCCCATCACCGAGCGGAACAGCCGCGACTTGCCCGAGCCCACGAGGCCCGCGACGCCCAGCACCTCGCCCCGGCGCACCTCGAAGGAGGCGTGATCTATTCCGGGGGCGCTGAGGTTTTGCACGTCGAGGACGACTTCGCCGGGCGTATGGGCGATGCTCGGGTAGATGTCGCGGATCTCGCGCCCGGCCATCATGTCCACGAGCGACTGCTCGGTCATATCGGCCATCGGCGCGGTGCCGATATGCGCACCGTCGCGCAGCACCGTCACGCGCTCTGCGATGCGCTCGAATTCATGGACGCGGTGCGAGATATAGATGATCCCCACGCCTTCGGATTTGAGCCGCCCGATCACCTCGAAGAGCTGATCGACCTCGCGATCGGTCAGCGAGGCGGTGGGCTCGTCGAGGATCAGGACCGACAGATCGCCCTGCATCGCCTTGGCGATCTCGACCATCTGCTGTTGCGCCCGCGACAGGCGCGCCACGGTCAGGTCCGGGTCGATGTCGAAGTTCAGATCGGTCAGGATCTGCTTCGCCCGCTGGCGCATCGCGCGCGGCGACAGGAAGGGGCCGACGCCCGGCTCGTGACCCAGAAACATGTTCTGCGCTACGCTCATCGTCGGGATCAGCGAGAATTCTTGAAAAACGGTATGGATGCCTTTGGCCTGCGCATCGGCCACCGAGGCGAACTGGACCGGCTCGCCGCGCATCTCGATCGTGCCGGAGGTCGGGGTATTGGCGCCCGCCAGCAGCGAGATCATCGTCGATTTCCCCGCGCCGTTCTCACCGAACAGCACATGCAGCTCACCCGCATAGAGGTCGAAATCGACGGCATCGAGGGCGAGGACGCCCGGATAGGCCTTGCTCAGCCCATGCGCCTGTAGAAGCGGTTTGCTCGTCATTTGCTGTCTCCCAGGGCAGGAATTGGCGGCGCCGGCGGAAGGGGGAGGGCCGGCGCCGCGCGTCGTCAGTTCACCGAGAAGACCGGCTGGAAGCCGTCCGGCGGCAGCACCGCGGAACGCGGGGTGTCTTCGATATTGTCCTTGGTGATGACGAAGATCTTCGGACCGACATGTTTGACGTAGTCCTTGCCTTCGAGGATCCGCACCGCCTGATCGACTGCGATCCGGCCCTGGATGACCATCGAGTCCGCCGGGGCCGCCTCGATGAAGCCGCGCTGGATGCCGCTATAGACGCCGGGCGTCAGGTAGAAGGCGAGGTTGCCGACCTTGTCGGTCAGGCCGCGCTCGCGCAGCAGGCCCTGTGCCACTTCCGCGGTCACTGCGGTGCCCGCGATGTAGCTCACTTCCGGGTTCGCCTGCAGCACGTCTTCGACCAGCTTGAGCTGGGCTTCCTTGCCGGTGTCGCCATAGCGCGGCTCGAGCACTTTCACGGCCGAGCCTTTCACGGCTTCCATGAAGCCCTTGTTCGCGGCTTCGACCCAGCCTGCGCCTGCCGGACCCGGGAACCAGCCGACGGTCACTTCGTCGCTGCCCTCGGGGTGTTTCTGCGCGAGGTAGGCGCCGATTTCTTTGCCCATCGTCTCGAAGGAGACGAGCGACTTGGCCGCGAGGTCGGGCGAGGACATGCCGTTGACGAGGTCGATGACCGGGATGTCCTTGTCGGCCAGTTCCTTCACGACCGAGTTCAGACCGTCATAGGAGATCGCCCCGATGATGACCGCCTGCGCGCCACCGGCGGCACAGTCCTCGATCTGGCTGATCTGCTTGGCGAGGTTGGTGTAGCCACCGGCCTCGACCACGTTCAGGCTGACGCCTTCACGCTTGGCCTCTTCGGTCACGCCGTAATCGACGCCCAGCCAATAGGCATCTTTCATGTGCGGGAAGGAGACGCAGATCTTGTAATCCTTGTCGGCCTTGGCCAGCGCCTCATATTCGATGGGCTGGGCGGTGCCATCGGCGGAGAAGGCCGGGACGACCTCTTCGGCGGGGTAGGGGAACCACGCATCCTCGGCCATGGCCGGGAGCGCGGCACACGTTGCGCCCAGAAGCGCGACGGATGTCAGGACATGTTTCATTGTTCAGAGACCTCTCTGTTGCTTGGTTTGATCGCGGGTTGTCCCCGCTTGTGGAATAACGTCGGCGCGGGGCGCCCGGGATTTACCCGAGCGCGGCGCGGATCTTGTCGAGCCGTTCGCGGCGTGCGGTGCGCGCGGCCAGTGCCTGTTCCATGGTCACTTCGACGAAGCGCACCTTGGTGTTGGGTTGCAGCTGCCCGATCAGGTCCATATCGGCCGAGATCACCGCGCCGAGGGTGAAATACCCCCCGCCCGAGACCGCGTCGCGATGGAGCACGATGGGCTCCTGTCCGCCCGGCACCTGGATCGAGCCGTAGGAATAGCAGCCATCGACGATGTTCGACGGGTCGGAGCCCGCGCCGAAGGGCTGTTCACGCTCGACGAATTCCATCGGCGCGCCACCGCGGAAGCGATAGCCCATCCGGTCCGCCTCGGGGGCGACGGTCCATTCATCGGCGAAGAACTGCGCCTGCGAGGCCGGGGTCAGCCGGTGCCAGTAGAGGCCCGGGAGAACCCGCAGGCTGACCGGCGTCTCGATCGGGGCGAGCAGCGCCTTGTCGAGCTTGCGCTCGGTCATGTCCTTGGACTTGCCGACCGGGATCACGTCGTTCGCCGCGATGGCGCGGCCTTCGACCCCGCCAAGCGCGCCGATCGGATAGGTCGAGCGCGAGCCGAGTGCGCTCGGCGTGTCGATCCCGCCGCCGAAAGCGATGTAGATGCGCGCGCCGGATTTCAGGAAGCCGAAGCTCAGCGTCTGGCCCGCCTTCACGACGAAGGAGGACCAGCTCTCGCGCGGCTCGCCATCGACCATGATCGGCATCTCGCCACCGGTGACGGCTACGAGTGTGTCATCCTCGAACGTCAGTTCCGGGCCCATGAAGACGGCTTCCAGACCGGCCTCGGCCTCGTCATTGCCGACCAGCATGTTGGCGACCCGCATCGCGAAGCGATCCATCGCACCGCCTTCGGGAATGCCGAGATGGAAATAGCCCGGACGACCAAGATCCTGGATCGTCGTCGACAGGCCGGGTTTGACAACCTTAAACGCCATTGAGGGCCTCCATCAGTTTCGCATTGGTGCCCGCCATATCGGCGTTGAACGCTTCGAGATCGAAGGTCACTTCGGCAATGCGGGGGGTATAGGTGCCGTCTTTCACGGCGGCCTCGATCCGGTCGAACTCGGCGCGGTCGATCGGTTTCCACTTCACGATGTCGCCGGGTTTGAAGAAGACCATGAAGTCTTGCAGATAGGAGACGGTCTGGGTCGGATCGAAGATCGTCATCGGGGTGATGCCGAACATCTGGTAGCCGCCCGCGCCGCGCACCGAGTAGATGCAGCCGAAGCAGCCGCCGATACCGACCGTGTGCTTGGGCGTATCGGTCCGGGGGCGCAGGTATTTCGGCACCTCGATCTGCTTCTCGCGCTCGACGAGCTGGTAAAGGAACGGCAAGCCCGCCACGAAACCCACCATCGAGACGAACCACGGCTGCGAGTGATAGGCTTCGATGAAGGCTTCCACGCTGTCATAGCCGTTGATACGCGCGGCATATTCGAGATCGGTCGCCTCCGGATCCTGATGGCGTTCGCGGAACCGCATCAGGGTCTCGTGGGTCCAGGGGTCCTGGAAATAGACCGGGACCTCGACGATCCGCGTGTCGAGGCGCTTCTCGCCGGCCTCGGCCTTGTGCTCGAGCTCCTTGATCCGCGCCATCATCTCGTCGGGCGAGATCACGTCGGGGTTGAAGCGCACTTCAAAGCTGGCATTGGCGGGGCAGATCTCGGTCACGCCGGGAATGTTCGCCTCGGCCACGGCGTTGCGCAGCGACAGTGCTACGAAGAAGGCTTCGAGCGACATCTCCTCGTCGACCTCGACATAGACGTGCTCGTCGCCGCCAAAGGAATACCTTGTCTTCATGGGGATCTCCTATGCTGCGTCGGTTGCGGTGAGGTTGCCGGCATCGAGCCAGGGCTCGAGCCATTGCGTATGGAAGTCGCCGGCGCGTACGCCCGGATCGGCGGCGAGCGCCAGATGCAGGGGCGTGGTGGTCTTCAGGCCGCCGATTTCCAGGTCTTTCAGCGTCTCGGCCATCAGGTCGATCGCGGCCTCGCGGGTCGGCGCATGAACGATCATCTTGCCCAGAAGCGAGTCGTAGAAGGGCGGGATCTGGTAGCCCTCATAGAGGAAGTGATCGAAGCGCAGACCTTCGCCTTCGGGGATCGACAGCGAGGCCACCTTGCCGGGGAAGGGCAGGAACTGCATCAGCGGATCCTCGGCATTGAGGCGCACCTCGATCGCATGGCCCGTGCAGGTGATCTGATCTTGCGTGACGGGCAGCGTCTCGCCGCCCGCGATCAGCAGCATCATGGCGACCAGATCGAGCCCGGTGATCATCTCGGTCACGGGATGTTCGACCTGAATACGGGTGTTCATCTCGATGAAGTAGAACTCATCGGCGACCGCATCGTAGAGATATTCGATCGTGCCCGCGCCGCGATAGTTCACGGCTTCGGCCAGAGCGACCGCCGCATTGCACATCGCCTCGCGGGTGGCGTCCGGCAGGCCGAAGGCCGGGGCTTCTTCCCAGACCTTCTGACGGCGGCGCTGCAGCGAACATTCGCGCTCGTAGCAATGAACCGCGGCCCCCGTGCCGTCGCCGAGGATCTGCACCTCGATATGGCGCGGATTGACGATCACCTTTTCCAGATAGAGGCCACCGTCGCCGAAAGCCGCTTCGGCCTCGGCGCGGGCCTGCGGGGCGAGACGGGCCAGCTCGGCGGCGTCCTGCGCGATCCGGATGCCGCGCCCACCGCCACCGGCGGCGGCCTTGATCATCACCGGGTAGCCGATCTCGTCCGCCACGCTCAGCGCCTCGTCTGCCGTGATGCGCCCGTCAGAGCCGGGCACCGTCGGCACGCCAGCCTCTTTCGCGGCGATCCGGGCGGCGACCTTGTCGCCCATCCGCTCGATCGTCTCGGCCTTCGGGCCGACGAAGGTCATTCCGGCGTCTTCCACGGCGCGGGCGAAATCGGCGTTCTCGGCCAGAAACCCGTAGCCCGGATGGACCGCATCGGCGCCCGCGTCTTTCGCGGCCGCCACGACGGTGGGGATGTTCAGGTAGGATTTCGCGGCAGGCGCTGGCCCGACACAGACCGCCTCGTCGGCGAGCTTGACCGCCAGCATCTCGGCATCGGCCTCGGAATAGGCCTGCACCGTCTTGATGCCGAGCGATTGCGCAGCGCGGATGATCCGCACGGCGATCTCGCCCCGGTTTGCAATGAAGAGAGTTTCGATCGCCATTGGATCAGCCCATCTTCGCGAGCACATCGCCCGCCGAAACCGGCGTCGCATCCGCCGCGACATAGTCCGAGAAGGTGCCCGCGGCCTCGGCTTTTACCTCGATGAAGGTCTTCATCACCTCGATCAGCCCGATCGTGTCGCCGACCGCAACCGCGTCGCCCGCGGATTTGAACGGGGCCGAATTGGGGTCGGGCTTGTGGTAGAAAGTTCCGGGAAGCGGGGAAACGATATCCGTCATGGCTCTCTCCTGTCAGGTCTTTTCATTTTCAGCGAGAACCATCGCCGCAGGGGCAATGGTGACGCCGTTTTCTTGCAGTGCAGTCTTGATCGCGTGGCCGATTTCCAGCGCGCCGGGCGTGTCCGAGTGGAAGCAGATCGACTCGAACTCCACCGTAATCGTCTTGCCGGTGACCGTCTCGACGGTGTTCTCGAGGCAGGCGCGCACGCATTTCGCGGCGAGCTTCTTGGGGTCGGGCGCGGAGACGTGGCGGGCGAAGACGATCGAGCCGCTGTCGTCATAGTCACGGTCGGCATAGAACTCGCGCACGACCGGCTGACCGAGGCGCTTGGCGACCGCGTAGGTCTTCGAGATATCCATGCAGAACAGGATCAGCCCCGGCGCGTAGCGTTGCAGCGTCTCGACCAGATGGCGCGAGAGGTCCTCGTTGCGCGCGGCCTCCATGTAGAGCGCGCCGTGCGGTTTGACGTGCTGCAGCGGCACCCCGTAGCGGCGACCGAATTCGCGCATCGCCCCCACTTGGTAGATGATGTCGTTCACCAGCTCCTCGGAGCTCGCGTTGATATGGCGGCGCCCGAACCCTACGAGATCGCGATAGCCGGGATGCGCGCCGAGACCGACGGAATGCTGATGGCAGAGCTTCGCGACCCGGTTCATCTGCATCGGGTCGCCGGCGTGAAAACCGTTCGCGACATTGGCCGAGGAGATCAGCGGCATCAGCTGATCATCCGGCGCGCCAGCCATGGCCCAATGGCCGAAGCCTTCTCCGAGGTCACAGTTCAGGTCGATGAGTTTCGGCATGTCTCTTCCCAGATCTCTGTTGCAAGATCAGCTTTCGACAATGTGAACGACATGTAAAATTCTAATATCAGTGAGAGCATTATCGTGGTATTCGATAATGTGATTAGACACTGTCCGGTGCAAATTGCTGAAAAATATGGATATGACTTCGATCTGTGCAGATTGCGAACCTCTGATATCTGAATCCCGTGGTCGACATTATCGGAAAATCCGAAAGGAGGCGGCATGAACTTCCGTCAGCTCAAGTATTTCGTGGCCACCGCCGAGACCGGTCAGGTCAGCCGGGCGGCCAACGAACTCTCGATTTCCCAGTCCTCGGTGACGACCGCGATCCGCGAGCTTGAGGCCGAGATGGATACCGAGCTTTTCACCCGGACCTCGCACGGGATGGAGCTGACCCAGTCGGGGCGCGAGTTGCTGGGCCTGTCCTACGATATCCTCACCAAGCTCGACGAGGCGGTGAATATCCGCGAGCGCAGCTCCGGCGTCACCGGGCGGGTTCTCGTCGCGACCACCTACACGGTGATCGGGTATTTCCTGCCCTATCATCTGGGGCGGCTGGCGCGGCTGCACCCCAATCTCGATATCCAGCTCCACGAGCTGAACCGCGAAGCGGTGGAGGAAGGGCTGCTGTCGAACCGGTTCGACATCGCGATCGTGCTGACCTCGAACGTGATGAACCCGGAACTGGAGAGCGAGACGCTGATGCGCTCGCCGCGCAGGCTCTGGCTGCCGCAGGGGCACCGGCTGGCGAACCTGCGCAGCGTCGATTTCAAGGAGATCGCCGACGAGGACTATATCATGCTCACCGTCGACGAGGCGGCGAACACGACGATGAAATACTGGAACTTCGGTTCGACCCAGCCGCGCGTGAAGCTGCGCACCTCGTCGATCGAGGCGGTGCGCTCGATCGTGGCGAACGGGCAGGGGGTGACCGTGCTCTCCGACATGGTCTATCGCCCCTGGTCTCTCGAGGGCAAACGGATCGTAACGGTCGAAACCGATCCGCCCGTTCCGACAATGGATGTCGGTCTGGCCTGGCGCCGAGGGGCCGAGCTGTCTCCGGGCGCGGTTGCGCTCTACGACTACTTCCGGCTGACTTTCGACAGCTCGCTGACGTTGAACAGCTGAGCCAAGGCGATCGAATTTTCCCATCGTCAACAATGCCGACTGCAAATCTGGGGCGTCAGTCTGCAGTCAGGCCGCGCCTCCAAGCCGCGACTTGGAGCGAAGTCGAAGCCTTGGACGCCAGCTCGCATATTTTGAGACAAATCAATGACGCCGCCCGCCCTGTCGGCTGACTGTCGGAAAAAGTCCTGCAGAAACCGTCCTAGAAAACCTCGCCACGGAGTTTCGAGCCCATGCCGACTAAGAAAAAAGACGTCGAGGAGAATACGCCCCCGACGACGGGAATGCTGGCGAAGTCTCGCGAGACACTGCGGGCAGCCTGCGAGCGGCTCAACATTCATCCCGACGTTTTCGAAGAGCTCAAAGGGCCCCGTGAAACTCTGGCCGCCACGCTCTTGATCCGGATGGATGACGGGAGCCGACGCGCGTTCCAGTCGTGGCGGTGCCGCTATAACGACCGGCGGGGTCCGACCAAGGGCGGCGTTCGTTTCCATCCGAACGTCTCGCTCGACGAGATCGAGACGCTTTCCTTCTGGATGACGTTCAAATGCGCCGTGGCCAACCTACCGTTCGGCGGCGGGAAGGGCGGGGTCTGCGTGGACACGAAGACGCTCTCGGTGAACGAATTGGAACGATTGAGCCGGGCCTATGTCGAAGCCTTCGCGCCGTTCATCGGCCCCGATCGCGATATTCTGGCGCCGGACATGTATACGAACGGGATCGTCATCGCGTGGATGGCGGACCAATATAGCTGGATTTCAGGGCAAGCCTCCCCGAGCGCGATTACCGGCAAGCCTCTCGCCTTCGGGGGCACGAACGGGCGGGTCGATGCGACGGCGCGCGGCGGATACTATGCGCTGCGCTATCTGGAATCCGCGCTCGCCCTCGACCCGAACACCGCCACGGTGGCGATCCAGGGGTTCGGGAATGTCGGTTTCCACTGTGCCAAGCTTCTGCACGCAGACGGGTATAAAATCGTCGCCATTTCGGATTCCGCCGGCGGCATCTACGACCCAAGCGGATTGGATCCGCTCGCCGTCATGCAACACAAGCATGAAACCGGCGGCATGAAAGGTGCGAAAGGGCAAGGCAAAACGAAAGAGATTTCGAATGCCGAGTTGTTGGAGCTCGATTGCGACGTGCTGGTGCCTGCCGCGTTGGAACGACAGATCACGCTCGAAAATTGCGACAGGATCAAAGCCCGCATCATTCTGGAAATGGCGAATGGGCCGGTCTCGCCCGAGGCCGACAAGAAGCTGACGGAAGCCGGGCATATCATCGTGCCCGATATCCTCGCGAATTCCGGTGGCGTCACGGTTTCGCATCTGGAATGGGTCCAGAACAGATCGGGTTTTTATTGGGACAGCTCGCGCGTCCGGGATCATCTGAAGACGACGATGGAAACCGAGACGCAATCGATCTGGACATTGCACAACGAAATGGAGCTGTCGATGCGGGATGCCGCCTATATCCACGGTCTGCGGCGGATCGCTGAATCCGTGGAAGCGAGGGGCACACCCGCTTATTTTGAGGGATCATAGCGGCCGATCCCGACCTCAATTGGCACATGGAAAAGCACGATCTCGGGGTCAGCGATAGTCCAAGGTGGCCCGTATCCTCGCAAGGATAAGCTTTCAAAGAAGCGTTGTTCGAGAATATGCATTCACAGTGTGAAGCGTTATCTGTCGACCCCAAAGGTTCCGCGGACGAATAGAGCAATCTCCCGCTCTGGTGCGCTGCGCGCGCGTTAGGGGTTTTGCGTGCGCAGCGCGAAGAGGTTCTGGCTTCTTCAGTCTGGCGCTTCGACCAGGATCTTCACCTGGGATTTTTCCGCGACGAGCGCTTCGAAGCCTTGCTCCACGATCTGATCGATCTTGATCCGCTTGGTCACCAGCTTGTCGGCACTGAAATAGCCCTGCACCATCAGCTCCATCACCGCCGGGTAGACATTGCGGTATGCGATGGTGCCCTGCAGTTGGCGCTCTTTCAGAACGGCCGTATTGGGTTGGAAGGCGGCGTCTCCTTCCCAGATCGAGACGATCAGCGTCTGACCTTCGTGGCGGGTGCTGTCGATGCATTGCGGCAAAACGCGCGGCACGCCGGTCACTTCGAAAGCGACATGAACACCGCCGGTGGCGTCACGAATTTTCGCGACGGGGTCTTCCGCCGTCGGGTCTATGGCGCTGGTGGCGCCGAGTTCGAGCGCTTTCTCGCGGCGTTCAGCCGAGGGCTCGACGACATGGATCTGGGCCGCGCCGGCGACGCGCAGCGCCTCGACGACCAAAAGCCCGATCGGCCCTGCGCCGAAGACCGCAGCCGTGTCACCCGCCCTGATCTTTGATATGCGCACCGCATGCAGCGCGACAGCGGCGGGCTCGACCAACGCGCCCTGTTCCATCGACAGCGCGTCGGGCATCTTGTGAACCATTCGGGCGGGGACAACTGAGGTTGCAGCGAAACCGCCATGTCCCCCGGAGAGCCCGACAAAACCGAGACGGTCACAGAGGTTGTATTTGCCCTCAAGGCATGCGGCGCAGGTGCCGCAGGCGAAGATCGGCTCGATCGCGACACGATCGCCGATGTTCAGTCCCGCGACTCCTTCTCCCAACTCCGCCACGGTCCCGCAATATTCGTGCCCCATGGTGATCGGCGCCTTTTCATGGCTGAGCGGATGATCCTGCTCGACCGGGACGAAGATCGGTCCCGCCAGATATTCGTGCAGATCGGACCCGCAGATTCCGGTCCATGCGACCTTGATCGCGACCTCTCCGGGGCCGGGGGTAGGGGTGTCTATTTCCTCGACGCGAATGTCTTTCACGCCGTGCCAACGTGCAGCTTTCATGGAATGTCTCCGTTCAATGGGGGAAGTTCTCCCGGCCCGTGTGGGGCCGGGAGAGGGATGGGGTCAGGAAAGGTGGTGGACTTCCTGAAGCCCGTAGACCGGGGTCTCCAGCCCCTCCAGTCGCGCTTTCAGTTGCAGCGCGAGATAGAGCGAGTAATGCCGCGATTGGTGCAGGTTGCCGCCCATGAACCACAGATGCTCCTGTTGGGTCGGCTTCCACATATTGCGCTGCTCGCCTTCCCACGGGCCGGGGTCTTTTGTGGTGTCCGAACCAAGCCCCCAGACCTTGCCAACCTTGTCGGCGACCTCTTGGCTGATCAGATCGGCGGCCCAGCCGTTCATCGAGCCGTAGCCGGTTGCGAAGACCACCAGATCGGCGGGCAAGCGCGTGCCGTCGGCGAGCACCACAGCGTCCTCCTCGAAATGGTCGACCTGCCCCTTGGCCAGCTTCACCTCGCCATCGATGATCAGCTGGCTGGCGCCCACGTCGATGTAATAGCCCGAGCCGCGGCGCAGGTATTTCATGAACAGCCCGGAGCCATCGTCGCCCCAGTCCAGATCGAAGCCGGCCTTTTCCAGCCCTGCATAGAACTCCGCATCGCGCTCGCGCATCTGGTCATAAAGCGGGATCTGGAACTCGTGCATGATCTTGTAGGGCAGGGAGGCGAAGATCATGTCTGCCTTCTCGGTTGTGACACCGTTGGCGAGCGCCTCTTCCGAGTAGAGCGCGCCGAGCCCGATCTCCATCAGCGAGTCCGAGCGCACGATATGGGTGGAGGATCGCTGCACCATGGTGACATCCGCATCGCCTTCCCAGAGTGCCGCGCAAATGTCGTGCGCGGAGTTGTTCGAACCGATCACGACCACTTTCTTGCCAGTCCACGGATCGGGGCCCTCATGCTGCGACGAGTGTTGGATCGTGCCCTTGAAGTCTTCCATGCCCGGGAAATGTGGCATGTTCGGCTTGCCAGACATTCCGGTCGCGAGCACAAGCTGCGTCGGCTCCAGAGTCACCGTCTCGCCGTCACGATTGACCTCGACTGTCCATTTTCCGGTGGCTTCGTCGTAGCTGGCACCGGTCACTTCGGACCGCGTCCAGTAATTGATCTCCATCACCTTGGTATACATCTCGAGCCAGTCGCCAACCTTGTCCTTGGGCGTGAAGACCGGCCAATTGTCGGGAAACTTGATGTAGGGCAGGTGGTCATACCAGATCGGGTCATGCAGGCAGAGCGACTTGTAACGGCTCCGCCACTGGTCGCCGGGCCGGTCATGCTTATCCAGCACGATCGCAGGCACACCAAGCTGGCGCAGCCGCGCACCCAGCGCGATCCCGCCCTGACCGCCGCCGACGATCAGCACATAGGGCTGCGTGCCATAGCCCAGATCCGCCTCTTCCGCCTCGCGCCGCTCCTTCCACGAGGTCCGGTTCTTGCGCGCGCCATGTTCAGCGCCCATCGGGCGGCGCGTGCCGCGGTTTTCCTCGAAGCCTTTGAGTTCCTGCAGCGCCGTCAGCAGCGTCCAGATGCGGCCATCTCGGATCCGCATCAGGCCCCAGCCGCGGCCCGACTTCGTCTCGAAAGTGACCCAGGCGGTGATCACGCCGCCCTCCTCGGCAGGGATCTCGCCCGACTGGATCTCGAACTTGCCGGGGCGGGTGTGCTCGAGCTGGTTTCTCAGCATGTCGGCGACGCCGTCCGGCCCTTCCACGGTTTTCAGGTTCCAGCTGACCGCAACGAGGTCGCGCCAGTAGCTGTCGGTCGCAAACAGCGCGGCCGCGCGGTCGATATCGCCGCTCTCCAGCGCGGCGTTCAGGCTGTCCAGCATGTCCTGGGTCTGTGTGTTGATGGTGGTATCAAGCATCGCGTCTCCTCCTCTGCGCGTGTCTCTAGGAGGAGTATCGGGGCGTGATCGCTGAGCGATCCATGGTCGAGACGCGTGCAAAGGGAGGAAAAGCGCCTGCTGCGGCGCGGCATGTTGCGCGCGCAACAAGGGCGCAACATATCACTCGGGCGGACGCAACCCGGCCTTGCGGATCCGACGCAGGATAGTCGAGCGGTTGACCCCGAGCCGCCGGGCGGCGCGCGCCATGTTCCACTCGCAGGCGTCCAGAATCTCCTCGAGCATGTCCCATGGGTCACTCGGTGCGGGCAGGGCCTTCTCGATTTGCGGGGTTACTTCGACGGGGTTAGGCAGATCGAGGAGGTCGATCACCGAGCCGACACAGAGCGCCGCCGCCACGTCGAGAACCTGTTCGAGCTCGCGGATATTGCCGGGCCAGCTACGTCCCAGCAATTCGGCCCGTGCCGAGGGCGACAGCCGGACCGCGTCGCCCGCGTGGCGGCGCAGATGACGCGACATCAGCCAATCGAGATCACGCCGCATCCGCAGGGGCGGGACGCTGAGCGCGCACCCCGCGAGCCGATGGAAAAGCGGACGCGGCAGCGCGATCTGGCTGGGCTCAAAGCAACTCGTCGCCAGCGTGCGCAATTCGGGGCGCCGGTCGAGTAGCCCGCCGAGCGCGATCGCCGTCTCCGGAGCGATCTCTTCGATCCGGCGCAGCAGAAGCGTCGTCGGCCCGATTGCCTCGGCGCAGTTTTGCATCAGCGCCTGCGGGTCGAGCCCCGCGCATTCGAGGCTGATGAACCCTTGCGCCTTGCTGGTCATGTGGATCGCACGGGCGAGTTTCGTCTTTCCGGTGCCGGTCTCGCCACAGATCAGCAGGGGCACATTGCCCGGGGCCAGCCGCTCAGCCTGTCCGATCAAACGGTTCATCTCCGGATCGCCCCCGGTCAGGCCCGCGAGCGGTCCGCCACGACGCAGTCCCTGATGAGGGTGACGTGGCGCTTTGGGTGCGATCGCATGACCAAACAACGCCCCACCATCGCGCATCTCGATCACCCGCTCCTCGGTCGGGCGGTCACGCATCAGGTCGGGCAGGTCATCGACGCTGATGCTGAGCACCTCATCGATCCCGCGCCCGAGGATCGGGGCGCCTTCGGGAAACAACCGCCGCGCGGCGCGGGTATAGCCCAGCACGCGACCGGAGCCATCGAGCCGCACAGCGGCCTCGGGATCGACATCAAGGAATTCCGGGCTGGAGGACAGGCGCAACACCCAGTCGCGCGGGCTCTCGGCCATCAGGTTGGCCATCTCGACCCGTCGTGCCGCTGACGTCACGAGATTCATCGCGAGGTTCTGGCTACTCTTGGGCGTGGGCGAGCGCAAAAGCGAAATGTCGAGCACCGCTGCCAGTTGTCCGAGACTGTCGAAGATCGGCGCGGCGGTGCAGGACAAAACAGTATGGGCGTTTCCGAAATGATCGTCCTGATGCACGGTCACAGGCTCTTGCGTCACGATGCAAGCCCCGACACCACAGGTTCCGGCCAGGTCCTCGGACCAGTTCGATCCTAGATAGAGCCCCGCGCTGCGCAGGTCTTCGGTGAAGAGATCGTCGCCGAAGAAATCGACACAGACCCCTTTGGCGTCGGTGAGCAGCAAGACGTAATTTTGTCCTGCCACCTGCCGGAAAAGCGACTGCAACCCGGAACGCGCCGCCGCGATCATCCATTCCGCCTGCTTGCGGTGATCGCGCAGCTCTGCCTCGGTCACGATATAGGCCGGGTCGGAGCGCGTCGGATCCATGCCGTAAAGCTCGACACAACGCCGCCACGAGGCCGAAACGAAACTGTCTCGCCCGGTCTGGCTGCCGTCCAGCACCCGTCCGATCTCCTCGACATGCCCTGCATCTCTCATGGCGCGTCGCCTCCCTGGAGGGACAATAGCACAGGCTGCGCTTCAGACCGGAATAGAAATTGGTCGTAGAGAATGGTGTGCCGATGCGGAGCTTTTTACCTCTATCTCCAACAAGGTCGCGCCAGGCCGCAATCGTTTTGCGATTGTCTTTGAAAATTTGAATGCACGAGAAGTGAGAGCTGCGGTGCGATATCCCGACCGACAACGCAGGCCGTCCGGCTTGGTGCCCCTCTCGGTGATTTTGGCTCGGCCGATGTCGATGTTGGCGGCTCCTGTGCGAAACTCGGCGAACACACCCGCGATATGATCCGGCGCGACAAGTAGGGGGCGGAGCAGGAGGCAACTCGATCACGTTGTCCGCGGCGCAGCTGTTCCGACTTGAAAGGCCTTCAGACGGGCGCGTAGCTTGAGAGCCAACACATAACCTCCGGAGGCCCCATGCGCTGGCTCTTTCGCGCTCTCGCTCTCGTCGTTCTGATCGCCCTGAGCCTCGGGGGGGCGCTCCTGCTGATCCCGTCGAAGAAGATCGCCCAGATCGCGGAGGCACGGTTCGAGGCCGCAACCGGGCGCAAGATGACGCTGAGCGGGTCGGTCCATGCGACAATCTGGCCGCAGCTCGGGGTGCGCACGGGGCCGGTCGAGATCGCGAATGCGGATTGGTCCAAGGACGGGCCGATGCTCTCGGCCAAGGGGCTCCAGATCGGTGTCGATCCAAGCGCGCTGATCGGCGGCGAGATCCGTGTCTCGAAGGTCGACGTGCTCTCGCCGAACATCCTGCTTGAGCGGCGCAAGGACGGGACCGGGAACTGGGAGGTCACGCCACCGGCCACGGTCACCGGGGGGCAGTCAGCGAGCCCGAGCCCGAGCCCGAGCCCGGGCAAGGGCGGCGGGATGACGGCTTTCAGTCTCGACAAGGCGGAGATCAGCGACGGTTCGGTGCGGTGGATCGATCATGCGAGTGGCCAGCGCCTTGCGCTCACCGGCCTCGATGCGAGCCTCGCGCTTCCGTCCTTCGACGGTCCGGCGAACCTGGACCTGACGGGGCAGGCCAACGGTAAGGCGCTGAAGGTCAATGGCACGCTCGGAAGTTTCGCGTCCTTCCTTGCGGGCGATCCGGCCCCCACCGATCTTGCGCTGACCCTCGACGCGTCGTCGATCGGCTTCAAAGGCACGTTTGGGACGGCACCCTTGGCGGCAAAAGGGGCGCTCACCGCAAGCGTCAAGGATCCAACCGCGCTGGCTGCGATCTTCGGACAGACCCCGCGAGATCTGCCGAAGGGGCTGGGGAGTGACACGATTACCGCGAAGGGCGATGTGACACTGGGCGCGGATGGCGCGATGCAACTGCGCGGTGGCAAACTCACGCTCGACGGCAATGCGCTGAGCGTGGCGGGCGATCTGTCCTTCGCGAAAGGCAAGCCGCGGATCGATGCCCAGATCGACGCGGGCGCGCTTGATCTCTCGGCGCTGACCGGGGCGTCGGGCAAGGCTGGCGCAGGCGGGTCCTCCTCCGGCTCTGGCTCTGGCGCCAGTGGCTGGTCAACCACGCCGATCGACGCCTCGGGCCTGAGAGCGCTGGATGGCAAGATCGCGCTCGATGCGAGTTCCATCGATTTCGGCACTGCCAAGCTGGGCCCGACCAAAGCGCAGATCACGATCGAAAACGGCCGCGCGGTTGCGGATCTGCGCCAGGTCTCGGCCTATGGCGGCAGCGTCACCGGGCAAGTGGTGGCCAATGCGCGCAACGGCTTCTCGGCCTCCGCCGATCTGGTGGCAAAGGGCGTCTCGATGCAGCCGCTTCTGACCGATCTCGCCGATTACACGCGGTTGGATGCGAAGGCGGATCTTGCGGTGAAGCTCCTGGCCTCGGGCAACAGCGAGGCCGCGCTGGCGCGCTCGCTTTCGGGCTCGGGCAATGTCGCCTTCGGCAAGGGGGCGCTGGAGGGTCTCGATCTTGTGGGGATGCTGCGCACGCTCGATCTGAACTACGTGGGGGAGGGGGCGAAGACGATCTTCGATCAGATTACCGCAAGCTTCACCATCGCCAACGGGGTGCTGTCGAATGACGACCTTGCGCTGAAGGCGCCGCTTCTGAGTGCTGCGGGCAAGGGGCGGGTCGATATCGGGGCGCAGAGCCTCGATTACACGGTGACGCCGACCGCGCTCAGCAAGGCCGATGGCACGGGTGGGTTGAAGGTGCCGCTCTCGATCACGGGGCCCTGGGCGAAGCCGAAATTCGGCCTCGATATGAAGGCGCTCTCGGGCGACAAGGTCGATGCCGCGAAGCAAGACCTGAAGGCGAAAGCGGAGGCCGAGATCGCCAAGAAGCTCGGGATCACGCCGCAGGAGGGCCAGAGCACCGAGGATGCCGCAAAGCAGAAGCTCAAGGAGGAGGCCGCGAAAGGTTTGCTGAAGCTCTTCAAGTAGGCGGGCTTACTGTTCGTGGCAGTGCTTCGTTCATGACAAGGGGCCTCGAGATGTTCACCCCGCGTGTCTGCTGGATGGGATCGTCTCATCCAGACCGTCGATCGCTCCCAGTTTCGGCAGGGGGGCTGGAGCGATTTGCTTTGAGAAATGCGCAAAATGCCTCCACGCCCCCTTATCGTCCGCTATCCGAGCCCCATTCCCGACAGGTTTGACCTGTCCGGATGTGGCGCGCTTGACGCATTCCCCTATCCCGGACTACCGTCTCCCCATGAACACGAAAACCACTACGTTGGAGATTACCTGCTCGATATCGTGAGCTGCGCCCGTAACCGGGTGCCTATCGGTGTCGAGATTTCAATCAGGTCATTTTCAAGCGATGGTGGTCGCCATGACGCAGAAGCGCGTTCAGATTCTCTATAAAAAACCTCTCTCAGCAAGCCTGGCCCGGTCAACGGTCACGAGCAAAACAAATACCGCTTTCGTAAAGCGGTGGGGTCGCATGTTCCCGAGCGACGAGTCTCGAGATGATTGCGGTGACATTTTCGACGATCCGTCGAAAGAGTGGCGTGAGCGAAATAAGCGTGAAAATCAGAGGATTTATCGCGCTGTCGAGCGACTTGTCGATCAGAAATTCAGGAGCACTTTCGAGGTCGACAAGAATATCAGCGACACGTCCGTCAAACGGATGCATCACCTTTATACGCATGGCGCTAGACTTGCGGGGCCGGAAGCCGCGGAGTCCGTTTATGATCTCGCGGCGGTGTTGCATGCGCAGGCGCCTTGGCTTGCAGAGGTGTCGACCTCGATCATGAACCAGGGGCTCGCGCATATTGCGGCTGGAGGCGTCGGGTTGCGCTTCGACCCGATGATCCTCGTCGGATCGCCCGGCTGCGGGAAGACCCATTTCGCGCGGCTTGTTGCTGAATTTGCGCGCACGCCGCGCGCGATCATCGACGTGGGGGCCGGGGGTGCCGGGTTCCGGATCGCAGGCGTTGAACATGGCTGGTCCTCTGCCAGGTCAGGAGTCCCGGTCGAGTTGATCTCGGAAACCGCGGTTGCGAACCCGGTGATCGTTGTAGACGAGGTCTGCAAGGCGGGCGGCGCCATGCACTCTGCAGACAGGTCGGCAACGTCTCTGACAACATCGCTGCTACAGGTCCTTGAGCGGTCGAGCGCAGAGCACTTCGTCTGCCCGTTCTTGCGCACGCGCTTCGACCTTAGCCATGTGAACTGGATCCTGACCGCTAATTACGAGCACCAGATTCCCGCGCCGCTTCTCGACCGGTGTCAGGTGTTTCGTGTCGATGTGAGCAAGCCTGAGCACCTCGTGGCGTTCTTCAACCGTGCGGCCGGAGACGATGCCGAGCCGGGAGAGCTGGAACGCGTGGGCGCATTCATCGAGGAGATGTGCGATGCCGGGCGTCCTCCGAGCCTGCGGCAGATCGGGCGTCTTGCGAAAACTCTGCGCGCAACCAGACGCGACATGTTGATGTGATTGCCGCCAATTTCATCGGGAAGCGAGGAGCGGAAAGAATGACGAAAGCTCTGATCGTGGCGGATCTTCACTTGGATATGTGGTCAGAAGCCGGTCGAGATGCGCTTGCGGATCTCGATTTCCGCAAAGTGGACCTGATGATTGTCGCCGGGGATCTCACGAACAAGCCGAAGGTCAGATGGAAGCAGGCGTTCGAGAGGATCGGGCAGCAGGTCGATCTCGAGCGCGTGTATGTCGTGCCTGGAAACCACGACTATTATCATCACGCGCTTGACGGTGATGACCGGCTCGAGCAGATCGCGCGCGACGCTGGGGCAAACTTCGCGCAGAAGCGAGAGATCATCCTAGGGAGCAAGCGATACCTTTGCTGCACGCTCTGGACGGACTTCCAAAAGGGACCTGGAACTCTCGAGAGTCGGGATCATGATGCCCGGGCGAAGATGAACGATTACCGCTACATTCGCGTGGCGTCAGCTGGATACCGCAAGGCTCGGCCGGCTGATACGATCGCGAAACACCGCGAGCATCTCTCATGGCTGCGCTTAAAGCTGGCAGAAGGCTTTGACGGAGAAACCGCGGTTGTCACACATCACGCTCCGATCATCGATGTGCTCCCGGCCGGCCAGAAGCTCAGCTGGTGCTATGCGAGCGATCTGAAGGATCTCATCGTCGAATATAGGCCGAGCGAATGGTTCTTCGGGCACACGCATCACCGGACTGAATTCATGATCGGGAGAACGCGGCTCGTAAACGTGTCGGTTGGCTATCCGATGCAGAACATGGGTGGCGCTGCCGAAGGTAAGAAGCGTCGGGTCCGACTGTATCCGAAGGGGCGTCGAGTGTGAGTTCAGCTTTTTCGTGGGAAAGAATGGGGCGCGTGGTTTGGTGCCTTTGCCGGTGAAACCTCGGTTTCAGTGATAACGCTGATGATTGTGTTGGCGAGATCTATGCGTCTAGACCAGCGAGCCGACCGTCCCGGCGCCTAGCTGTGCTGAAAGGCGCAGGCCCCTCCCTTTTGCTCGGGCCTAAGCGATCGCCACCCAGAGAACATGGAGGGCCATGTAGATGACGATCAGAGACCCTATCGTATAAAAGGTCGCCCGGACTTCGTGGGTTTGGCGCGTGGCATAAGCCAAGAAATGCGCAAGTCGTGTGGCAACGAACCCATACATCAGAGCCTGCGCGAGCCAAAGTGCGGGGTCGACCATGATGAACAGGAACCCCGCGACCCAGAAGGCTGGAATGTTCTCCAGGTCGTTTCGATGCATGCGCCGAGACCGATCAACATAGTCGTTGATCTCAAGCTGCGCCGGGTCGGGCGCCTTATTGAGAAGACCACTTTGAACGTCCTCCGGGCTCGCAAGCCCGGAGTTGGTTTTCTGCATCCGGTAGACCGTCATCCAGCCCTGGCCCATCACTTTGAGCACCATCAGAGCGGCTGCAATCACGTAAGTCGCAAAGACCGGATTTTCCAAGCTCAACAGGGCCATCGCATTCTCCATGGACCGCTCATTCGGGGCGCGTCACGCCGACGGAACGGCGCCTCTTCAAGCTGTCAGATCGTCGAGCTTGGCATCTGGTGCATTATTTTTCACCGATGTGATGCCATTCTCGCGGGCGGCTTCGCTGCTATAGGCTTCGCTGGTCCCGATAACCTGCCCGTTGGTGGCCTTGAGGTTGAACATCGGTTTGCCCGACGTCGTGGCCTTGCGCTCATAGCGCTGGTCCTGCGGCGCGTTCTTGCGCACGGATGCGATGCCCTGTTCGGCGCTTGCCTTTTGCTTATAACCCTCGCTGGCAAGGATGGTCTCACCGTTCCCGGCTTTCAGTCGAAAGCGGTATTCGCCCGCCTTGTCCTTATAGAGTTCGAATTTTCCAGCCACCTGTCTGTATCCTTTTGAAAACTGCTTACGCGATCAATGTGAAGCGAGCAGTCCTTCGTTGGCAATGCCTTTCGGATACCCCCAATCGCCCACACGGCCAGATTGCAGGGCCATTCGTTCGGCGTTGAGCGCAATCAATGTGGCGATGCGCCATCGCTGTGATGCTGAAGCGTGAACACCGAGGGAGTATGACATGGTCAAGAAAATTCTCATCGCAACCGACGGTTCGGACGCGTCAAATCGCGCGGTGGAGCTCGGAGCGGATATCGCCGCGCGCTTCGGGGTGCCGGTCGTGCTGCTCCATGTTCTTTTGCGCGATCACCTCTCGGAGGGGCTGCGGCACATGGCCGAAGTGGAATACGAACCCGCGGAGGGTGGTCGGACCCTCTTCGAAGCGGTTTCGGCGCTGCCCCATGCCCGCTTCCCCCTCGCGGATCTCATACCGAAGAACGCCCAGACCGAGGACGAATTGCTGCGTGCCGTGGCAAAGCGCATCCTCGACGTCGCCGAACGCACGTTGCAAGATAATGGCGTGGAGCGCGTGGAAAGTCTGACCGCGGATGGCGATGCCGCCCGCCGGATCGTCGAAGCTGCCGGGGACACCGGCGCGGACATGATCGTGATGGGCGCGCGGGGGCTATCGGACCTCAAGGCGCTGATTGTTGGAAGCGTTTCTCAAAAGGTCCAACATCTGTCTCCCGTGACCGTCGTGAGCGTCCGCTGATCTCGAGACATGGCCTGAGCGGAGGCGGCGGCCTCGATGGGCAACCGAGCAGAGCGACGATCGCTGGCGTAATCGCCATCCTCTGATTATGCGCTCGGGACCATGCCCATGGGCCGACATCAAAATCAGCCCATGGTTCTCGTTCTTCGTGGTCGCGAAAGTTCAGTGGACCGTCTGATTTTGTGCCGATCTGAACTTCGAAATCAGAAGGAGATATGCATCGACGCTCTCACTTGTTGGCTATGCGCGGAGGCGAGGTCCGAGGTGAACTGATAGCCCAGCTCGAAGTCCATGTTCTGATCTACCGTGCCGCGCAGCGACAGCCCGAGGGTCAGGGCATCCTGCGATTGCGTATCCCCGGCGAAGGAGTAATCCATCGTTCCGAGATCGGCGTAACCGAGAGTTTGCGTGAAGCCACCATTGAAAGCATGCCGGTATTCCAGCTGCGCGCCGGGTGTCAGGGTCCCCCAGTCGCGACGCATGTCATATTCGGCCGTGATCCCGATGACGCTCGAAGCTGTCGTGTTTTCGAGCTTTCCGTAGTCTAGCGCCCAAACCGACGAGCCGGTTTCCGAGTAGCTGTCCAGCGACAGTTTCACCACGTCGAGGCGGCCATAGCTCGACGTGCTCCATCGTCCCAATTGCCCGAGTTGCGATAGGCCGAGCGAGCCGAAGAGCATATGGCCGCCGCGCTCGCCCGAAAGCATCACGCCGCCGTCGGTCGAGTAACGGTGTTCCCGGAAGTCCAGCTTGCCATAACCGCCTGTCGCATCGAGGAAGAGATCGGGCTTCATCTGCCATGTGGCGTAGAGCGAGACGGTTTTCGCCCGCGAGCGCGACTTGCTTCCATCCGGCCCGAAGGTCGTCCGGTTATACCCGAACCCAAGCGCGGCCCCCGCGGCCATGTCGCTGCCGAAGACCCGGTCGACCCCGAGCGTGATTCCTTGCGTCGAGAGCTTGTTGGTGTAGCCCCCATCGACCTGATCCCTGCCGAAATCGAGCGTGCCTGTCGCCCAGATACGGTAGGGCAGATCAGAGCCGTTCTGTGCGGGTTGCAAAGCGCGGGAAACGAGATCGATGACCTGCTCCGGCTCCGAGGAGCTCTCCGAATTGGTGGCGGCCGGATCGAGCAGGTAATTCGTGCTCGGCGTGGTCGCCCCTTGGGCTGCCGAAGCCTCCGGCGCACCGCCTGTCCCAGCAAAGGCTTGGGATGTCGTTCCCCAACCGGTGCGGCTTCCGCCCGAGCGCAGCATGCCATGAAGCGTGTCGAGACGCCGATGGGTGTTGTCGATCTGGGTTTGCGCGAAGCGGTGCGATGTCGAAACCTGCGAGACGATCATGCTTCTCACGGTCGGATCGAGCTCAGGGGCAGGGCGACCGTTGACGGCCAGGGACTGTGCCGCCGAGCTTGCGGGCGCATTGGCGGCATCCCCGGAGTAATCCGCGGTGATCGAATGCGAACCCGTCGAGAGCGTGCGCGTGGTATAGCTCGCCGTCGATCCGGATAGTGCGACCGTCGCAATCGCGGTGCCACCGTCGCGGAAGATGATGTTGCCGGTGGGCGAGGCACCGCTCGTCACACTCGCCGTCATCGTGACCGGAACGCCTTGCAGCGCGCTGCTCGACGAAAGGGTCAGCGATACTCCGGTCGCGGCTTTCGAGACGGTAAAGCCCGCGTAGCTTTGTTGATCGGTATTTCCCGCGCCATCTTTCACCTGCACCGTGAAATCATAGGACCCGGCCGTTGTCGGCGTCCCGCTCAGGACACCGCCACTGCTCAGGCTGATATTGGACGGAAGGGTGCCCGAGGCGATCGAGAACGTGTAAGGCGCATTGCCGCTCGTGGCGGTGATCGTCTGGTTGTAGGGCGTGCCGACCATTGCGCCGGGCAGGCTCGTGGTGGAGATCACCGGCGAGGCAGCCGTCACGTTGAACGCGTAGTTTTGCGTGCCGGAATAGGGCCCCGTGCCGGTCGAGCTGTCAGTGGCGGTGACGGAAAAATTGAAGCTACCATAGCCCGTCGGCGTGCCGGAAAGCACGCCGCCTGACGACAGGGTCATGCCAGTGGGCAAGGTGCCGGAGACGGAATAGGAATAAGAGCCCGTGCCGCCACTCGCGGTGATCGTCTGGCTGTATGCCGTATTCTGCGCCGCATCGGGCAAGGTCGTTGGCGCCACGGAGATCGTCGGTTGGTTTACGGTCAGCGTGTAGGTTTTCGTGGCGCTCGCCGGTGATCCTGTGCCGGTGCTGCTATCGATTGCCTTCACTGTGAAGGAAAAAGTGCCGCCCGCAGTCGGTGTGCCCTTGAGGGTCCCGGAGGTCGTGAGGTTCACCCCCGCAGGCAGGGATCCCGATTGAACTGTAAACGTGTAGGGTGCGATGCCGCCACCGGCCTTGATCACCTGACTATAGGGGCTCCCCACGTTCGCATTGGTAAGAGAAGCTGGCGAGATAATGCTTATCGTCGCTGAGGCGATCGTCAGCGTGAAGGACTTCGTCACCTTGAAGGGCCCGTTCCCGGTGCTGGAATCGGTGCCTGCGACAGTTAACTGGAAAGTGCCGCTGACCGTGGGTGTGCCGGAAATCGTGATGGATGTGCTGTTGAAGGCTGTGACGCTAAGACCAGCGGGGATGCCGAGGATCGAATAGCCGATATAGGGGGCCGTGCCACCCGAGAAGGTGAAGGTCTGGCTGTAGGTCTGTCCGACGGTTGCGCTTAACGACCCGCTGGCGGCGATGCTCAGGGTGGGATTGCTCACGGTGATCGAGGCGGTCGCCGCGTTCGAAGTTCCGGTGGAATTGGTGCCGGTATAGGAAAAACTGTCCGCCCCGGCATAGCCGGCGGTGGGCGTGTAGCTGATCGAGGTGCCGCTGACGCTGGTCGTCCCGTGGGATGGCTGCGAGGTCACCGCAACCGATGTCGGGGTGCCGCCGCCGGAAAAGTCGAGGGGGATGCTGTTGGCGCTGCTGCCATAGGCAACCGTCTTCGAGACCGCGCCGGCCACCGGGGCTGCGGGCCCCGAGCCGGTGTAGGCCACGGTGATAATGCCGCCGTTATAGGTTGCCGTATCGAGCCCATTGACCGTGATGATCGGGATGATCTCCAAATTCGACGTGTCGCTCGACGTCGTTACATAGCGCGCCGTGCAGGTGACCGTTGCGTTCGTCTGGTTCGTGCCTGCCGGGCAAATTGTCTGAACCGAGCCGGCGGGAAACGCCTGAAAGGTGATCGAAGCGGAATTGTAGGCGTAAGAGTCCGTGTTGAAGGTGACGCTCAAATCAATGGTCTGGCCTGCGCCGGAGAAGGTCGTGGGAGATGCGGTCGGCGTGCCCACGAAGGTGACGGCGGCGGCGGCCTGCCCGAAGAAGATCAACGCCGTTGCGATCCCGAGGGCACGCAGCGCTGTGCGCATTTTTTGGTCCAAGCGGCTGGCTGGATTGTCGCTCTGAGTGGATTTGGCGATTGCCGTAGCGGCAGGTTCACGACATGCGACAAGACGCGCGAACAGGCGCGCAAGCTTGTTGAAAGCTTCCATCTGAAATTGTCCCCGTTTGGCCCCCACAGGCCTGAATTTATTGATTTTCGGCGCGTTGACGTAACGTGCGTCTCATCCCTGTTTTCAATCAGGTGGATAAGTTCGTGGCTGTCAAATCACTAACGTGATTATCACCGATACGTGAGCCTGGCATTTCTCGCCAAGGCGGTATCTTCCCGGTCGGATCGCAGGGTTTCGCTGCGGTTAGCCCGGATGGCCCGATACCCTCTTTCTCGGTGACACAACTCGCTTCAGTCGCTGGCCTGTCTATGCTCGCGGAAGATCGTGAAAACGCCGCTCGCGATGATGATCGCCGCGCCCACGACCGTCATCGCATCGGGGCTCTCACGCCAGATGAGCCAGCCAAAGAGCGTCGCCCAGAGCAAACCGGTGTAGTCCAGAGGCGCCACGACGACCGCAGGCGCGAAACGGAAGGCTTGCGTGATCATCGTCATCCCGGCGGTGCCGAATATCGCGAGCCCCGCGAAAAGCCAGAGATCCTCGGACCGCACCGGCACCCAGACGAATGGCACGATCAGCGCACTCAGCAGCGCGCCTGCGCCCGTCAGGTAGACAAGCAAAGTCCACACGCTCTCGCGGCTGTCCACCCAACGGGCACTGAGCATCAGCAGGGCATAGACAAGTGCCGTCGCGACTGGCAGCAGTGACACCAGCTGAAACGTCGCGCCGCCCGGGCGGATGATCACGAGAACCCCGAGAAACCCGACCAGCACGGCGAGCCAGCGCCGCCAACCGACCTCTTCCCCGAGGAAAGCGGCTGAAATCACGGTGATGAAGAAGGGGGCGACGAAGATGAGCGCGGTCGCCTCTGCCAGACCGAGATGGATGAAGCTGGTGAAGAACATCATTGCGGCCCCAACCCAGAGCGCACCGCGCAGCAAATGCGCAAGCGGCCGGTGCGACCGCAAGGCTTTGGGACCACCGAAGAGCAGCGCGATCACGATGGTGGCCGGCAGGGCGATCACGTTGCGCAGGAATAGGATCTGCAGGGGAGAATAGCCGGCGGTCAGTGCTTTCGCGAAGGCGTCATTGGCGCTCAGACAGGCCACGCCCACGCACATCAGGAAGATGCCCTGCGTGTAAGGTCTCGGCGCGTTGGAAATCGCAGAGCTCATCGTTGCCTCCCTGATTGGACCAGCCCTACGAGGAGGGTTCAAACGAGCCAGACCTACACTGTCGGGGGGAGCGCGGAAAGCGCGACATGGTTCTTTGGAGTTCGCCTGCTGGATTAGTTGCCCCTTTCTCAGAGCTTCAGCTTGTATCCGACATGGGTCGGTTCAAATCCCAGACGGTCATAGAAGCGGTGCGCGTCCGGACGGGCCTTGTCCGTGGTGAGCTGAACCAACGAACACCCGCGCGCCCGGCATTCGTTGATCGCCCAGGCAAACATCGCTTCACCGAGCTTGCCGCCCCGGTGATCGCGCGAGATCCGCACCGCCTCGACCTGTCCGCGCCAGGCGCCCTGTCTGGCGAGGCCGGGCAGGAAGCTGAGCTGCAATGTTCCGACGACCGCTCCCTTGCGCTCGGCAACGACCAGCAGCTGGTTCGGGTCGTTTTCGATTGCGGAAAAGGCCGCGCGGTAGGCCTCTGGCAGGCGCGCGCGCAGATCCTCGCGCGTGGCCCCCAGCGGATCGTCGGCCAGCATTTCGACGATCTCGAACAGATCGGTCTCGCGGGCCGGGCGGATGGTCAGCGGTGTATCGATCATGGTCTTGTCCTCCTTCAAGCGCGGCAGATCCGAGCGCGATCGCCCCCACCCGAACCCCGTCACACCTGTCCGGCCACCGTGACGGTCGCGCCGAGGTACCCGATCGAGGCGGCCAGTGCGGCCACCCAGCGCAGATGGTTCCAGCGGGTCCAGTCGCGCGTGTAGCTGGACCAATAGGCATGTGCGTCGGGGCTTCGGTGCTCCATGCCGTCAAGACGCTGATTCATCGGCACGTTCCTGCGGGCGGTGACCGCCACGACACCGACGATGTAGAACCCGGCGGCCGCGGCGAGTCAGAGCGCCACGTCAGGTTCCGCAAGGAATATCCCGACGACGGCGAGCAGGATCGAGACGAAGGCCAGCCCGAGCAGGAGCGTGGCGAATAGCGACCGATAGACCTCACGGTTTATCATCTGCATCGCTTCGATCCCGGCTGCGAGTTCGGCCCGTCCAAGCGCGCGCATCACGAAATCGGAGAAGGTGAGAAACACACCTGCGACGAGGCCCGTGGCAAGCGTTGCGGCGACGAGGCTGATTTCGAAGAGTTGTTGGATCATCGGGGTGTCTCCTTTTGGAGCGTTCGGTTGGCGATGGCGGCGATGGCGCGGTGCAGGTGGCAGAGAGCGATGAAAATCAGCCCTTTGGATGCCATGCGCTGTCCAACTCACCGGGCATATCGATCACGCGCGCAAGCGCCGCGCCGGCACGGCAGGCTCAGCGCGCGGGCTGCGCCGCCGAGAGTCCGGGTGCCCGCTGCCAAAGGCGGCGGCGGAACGCGGCGAGGCAGAGCGCGGCGAGGATCAGTTCCACGACGAGGGCACCGATCACGTTGCCCGAGGGCATCCCGTCCGCGATCAGTCCGACCAGCCGTCCGACCGGAAAGGCGATGAAGACCGTCAGGGCCGCAGCCATGGAGACGGGCAGGGCTGCCTGCCGCCAGATGCCGAGGAGCATCAGAAGACCGAACCCCGCGAGCCCGGCGCCGGGTGCGCGCAGTTCGCTCAGCAGATTGGCGTCGTCGCCCAACGTGATGCCGTAGCTGGCGTAGAAGGCGTGCGGCACGAACAGGATCAACGCGCCGATGGTGAGCGCGGTGAGGCCGGAGAGACCGAGCACGATCTTCTCGAACAGGGTGGGTCTCATGTCATGTTCCTTTCGTGGGGATGTCAGGCAGCGCTTGTCCAGGCGCCGGTACGGGCGGCGGCCCGGGCGAAATCCGTAAAGTCGCGGGGGCCACGGCCGAGCGCGCGCATCACGCCGTCCGCGGTCTGGGCGTTGCGCCCGTCCAGCGTTTCGCGCGCGATGGCCGTGAAGACGTCGGCGACGAAGTCGCCGCCAGCCTGCGCGACGGCCTCGTGGAACGCCTCGAAGCTGATCGGGATGTGCCGGATCTCGCGCCCGGTGGCCCGCGATAGCTCGCCCGCCATGTCGGCAAATGTCATCAGCCGCGGTCCCGTCAGCTCGTAGAGTTCGCCCTTATGGCCGTCTTCGGTCAGCGCGGCGACGACGACCTCGGCAATGTCGTCGATGTCGATGATGGGCTCGGCGATATCGCCGCCGGGCATCGGAAGAACGCCGGAGAGGACCGGGTCGCGAAGGTAGCCCTCGGAGAAGTTCTGCGCGAACCAGGCGGCCCGGACGATCGTGAAATCGATGCCGGACTTGCGCACCACCTCTTCGCCCAGCCGGGCGTGGTGTTCGCCGCGACCGGAGAGCAACACGAGGTGTTCGACGCCAACGTCGCGGGCCGTCTCACAGAGGGACTCGAGCTTTTCCACCGCTCCGGGGAAAGCAAGGTCAGGAAAGTAGGTGACGTAGGCTGCCCGGGCCCCGCGCAGGGCTGGCGCCCAGGTCTCCGGCGCGTCCCAATCGAAGGGCGTTGCAGAACTGCGCGAGCCGCGGCGCACGGGAAGGCCCCGCGCCTCGAGGCGGTTGGCGACACGGCGGCCGGTCTTGCCGGTTGCGCCGATGACGAGAATCTCCTGATCTTGCATGGGCTGTGTCCCTGGCTTCGGTTTCGATAACCAAGGGATAAGCGGGGGAGGCCGCGCGGTCTTGACCGGTGAGGCCAGCCTTTTGACCGCCGTCGCCAACGCGCCCGTCAGCGGTGGGTCATATCCTTGCGGTAGCTCGCCGGCGTCGTGCCGACCCAGCGCTTGAACGCGCGGGTAAAGGCGCTCTGCTCGGAGAACCCGGTGAGGAACGCGATTTCGGCCAGTGAATGGCTCTCGTCGCGCAAGAGCCCCTCGGCGAGGTCGCGGCGGGTTTCTTCGGTGAGGCTCTGAAAGTTCACCCCGTGCTCGGAGAGGCGCCGGTGAAAGGACCGAGCACTGAGCCCGAGACTGCGGGCGATCTCGGCCATTTTGGGTGCGCCCTCGCTGAGGGCTTGGGCGATTGCGGTTTTCGCCTGCAAGACGAGCGCGGGCTCCTGCGTGATCTCGGCCATTTCCGCGTCGAGATGCTTTGTTAGATATCTCGAAATGCCCTCGTCCCCAAGAATATTGGGCCGGGCCAGCGTCTCGTTGTCATAGAAGATCGCGTCGAGATCGGCCCCGAAGCGCACCGGACAGCCGAACCAGTCTTCGTGTGCGGTAATCGAGCGCGGAGCGGGATGCCGGACAAGCACTTCCACGGGCGCGAGGGGCACTGGAGAGACCTGCCTTGCGATGGACACGGCGCTCGCAAGGGTCGCCTCGTTCGACAGCCGCATCCCGAGGCGCCGCTCGCCTTCACGGTGCAGGATGAAGAGGGTGCCCCCGGCCTCCGGCCGCAGCTCGTATTCGACGACGCTGGTCCAGAGGCGCGCGTAGCGTTCGACCCGCGCGTAGGACGCTCCGAGCGTCGTTGCGGCCTTGAAGGCCAGTCCAAGCGCACCGTATTCATCAAGCCGCATCGAGGCGCCCGTACGCAGCGGAAGATCCGTCACGTCGATCTGATCGGCAATTTTCTCGAGCATGTCGTAGTAACGCTCGGCGGAAACCATCCGCCCGGCGTTCCAGGGATCGTCAGGAGTAATCCCGACGCTGGCCAGCATTGCGGCAGCGTCAACGCCACCGCCCGCTGCGGCGACGATCTTGCGTGCGAAGAGAGACGTCACATACCCCATGCCCCGTATCCTACGGTGCGCGTGGTGAGCCGCCAAGCTCACGTTGGCCCCGAGCGCGCGGCGGGCAGGGTGGCCTCTTTTCGCCGGCCCTTCCATCCAAAATGAGAGTGCGGAAGAAAGATCCCGGCCCAATCCGGACCTTCGTTGCTGAAGCTGATGTCGCGACGCGGCTTCGTCTGAGCCGACATTCCCGCCTCCGGTTTTGAAGGTCGAATTTTGGGTCGAGTTCATGCAGCGCAAGACGACCCACCTTGGAGAGAAGTGAGCGTCTTATATCGCTACATCGAGCCGCAGCTGGTCGATATCCTTCTTGGGAGGATTTCCGAACAGCCGGGAGTATTCCCGGCTGAACTGCGAGGGGCTTTCATAGCCAACCTGGAAGGCCGCGCTGGCTGCATCGAGATGGTCGTTGAGCATCAATTGGCGCGCCTCGTTCAGACGGAGCCATTTCTGGTATTTGAGCGGGCTCATCGTGGTGAGCTCGCGGAAATGCTGGTGAAAGGTCGAACTGCTCATCTGTGCGCGGGCCGCGAGGTCGTCCACCCGGAGGGGCTCGGCATAGTTGAGCTTCATCCAGTTGAGCAGGGCGAGAATGCGTTGGTTCGGGCTACCGGCGGCGACGAAGGACCACAGACGGTCTCCCTGATCGCTGCGCAGGAGCCGATAGTGGATTTCCTGCCGGATCAGTGGCGCAAGAACAGGGAGGGCCTCGGGATCGTCCAGAAGCGCCACGAGCCGCTCGAGCGGGGCGAGAAGGTCAGGGGTCATGGTACCCACCGCGATACTGCTGCGCTTCTTTGCCTGAGAGGGCGGTGGCGTTACGTTGCGCGCGACCATCTCGGCCAGCATCCTCTGGTCGAGTTTCAGGACTAGCCCGAGGCAGGGCCGTTCTTCGCTCGCCTCGATGATCTGCGTCTGCCCGGGGATTTCCAGAGAGGTGATCAGAAAGCCGGACGGGTCGTATCGATGCGGCGCGCCGCCCACGAACATCTGCTTGGCCCCTTGCGCCACGACCAGAAGCGCGGGTTCGACCAGGCAGACATCCGGCTCGGTCGGGCGCGTGCGCCGGAAGAAGCTCAGATCCGCAAGTGGGGTCGAGACATCTTCCGAACCCTCTGCCCATTGCTCGATCATCGCGGCGAGGGCTTCGTGCGAGTGTCCAAATCGGATGGTCTGCTCATTCATCGGCATGATGCCCCGTCTGAAGGTCGGAGCCGCCCTCAGACGGCTCCGAGCATTTTATCACAGGTTCTCGGTGAAGAAGCTGGTGAATTTGTCGAAGGGGATCTTGTCGACCTGATCGTAGAGATCGGTGTGGTTCGCATCTTCGACGATGAACAGCTCTTTCGGTTCGGCCGCAGCGGCGTAAGCCGTCTCGCTGAAATAGAGCGAATGCGCCTTGTCGCCGTGAACGAAAAGGCTCGGACGCGGCGAAATCTCGTCGATATAGGTCAGGAGCGGCATGTTCATGAACGACAGGGGCGTCGTCAGCGTCCAGGATGCGTTCGAGTTGACCGACCGGGGGTGGAAGCCGCGCTCTTCGGACTTGTAGTAACCGGCGTATTCCACGACGAATTGCGGCTCGCCGCCCTGAAGTTCGAGCGAGACCGGGCCATAGGCCGGAGCGCCGTTTTCCGCATCGACCCAGCGCTGCTGACCGAGCGCCTCGAGAGTTTCCGCGCGCTGCTCGGGCGTGGTGCTGTCGAAGTAGCCTTTGGCCATCATCCGGCTGATGTCATACATCGTGGTGACCGCCACGGCCTTGACCCGCTTGTCCACCGCGGCTGCGTTCAGGCCCATACCGCCGAAGCCGCAAATGCCGAGGATGCCGATGCGCTCGCGATCGACCGACTCCAGCAGACCGAGATAGTCGACGGCGGCGCTGAAATCCTCGGTGTTGATGTCGGGCGATGCGACATTGCGCGGGCTGCCGCCGCTTTCGCCTGTGAAGGACGGGTCGAATGCCAGGGTCACGAAGCCGCGCTCGGCGAGCGTCTGCGCGTGGATGCCGGAGGATTGCTCTTTCACGGCGCCAAACGGGCCGCTGATCGCGATTGCGGCGAAGGGGCCGTCTCCCTTGGGGGCGTAGAGATCGCCCGCCAGCGTGATGCCGTAGCGGTTGGTGAAGGTGACCTTGCTGTGGTCGACCTTGTCGCTTTTCGGGAAGGTTTTGTCCCAGTCTTGCGTGAGTTCCATCATGTGTCCTTTCGAGATCGACGCGCCAATCTGCTTAGCGGCGTTGCACTCGAAATAAGTCCCGAAGGCCGGAGACAGGTATATCATTCCGGGGGTATTCTTGCCTGATCCTCCGAAAGCGCATTTTCTTTCGCTTCTCTGGTTGCGAGATGTCGTTTCAGGATGCCGTTCCCATCGGAACGGCGCTGTCGCGCTTTCTGCCCAAGGCACTCTCGACCCGAAAACTCCCGCTGCGGATGCTCCAGAGTCCTCAGGCACAGCACGGGTTTCATCGGTCTCAGCTCGTTTCCCGAATTTACAAATCGAAGTTTTCAAGAAACTGCCCTAAATACGCCAAAAGCATCGGCGAAGAGTTGCAAGATGTGGTCAGGAGGCGAGACATGGATAATCTGCGTAAGATCGAGGACCTATTGCAACGTCTGAACCGGGTCTGCGATTGGACATTCGCGTTGGGCCTGCATGTTCGCTTTGCTAGTCCGACCCTTAGCTATCTCACCTACCCAAAAGAGTGGGTCGATTACTACACTGAAAAAGAGCTCGTTTTTGTGGATCCGACCGTCCGCTGGGCGATCTCCAATCAGGGCATTTGTGACTGGGAAGATCTCGCCGACGGTGACCAGAGTGACGTGTTCGGCGCCGCCGCGCGTTTCGGATTGCGCTTCGGAAAAGTCATTGCGCTTGGGGAGCTGGACCGCTCGCTCGGTTTCTTCGCCCATCCGTCTCGTCCGATCACGCAGGACGAGATCGAGCAGGCTCAAACATTGATGCAGGAGCTTCACGATGTGACCCGCGATGCGCTGGACATGTCCGAGGAGGAGCTTGAGAAATTGCGTCAAATTATCGTGCCAGCGTAACTGGTCGTTTGAAGACCGGGCGCACTACGGTCGGGGCGCGTCGCCCGTCTCGAGCCCGGCGCGGCTATCGTTCTCGTGTCGGTCTGGGCCAGGCAGCGAACGAACCGTCCGCGCGTTGCCAATAGCTTCCGTGCCCGACCTCTCGTCGGCTTTCACCCCGGCATATGGGCTGACGATCCTCGCAGAGACTGCGTTCCCCCACAGGTTGCTGTTTCGGCGGCAGTGAGGCTGACGGCGCACAAGTGCTGGCAGGGTGAAAGATCCGCGAAGGAGAGGCGACACCCCAAGCTGATATGGGGGCGGGCGCGACTGCGTTCTCGATAGGGCCGCTCCCTTCGCTCGCAATTGCTTCACGCAAAGGGGAACGGGCGCGACTTCAATGTCGATGCGGAACACGTATCTTTATAAGTGGTCTGGGGGCAGGCGAGCGACCGTCAAATCGAAGTCACCGGGCCGGGAGCCCGCAAGGAATATCAGGAGGTCCCCAATGACGAGCAGGAAGTTTACAAGCGCACTTTCAGGCACCGTTCTCGCTGTGCTGCTCAGTTCGACCGCGGCATCGGCAGGCTTTTTCTCGAGCTTTTCGCAGCCTCGCCAGATCCCCGCGAACGCTCATTTTCACGATGGCACTTGGACCGGGTCTCCGGTCCGCCAGTATTACGGCTATGTGCAGGTGCAAGCCCATGTGAAAAATGGGAAAATCGCCTCCATCGATATCCTGAGATCGCCGACGGATCGCAGGACGAGCCGCTATATCAACAGCAAGGCGCTGCCGATGCTCGAACGCGAAATCGTCATGGCGCAGAATACCAACGTCTCCTACATTTCCGGCGCAACGCTCACCAGCCAGGCGTTCCTGAATTCGGCAAATGATGCGCTGCTGAAATCGCTGAAATAGTCCGGCCATGACCGTCGAGACGCGGATCATCATGGGAATGCCGATCACGCTCGACATCCCGAATTCCGAGGGCGCAGACATTCACGAAAGGGTGTTCGACGTCTTCAATGACGCCGATAAACGCTTCAGCCCCTTCCGCCCTGACAGCGAAGTTTCGCGCTTCAATTCGGGCGAGATCGATGCACCCGCACTCAGTTCCCAGATGCGCGACGTCCTGAAGATCGCCCATGACATGCAAGAGATCACGGACGGGTATTTCGACATTAGGCGCGAGGATGGAACCATCGATCCTTCCGGTGTCGTGAAAGGATGGGCGATCCTCGGTGCGGCCCGACTGCTCGAGAGAGACGGGTTCGAGAATTTCTGCATCGACGCGGGCGGAGACATTCAGGCCGGCGGGCGCGATGCGCGCGACCGCGAGTGGTCGATCGGCATTCGTAACCCCTTCGATCCGCGCCAGATCGTCAAGGCGATCGCGCCAAGGGGGCAGGGCGTGGCGACGTCGGGCAACTACGTCCGTGGCGATCATATCTATGATCCCCATGACCGCGCCGCCCGCATCGAAGGCCCCGTCAGCATAACCGTGATCGGGCATGACGTTCTCGTCGCGGACCTACACGCCACGGCGGCCTTCGCGATGGGCGAGCAGGGCATCTACTACATCGAAGCCCTCGATGGCGTCGAAGCCTACCAAATCCACCAGGATGGAACGGCCGTGCAAACGACCGGTTTCAAGGAGTTTGTCTTCTCATGATGAAACTGATCAGGCGTTCGCTGAATGGCGTCACGATGTATCGATTGATGGTCTATTATCTCGGAATCCTGTTTCTGGGCGGGATTGCGGTCGGCATGATGGGAGCGGCTTTCCTCGACCCTGTCGGGCTTGTCATGTCGCTCGTGCTGTCTGTCGCGAGCGCCTGGGTGACAAACCGGCTTTTCAGCTTTTTTCTGAAGCTGCCGACGAATGCGGAATCCGTCTATATCACGGCCCTGATCCTCGCGCTCATCATGCCGCCAGCGGATTTCGCCGATCCGATGACACTGGCTGCGATAGTGCTCGCGTCGGTCGTCGCGATCACGTCGAAATTCATCTTGACGCTCGGGCATAAGCACATCTTCAACCCGGTGGCGATCGGCGCGGTCGTTGCGGGGGTAGGGCTCAACACCCCGGCCCTGTGGTGGGTCGGGGGCACGCCACAGCTGTTGCCTCTGGTGATCCTCGGCGGGCTGCTCGTTGTCTACAAGATCGAGCGCCTCGGCATGATCGCTGTCTACATCCTGTCCAACCTCGCCGCCGTTCTGCTGACGACGCCGCCGGACATGATGGGAATGGCGCTGCAACAGACGCTCCTCTATTCGCCGCTGTTCTTCGCGGGCTTCGCGATGCTGACGGAGCCGCTGACGGCTGCGCATGGTCGCTGGTCGCGGCATGTCTACGCCGCCATTGTCGGGGTTCTGTCTTCCTCAAATATCCATATCGGGACGATGTACTTCTCCCCCGAAATGGCCTTCCTCGTGGCGAATATCTACGCCTGGGCCGCAAGCCCCAAAGGTCGGTTCAAGATGAAGCTGGTCGGAGTCGAGGAGATCGCCGCGAATTGCTACGAATTCGTCTTTCAGTCGGATCGCGCCCTGAAATTCCGGGCGGGCCAGTATCTCGACTGGACGCTGGGGCTGTCGGGGTCGGACAAGCGCGGCAACCGCAGGCCCTTCACCATCGCCTCCGCGCCCGGGGCCTCGGTCGTGCGGGTTGGGGTCAAGTTCAGCCCTCATGGCAGCGCGTTCAAGCAGGGGCTTCTGCGGATGCAGGAAGGCGATACGATTTACGGCTCCCAGATCGCGGGCACATTCGTCCTGCCGCGGCAGCGCGAGAAGAAGCTTCTGTTCATCGCAGGCGGAATTGGAATTACCCCGTTTCGCAGCATGATCGCCGACCTCCTCGAACGCGGTGAGAAACGCGATATCGTTCTGGTCTACGCGAACAGGTCAGCAGACGAGATCGCCTATCGAGAGCTTCTGACACGCGCGCGCAACGAATTGGGGATGAAGGTGGTCTACGCGGTGTCCGGAGAACCCGGCTCCGCCATATATGACGATGTGACGCTGGTGCAGGGCCGGATGGACGAGACGAACTTGCGCGAATGCGTTCCCGATCTGGACGAACGGCGCGTTTATGTGTCCGGTGCGAGCACCATGGTCTCCGGGTTTCTGAAGATGCTGCGCAAATGTGGGGTCCGTCGCAGATGGATTCACACCGACGCCTTTGCCGGGCTGTGATGGCGGCGGTCTCGTTCTGGAGTGTATGCCGCGCGGTCTTGAAACCCTCGATGAGAGCGGAATGAGCCGGTGGATGCCGGATCTTCCGGTGCAGGCCGGAGTGTCACGGGGACGAGCCTGCGCGCCGGGGCATCAGGCCCATGTCGATGGCTCAAGCTGGAAGAGTATCGACAGCTGTTCATAGACCGCACGTTCGGCGTGTTTCAGCTCTGCCGGTCGCTCGAAGAAGGCCTCGACAAGGACCGCGAAGAACTCTTCCGGTCCCTCGGCACCATAGGCGTCTATCACGGTGCGCCGCCCGTGTCTGACGAGCTGAACATGACGCTCGTAGGCCTCGGCGAATGGCATTGCCCAGCCCGCGAAGCTCTGCTCTTTGCTCAGCACCGGAATGCCGTCCGTGTGACCTGAAAGATCGTCGAGCTGGTGGGCGAACTCATGCAGGACGACGTTGTGGCCGTCATGATCGTTGGAGGCGCCCCACCGGGTGTGTTTCCAAGACAGAACGACCGGACCGCGCGCCCAGCTCTCCCCGGTCCGGATGGTCTCACGTTCAGTCAGGACATAGCCGCTGCGCTGAGCTTGTCTGGACTTGAAGGCCCCGGGATAGATCAGGATGGTGCGAAGGTGATCGTACCAGCTGTCCGAATTCACGACGAGAAGACAGGCTTGGGCGGCGATGGAGAGCCGCATTTCCTCGGTCACTTCCAAGCCATTGCAGCCGAGGAATTCGACCTGATCCAGAAACAGGCTGATCTTGCCGTCGAGCCGGGCTTGCAGGTCGCCCGGCAGTCTTCGGATCAGCGGAACCTGCTGCTTCACGATGCGACGCTTACGCTCCGGCAGCGCGGTCGTCAGGAGTTGGGCGCGCTTGTGCCGCTTGAGCCAGAAGAACGCTCCAACGGCGCCCGCGACAATGACCATGAGGATCAGGAATATCGGCATTACCGCTGTCCAATCTGGGCTAGTGTATGTGATGGCGTAGATAGTCGCTGAGGACAATGCAACCGGCGCGGCTGCTGCGTCTCTTTATCAGAACGCTCGGCACCAGAGCTTTCGCGGACGGACATGAACGCCCGCATTTCTGCAACGCCACTGCTTTGATCGCGCAGAGATGTCGCAGGGGACTTGTTGTGCTCTGCGTCCGTGCCTAACTGTCCAACAGGTATGAGGCAGAGACCTCATGCGATGGAGATTTTATGCAAGAGCCCCGGGCATAAGCCCGTTCCCGATCAAGTGATGCGGGAACGCCAGAACCAAAAGAACACTCACGCGCAACGCTGAGTGCCTCTGTTTCTGCACTCTCATAAAATCGAGACCAATCCCTTGAATATCTCAAAGCACGAACAGCGTGTTTTGCATGAACTCGCCCTTGGCGGAGCAATCCACCATGAAAGAGGCGAGGGCGGCAAGATACGCGCCATCACCTGTTACACGCGCGACGGTTACGTCCTTTCGGACTGCACGCTCGACGTGTTTATGCGCCTGAGAAAACGGCGCTTCATCCGCTCGCAGAACGGCCAGCCTTATCGCGTATCGCGGCAAGGCATCAAAGCCGTGCGCGCACAGCTAAATCAACGATGACAATCCGGAGGAGCATGATCATGCAAACTACAATCCCTTATGACAGCTGGCTTATGACCGCGCCGGAGACGCCCGCTGTCCGCGTTATCGCCGCGGTGATGCCGGTCGAGGGGGGCGGGCCGGCAACATCACGGTCGACGTGCCCATGAAAGGGGTCAGGGCGCCCTATGGACGCTTCGGCGACTGGCTCGGCTGATTGTCGGTCGGGCTTGTCGGGCCGTTCGGCTTGCGTGCCGTGATCTTTGGGCGTCGCGCGCGAATCGACTAGGATTTGCATGAAGAGGGGAAGAGACTGATGGGCTTGCGACAAAAGAGAAAAGAACTGGTCGGACTGGTCGGCGCAATCGGCGTGGTGATCGCGATTGCCGGATTTGTCGGCGGCTACCTGAGCTCCGGCGCCACCATCGTCTGGACCTTGGGGGTCTGGATCATCGGCACGATGCTGGTCCGTGTGTTCACCGATCCCCCCGGACCCGGCAAATGAAAGCCATGACCTATCACCGCTACGGCGGGGCCGAGCAGCTGCGGCTTGCGGACCTGCCGGTGCCCGAGCCGGGCAAGGGCCAGCTTCGGCTCCGGGTAAGTGCCTGCGCGGTGAACCTGTCGGATTGGGAATATCTCACGGGTGCGCCGTTCTACGCGCGAATGGTCGGCGGGTATTGGCGGCCGAAGCAACCGGTGCTTGGCTCGGACATCGTGGGGATCGTCGACAAGCTCGGTCCCGACACCCCCGGCTTCGCGATCGGCGACCGGGTCATGGGGGACGTCGTCATGACCCGCGGCGGCTTCGCCGAATATGTCTGCGTGCCCTCTGAACTGATGGTGAAGGTGCCCGAGAGCCTGTCCGACGCGGTCGCCGCCTGTCTGCCACAGGCGGGCGGCATCGCCGTCGCGGGGACCGAAAATGTCACGGCAGGGGACAGGCTGCTGATCAACGGGGCCGGGGGTGGTTCGGGCACCATGGCGCTGCAACTGGCGAAGCAGGCAGGGGCTTTCGTGTGTGCGGTCGACAATGGCGGCAAGGTCGACTGGCTGCGCGCGCTCGGTGCCGACGAGGTGATCGACTATCGCGCACAGGACTTCACCGAGACCGGGGCCACCTGGGATCGCATCCTCGATATGGTGGCGACGCGCGGGCCCCGCCGCATCGCGAAGGCGCTTGCGCCGGGTGGCATCTACCGGGCGGTCGGCGGCGAGGTCCGCGTGCTCTTGTCGCTCCTGCTCGGTGGGGCGATCTACCGCGGGCGGCACAAATCGATCGGAATGCTGATGGTGCCCTCGGGGCGCGAACTGACCGCGCGCGTGGCGGCGCTGGCAGAGGCGGGGCGGATCGCGCCGCATCGCGAGGCGGAGCTGCCGCTGGCCGAGCTGCCAGAGGCACTGGCGCGCACCGGTCATGGCGAGGTCAGGGGCAAGATCGTGATCCGCCCGTCCTGAGCCGCCCGTCCTGATCCTAGGGTATGTCGATCCTCACGATCCCGGTCTTCTGCCCGGCCTCGACATAGCGGAAGGCCTCGACGATCTCGTCCAGCCGATAGCGCCGGTCGAAGACGCCCCGGAACCGCCCCTCGGCCATCAGCCCGGCGAGGCGTCGCACGAAGCCCGGGGCATTCTCGGGAAAGGGAAGCCGCACGCGCTTGCTGCCGGTGAGCGCGCACCAGCCGGAGAGAAACAGGTGGGACCAGCCGGGGCCCAGATCGGTCGCCGTGAAGATGCCGTCGGATGTCAGTAGCGGGCGGCAGGCGCGCCACGAGGTCTTGCCCACCGCGTCCATGACGAGGTCGAAGCGCTCGCCGATCGCGGTGAAATCCTCGGTCTCGTAATTCACTACCCTGTCGGCCCCCAGGCTCTGGGCCAATTCGAGGTGACGGGTTCCGACGACCGCCGTGACATGCGCCCCGCGCGCCTTGGCAAGCTGAACCGCCGCCGAGCCGATGGCGCCGGAGGCACCGTAGATCAGGCATCGGGCGCCCTCGGACAGCAGGCTGGTGGTCGCGTCGGCATACCAGGCGCCTTCGCCCACCACAGCTTCGTCGAAAGCGAGATCGCCCGGGATCCGCGCCAACGGTCCATCGGCGGGCAGGCAGAGATATTGGGCATGGGCGCCGAACCGCTCGGGCGACAGGCCGAAGACCCGCTCCCCGGGCCGGAAGGCGCTCACGCCATCGCCCAGGGCCTCGACCACGCCGGCGAAATCCATCCCGAGCGTGGGCATCTTCGGCCGCAAGAGCCCCGTCATCGCCCGCGCGAAGAAGGGATGGCCGCGCAGCGTGGCCGTGTCGGTCCGGTTCACCGTTCCGGCATGCACGCGCACCCGGATTTCGCCCGGCGCGGGCGCCGGGATGGGGACCTCGTCGAGCCAAAGCGTGTCAGGCGCCCCATAGCGGTCGCAAAGCACCGCAGTCATCGTTTCAGCGTCGGTCATTTTTCCAGACTATCAGTCGAACGTCGTCCGGCAAGTGACGCTGAACAAGACGGGTTTCGGAACCGCGCGCGGCTCTTCAGGACGTCGCCGCACTCAGCGGCAGCTGTAGGCTGACCTCGAGGCCGGAGTCGCGACCGCTCGGCGGCGATGTCAGCGAGAGCGGGCTTCCGATCCGCTCCGCGATGACGGCGACGATGGCGAGGCCCAATCCGCTGCCGTCATTCGTGCTGCCGGCGCGCTCGAACCGCGCGGTCAGCCGCGCGAGCGTCTCCTGCGGAATGATCGGCCCGGCATTCGTCACGGTGAAAACGCCTTCCGCAGTCAGGCGCACCGTAACCGGTTCGTCCTGCGCCCCATGCTTCAGCGCGTTCTCGATCAGGTTCCGGCACAGGATACCGAAAGCGTCGGGGTCGAGATCCGAGATGACAGGCGTCTCCGGCAGCTCCAGAGCGATACGCCCGGGATCGAAGCCGCGCGCGAGGTCTTCGACGATCAGGCGGGCGGCGACGCGCAGATCCGAGCTGCGCTCAAGCCGCAAAGGCCCGCCTTCCGCACGGGCGAGTTGCAGCAGGCGTTCCGAGAGCCGCGTGAGCCTTTTCAGCGTCGCCTCGATATCGGCGGCGCGTGTCTTCGCGACCGGGTCGGTGGTCTCCGCGCTCAGACGCTGTGTCTGCGCGATGGCGCCCGCAAGGGGCGTGCGCAATTCATGCGCGGCGTTGGAGGCGAAGCTTCGCTCGGCCTCGATCCCTTCGCGCAACCGGCCCAGAAGATTGTTGAGCGTGGCGGCGACCGGAAAAATTTCGGTCTGCAGATCGTCGCTCGGAATGGGGGTGAGATCGCGGGCGCTGCGCGCCTCTAGACTGGTTCGGAACCGCCGCAGCGGCCCGAGATTGGTCCGCACCGCCAGCACGACCGCCGCGAAGGCGAGCGGGATCACGATCAGCAGCGGCAGGCCAAGGCCAAGCTCCACCTCTCGCGCGACCTTCGCACGATGCGCGAGCGGTTCCGCGACGGTGATCCGGATCGTGTCCTGAAGGGCGGCATCGCTATAGAGCCGGTGGGTGGCCGTCTGGCTGAACCCCCGGCCGTCATAGGCGGGGAAGACGGACGGATCGGCCGCATGGGACTGTAGAAGAATATGCCCCTCCGCGTCCCGCACGATGTAGGTGAAGAATTCCTCGTGGTTGCGCAGCCTTGCAAGGCGCTGCGTCGTGTTGTTGCCGTCGCGGTTCACGATATCCATGACCGCGAGGGGCAGGATCCTCTGCGCCGTTTCCTGAAGCGTGGAGTCGAAGACCTCGCTCATCTCCTTGCGCACGATCAGCGCGGTGACCGTCGCCGCCGCGATCCACATCAGCGCCAGAACGACCCCGAGCGAAAGCCCCAGACGGGCCTGAAGGCTTCGCGGCAATCTCATGCCTTGCCCAGCCTGTAGCCAAGACCGCGTTCAGTCTCGATCACATGGGCGCCGAGTTTCTTGCGCAGGCGGCTGACATGGACCTCGATCGTGTTGCTCTCCACCTCCGCATCGAAGGCGTAGAGCTTCTCTTCGAGCTGGGCTTTGGACAGCAATTGGCCGGGGCGCGAGAGGAACGCCTCGAACAGGGCCCATTCGCGCGCGGTCAGTTGCACGGGCTTGCCGTCGCGCAGGATGCTGCGCGCGGCGAGGTCGATCTCGAGCCCGGCATGGCTAACGATCGGGTTCGGATTGCCGCTGTAGCGCCGCGCGACCGACCCGATGCGAGCGGAGAGTTCGGCGAGGTCGAAGGGCTTCACGAGATAGTCGTCGGCGCCCGCGTTTAGCCCCTCGATCCGGTCCGAGACCTGATCGAGCGCGGTCATGATGATCACGGGGGTCACATCGCCCCGGCTGCGCAGCGACTTCAGAAAGCCGATGCCGCGGCCATCCGGGAGCATGAGATCGAGCAGGACGAGATCATAGCCGGTGCTGCGGACCGACGCGCCCGCCTCGTCGAGACGCATGACCCAGTCCACCGAGTGGCCATCGCTCGCGATCTGGTCGCGCACGGCGGTGCCCAGAATAGTGTCGTCCTCGATCAGCAGGATGCGCATGTTGGTCCCATCTCTTTTCCGTTGCCCAGTCTTTACCTGCCCGGCTGACACCAAGCTGACGCTGCGCGCGATGCGGCTTCAGGTTCCCGTCAGATTGATCGCCCATGAAAGGTGCAGAGTTGGCCGCGAACAGGAGTTTGGCCCATGAAGAAGACAGTGACAATTCTCGCCTTTCTCGCGGTGCTTCCGGCTGGAATGGCTCTGGCCGATGACGACTGTTTCGTGCCGATGGCGGATTGGCAGCCGCGCGATGCCGTGGCCCAACTCGCCGAAGAGAACGGTTGGACGGTGCGCCGCATCAAGATCGATGACGGCTGCTACGAGATCGACGGCACCGACGCGCAGGGCCGCCAGCTCGAAGTGACGGTTCATCCGTCGACGCTCCAGATTCTCGAGGTCGAATATGAGGGCGACGAACATGGTCGGTCCCGCGAAGATCGTGAAGGAGACAGACATGACTGACGCAGCATTTCACGACACGACGAATTCCGGCGGTAGCTCCGGGGGCAGGGTGCGGGTCTGGGATCCGCTGGTGCGGATTTTCCACTGGGGCCTCGTTGCGGCTTTTGCCACGGCTTGGTTCACGGCCGACGAATTGCAGCCGGTGCATGAGATCGCAGGCTACACCGTCGCCGGGCTGGTCGCGTTCCGGCTGGTCTGGGGGCTCGTGGGCGGGCGCTATGCCCGGTTCACCCAGTTCCTCAGAGGGCCCGGGCAGACGCTCTCCTACCTTGGCGACATGCTGCGCGGCAAAGAGCGTCGCTATCTCGGCCACAACCCTGCGGGGGCGCTGATGATCGTGGCGCTGCTGATCTCGCTGTCGGGCACTGCCTTTACCGGCTGGCTGATGGCGGAACCCACGCGCGTGGCGATGCTTCCCACGCTGCCGCAGATCGTGACCCCTGCCTTCGCGGACGAGGATGGCGAATACGGTGAATATGGCGAGGGCTCTGAAGGCGAAGGCAACGAGGCGCTGGAAGAACTGCACGAGGTTCTCGCCAATCTGGTCCTGCTGCTCGTGGCGCTGCATGTCGCCGGTGTGGTTCTGGCCTCTTTCCGCCATCGCGAAAACCTCGCGCGGTCGATGCTGACCGGCGACAAGCGTGGGCCTGAGCCCGGCGATATCGCCTGACCGTTCCCGATTACATCGCCAAGGCCGTTTGTCCCGCGGCCTCACCTGGCCCCGCCCTCACAAGGCGGGGCCTTTTTCCTGACGCGAAGCTGAAGCGGAAACTGTCCGTCCGTCAGGAAGCGCTCAGGTCCGCTGCCCAGATTGTCGGTAGCAGATGAAAAAGGAGACCCTGCCATGCGAAAGACCCTGACCGCACTTCCCCTCATCGCCTTGCTGCCTGCGGGGATGGCTCTGGCCGACGACGACTACGGAAAGTCTTCGCGCGGCGAAGGAATGTCTCGCGACGCGGTGATGCAGATCGCGCGCGAGAACGGCTGGACTGTCCACGAAATCGAGATGGAAGACGGCCGATACGAGATCGAAGGCCGCGACCGCGACGGGCGGAAAATCGAAGCCAAGATCGATCCAGCGACGCAGCGCCTCATCACGTCGGACTATGACGACGATGACGAGGACGACGATGATGACGACTACGGCGCATCGGCGCGCAACCCGGCCCCCACCGGCACGGTCGCCCCGCCGAAAAACGGCCTCTTCGGTGACGGCGCTCCGCCCAAGGTTCAGGTGAACTGAGCCGCCGCCGCATTCCTCCCCAAAACAAGGATTCCCGAAATGAAGTCTCTTCTTGCAACATTGGCGCTGAGCACGGCTCTGACCATTCCCGCGCTCGCATCCGCGCAGCCCGTTACGCTCAAGACCACGCTGAACAACTATGGCGGCGACGGCGCTTATCTCGCGCTCTATGTCACCGATCCGTCGGGCGCCTATGCGGGCAGCCTCTGGATGGCGGGCGGCAAGTCCAAATATTACGAGCATCTCAACGACTGGTATCGCGCAACCGGGGGTGATCCCGCGCAGATCAACGGCATCACCGGCGCAAGCGTCGGGGCGGGCCGGACGCTCGAGATCACGCTCGATCTTGCGGATGCGCTCTTCGATGCGGGCTACACGCTGCATATCGACGCCGCGGTCGAGGACATGCGCGACAGCCCCAACGAGATCGCCGTGCCGCTGACGACCGAGGGTGCAGGCACGCCGGTTCCGGGGCGTCGCTACGTCGCCGATTTCACCTACGACATGTGAGGTGACAGGCCATGATCCGCGCGTTTCATCGCTGGCCGGGGCTGATTGCCCTGGCGCTTGTCACGGTGCTGGCGCTCAGCGGCGCGGTGCTCGCGGTCTTTCCGCTTGCGGAGCGGATCGCGGCACCGCAGGCGGGGGCGGAGCTCAGCGTCGCGACCCTCGCCGAGCGCATCCAGACGATCTATCCGGGTCTCGAACAGATCCGGCGCGCCCCGTCGGGGCAGATCACGGCCTATTGGTTCGAAGCCGGACAGCCCGGCGCGGCGGTGATCGATCCCACCACGGGCCGAGGCGTCGCATCGGCTGATCCGAATGCCTTTCAGCGTTGGCTGACCAACCTTCACCGCTCCCTCTTCCTCGGCGATCCCGGCCGCGTTGCAAGCGCGCTCGGCTCCGTCGCGATGCTGGTGCTCTCGGTCTCCGGCATCCTGCTCGTGGCGCGGCGTGTCGGCGGCTGGCGGAACTGGTTCTCGCGTTTGCGCGGGCCGCTCGCCGGTCGGCTCCACGTCGAGATCGCGCGCGTCGCGGTGATCGGCCTGCTTCTCTCCTCCGCCACGTCTTTGTGGATGACGGCCTCGACCTTCGAGCTGATCCCCGATGGCGGGCCTTCGCTCGGCGTTCCTGCAGAGGTGAGCGGCCAAACAGACGTGCCGCTTGCCGGTCTTGCGATGCTGGGCGACACGCCGGTGGCAGAATTGCGGAGCCTGAGCTTCCCCTATGATGGCGATGCCACCGATGTTTTCACGCTGAAGACCGATCGCGGCACCGGCTATCTCGATCAGGGCACCGGCGCGGTGCTTGCCTGGGCGGACCTGACCGCATGGCAACGCATCTCGGAAACCATCTACATGCTGCATACGGGGCAGGGCGCCGCGCTGCTTGGCGCGTTGCTCGGCCTTATGGCGCTGGGCGTGCCGGTAATGGGTCTCACTGGCCTGACGATCTGGCTCGCGGGTCGGCGCGGCCGCCCGCGCATCCGGGACAACCAGCCAGCTGCGCGCGCGGAGACGATCCTCCTCGTCGGCAGCGAAAGCGGCAGCACTTGGGGTTTCGCCGCGACCCTGCATGCGGCGCTCCGTGCCGCGGGCCAGAGTGTTCATATCGCGCCGATGTCGTCCTTCGCGCCCGAGCGCTACGCCCGGGCCGATCGGATCATCGTGCTCGCGGCCACTTATGGCGACGGGGCAGAGCCCAGTTCCGCGAAAGGCTTCCTGACGAAACTCGACGCCTGCTCCGATGCGCTGAATATCCCGATTGCCGTGCTCGGTTTCGGGGACCGGAGTTTCCCTGCCTATTGCGCCTACGCCCAGACGATCGCCGAGGCCGTGGAGGCGAAGGGGTGGCCGGTTCTACTGCCCTATGACACGATCGACCGGCAGTCGCCGCAGGCCTTCGCGCGCTGGGGGCAGGCGTTGGGTGCGGTGCTCGGGATCGCGCTCGATCTGCACCACCAACCGACGCCCCCTGCCACGACCGAACTCACGCTCCAGTCGCGGCGCGACTATGGGGCGGACGTGCAGGCTCCGACGTCGATCCTGCGCTTTTCCCTGCCACGCGCCACGTTCTGGCAGCGGCTGACGGGGGCGGGTCTCACGCGGTTTGCCGCAGGAGATCTGATCGGGATACTGCCCGAAGGGTCGCCGACTCCGCGCCTCTATTCGCTCGCGTCGTCGCGCCGCGACGGGTTTCTGGAGATCGTCGTCAAGAAACACCCCGGCGGGTTGTGTTCGGGTCAGCTGACGGCGCTCGAACCCGGCGACAGCGTCCGCACCTTCGTCCGGCGCAACCTTGCCTTCCGGCCTGACCGTTCGCGCGCGCCGCTGATCCTGATCGGCGCGGGCACGGGGATCGGCCCTCTGGTGGGGTTTGTGCGCGAAAACGAGCAACGGCGCCCGATCCACCTCTTCTTCGGGATGCGCGATCCGCAAAGCGATTTCCTCTATGCGCAGGAGATGGGCGGGTGGAAGGACGAAGGCCGTCTGTCGCGGCTCGTGACCTCGGTCTCGCGCGGCCAGCGACCGCGCTACGTTCAGGATGCGATGCGCGCCGATGCTCCCGAACTGGTCCGGCTGGTGCAGAGCGGCGCGCGGATCATGGTGTGCGGCGGGCGGGACATGGCGGCGGGTGTCGCCGATGCCCTGCATGACATTCTCGCGGCTTCGGGCCTGAGTGCGACCAAACTGAAAACGGAGGGCCGTTATGTCGAAGACATCTTCTGATCTGCTGCGCCACGCTTTGCACGGCGCGACCATGGGCACCCGCTGGACCGCCCTGTTCTTCGCACCGCCCGAGCGCGATCCAGCGCCGATCCAAGCCGCGCTTCAGGCGGCGGTTGCGGAGGTGGATGAGCAGATGTCCACGTGGAAACCGGACAGCGACCTGATGCGGCTCAACGCGGCGGCGGAAGGCGAATGGGTGAAGGTGCCCGGGCGTTTGGCCGAAGTGCTCCGTCTCGGGCTCGAGATCGGCAAAGCCTCGGGCGGTGCGTTCGATGTCGGGCTCGGAGATGCGGTTGCGGCGTGGGGCTTCGGTCCCGACGGTGCGACACCCGAGGCGATCCGCGCCGCGATGAGCGTGCCGCGGCAGCCCGCATATCAATGGCTCGAGCTCGACCATGACCGGGTACGCAAGAGCGGCCCCGTGGTGCTGGACCTGAACGGGATCGCGAAAGGCTACGGCGTGGATCGCCTTGCCGAGACGCTGGCCGCGCAGGGGATCGAGGCCGGTCTCGTCGGGATCGACGGCGAAATGCGGGCCACGGGGCTCAGGCCGGATGGTAGCCCTTGGACGATCGCGGTCGAAAGCCCCGATCCGCTGCGCCGCACGCCGCATTCGATCCTCGCGCTCGAGAATGCATCCGTCGCGACCTCGGGCGATTATCGGCACTGGATCGACCTCGGCGCGCGCAGGCTCTCGCACACGATGGATCGTTCGCGTGGTGCGCCCTTGCTGGCATCGCCTGCCTCCGTGACGGTCGTCGCGCGCAGTTGCGCCGAGGCCGATGGCTGGGCCACCGCGCTTATGGTGCTTGGCCCGGAGAAGGGATTGGAGGTTGCGAGGAAACGCGGGCTCGACGCCCTGTTCCTGATGCGCGAGGACGATGGCAGCGTGCAGAGCCTTGGGACCGGCGATCTGTTTCCCGAGAGCGTCGCGGTGGCGGTCTAGGCCACGTCGCTTTGGCGTCGGCGCGCTTAGTCTCGAATGACCTCCGCGCCAGCGGCCCCGGCAGGATCGATCTGGCTGGCGGCGTTGAAGAACAGTTCGATCAACTCGTTTCTTTCGTCCTTCAGGGCGAACACGACCTCGTCCACCGTTGACCGGATGTCGCGGATCAGAAGCCTGCGCACGGTATCGGTTCGGTAAGTGCCGAAGCGCCACATGAAGCCGACACCGATCCCCAGCGCCACCGCCTCGTAGACGGCGTCGCGAGTATCGGCGATCAGCTGCGGCTCGGGGGACAGGCCGGTCGCACGGAAGGCGCGGTCGACGACCTTCTGGGTGGAGGACCCCTGCGAGCGGAAGATCAACGGCAGCCGCGCCAGTTCTTCGAGGCTGACCTCGTCGCGCAAACCGGTCGGGCTGTCGGCGGAGACGATGCCCACCACCTCCTGCGACAGCACCCGCGCGGTGCGGAACCGGCGATCGTTCGGCAGATCGGGCAGCACCGCGACATCGACCTCGCGCCGCAGCAGGGCCGCGAGAATGTCCTGATGCGAGCCGCTTTCCACCGAGACCGTCAGCGAGGGGTGCTGGCGCAGAAGTTGGTGGACGATCGCGATGCCCGGCATCGAATTGCCCAGACCGACGCGCAGCCTGCGCCTGCCGGTCGGGCCCCGGCGTTCGAGGATGCGCAGCGCGTCATGTTCGGCCTCGCGCATCCGGGCGCCGATGTCGCAAAGCTGCTCGCACAGCGGCGTGGCACAAAGGGTTCCGTTGAGCTTGTCGAACAGCCGCACGCCGAAGGCGGTCTCGAGATCGCGAATCTGCTGCGCGACTGCGGAATGCGACACCCCCAATCGGCGCGCAGCAGCCGAAAAAGAGCCCTCCTCGGCGACCGCAGTCACCGAGCGCAGGCGGGAAAGCGACAGGGCGCTCGCCAAAGATCCAACCGAAGCTTTCATCATCCGACGGCTTAGCTTGCAGATGTAACATCCACGTCACAGAAACTCGTCAAACCGTGAGCAGTCCGGGGCGACGCCCCATCACCGCATGAACAGACGCGCATCGCGCGAACGGGGCCGAGGCCCCGAACGGAGAGGATTTGCCCATGACCCAGCCTGTCGGATTGTCCGAGTTCCTGTCAGGGCCGCTCCCCGAACGTGCTGCGGTTCTGGCCGATCTCGATGGCTGTCTGATCGCTGGGGACCGCGTGCTGCCCGGCGTGCCCGAGCTGATCGAGCGTTGCGGCGAGCGGCTTTGGGTCGTCTCGAACAATTCCACCGACACTGCCGAGCACCTCTCGGCCCGGCTCGGCATGATGGGGCTCGCGGTAGCTGCCGAGCGCATGGTGCTGGCGGGGGAGGAAACGCTCCGCAATCTGCAGCGCCGTCGCCCCGGTGCGCGGGTCGCGCTCTTCGCCGCGCCGCCGCTTGTCACGCTGGCGCGCAAGCTGGGGCTGGTGCCCGACCGGACGCAGCCCGAGCTTGTGCTTCTGGCGCGCGACACCGGTTTCAGCTTCGCCGACCTGACGGAACTCACCGCGATGGCCGCACGGGGCCTGCCCGTGCTGCTGAGCAATCCTGACACGTTCCATCCCGGCCCGGACGGCACGCCCCGACCCGAGACCGGCGCGCTTTGGGCCGCGGCACGCGCCGCAGTGCCTGCCGCGACCGCATCGAGCCTCGCCAAGCCCGCCCCCGATCTGGTTCACGCCGCGCTGTCCCGCGCCGGGGTTGCGCCGGGCGCGGCGGTCTTCCTTGGCGACACGCCCGAAACAGATGGCCGCGCGGCCGCCGCCGCCGGGGTCGAGTTCGTCCTGCTCGCCCGGCCGGGTGGCGTGACCCTCGCCCAGGAGATCGTGACATGCTGAGCTACACCCTGCGCACCCTCGTCCGGATGGCGCTGACCTTCTTCGTCATCGTTACGCTCGTGTTCTTCGCCACGCGCCTGTCGGGGAACGCCATTGATTTCCTCGCGGGCGAGGGCATGACCCAAGAGGACCGCGAGATCCTGATCCGCTATTACGAGCTCGACCGGTCGCTCTGGGACCAGTATTTCGCCTTCCTGCGCGCCTTCCTCGACGGGAATTTCGGCCTGTCCTTCATCGAGCGCCGACCGGTCATCCAGATCGTGGCGGAGCGGTTGTGGCCCTCGGCGCAGCTTCTCTTGTCGGCGATCGGGCTTACCCTCGTCGTGTCGCTCCCGCTGGGCATGATCGCCGCGATCTGGCGCAAACACTGGCTGGGCAGCGCGGCGATGGTCGTGGCCTTCCTCGGCTATGCGGTGCCGAACTTCATCCTCGCCGTGGTGATGGTCCTGGTCTTCGCCTACTGGCTTAACTGGTTGCCGGTGGTGGGCAATGGAACGCCACTGCATTTCATCATGCCGACGCTGGCGATGTCGGGCGTGCTGATCGCGGCGCTCACCCGCTTCACCCGCAACGCCATGCTCGACGTGCTGGGGCAGGACTTCATGCGCACGGCCCGCGCCAAGGGCCTTCCCGAGCGCGCGGTGATCCTGCGCCACGGATTGCGCAACGCCTCGATCACGCTCCTGTCGGTGATCGGTCTTCAGATTGCGGGGCTCGCCGCCTCCGGTTCGGTGGTGGTGGAATCGATCTTCGCCTGGCCCGGCATCGGCGACCTGCTCGTCTCCTCGGCGATCCGGCGCGACTACCCGGTGCTCCAGTTCGGGGTCATCACCGTCGCCATCGCCGTCATCCTCATCAATGCCGCCATCGACCTTGCCTACGCCTGGGCCGATCCGCGCCTGCGCCATCAACTCAAAGGGTGATCCGATGACCATGGCCCTCAACACTCCCGCGCCTTCGGCCCTACACCGCCTTTGGACCGGCACCAACGTGATCCAGAAAGTCGCCTTCGCAGTCGGGCTGGCCCTCTTGCTCATGGCCTTTCTCGGCCCGCTGATCGCACCGCATGATCCCAATGCGCAAAGCCTGCTTTCGCGGCTGCGCCCGCCGATCGGCTTCGACCGGGCGAAGATCGCCTATCCGCTGGGCACGGACGAGCTGGGCCGCGATGTCCTCTCGCGCAGCCTGCACGGATTGCGCCTGACGCTGATGCTGGCGATCCTCGGCGCGCTGCTGGGGCTTCTCGTCGGCGGGCTGCTCGGTCTGCTGGCAGGCGTGGTCGGCGGACGCACCGATGCCGCGATCATGTCGGCGGTCGACACCCAGATCGCGGTGCCTTTCACGCTGATCGCGCTGTTCACGCTGGCGATCTTCGGTAGCTCGCTTCAGGTGATGGTCATCGTCCTCGGCCTCGCCGGCTGGGAGCAATATGCCCGGATCGTGCGCGGCGACGTGCGCCGCCTGATGCATCTGCCCTTCATCGAGGCCGCTCGCGCCGCAGGCGCCAGTCCGCGGCGCATCGCCTTCACCCACCTGCTGCCCAATATCGTCTCGCCGCTGGTGGTCCAGTTCACGCTGTCGCTGTCGAATATCGTGCTGCTTGAAAGCACGCTGTCCTTCCTCGGCCTCGGCGTGCAGCCGCCCACCGCGACGCTTGGTTCGATGGTCGGCATCGGTCGCGACTACATGCCGACCGCCCCCTGGATCGTCATCGTCCCCGCCGCGCTGATCGTGTTGCTGACCTTCGCCGTCCAAGTGGTCGGTGACTGGTTACGCGACAGCGTCGACGTGCGCCTGCGCGCACGCTGACACCCTGCAACAAGAACAGAAGGCCGCAAGCGCCCGTCGTCAAACCCTGCAATGGAGATACCAATGCTCAGACTGCTCGTTTCCACCGCTCTTGCCGCCGGCATCGCTGCCGCTGGCGTCACGGGGGCTCAGGCCCGCGAACTGAAAGTCGGCGCTGCCAACGTCGCCAAATATCTCGATCCCGGCCGCGACCACTCGAATGTCGGCTCGCAGTTCTACTACAACACCTTCGACACGCTGATCGACAAGGATCACGAGAAGATCGGCGGCGAATGGCGCCCCGGTCTGGCGACCGAATGGAACCTCGTTTCGCCCAAGGTCATGGAGTTCAAGCTCCGTCAGGGCGTGACCTTCCAGAACGGCGAAGCGATGACCGCCGATGACGTGGTCTTCTCGCTCAACCGCATGTATCAGGCCACGTTCCCGCCCTACATGGTGCGTTCGAAGGACCGTCTGAACAACTTCGAGAAGGCCGAGAAGGTCGACGATTACACCGTCCGCATCACGGTGAAGCGCGAAGAGCCGCTTTGGGAAACGCTCGTGAACCTGCAGCAGGTCATGATCATCCCCGAAGACTACACCAAGGGCCTGACCGGCGATCCGAACGTGGCCGAGGACAGCGATTACGAAGCCTTCTCGATGGCTCCGGTCGGCACCGGCCCCTATGCGATCAGCGAGTTCAGCCCCGGTGAGCGCGTGGTCTATACCCGCTTCGACAATTTCTGGGGCGACAAGGCGCCGCTGGAAAAGGTCTCGGTGATCCATATCCCGGAAACCGCCTCGCGGATCACCGCTCTCAAGACCGGCGAAGTGGACATGATCACCAATGTCGCGCCCGACCAGTTGTCGCTGATCGAAGCCGACCCGAGCATCAAGGCCGCCGGCAGCGTCACGCCGCTGTTCCACGTCATGATCATGAACACCAACCATCCCAAGCTGCGCGATCCGCGCATCCGTCAGGCGCTCAGCCTCGCGATCGACCGCGACGCGCTGAACGAGGCGCTTTGGCTCGGCAAGGCCGTCGTTCCCTCGACCCACACGATGAAGGAATTCGGCGACCTCTACATGCCGGAGCTGAAGACCTTCGAATACAACCCCGAGAAAGCCCGCGAACTGCTGAAGGAAGCTGGCTATGACGGGTTCGAGATCACCTATGACACCGACCCGGTCTATTACACCAACGGCCTTCTGGCCGCGCAGGCCATCGTCGAGATGTGGGCGCAGGTCGGCATCAAGGGCAAGGTGAACGTTGCCGAGAAATGGACCGGCAACAGCAAGGACATGATGACCCGCAACTGGTCGAACCCGATGTATTTCGCGGACCCCTTCGGCTCGTTCGGCGTCATGTGGGCCCCGGATGCGGCATCGGAATCGGAAGGCCGTTTCACCACCGACGAAGCCTATCGCAAGACCTGGGACAAGTTCCGCTTCTCCAAGGATGTCGCGGATCGTCGCGCCGCCTATGCCGAGCTGATGGATCGCATCAAGCAGGACCCGCCGGTGCTGCCGCTCTATCGCCCCTATGAGAGCTGGGCGATGCGCAAGGATATCGCCTGGGCGCCGAAGCCCGGCCACATCCCCTATGTGCTCGACTTCCGCGCCGGGGCGATCTCCTTCGCCTCCAACTAACGCTCCCCGCCCGTCGCCGCTTGTGCGTGGCGGCGGGCACCTTCCCCAACTCTTTGGAAAGTTTCAGCATGTCCACCCGTATCGCCATCGTCACTGATATCCACCATGGCAAACCCTCGACCGCGAAGCGCGGCGACATGGCGCTGCCCCTGATGGAAGACTTCGCCCGTTACGTTCGCGACGGCGGCGCCGATCTGGTGCTCGATCTCGGGGACCGGATCTCGGATGAGAACCGCGACACCGACCTACGTCTGGAAGCCGAGGTGGCCGAGGCGTTCCGCGCCGTCGAGGCCCCGATCCTGCATCTCAACGGCAACCATGATCGCGATCATCTGGAGGTCTCGGATAACGAAGGAATCCTCGGCCAGACGCTCGATCACGGGGTCGTCGATATCGGTGGCTGGCGCATCGTCCTGTGGCGCGCCGATACGCGTATCCGCCGGATGCCCGACTATTCCGGCTTCGTGCTCACCGAGCCCGATGTGGTCTGGCTCTCGCGCACCATGCAGGCGAGCGATCGTCCGACGCTCGTGGTCAGCCATGTGCCGATCTCGGGTCATTCGCAGCTGGGCAACTACTATTTCGAGAACAACCCGGCCAGCTCGACCTATCCGATGGCCGAGCGCGCCCGTGCCGCTCTGTCTCGCGCGAAGGTGCCGGTCGTCTGTCTTGCCGGTCACGTGCATTGGAACACCGTCACCACCGTCGACGGCATCACCCATCTGACCCAGCAATCGCTGACCGAGAGCTTTACCACCGAGGGCGACCCCGCCGGCGCGATGGGGATGATCGAACTGGGCGACAGTCTCCGCTGGGAGGTCGTGGGCGACGATCCGTTCGCCTTCGAGACCACTCCCCGCCATCGCCGCTGGACGCCCCCGCTGCCGTCCTTCGCCGACCACCCCGAGGCACGCGTCCGCCGCGCTGCCGCAGCCGCGAGTTGATCCATGAGCCGCGCACCGCTTCTGTCAGTCCAGAACCTGAGCCTCGCTTTCGGCTCCCACACCGCGCTGTCGGGGCTCAGCTTCGACATCGCACGCGGCGAGACCGTCGCGCTGGTGGGGGAGTCCGGCTCGGGCAAATCCGCCACCGCGCTGGCGCTGATGCGCCTGATCGAACGCGAGGGTGGGCGCCTGACCGGCGGGCGCATCGATCTGGATGGCGACACGCCGGTTGAGATCACCGCGCTCGAGGAACGCGAAATGCAGCAGGTGCGCGGCAACCGGATCTCTATGATCTTTCAGGAGCCGATGACCGCGCTCAACCCGGTGATGCCGCTTGGCGAACAGGTGGCAGAAGTCCTGCGCCTGCATCAGGGCTTGGACCGCAAGGCGTCGCTGGCCGCGGCCCGCGCCGCCTTCGAGCGGGTCAATATCCCCGAACCCGAGCGGCGGCTGGTGCAATATCCGCACGAGCTGTCGGGCGGGCTGCGTCAGCGCGTCATGATCGCGATGGCGCTGGCCTGCCAGCCCGATCTGCTGATCGCCGATGAACCGACGACCGCGCTCGACGTGACGACGCAGGCGGAAATCCTGTCGCTGATCAAGGAGTTGCAGGAAGAAAGCGGAATGGCCGTGCTGTTCATCACCCACGACATGGGGGTGGTGGCCGAGATCGCCGACCGCGTCGTCGTGCTGTGTCGCGGCGAACAGGTCGAAACCGGTCCGGTCGGGCAGATCTTCGCCGCACCGCAGGCCGAATATACCCGCAACCTGATGGCGGCGACGCCGATGCTTGGGGCGGGGGCTCCGAAACGACCCCTCAGCGCCGATGCGCCGCTCCTCGAAGTCGATCGGCTCTCTGTGCGTTTCCCGGTGCGCCGCGCTGCTCCGGGGCGGCCTGCGCTCGATTATCACGCGGTCAACGAGGTCTCGCTGACCCTCGGGCGCGGAGAAACGCTCGGGCTGGTGGGGGAATCCGGTTGCGGCAAATCCACTCTGGCGCGGACCTTGCTCGGGCTCGAGGCAGCCTCCGGCGGGCGGGTCCGGCTGAGCGGGCAGACCCTGACCGGCCTGACGGCGCAAGAGCTGCGCCCGCTGCGCGGAAAGATGCAGATGGTCTTTCAGGACCCCTATGCCAGCCTCAATCCGCGGCTCCCGGTCTACGATCTGATCACCGAGCCCGCCCATATCCGCAACCCGATGACGCGCGCCGAGCGGCGGGCGATGGCGGGTGACCTTCTGGAGCGGGTCGGTCTGGAACCCGCCGCGATGGACCGTTACCCGCACCAGTTCTCCGGCGGGCAGCGCCAGCGGCTTTGCATCTGCCGCGCGCTCTCTGTCAAACCGGCGATCATCGTCGCGGATGAGGCGGTCTCGGCCCTCGACGTATCGGTCGCGCGCCAGATCACCGATCTGATCGCCAAACTGCAGCGGGAGGAGGGCGTCTCTTTCCTCTTCATCTCCCACGATATCGCGGTCGTCGAACGCGTCAGCCACCGCATCGCCGTGATGTGGGCGGGGCAGGTCGTCGAAACCGGGCCGACCGACACCGTGCTGAAGAACCCGTTTCATCCCTATACCCGACGACTGCTGTCGGCGGTGCCGCATCCGGACCCGCAGCGCAGACCGCTCCAGCGCGAGCGCGCATCCGACCTGAAAACGCCGAAGCTTCTGCTGCCGCGCGCCACAGACCCCGAGCGCATCGCGCTGCGTGAAGTCGGGGAGGGGCATTTCGTGGCCATCCGCGACACGGTCGAGCTGATGGCCTACCAGTCGATGGCAAGCGCCGCGCCAGAAGCGGTTCGCGAAGCGGAGCGCGAAGGCGTCGGGAGCATGGTTTTCTAGCCGTCTCGGAGTCGTCGGCGCTGGGCTACCCAGATCGCCGCTGCTGCAACTGACCCGCCACCGAACTTTCGTCCAGCGCCTTCAGGAAGAGCGAGAAGAGCTGCGCCTGAGACGAGATCGACAGCTTCCGGTAGGCGTTCTTGCGATGGACCTTCACCGTCTCGTCGCTGATCTCGAGATTTGCGCCGATCGCCGTGGTCGAATAGCCACGCAGCACCATCGCAATCACCTCGGTCTCGCGCGGGGTCAGAACGCCACCGGCAATCCGGTCGAGCAGGACCTGCAGAGGGGGCAGGGCGGTCTCCGCCGCATCGTCGCGCGCCTCGCGCGCTGCCGTGACGCCCCAATGGCCGCGCATCAGGGCTTCGATGACGGGGCCCACCTCAGCGAGCCGTGTCCGCTCGCGCGCACTGAAAACCGGCTGGCCGCGTTCCCGGGCGAAGCTGATCACCGCGACCCGCTCCGGCCCGATCGCGGCGAAGATGCCGATCTCGTCGCGAATGCCGGTGCGGCTGTAATGCTTGGCGTAATATTCCGACTGGAAAAACTTGTCCGGTGCCATCTGTCGAAGACCGGCCATCCCCGAGCGCCGCCGTTCGGTCTCGGCGTAGAACGGGTCGAGCAGATACGGACCGGTGCAGTAATCCCAGATCACGATCCGCGCCGCATTCGGCGGCAGATTGTGGTATAGCGATTGCGGCGTCGCGTTGCCCTCATAGGCAAAAACCATGCAAATCTTGTAGGGAAACAGCGTCTCCGTCGCCCGGTCGAGCGTTCGGGCGAACTCTTCGGTTCCCATCGCAGTGATCGCATCCGCGATGCGCTCATTCCATCCTGACATCGTTCCCGGTCTCGCTTTGATCCGCGGCGCCCGTTGCGGGGAACGCGGCATACCCCTCGGGGGGTATTGGTAGGCTCAGCCAAGGCTCTAAGCTGAACCGGATCAGGAAAAAATGGAATGCTGCGGAATGCAAGCTGATACCCCCCTTCATGTCGATATGCACGAAATGCTCGATCGGATCGGCGCGCAATACGTGCATATCGGGATTTTCGATCAGGACGGGATGTTCCGCGTCAAACGGGTCGCGCGCGCCAAGGCGGAGAAGCTGGCCCAAGGGGGCTACCCGTTCTGCGATGTGCTCTACAATTGGGATAGCGCCGAGGAGACCTACGGGAGCGGCGACTATACCGATGTTCCGGCGCAGCTTTTCCCCGAGACGGTGCGCGCCTGGCCCTTCGAGGGCGATCAGGCGATCTGCATCGCCGATTATGCGATGCCCTTCGGAGAGCGGTCAGGACGAAATCAGTTGATCCGCCAGCTCGAGAAAGCGCGCGACATGGGCTTCTCGGTCCATTCGGCTTTCGAGTTCGAGTTCAACCTGCTCGACGAGGACGCGGCGAGCCTGCGCGAAGGCGGGTTTGCTGAGCCCAAGCATTACGCGCTGGGCAATAAGACCTACTCGCTCGAGACGCTGGCGAATGAGCACGAGCTGCTGGATGGGCTCGTGGCGATGATGGAGAGCCTCGGGATCGGTCTCGACGCGCTGCATACGGAACTTGGCCCCGGCTGTCTCGAAGTGCCGCTGACCCATGCGCCCGGGGTCAAGGCCGCCGACGATGCCGCCTTGTTCAAGAACTTCGCGAAGACATACTTCCGGCGCCACGGGCTCACCGCCTGCTTCATGTCGAAGCTGAATGAAAACCTCTCGGGGCAGTCCGGGCACCTGCATGTCTCGCTGCGTAACCTGACCGACAACAGCCCCGCCTTCGTCGATCCCGGCGATGCGGACGGGCTGAGCCAGACCGCCCGGCATTTCATCGCCGGGCTGGTCGCCTTGATGCCGGAGATGCTCGCGCTGTGCAGCCAGACGGTGAATGCCTATCGCCGGATGGTTCCGGGGATGTGGGCGCCCACTGCGGCCTCATGGGCGATCCAGAACCGCACGGTCGCGGCGCGGGTGATGAATGACAGCCCCGATGCGACCCGTGTGGAATTCCGTGTGCCGTCGGCAGATACGAACCCGCATCTGGCCTTGGCCATGTGCCTCGGGGCCGGGTTGTGGGGGATCGAGAACGAGCTCGATCCGGGCCCGCCTGCTTCGGGCGATCAGTATCTTCTGGACCCGTCGCCCGACACGCGTTTCCCGAGTGATCTTGGCATGGCCGCCGAGCGGTTAAACGAGAGCAAAGTCGCTCGGGCGATTTTCGGCGACGTGTTCATCGACAGTTTCGTGCGCGCGCGGCGCCACGAATACGCTTCTTTCCTTCGCCATGTGAGCACTTGGGAACGCGAAAGATACCTAGAGGTCGTCTGAAACAAGAAAACAAAGCTGGCCTTGATCCAACCAACCGGGAGTAAAGAGAGATGACAAAGTCCAAGGGAATACCGATGTTTTCACCCAATCGCCGCACGTTCCTGCAAGGCATGGGCGCGGCAGGGCTCGCGGGGGCAGGGTTGATGCCGCGCAAGGCACATGCCGCCACCTCGATGAAATTCATGTGTTGGGAGGGCTATGACAGCCCCGACATCATCAAGCCCTTCGAGGAGGCGAACGACGTTTCGATCTCGATCGACCTCATCACCGACAGCCCCGGCGGGTTCGCCAAGCTCGCAGCCGGCGCATGGCGCGATTTCGACGTCGTGGCCACCGACAGCCCGTGGGTGCAGCGCATGGGCCCGGCCGATATCGGGGAATTCCTCGACGATGCCGAGTTCGCCGATGTCTACGAGAGCTTCTACCCGCAGTTCCGCGCCCCCTTCGCGCCGCTGGATTTCGACGGGAAGACCACCGGCCTGCCGACGCGCTGGGGCTGGGTCGGGCCGACCGTCAACACCAAATATGACAAGCTCGAGAACTGGAGCAGCTACGCCCCCTGTTTCGATCCGGCCTACAAGGACAAGATCTGTGTGCTCGACTGGGGCGACTGGCCGATCATGCCGATGGCGCTCTATGCCGGGATCGATCCCTACAAGGAGCTCGACGACGCCGAGCTCAACGAAATCCGCCTCGTGCTGCGCGCGCTCTTCAAGAACACGCGGGCGATCGTCGGTGACCTGTCGGTCGCGCAGAAGGGTTTGATGGACGGCTCGTTCAGAACCCTGATCGGGGGCGGCACCTACTGCACCTCGGCGCTGCGCAAGGATGGTCAGAAAGAGATCATGTCGATCGTGCCTGAGCCAAAGGACGGCTTGAACCAGGGCATCATCTGGATGGAAGCGGGCGGCGTCGTGAAAGACCCGGTCGACGATGCCAAGGCCAAGGCGCTGCTGCGCGACCTGACCTCGCCGGAAGTGGCCGTCAAGCTCGCCTGGACGGAAGCGACCTGCAACCTCGTGCCCTCGCAGGAAGCCGAAGCTCTGTTCACCGACGAGCAGAAGGACGTGCTGCAGATGGATTACATGTGGGAGGCCTGGGACAAGTCCCACTTCCACAATGTGGCGCCGAATATCGACCAGATGCTTGAGATCTGGTCTCAGGAACTGGCCGCCGCGCGTTGATCTCCCGATTTGCAAGGGCGGTTTCGCCGCCCTTGCTCCCTTTCTGAGACAGGAAGTCCCCCTTGGTTTCTCCCATCATCAAAGCCACCGGAATCGATAAATACTACGGCACCTATCGCGCGCTGACCGATATCTCACTGGAAGTCGCCAATGGAGAATTTCTGGCCCTCGTCGGGCCTTCGGGCTGCGGCAAGACCACGTTGCTCAAGATCCTGGCCGGTTTCGAGGACCTGTCAGCAGGCAGCCTCGTGATCGACGGGGAGGATATGACGGAGATCCCCGCCTCGGCCCGACCGACGCGGATGGTGTTCCAGAAGCTCGCGCTTTTCCCGCACAAGACCGTGGCGCAGAATATCGGTTTCCCGCTGCATCTGGCCAAACGCCCGAAGCCCGAGATCGATGCGGCCGTGCGCCGGATGTTGGAGCTGATGCATCTCAAGGAGAGCTACCTCAAACGCTACCCGCACGAGCTGTCGGGCGGGGAACAGCAGCGCGTGGCGCTCGCGCGGTCGATGGTGTCCCAGCCGCCGGTGCTGCTGCTGGACGAACCGATGAGCGCGCTCGATGCGAAGCTGAAGAAATCCCTGCAGGCCGAACTCAAGCACCTGCATCGCCATGTCGGGACGAGCTTCGTCCATGTCACGCATGACCTCGAAGAGGCGATGATGCTCGCCGATCGGATTTGCGTCATGCGCGCCGGGAAGATCGTGCAACTGGGCGAGCCGTCCGAGATTTATTACCGCCCCGCGAATGCCTTCGTGGCCGGGTTCATCGGGGATACCAATCTCCTGCCCGCCAAGGTCACGCGAGAGGGCGATGCGTTCCGGTTCGCCTGCGACGTCCTCGACTGCGCAAACCCGATCATCGCCGCCGATCAGGTCGCGCCCGGTGTTGCGGCAGGCGCCGATGCGGCGCTGATGATCCGTCCGGAAATGCTGCGCCTGCTTGCGCCGGGCGAAAGCGCCGACTGCACCATTACCGGAACGGTAAACGAGTTCTTCATCCGCGGCGCATCGATCCAATATCGGATCGCGGCGGCTGGAACCGAGATCGTGATGGATATCCCCGGCACCTCCACCTTGCCGGCGAAACAAGGCGATCCGGTGAAGCTCGGTCTCGCGCTGGGCGATCTGTTCGCCGTGGAGGCGTAAGCGATGGCCGAGATACAGAAATCCTGGCGGGACGGGGCATTGCGCCTCTCGACCTTGCCGCTCTTGCTGCTGATGGGGCTGTTCTTCGTGATCCCGCTGATCATGACGGCGCTCCTGAGTTTTCAGGGCACGCAATACTATCGGCTCGTCTGGACCTGGGATCTGAAGGTCTGGACCGACGTGTTCAGCCAAGTCCATTACTGGACGATCATGTGGCGCACATTGATGATGGCGCTGGTCTGCACGGTCCTCTGCACCATCCTCGCGATCCCGATCGCCTATGGCATGCTGCATCGCCTGTCGCGCTGGTCCGACCATATCACGCTGCTGATGGTCTTCGCCTTTCTCACCGATGCGGTCCTGAAGACCTTCGGTTGGGTGCTGTTTCTCGACCGCTCCGGCGTGTTGAACGGCACGCTCGAGGCGATCGGATTTCCGCCAGCCGCGGTGAACGTGCTGTTCACGCCGAACGCGACGATGATCGGCATGGTCTACAATCTGCTGCCCTATACGATCTTCACCATCGCGCTCTCCATGGCGCGGATCGACGGCGATCTGGTGCTCGCGGCACGTGATGCGGGCGCCTCGCGGCTGCGCGCCTTCATCGAGGTGACCTTGCCGCTGGCCAAGCCCGGCATCTGGGCGGGGGCGGTTCTGGTGTTCGTCCTCAGCCTCGGCGTCTTTCTCGAGCCGAAGGTGATGGGGGGCGGGACCTCTCCGCTCGCTGCGGAACTGATCCGACAGAGTTTCGAGACCCGCGTGAACTGGCCCCTGGGCGCGGCGCTGACGCTCGTGCTGATCGTGATCGGGGCGGCGGCTTTGACGGTGGCCGGAGCGGTCGCGCTCTGGCAGGCGCGGAGGGTGGTAAATGACTGATCGCATGGAAAAGCGAATTGCGGATGTCCTGCTTTACGGCTCCGTGTTCGCCGCGCTGATTTTCTTCTACATCCCGATTGCTACGCTGGTGCTGTTCTCCTTCACCAAGAGCCGCTTCCTGTCCTGGCCGATCCCCGAATTCTCGACCCGCTGGTATGGCGAGTTGCTGGCGGATCGCGATTTCTGGTCCGCGCTTGGCAATTCGGCGCTTCTCGCGGTGCTCGCGACGGTCTTCGCGACGCTTCTCGGCATCGGGGGCGCCTTCGCCTGGAGCCGCTACAAGTTCCGCTTCCAATGGGGCTTTCGCATCCTGACCTTCGCGCCGCTTCTGTTCCCGCAGCTTTTGCTGGGCGTCGTGATGCTCTTGTGGTTCTCGGTGCTGGCCGGCTGGCTGAACATGTCGCCCGGGCTTTGGTCCGCGGTGATCGGGCATGTCATCTACATCACGCCCTTCTGCATCGTGATCATCTCGGTGCAGATGCAGGGCTATGACAACACGCTCGACTATGCCGCCGAGGATGCGGGGGCGACCCGCTGGCAGATCCTGCGGGAGATCACGCTTCCCCTGATCTGGCCGGGGATATTCTCGGCCGCGATCTTCGCCTTCCTGCTATCGTGGGGGAATTTCTACATCACCTACAGCCTCTCGGGCTCGACGCGCACGCTGCCGACCTTCGTCTTCTCGGGGATCGCGGTGGGGTCGTCCCCGATCTACCCGGCCCTCGCCACGCTGACCTTCATCCCCGCCTTGGTATTGATCTTCGCCGTCGACAGGTTGCGCAAACGCGCCGCCCGTCGCCGCCTGAGCGCGATTGCCGAGAGCTGATCACTTCGACAGGACCTTCCCATGAGTGAATTCGATTTTGCGAGCCTCCACGCGCGCTGGAGCTTCCCGACGCAAGTCTGGTTCGGAGCTTGGCGCCTGTCCGATCTTCCCGCAGGCTTGGCGGAGATCGGTGCGAAGGCACCGCTCCTGATCACCGATAGAGGTCTCGCCACGTCTTCGATCGCAACGCAGGCGCTGGAGATCGTGAAAGCTGCAGGCATGGAGCCCGGATTCTTCCACGATGTGCAGCCGAACCCCACTGTGGAAAATGTCATGGCGGGACGGGAGGTCTTGCGCAAAGGCGGCCATGATTGCGTCATTGCGCTTGGCGGGGGCTCCGCGATGGATGCTGCCAAGGCGGTTGCGATGATGGCGGGGCAAGCGCGCCCGCTGATGGATTTCGAGGATGTCGGTGACAACTTCCGGCGCGTTCAGACCGAGGGAATGGTGCCTGTCATCGCGATCCCGACAACGGCAGGGACGGGTTCCGAATTCGGCAGATCGTCGGTGATCACCGATACCCAGACCCATCGCAAGGTCATCATCTTCCACCCCGAGATGCTGCCGGAGCTGGTGATCCTCGATCCCGAGCTGACCGTTGGCCTACCGCCCACTCTGACGGCCGCGACCGGTATGGATGCGCTCTCGCACGCGCTGGAAGCGCTCTGTGCGCCGGGCTGGCACCCGATGGCCGATGGCTTGGCCCTGACGGCATTGAAGATGATCGATGGAGCCCTCGCGACGGCCTATTGGGAGCCCGAAAATCTGGAGGCGCGCTCGAACATGATCGTCGCCTCCGCGATGGCCTGCACGGCCCTGCAAAAGGGGCTCGGCGCGGTGCATGCCTTGGCGCATCCGTTGGGCGCGCGTTACGATGCGCATCACGGAATGCTCAATGCGGTGCTGATGCCCCATGTGCTTCGCTTCAACCTGCCTGCCGTGAGAGAGCAGATGGCGACGCTCGCGCATGAATTGCGGCTCGAGGGCGGCGATCCCGGCGCGGCGGTTCTTGCCTGGTTGGAGGCGTTGCAGGCGCGCATCGACATGCCTTCGACGCTGAGCGAAATGGGCGTGAAGGTGAATGACAGTGATATTTCCGATCTGATCGCTGATGCGTTGCGTGATCCGTGCGCCGGAGGCAATCCGATCCCCTTGGATCCGGAAGGGGTCGAGCAGATCTTGCGGGCCGCCCGCTGACTGCCGGGCTGCGGCGCAAGCGATCCTCAAGGCATCGGGGGGCGGCCTGTCGTCGCTCGGCGTCGGCCTTGTCGTGCTGCCCGGCTACAATCGGCCCGAGAACGATCGCGCGCGTGCGGGCCCTGCGCTTCACCTGCGCGGGAATATGCATTCCGAAGATATTGAACCGCTTATCGATCACCCGGACTTCGTGGTGGTGCTGAGGGCTCTGGGAGAGCTCCAGTTCGGGAGATCGCACTTCCTAAGCGCACGGGGCAGGGCCTCAGGGGCGCCTCCCAACGCAATTTGACATCGATGACATTTCTGATTATGACATCGATGTCTTTTGGGAGTCGCGGAGTTTTCTCTGCGTTGGAGGGGCCGTCGTGTCGACGATTTACGATGTAGCAAAGCTGGCCGGCGTTTCGCCGAAAACGGTCTCTCGCGTCGTGAACGGGGATGCGCCGGTCGGCAAAAAGACCCGCGAGAAGGTGGAAGCCGCCATTCGCGAGTTGAAATATGTCCCCTCGAGCGCGGCACGCATGATGCGCTCGAACCGGTCGGGTCTGATCGGCGTCGTGACGGGGGCGATTTCGCGCACGGCCGAGCTGTCCGACCCCAAGGGTCTGCCCGATCTGTTCATCCTTCAGGGCATTCAGCAGGTCGTCGCCGAGCGCGATCTGACCTTGATGATCGCGGATACGGCCGGACAGATCGACAAGGTTCCCGCACTCCTGCGCACGTTTCAGGAGCATCGGGTCGAGGGGCTGATCTATGTCGCCGACTATCACAAGCGGGTGGCCTTCGAGACCGCGACACCGGCTTGCCCGCTGGTGCTCGCAAACTGCTACGACGCCCATGGCACCCCGGCGATCGTGCCCGACGACAAGGCGTGTGAGAAACGGCTCGTCGAGCGTCTGACCGCGCATGGCCACAGGCGCATTGCCTATCTGACATTCGATCCCGCGATGGATGCGGTGCCGCTTCGCATCGAGGGGTATCGCGAAGCGCTCGAGGCCGCGGGGATCGCCTACGACCCCGCGCTCGTATCGACAGGCTACCCGATCAACACCGAATTTCTGCACCGGTGGCTCGACGAGGCGCTCGACCGGATCCTCGCCCTGCCGGAACCGCCAACAGTGATCTGCTGCGGCAATGACGAGATGGCGATGCAGCTTTACGGATTGCTGCGCACCCGCGGCATCCGTGTCCCGGAGGATATCTCCATCGCCGGTTTCGATAATTACCGTGCGATCGCAGAGACCCTCTACCCGCCGCTGAGCACGGTCGAACTGCCCTATGCCGAGATGGGCAGGCAGGCGGCCGAGCTTTTGCTTTCCTTGATCTCGGAGGAGGCATCCCGTCCGCACGACCCTGTGCGGGTGGCGGGACGCGTATTCTGGCGCTCCTCCGTGACCGACCTCGAACTCGAAAGCCAGACATCCAAGGGAGGATGACATGAAACTATTGAATGTGACGGCCGGGGCGGTCATTGCCGCCACCGGGTTCTGCAGTGCTGCCTTCGCGACCACCGATCTGACGATGTGGTATCACGGTGCAGGCAACAAGGTGGAGAGCAAGATCGTCCACCAGATCATCGACGACTTCAACAAGAGCCAGTCGGATTACAAGGTCGCTCTGCAGAGCTTCCCGCAAAACAGCTACAATGACTCGGTGACGGCGGCCGCGCTCGCGGGGAACCTGCCCGACATTCTCGACATGGACGGGCCGATCATGCCGAACTGGGCGTGGTCGGGCTATCTGCAGCCGCTGCCGATCCCGGAAGATCACTTCAAAGATTTCCTGCCCGGCACCAAGGGCGTCTATGACGGCAAGCTCTACTCGATCGGGCTGTGGGACGCGGCGGTCGCGCTTTATGCGCGCAAGTCCACGATGAAAGAGCTGGGGCTGCGCACGCCCACGCTCGACAAGCCCTGGACCAAAGACGAGTTCATGAACGCGCTCGAGGCCGCGAAGAAGAGCGGCAAGTTCGACTACGCGATCGATCTGGGCATGTCGGACAAGGGCGAGTGGTATCCCTATGCGTTCCTGCCCTTCCTTCAGAGCTTCGGCGGCGGGCTGGTCAACCGCAAGACCTATGACACCGCGGAGGGCGTGCTCAACGGCGATGCGGCGATCGCATGGGGCAACTGGTGGCAGTCGCTGTTCACCGAAAAGCTGGCGCCCGGCACCAGCCAGGACCCGGCAGCCCATGAAACCGGCTTCATCGACGGCAAATACGCCTTCTCGTGGAACGGCAACTGGAACGCGGTCAAGACGATGGACAAGGTCGACGATGTCGAGTTCCTGCCCGCGCCGGACTTCGGCAACGGCTCCAAGATCGGCGGCGCGTCCTGGCAGTTCGGCATCTCGGCCAGCTCCAAGGCTCCCGAGGGTGCTGCGGAGTTCATCAAGTTCGCGACGCAGGACAAGTATCTGGCGGAGTTCTCGGATGCGCTCGGCCTGATCCCGGCGACCAAGTCGGCCGCGCAGATGACCAAGAACTACAAGACGGGCGGCCCGCTCGCGGTGTTCTACGGCCTGTCCGAGGCGCAAGCCGAGAAACGTCCGGTGACGCCCGGCTACGTCGTCGACTCCAAGGTGTTCCAGAAGGCCGCCGCGGATATCGCGGACGGGGCTGACGTGATCGACACGCTCGATTCCGCCACCGACCAGATCAACGCCGATATCAAGCGCAATGACGGCTACAAGAAGAACTGAGCCGCTGTGCCGCGGGGGCGCGCGATTGCCGCGCCCCCACCTCCAACTTCAGACCGGGAGACCGCGCCATGCGCTCGTCACTGACTTCCGCCAATCGGGCGGGATGGGCCTTTGCCCTGCCGGGCATCGTGCTGATCCTCGCTTTCATCATCACACCTTTCTTTCTGGGCGTCGGCTTCTCGCTGACCAACCAGCGGCTGATCTCGCCCAATGCCACGCGTTTCGTAGGCCTCGAGAACTACCGGGAAATGCTCAACATCGCGGTGGTCGACCTTCAGGCCAAGACCGATAGCGCGGGCAAGACCGTCACCGATGCCGACGGGCAGGCCGAATTTCCCCGCCTGCGCTCCATCACGCGCAACCCCGACACGCCGCAATATCACGGCATGCAGGAATGGTTCCGCTGGGTCTCGGGCGACACGGCGCATGTGGTGATCGCAAGCGACGTCGTGTTCTGGAAAGCGCTGCTCAACACCTGCATCTTCGTGCTGATGGTCGCACCGATCCAGGCCGCGATCGCGCTGGGTCTCGCGCTGCTGATCAATCAGAAACTGCGCGGGATCACGATCTTCCGCACCATCTATTTCATGCCCGTGGTCGTCTCGATCGTCGTCGTCTCGCTGCTCTGGCGTTTCATCTATTCGGGGCAGAACGGGCTCTTGAACAACATGCTGTCCTTCCTGAGCTTCGGGCATTTCCAGCCCGTCGACTGGCTGGGCAATCCACATACCGCGCTTGGCGCGATCATCACGATGTCGATCTGGCAGGCGGTGGGCTTCCACATGGTGATCTGGCTCTCCGGGCTGCAGACGATCCCGCCCACGCTCTACGAGGCCGCAGCGATCGAAGGCGCGTCGAAATGGCAGACCTTCCGCTATGTCACCTGGCCGGGGCTGCGACACACCGCGGTGCTCGTGCTGATCGTGATCACCATGCAGGCCTTCGCGATCTTCGCCCAGATCGACGTCATGACGAAGGGCGGGCCGCTCGACTCCACCCAGACGCTGGTCTTCCAGGCCGTGCAACGCGGCTACGGGATGCAGAACATCGCGGGCGGCTCGGCGATCTCGGTGATCCTGTTCCTGATCGTTCTGGTGATTTCGATGATCCAACGCTGGCTGACGAGGGAGCGCTGAAATGAGTGTCATTGGTTCCGATAACCGCAATCTGCGGCTGGGTGTGCGCTATCTCGTGCTGATCCTGATCGCGCTGATCTTCGTCCTGCCGCTGCTGTTCATGGTGATTTCCAGCTTCAAGCCCAGCGACGAGCTGCTGCGCGACACGTCGAGCCTGCGCGCCTTCCTGCCGGTGGGCCAGCTCAGCCTCGACAATTACACCGGCGCCTTCGAGCGCGCCCCGGTCGGGCTCTTCGTCTTCAACTCGATCTTCGTGACCGGGACGACGGTGCTACTGTCGCTGGTGATCTGTTCGCTCGCCGGGTTCTCCTTCGTCTTCCTGCAATGGCGCGGGCGCGACGTGATGCTCTCGATCATTCTCGCGACCTTCATCGTGCCGTTCGAGACGATCGCGATCCCGCTTCTGCTGGAAGTGTCGAAACTGCCCTGGCTGGGGCTGGACGGGCTCAGCTGGGGCTGGCTCGACAGCTACCGCGTGCAGATCATCCCGTGGATCGCGGACGGGCTGACGATCTTCCTCTTCGTGCAGTATTTCAAAGGCCTTCCCGGCGAGCTGATCGAGGCGGCCCGCGTCGAGGGCGCAAGCTGGTTCCAGATCTATCGCCGCGTGGTGATCCCGCTCTCGGGGCCTGTCATCGCGACCGCCGCGATCCTGAAATTCCTGATCATGTACAACCAGTATCTCTGGCCGCTGATCGTGGTCCAGCAAGAGCAGTATCGCCCGGTAATGGTCGGCCTGCAGTATTTCTTCCAACTCAACCCCGCATGGGGGGAGATCATGGCTTACCTGACGCTGATCACGGTGCCGGTTCTCGCCTTCTATCTCGTGCTTCAAAAGGCGTTCATCGCCTCCATCGCCTCTACCGGCGTGAAAGGATAATCCGACATGGTTCTCGCACTCGACAAGCAATGGGTCTGGGACAGCTGGTATGCCCATGACGGCGAACGCTGGCATGCCTGGTTCCTCAAGGCTGACAAGTCGCTCGGCGATCCGGACCTGCGCCACTTCAACGTGAGCCAGGGCCACGCGGTCTCGGACGACCTGATAAGCTGGCACCATCTGGGAACGTCGCTTACCCCGGCCCCGGCTCCGGCCTGGGACGATCTGGTCACCTGGACCGGCTCGGTGCTGCGCGACGATGACGGGCTGTGGCACCTGTTCTACACAGGCGGTCGGCAGTCTGAAGACGGGCTCTATCAGCGCATCGGTCATGCAACCTCGCATGATATGCACAACTGGGACCGCGTGGGCGACGGGCTCTGCCTCGACCTGACCGGCCCCAATGCCGCGCAGTACGAGGCAGAACATATGGTCGGTCACTGGCACGACCGGGCGATGCGCGACCCTTGGGTGATGCGCGACCCCGCAGGCGACGGCTGGCTGATGTATTTCACCGCCCGCGCCCCCGGCATCGAAGAGGCGAATGCGGCCGGGGCCATCGGCTTCGCCACCTCGCCCGACCTGATCCACTGGGAATTGCAGCCGCCGGTCTTCGTCGGCGGGTTCGGTCAGCTCGAAGTGCCGCAGGTCTTCGAGGAGAACGGGCGCTGGTATTGCCTGTTCTGCACCGCCGCCGAGCACTGGAGCCGCGCGCGGATCGCGGAAACCGGCATGACCCCGGTGACCGGCAACCACTACCTGATCGCAGACGACCCGCGCGGGCCGTGGCGGATCGCCCCCGGCTTCCTCGATGGCGCGAACCCGTGCCGGCGCTATGCCGCACGCATCCTCGAGACCGCCGAGGGGCTGGTGATCATGGGGTTCGACGACAACGGCCACGACCATTTCGTCGGCCAGATCCGCGACCCGGAGCCCGTTCTCGTGGACGCAGAGGGTTATCTGCACATCGACGCGGATGCCGAGCAGGGAGGGAAATGACATGGCAGACATCAAGCTGCGCGGCCTGCGAAAGAGCTATGGCGCCCATGAGGTCATCCGCGGAGTCGATATCGACATCGCCGATGGCGAGTTCTGCGTCTTCGTAGGCCCCTCGGGCTGCGGGAAATCCACGCTGCTGCGGATGATTGCAGGGCTCGAGGACATCTCGGGCGGCACGCTGGAGATCGACGGCGAGCGCGTCAATGACGTGCAGCCCCGCGAACGCGGCGTGGCGATGGTGTTCCAGAGCTACGCGATCTTCCCGCATATGAGCGTGCGCGACAACATGGCCTTCGGCCTCACCATCTCGGGCGCGTCGAAAGCCGAGAAGGCGGAGAAAGTGCAGCGCGCCGCCGAGATCCTGCAGATGGAGCATCTGCTCGACCGTCGCCCCAGCCAGCTCTCGGGCGGCCAGCGCCAGCGCGTCGCGATCGGGCGCGCGATCACCCGCAACCCTTCGGTCTTCCTCTTCGACGAGCCGCTCTCGAACCTCGACGCGGCGCTTCGGATGGACATGCGCATGGAGATCGGCAAGCTCCACAAGCAACTGGGCGCGACGATGATCTACGTCACCCACGATCAGGTCGAGGCGATGACGCTCGCCGACAAGATCGTGGTGCTGCGCGACGGGCTGGTGATGCAGTCGGGCTCGCCGATGGAGCTCTATCACAACCCGGCCAACCGCTTCGTCGCCGGCTTCCTCGGCGCGCCGTCGATGAATTTCCTCGAGGTCGAAGTCCTGGAGGCCGACAGTGAAAACGCCAAGGTCGCGCGCCACTCCATGGACCCGATCGTCGTGCCCGTGCGCGGTCGTAAATTCGCCCCCGGCGACACCGCCCTGCTGGGCCTGCGCCCGCAATACGTCACCCCCAGCACGCCCGATGAGGGCGTCCTGCACGGTCAGGTGTCTCTGGTCGAACGGCTGGGCAGTGAAACGGTCGTCGATCTGGCGATGGAGGATGGCACGAGCCTGATCGCCGCCTTCAGCGAGGACAAGCAATTCGAACGCGGCGAACGGATCGATCTGGCGTTCGACCCCGCCCGGACGCATCTGTTCCACCCCGACGAATGAGGGGTGGCGCTCACCGGCCCTTGAGCCCATCCTCCCGATGGACCTAAGGTCGGCCATGTTCGAACATTCAAACCGGACCGCTCGGGCGGAGCTGAAAAATGCTCAGCCCGACCATTTCTGGCCGGGCTGAAACGTCGCTTTCGGGAGGTGCGTGGGCTCAGTCGAGCCCGTTCGCGCGTGCTACGAAATCCGCGAGATGCGGCACGTAATCTTCAGAGCCGTCGCCACCGGTTGCCATCGCCATCGCGAAGGCGTTTTTGGCCGTGCTGGCGAGCGGGGTCGCGACGGTGGCGGCGTTGGCCATCGTCTCGACATAGCGCAGATCCTTGTAGGCATTGGCGAGGGTGAACTTGTGCGCCTCGCGGTTGCCCTCGAGCGCGTAGCCCATGAAGGTCTGGTAGAAGCCGCAATCCATCCGGCCGCCCCGGATCACCTTGTCGAACTGCTCGATCGGAATGCCCACCTTGCGCGACAGCGCGAGGGCTTCGGAATAAAGCGCGGCATAGCCGAGAGAGATGAAGTTGTTGAGCAGCTTCATACGGTGGCCGTCGCCGAGGCTGCCCACGCGCACGATCTTGCCCGCCCAGGTGTCGATGACCGGTTCGATGCGTGCGAACAGCTCTTCATCCGCGCCGACCATGCAATCGAGCGTACCTTCCCAGGCCTCTTTCGGGGTGCGGCTGAGCGGTGCATCGGCATAGGCGACGCCGATCGCCTCCATGTCCTGTGCGAGCTTCATCGTCATGGTCGGCTCGCCGGTCGAGCAATCAATGATCACGCTGCCTTCTTTCAGGCCCGGGGTCAGCTTCGCGACCGCCTCAGCGGCCTCGGGCGCGCCGGTGAGGCACAGGAAGATGATCGACGAACGGGCGGCGAGGTCTTCGTAGGACGATGCCTCGGTCGCCCCGCGCGAGACCAGGTCCTCGATCGGCTTGCGGTTGCGGTGGGCGATCACGGTCAGCGGATAGCCTTTCTCGACGATGTTCTTGGCCATGCCGTGGCCCATCAGGCCGGTGCCGATGAAGCCGATGGTTTCCTGGGTCTTAGTCATTGGGTACTCCGCTTGGGTCGGTAGGTCGTGAAATTTGGGTCAGAGATTGAAGCGCTTGCGCAAGTCCGCGACCTGCGACTGGGTGAGCGGGCGGATCGCGTGGCCTTGCAGCGCGAGGAACAGCTTGGAAGTCTCCTCCAGCTCTTCGGCGGCGTATTGCGCGTTCGACAGGCTGGTGCCTGCGACGACGGGGCCGTGATTGGCCAGCAGCACCGAGTGATGCGCGCTGGCGAGCGAGCGCACGGCCTCGGCTAGTTCGGGATCGCCCGGCGCGTAGTAGGGGACCAGCGGCAGCTTGCCCACGCGCATCACGTGATAGGCGGTCAGCGGCGGCAGCACGTCCTCGGGGTCGATGTCGCGCAGGATCGAGACGGCCGTCGAATGGGTCGAGTGCAGGTGGATCACCGCGCCCGCCTCCTGACGCTCGTCATACATCGCGAAATGCAGGAAGGATTCCTTGGTCGGCTTGTCGCCCGAGACGAAATTTCCATCCCGGTCGAAGAGCGAGATCCGGGCCGGATCGAGCGTGCCGAGCGAGGCGTTGGTCGGCGTCATCAACCAACCGCCATCGGGCAGCCGCGCCGAGATATTGCCCGAAGACCCTGCGGTCAGGCCGCGATCGAAGAGCGAGCGCCCGATGGTGCAGATCTGGTCGCGCAGACGGGTCTCATCCGACATGTTCGGCCTCCGGCTCCAGCAGGTCCCACGCCTTGAGGAAGAAGTCCTCGGCGCCGAAATTGCCCGATTTGAGCGCGAGCGCGAGGCGTGGGCCGGACAGGCTCATCGTCCACGGCACGCCGGGGTCGATCTCCGGGCCGATGTCGAGCAGGCGCACGCCGAGCGCCGTCGTCACCGCGCCCGACGTCTCGCCGCCCGCGATCAGCATCCGGGTGAACCCGGCGTCGCGCAGTCGTTCGGCGACCGCGGCCAGCGTGTCTTCGACCAGCGCGCCGGAGGCGTCACGGCCCAAGCGGGACTGGATCTTGGTGAGTTGCGCAGGATCGGCGCTGGAAAAGATCAGGGGTGTGCTGTCGGCGGGCTGCGCGATGGCCCAGTCGGCGATCTCATCCGCGCTCTGTCTGCCTTCGGTCAGTGCCTCCACGTCGAGCGCTAGGCTCGGCAGGCCCGCCGCTTGCGCCGCCGCGATCTGGCCACGGGTCGCGACCGAGCAGGAGCCCGCGAGGATCGCGCAGCGGCCCTCCGGAGCTTGCATCCGATCCGGGGCGCTATGCGCGTCGCTCTGGGCACGAAGGGCCGCGGCCAGACCCAGGCCGATGCCCGAACCGCCGGTGATCAGCGGCATCTCCGCGCAAGCCGCGCCGAGCGTCATCAGATCCGATTCGTCGATCGTGTCGGTGACGACGATGCGGGTGCCAGCGGCACGTGCGGCCTCGAGCGCCTCGCGCAGCGCGGCCTCTCCCTGCCGGATCGTCGCAACGTCGATCGAGCCCACTTTCAGCGCCGTCTGCCGCCCCAGAACGCGCACCAGATCGGGGTCGCGCATCGGGGTGAGCGGGTGGTCCTTGAGCGGGCTTTCCGACAGCAGGCGATCGCCCACGAAAAGGTGGCCCTTGTAGACCGTGCGCCCGGTCGCCGGGAAGGCGGGGCAGGCGATGGTCAGGGTCGCGCCGGTGAACTCCATCAGGGCCTCGGTGACGGGCCCGATATTGCCTTCGTCGGTGGAGTCGAAGGTCGAGCAATACTTGAACATCAGGCCCTGCGCCCCGGCTGCGCGCAGGGCTTTCGCGGCCTGCAGCGACATCTCGACCGCGTCGGCTGCCGGAATGGTGCGCGACTTCAGCGCGACCACCACCGCATCGGCCCCTGAAAGGTCCATTTGCGGCCCCGGTAGGCCGATGACCTGCCGCGTCTTCAACCCGCTGCGTGACAGCATCAGGCACAGGTCAGTGGCGCCGGTAATATCGTCGGCGACCGCTCCGATCAGCATGGAAATTCCTCCCTCGGTCCACAGATCGCCGATCGCCCCGACGGCTCGGGACGGCGATTTCACATAGCCCTTGCCAAGCCGTTGCAGCTCGGGCTAACGATGTAATGACAACGCTATCATTCCAGCAATGCAAGCGCAAGATGGACGCTGGGAGGGGGCGGAGTGAGACTAGAAATCGGCGATTGAGAGGTATTCCGCATGAAGTCACCCCAAGAGACGAAGGTCTGTGTCATCGGTCTGGGATCGATGGGCTTCGGCATGGCCGAGAGCTTGCTGCGAGACGGGTTCGCGGTGACGGGCGTCGATGTGAATGCCGATGCGATGGAGCGCTTCGCGGCGCTTGGCGGCGCGGTTGCGGCTGACCCTGCGACGGGTGCGCAAGATGCGGATCTGGTGATCGCCGTGGTCGTCAATGCCGACCAGACAGAGCAGGTGCTTTTCGGACCGGGCGGCGCCGTCGCGACCATGTCCAAAGGCGGCGTCGTGATGTCCTGCGCCACGATGGCGCCCGATCTGGCGCGCGTCTTCGCCAAGCGCTGCGCCGCGGTGGGCGTGGAGTATCTCGATACGCCGATCAGCGGCGGTGCGCTGCGTGCCGCCAGCGGTGAATTGACGATCATGGGCTCGGGGCCGTCTGCGACCTTTGCGCGCATCCGCCCGGCGCTCGATAGCGTCGCGGCCAAGGTCTACGAGTTGGGCGAGGAGGCGGGCACGGGCGCGGCCTTCAAGGTGGTCAATCAGCTTCTGGCCGGGGTGCATATCGCGGCGGCCTGCGAGGCGATCACCTTCGCCAAGGCGATGGATCTGGATCTGGAGAAGGTCTACGAGGTGATCACCGCCTCGGCGGGCAATTCCTGGATGTTCGAAAACCGGGTGCCGCATGTGCTCGAGGGCGATTACAGCCCGCGCAGTGCGGTGGATATCTTCACCAAGGACCTCGGGATCGTCGCGGATATCGGGCGGGATATGAAATTCCCGACGCCGATTGCAAGCACGGCGATGCAGATGTTCGTCATGACAGCGGCGGCCGGGATGGGGCGCGACGATGACGCCTCGGTGGCGCGGATGCTGGCGGATATCGCGGGGCTCGAGCTGCCTAGCGCCACGCCTGCAAGTGAGGGCTGAACGATGCCCAGATTTGCCGCCAACCTGACGATGATGTTCACCGAGCACGATTTTCTCGACCGCTTCGCTGCGGCGAAAAAGGCAGGCTTCGATGCGGTCGAATATCTCTTTCCCTATGACCACCCGCCCGAGGCCATCGCGGAGCGGCTGCATGAGCACGGGCTGACGCAGGCGCTCTTCAATCTGCCGCCCGGCAATTGGACGGCGGGTGATCGCGGGCTGGCGGCTCTGCCGGAACGCGGAGAAGAATTTCGGGCCTCGATCGACACCGCTCTGCGTTACGCAGAGGCGACCGGGGTCGGGCGGGTCCATGTGATGAGCGGGCTGGCCTCACGCCAAGATACGGCAGCGCTGCAGGCCTATCGCGACTCGCTGCGGCGGGTCTGTGATGCGGCCGGGGCGCAGGGGCGCGACGTGGTGATCGAGCCGATCAACACACGCGACATGCCGGGCTATTTTCTGGATGATTTCCGCTTCGCCACCGATCTCATCGCGGCGTTGGGGCTGCCCAATCTCAAGCTGCAATTCGACATCTATCACCGCCAGATCCTGCACGGTGACGTGCTGATGGGGCTGCGGGAGATGGCGCCGATCATCGGGCATGTGCAGATCGCTGCCGTCCCGGATCGGCATGAGCCCGGAACCGGTGAGCTCGACGATACGCGCATCCTGCGTGAGCTGGACGCGCTAGGCTATGAGGGGTTCGTGGGCTGCGAATATCGCCCGGCGGGCCGGACCGAGGATGGTCTGGACTGGATGCGCGCCTTCGCCTGAGACGAAGGCGCGCACCTGATCAGTTCTCGATGTAATCGCGATGCAGCGCCCAGTCGCCCGGGCTGAACCGGTCCGAGGCGAATTGCTGCTGGTGCCAGTAGGGGTAGATCACGGGCAGCTTGCTGACCTCGTGAAGCCGCTTCAGCTCGTCCTCGCTCAGCTCCAGATCCACGGCGCGGAAATTGTCGCGGAACTGCTGTTCGTTGCGTCCGCCGATGACGAGCGAGCTGACTGCAGGACGCGTCAGCAGCCATGCCAGCGCGACCTGCGCGGCCGAGACCCCATGCGCGTCGCCGATCTCGACCAGCGTGTCGACGATGTTCCAAAGCTTCTCTTCGTCGCGGATCGGCGGCTCGGTCCAGCCTGCGAACTGACGCGAGCCTTCCGGGGTGTCCTTGCCGCGGCGATGCTTGCCCGACAGGAGGCCGGCGGCGAGCGGGCTCCAGACCAACACGCCCAGCCCCTGATCGACCGAGATCGGCAGCAATTCGTATTCCGCCTCGCGGGCTTCGAGCGTGTAGTGGATCTGCTGGGCCACGAAGCGCTCGCGCAGGCTCCGGTCGCTGACGCCGAGCGCCTTCATGATGTGCCAGCCCGAGAAGTTCGAGCAGGCGATGTAGCGGACCTTGCCCTGTTGCACGAGCGTGTCGAGCGCCGAGACCATCTCCTCCATCGGGGTCACGCCGTCCCATTCATGCATGTGGTAGATGTCGATGTGGTCGGTGCGCAGCCGCTTGAGCGAGCGTTCGCATTCGCGGATCAGGTGATAGCGCGAAAAGCCCTCGTCGTTCGGGCCGTCGGCGATCCGCATCCGCGCCTTGGAGGAGATCAGCACGTCGTCGCGCCGACCGTCGAGCACTTCGCCAAGGATCTCTTCCGAGAGGCCGGTCGAGTACATGTTCGCGGTGTCGTAGAGGTTGATACCGGCGTCGATGCAGGTATCGACCAGCTTGCGCGCTTCGCTGACGCCTTGGGCGCCGACGGCCTTGAAGGCGCCTGCGCCGCCGAAGGTGAACGTGCCCATCGTGAGCACCGAGACCTTGAGCCCCGATCGTCCTAGGGTTCTGTATTTCATGGATATCTCCTCCTCTTGAGTATCGTTTCCTCAGGCGCGATCAGCGCGCCAGACGTCTTGCTGCATGGGCGATGCCCAGCGTCGGGCTGGTCAGAACCGGCGGGTCATCCGCGCTCGGTTCGAGCTGTTTGAGCGCGCGCGCCATCGAGGCCTGTGCCAGAACCACCACGTCGTTTTCGCGGGCGAGCCGGGCGATGCCTTCGGCCACCCGCGCGTCATGTCCCTCCCGGTCGCCCGATTGCAGCGTCTCGAAGGCGCCTTCGACGACCTCGCTCGTGATGGTGCTGTCCGCCCCGGCCTCGCGGCTGACGCGTTCGACCAGTTCGACGGTGGGTGTCAGGGTCGATTGCAGGGTTGCGAGCACGCCGATGCGGCGGCCTTTTGCGACGGCCTCCTGCGCCATTCCCTCGTCGATACGGATCAGCGGGACGGGGCAGAGCGGTGCGATACGTTCGACCGCGCCGCCGAGGCTGGAGCAGGTCACGAGCACGGCTTCGGCCCCTGCATCGACCGCCGACCAGATCATGCCCGTCAGGCGTCGCGCCGTCATCGGGCTGACCGATCCCTCGCGGATCGTCAGGCGCAGAAGGCTCTCGTCGAGCATGTTGAACACTTTCCAGTCGGGCAGGTGCTTCTGCGCCAGACCTTCGAGTTCCGGGATCAGCCCGGCGACGGTGTGGATCATCGCCAGAGGGCGGGGTGATTCGTAGCTTTCGTCGGTCATCGGCGGGCTCCTTTGTTGCGGTCGGGGTGCTCTCGCCCCGGTGACTATGACAGCGCTGTCATATTTTGTGAGTATCACCACGGACCCGGCGCGATGACAAGCCGGAATGTCTCAAGACCCTTGTTTGAAACGCTTCGGCGGGGGTCGGAACTATGTTCCGCCGGGGAGGGCGCGTCGTTCCGACACCTGTCCTGAGACAAGTTTTTGTTATTTTCTGATTGACAAGTCGTCTTTGCAGTTCGCAATATGACAGCGCTGTCACCGGAGGAATGGCAGCGCTAGCATTTTCGGGCGTATCCCCGTCCGACCCGCCAGCCCCTTACCGGCGCGATCGGTTCCGGGATGAGCGTGTGGAACGTCGGGGATGCGGAGAAGGGAGGGGCGTTTTGGCACTGTCGGAAAATTCGGTCACGCCATCGGAAAGGAAATCCATGCGAGTCCTGCATCAATTGCTTCAACTGCGTCACATGCGTGAATTCAACGTTCTGATCGCGTTGATCCTGATGGGGCTGCTGATCAGCCTGTTCACACCGTATTTCCTGACCGTGTCGAACCTGATGGGCGTGTCGCGGGCATTCTCGCTGACGGCGATCATGAGCATCGGCATGGTGATGGTCATCATCACCGGCGGGATCGACCTGTCGGTTGGCTCCGCGATGGGGCTTGCCGGTCTGATCACGGCGCTCTGCTTCGACGCGGGCTATTCGCAATATGCGGCGGTGGCTGCGGGGCTCGGTGTGGGGCTTGCCTTCGGGCTGACCAACGGGTTGCTGATCACCGCGATCGGTCTGCCGCCCTTCATCGCGACGCTCGGCACGCTGAGCATCGGGCGCGGCCTTATGTACATGATCACCCATGGCGTGCCGCTGACCCCGGAGACGCCCGAGAGCTTCAGCTTTCTGGGGCAGGGCTATGTCGGCCCGGTGCCGGTGCCGGTGGTCATCCTGCTCGTGCTGACGCTCATCTTCACGGTTATCATGACCCGGACCCGTTTCGGTCGGCACGTCTATGCCACGGGCGGCAACGAGAACGCGGCGCGTCTGAGCGGGGTGAAGGTCCAGCGCGTCAAGCTCGCGGTCTATGTTCTGTCCTCGACGATTTCCGCGCTGGCCGGCGTCATCGCCTTCTCGCGCTATCTTTCGGCTGAGCCGGCCTCGGGCTTCGGCTCAGAACTTGAAGTGATCGCCGCGGCCGCAATCGGCGGGGCGAGCCTCGCGGGCGGTATCGGCTCGGTGCTTGGCGCGGTCATCGGGGCTGCCCTGATCGGCGAGATCGCCAACGGCGTCGTGCTGCTCAACATCAACACCTATGCCCAGCAGGCCATTACCGGCGGCGTGATCCTGATCGCGGTCAGCCTGGACGTACTGCGCAATCGGATGGGCGGGCGCGGCTGAGCCGCGCCGTCCGGGAAGGAACAAGATCAAGAAGCCGGACCGCGTCTCGAAGAGGAGAGAGCGGCGCGAGATCCGGACGAAGAATGCCCCGGTGCGGGGCGTGAAACCGAAACTGCATCAACAACAGGGACCCGCCGCGGTTGGTTGGGTTCGGAGGAGGAGACAAGATGCGTATTGCAATGAAAGCCGCCGCTGCGGTTCTGGCCCTGGCAACCGGTATGGGGACGGCTGCGTCCTATGCTCAGGACATCACCGTGGCGCTCGTGCCGAAAGTGGCCGTTCCGTTCTTCGACGACTGCAACACCGGTGGTGCGGAAGCGGCCAATGAACTGGGCGTGAAGTATCAGTGGGTTGTGCCCGCGAACACGCAAGGTTCGACGCAGGTCAAGATCATCGAGGACCTAATGGCGCGCCATGTCGACGGGATCGGGATCTCGGTCAACGAGCCGAAATCGGTCGAAGGGATCATCAAGCAGGCCACCGATGCGGGCATCAAGGTCGTCACCTTCGACAGTGACAGCGCCAACAGCTCGCGCAGCATGTATATCGGCACGATCAACAAGCAGGCTGGTGTGACCATGGGCAAATCCATGGCCGAAGCGCTCGGCGGCAAGGGTGAAGTGGCGATCGTCACCGGTCAGCTCGGCGCCTCGAACCTGAACGAGCGGATCGACGGCGTGAAGGAAGCGCTGGCGGACTATCCCGACATCAAGCTGGTCGCGACCGAAGGCACCGAGGATGACCTCGCCCGCGCCGTGTCGGTGACCGAGGCGCTCCTGCGCGCCAACCCGAACCTCTCGGGCATCTTCGGCATCAGCCAGGTCGGTGGCCCGGCCGTGGCGAAGGTTCTCGCGCAGCAGGAATTCGCGGATAAGAAAGGCCAGCTGAAGGTCTTTGCCTTCGACGATCTGCCCGACACGATCAAAGGCGTGAAGGAAGGCTTCATCGACGGCATCATGGTGCAGCGCCCGATCACGATGGGCAAGCTGGCGGTCGAGCATCTCGTGGCCCAGATCAAGGGTGAAGAGACCGATCCGCAGAACATCGACACCGGTGTGACCGTTGTGACTGCCGACAACCTCGACAGCTACACCAAGTAATCTCCGACAAGACCTGGGCGGGGCCAAACGCGGCCCCGCCCGACATTCTTCAGCCAGAGGCCGCGATGAAACCGTTTCTCGAAATGATCGGCATTTCCAAGACCTTTCCCGGGGTGAAGGCGCTGGACCACGTCGACCTGCATCTCAATTCCGGAGAGGTGCATGTGCTGGCGGGTGAGAACGGCGCCGGCAAGAGCACCCTGATGAAGATCATGACCGGCGTGCTGCGCGCCGATCCGGGCGGCGAAATCCGGGTCGAGGGCGAACCCGTCGTCATCAAGAACCCGGTCCATGCCCGGTCGCTCGGCATCTCGATCATCTACCAGGAACTCGCGGTGGTGAATAACCTCACCGTTGCCGAGAACGTCTTTCTTGCGCGCGAGCCGCTGTTGTCCACGGGCCTGATCGACCGCACCAAGATGAATGCGGACACCCGCGCGGTGCTGAACGAGCTTGGTGTGGAAATCGACCCCGAAGCGATGGTCGGCACGCTTTCGATCGGCCAGAGGCAGCTGATCGAGATCGCCCGCGCCATCTCCTACAATTCCAAACTCATCATCATGGACGAGCCGACCGCGTCGCTCAGCCATCACGAGGCATCGACACTCTTGCGCATGTCGCGCAAGCTGGCCGCGCAGGGTGTGGGCATCGTCTTCATTTCGCACAAGCTCGAGGAAATCTTCGAGATCGCCGACCGCGTCACCGTGCTGCGCGACGGGCGCACCGTGGACACCCGGCCCGTGTCCGAGATGACGAGCGACCTGCTGGTGCGCCTGATGGTGGATCGCGAACTCGACCAGCTGTTCGGCCATCACATCTCCCACGCGACCGACGAGGTTCTGATGTCGGTCCGAAATCTCACCGAGAAGCGCGTGAAAGACGAAGGCGTCTTCGTACGCGACGTCGATTTCGACCTGCGTCGCGGCGAGGTGCTGGGCTTCTTCGGTCTGGTCGGCGCCGGGCGGACCGAAGTGATGGAGATGATCTTCGGCAGCCGCCCCCATAGCGGGGAGATTTCGATCAATGGCAAACCGACGCGGATTTCCTCTCCCTCGGACGCGATCGAGCATGGGCTCGGATTTGTGACCGAGGATCGGCAGTCGCGCGGGCTTGTCCTCGGCATGTCGGTGCGCGAGAATTTCTCGCTGACGCATCTGAGTGACTATTGCAGCCTCGACTTCGTGAATCGTCGGAAGGAAACCGCGGCCTGTGCGGATTACATCCGCGCGCTGGGCATCAAGACGCCGTCGCCCGAGCAGAAGGTGCTCAACCTGTCGGGCGGCAACCAGCAGAAGGTCGTCTTGGCGAAATGGGCTGCGCGCCGCCCGCAGATCCTGATCGTCGACGAACCGACGCGCGGGATCGACATCGGCGCAAAGGCAGAGGTCCACACGTTGCTGGGCAAGATGGCCGAGGAGGGGATGTCGATCATCGTGGTCTCTTCGGACCTGCCGGAGATTCTGGCGATCAGCGACCGTGTGATCGTGCTGAAGGAGGGGAAGATCAGCGGCGAGCTGACCCGAGAGAACGCCACGCAGGAAAGCGTGATGCTGGCGGCGACCGGCTGAGGCCGTCCCGTCGAACCAAATGTGAATGAACGAAACGGAGACTGAAATGACCAAGCGCGTAGTATTTACAGGCGGAACCGGCAAGGCTGGGCGTCATGCGGTGCCGCATCTGCTGAGCAAGGGCTACGATGTGCTCAATGTCGACCTCAAGCCGCTCGACCTGCCCGGCGTCAACACGCTGATCACCGATGTGACCGACAGCGGCGCCGTGTTCAACGCGCTCACCACCCACCACGATTTCGGCGGGTTCGAGAAAGGCGCACCGCCGTCGCCGCCCGATGCGATCGTGCATTTCGCCGCGATCCCGCGCGTGCTGATCGAGCCCGACAACGTGACCTATCAGGCCAATGTCATGAGCACCTACAATGTGCTCGAGGCGGCAATGAAGCTCGGCGTGCGCAAGGTGATCATCGCCTCGTCCGAGACGACCTATGGCGTGTGCTTCGCCGAGGGCGACAAGGATTTCCACTCCTTCCCGCTCGAGGAAGATTACGACAGCGATCCGATGGACAGCTACGGCCTCTCCAAGGTCTGCAACGAAAAGACCGCCCGCGCTTTCGCCGCCCGCTACGGTGCGGATATCTATGCGCTGCGCATCGGCAACGTGATCGAGCCGGATGAATACGGCATGTTCAAGGGCTTCCTCGAGGACCCGATGAGCCGCAAGCGCAACGCCTGGAGCTATATCGACGCCCGCGATCTGGGTGAGATCGTGCATCTGTGCATCGAGAAGGACGGGCTGGGCTATCAGGTGTTCAACGCGGTCAACGACACGATTACCGCCGATATGCCGACCACCGAGTTCTTGAAAAAATATTGCCCGAACACGCCGATCACCCGCGAGATGGGCGCCGACGAGGCGCCGATTTCGAACCGCAAGGCGCGCGAGGTTCTGGGCTTCAAGGAAGCGCATCCGTGGCGCAAATACGTGGAGGTATGATCGCCACGGTCCCCGCGATGTTTTTAGCGCCCATGCACGTATGGCCTATGAAAACGCTGCCGCTAGGTGCATTTCTGGGTCATTGACTCGGGCTTGCCCGAAAGGAATTGGAGGAAAGCGTCATGGGGACCAAACAGCGATTGCCTGACCGCAAAAGCAAGATCACGGTGCGCGAGGTCGCGCGCCGTGCCAATGTCAGCGAGTCGACGGTATCGCGGATCATGCGCAACAAGGGGCTCGTCGCCGAGTCCACCCGCGAGAAGGTCATGGAGACGGTCCGCGCGATGGGCTACGTCCCCAACCGCATCGCGGGCTCGCTGGCCTCGCTCGACTCCTTCCTTGTGGGCGTCGTCATCCCCTCGCTCTCCAACATCGTGTTCCCGGAGGTTCTGCAGGGCGTCCATGCCGGGCTCGAAGGAAGCGACCTGCAGCCGGTGATTTCGACCACGGATTACAATGTCGACCGCGAAGAGGCCGTCGTGCGCGGCATCCTCAGCTGGAAACCCGCCGCGATCCTGCTCGCCGGGTTCGACCACACCGACGCCACCCGCAAGATGCTCGAGCAAAGCGACATCCGCGTCGTCGAGATGATGGATATCGACAGCACGCCGATCGACATCGCGGTGGGCACCTCGCACCGCCGCGCGGGCCACGCGATCGGTCGCCACCTGATCTCGCGCGGCTACCGCCATTTCGGCTATGTCGGCCATGACTGGAACGCCGACCGCCGGGCGCGGCTGCGCTATGACGGGCTGTGCGAGGCGCTTGCGGAATCCGGCTTGTCGGTCGAGGCGCATGCGATCGACGACGGACCCAGCTCGGTCGGGACGGGTCGGGAGCAGACCGCGCGCCTGCGTTCGTCGGCCCCGCAGATCGACGTCGCCGTCTATTCCAACGACGACATGGCCGTGGGCGGCGTCTTCCACTGCCTTGCCGAAGGCATCAGTCTGCCTGACCAATTCGCCATATTCGGCTTCAACGGTCTCGATATCGGCAAGGAACTGCCGCAGCCGCTCTCGACCGTCCGCTCGAACCGCTATCTCATCGGCAAGAAGGCGATCGAGGAGGTTCTGGCCTCGCCCGAGCGCCCCTCTACGCCCACCATTATCGATACTGATTTCGAGGTCTTCGCCGGCGCAACCGCCTGAGGCGCGTCGATCTCGGACACCGAACGAAAAAAGGAGAAATCCCATGCATCCCGCTCTCGCCAAAGGCAATGTCGCAGTCGTCACCGGAGGGGCCTCGGGTATCGGCCTCGCCGCCGCCCGCCACCTCGCCGGGCTGGGGATGCGTGTCTGCATCGCCGATCTGCCGGGGGCGGCCCTCGAAGCCGCCTACGACGCCCTGATCGCTGCGGGTGCGGCGGCGGCCGACGTGATGACGCAGGCCACCGATGTCTCGGACCGGGCGCAGCTCACGGCGCTCGCCGATGAGGTCTGGGCGCATTTCGGGCCGGTCAATCTGCTGATGAACAATGCGGGCATGCAGCCCGGTAGCTCGATCTTCGATGCGGAAGGCAACTGGGACCGCATCCTCGACGTGAACATGGGTGGCATCATCCGGGGCAGCCAGATTTTCGCGCCGCGCATGATTGCCTCGGGCGCGCCGGGGCTGATCGTCAATACCGGCTCCAAGCAGGGGATCACCACGCCGCCGGGCGATCCGGCCTATAACGTGTCGAAAGCCGGCGTGAAGGCCTTTACCGAGGCGCTGCAGCACGAGCTGCGCAATCGCGAGGACTGCAAGGTCGAGGCGCGGCTGTTCATCCCGGGCTTCGTCTATACGCCGCTCACCGCAGGCGGGCGCACCGAGAAACCCGCCGATGCCTGGACGCCCGAGCAGGTCGTGGAGTTTCTCTTCGACTCGATCGAGCGCGGCGATTTCTACATTCTGTGCCCCGACAACGACGTGGATCGCGCAACGGATGTGAAGCGCATCCTCTGGGCGGCGGGCGACATCACCGAGAACCGCCCGCCCTTGTCGCGCTGGCATCCCGATTACGGTGACGCCTTCAAGGCGTGGCTGAAGAAGTGATGCGGCCATGACGACCCGGGTTCATCGTATCGCGGCCATTCCCGGCGATGGGATCGGGCCGGAAGTGGTCGACGCCGCACTGACGGCGCTTGACCACCTGAGCCGCCAGACCAACGCGTTCCGGCTGGAGGTCGACCGCTTCGACTGGGGCTCGAAACGCTTTCAGCGCGAGGGCACATTCATGCCCGCAGATGGGGTCGATGCACTGCGAGCCTATGACGCGATCCTATTCGGCGCGGTCGGCGCTCCGGACGTGCCCGATCACCTGACGCTCTGGGGGCTGCGCCTCGCGATCTGTCAGGGGCTCGATCAATATGCGAACCTGCGGCCCACCCGGATCCTGCCGGGCCTGTCGAGCCCGCTTGCGGGTGTCGGTCCGGACGATCTGGACTGGCTGATCGTGCGCGAGAACTCCGAGGGCGAATATGCGGGGCAGGGCGGGCGCAGCCATCGCGGTCAGCCGCATGAGGTCGCTACCGAGACCGCCATCTTCACCCGCACCGGCGTCGAGCGCATCATGCGCGTGGCCTTCTCGCAGGCTCAGGCGCGCCCACGTAAGCGTCTGACGGTTGTGACGAAATCCAACGCGCAGCGCTACGGGCTGGTGCTGTGGGACGAGATCGCCGCCGAGGTCGCGCGCGAGTTTCCCGACGTGACATGGGACCGGATGCTGGTCGACGCGATGACCGTGCGCATGACGCTCGACCCGCGTTCGCTTGACACGATCGTCGCAACGAACCTTCACGCCGACATCCTCTCGGATCTGGCAGCGGCGCTCGCGGGCTCCATCGGCATCGCCCCCACGGCCAATCTCAACCCCGAACGCGCCGCGCCGTCGATGTTCGAGCCGATCCACGGCTCGGCCTTCGATATCACCGGCAAGGGCGTCGCCAATCCCATCGGCACCTTCTGGAGTGCTGCAATGATGCTGGGGCATCTGGGAGAGACCGAGGCCGAGGCGCAAATGATGCGCGCGATCGAGGTCGTGACAGCCGATCCCGAGAGTCGCCCGCGCGACCTCGGCGGCACAGCCAGCACCGAGCAGGTTACGGAACGGCTCTGCCGCGCACTCGATGAGATCGGGACGAAAAGCTGAAAATTACGGACGGGCGTTGGACGCTGTCGTCTCTTGTCGGTCTTGAGAGCCGAGCGCATGGGGAGTGGGCTCACGCAAGCCGAACTCGCGTCCGCGCCAGGATCAGTTTCCCGACAATACGCGCCCTGGAGAACGTGTCAGGCACGATCCTCACGCCTGACGTTAACCCGATGATGGCGGAGGTCTTCGGGCGTGTCGATGTCACTCGCCTCTTCGGCTGAAAGGGGGATGAGCGACTTGGGCGGCAGGGCGCGCAACAGCTCCCGGGCGCCGTGATCTCCGTCCTGATCGGGTGCGTGTCTCAAGTCCTGCGCGGTCAGAAGCGCCGGCGGCATCGGGATACCGTCGAAGGTGCAGGCGCGGCTGCCGCCATCGCTATTTACCAAGGCGCGGAGCGTGTCGGTTGAAACGAAAGGCATGTCGCCCAGCACGAACAGCGCACGTTCTGCCCGGCGGCTCGTTGCGACGCCGCGCGCCGCTCGCCAGCTCTCGGAGAGCGGCAGGCCCGGTGCCACGTAATGCACCTTGAACGACGGCGGAAGAGAAACGGCGACCTTCTCGGAAGAGACGATCGCCACGAGCGCGTCACATCCCGACGCCTCGAGCGCGCGCGCCGCTGCCAGCACCAAAGGGGCGCCGTTCCAATCTGCAAGGAGCTTGTCCCGAGCGCCGAACCGACGCGAGGCGCCGGCGGCGAGGAGGATGCCAAGCGTGCGCATGGTGGCCCGCGCCCGGATCAGTCGAGCGGCGAGAAGGCCGCGGGCTGCAGGAAGATGCTTTCCTGATGCACGAGATAGGGCAGGATCTTGGGCACGAAAGCCTGCCATTCCGGGTCCGCGCCCAGTTTGGCGCGTTGCGCGCTGCGGTGGCCGTAATCCTCATAGGCCCAGAGGAAGGTGACCGCGTTGAGCACGCCACTGTCGCTGACCCAGCATCCGGCGAGCTTTGCGTATTGGGTGATGATGTGCAGGCCCTCGGCTTCATAGAGCTTGAGGAACTCGGGCGCCTTCCCGGGGGTGATGCGGTAGGTTCTTTGTTCGTAGATCATGTTGGACTCCGGCGTGAATGGCAGAAAATCGCGGGCACTGACGTCCCGTCACGCGCCGAAGCTACGACCAAACTTTGGGTTTTCGCAACACATAAGTCGTCAAGTGACGAAAAGATACTTTGCCTTCGCGCGGAATGGGCTAATGTATGAACCTGAAGTCGTTGCGTCCGGCGTCGGAATGAACAACAAGGGGTGCCAAGGGGAAAACGTGCAGGCCAAGCCAAAAATGACTGAAGGTTCGTCCAAAACGAACGGCGCCGGAAATAAGCCCGGCTCGCCGCAAGGCGCTGTGCGCATGCCGTTCAATGAGCGTCGTGCTCAGATCTTGGACGTCGCCACCGAGTTCTTTGCGGAGAACGGGCTTGCGGGGCAGACGCGCCAATTGGCGGAGAAATGCGGCATCTCCCAGCGTCTTCTCTATCGCTTCTTCCCGACCAAGGAAGACCTGCTCAAAGAGGTCTATAACCGAGAGATTCTTGGTGCTTTCAAGGCCGTCTGGTTCGTTGAGCTTCAGGATCGTTCGCAGCCCATGGCCGTGCGCCTCGACGCATTCTATCGCGACTATCTTCAGTCTACCTTGACCCGGAAGTGGCTGCGATTGTTCCTTTATGCCTCGCTGGCCGAGGCGAATATGGCGCCTGACTACATCGCGGCGATTGTCATGCAGTTGCTGGAGACTGTGATGCGCGAAGTTGCGCATGAGCGGGGCGTAGAGCTGCCGGAAGATCCCGCATTGCTCCGCGAAATGGCGTGGACGCTGCACGGTGCGATCTCTCACTACGCGATTCGACGCCATATCTATCAAAGCAGCCTGTCGCTCTCCGAAGACCAGGTGGTAACGATGCATGTTCGCGTGTTCCTCGCGGGATTCGAGGACATGGTCGAGGTGTGCAGCGGCCGCTGAGCGCTGCAATCCACTACATTTTCCCTGATTTCGCCTACGGAGGCTTCCGCGGGCGCTGAAATTTTGTGCGATTTCCGTTGCGGAAGGGAAATCCTCACTTTTTCGTTTGTCGTCAGTTGACGAATAAATAAATCGCCAATAGCGTCGGTTCCCATAAACAAGATCAACAGGGACGGCTTGCTGCAGGTTGGGCTTTGAACGGGCTCGGGCTGAGGCGGCCATGCAAAAGGAATCGAAAGATGCTCAAGGATAAGACGCGCCGTCTCGGGCGCCGGGATTTCCTCCGCTACTCGGCGGCGGGCGCAGGGGCGCTGATGGCGCCGGGTCTGGTTCGTCCGGCCAAGGCCGAAACGGCCGCGCTGACGATGCACACCTGGTCGGCGGCGGTCGACACCGTGCAGAGCCACCTCAGCGCCTTCACCAAGGAAACCGGAATCCCGGTCAATTACGGCAACTCGCCCTGGGCCCAGTACCGCGAGGGCATGGTCGCGAAATTCGTGGGCGGTGCGCCGCTCGACGCGATGTGGGTGTCGGATTCCTGGCTACCCGAATGGGCCGAAGCCGGCTGGATCGCCCCGGTCGACGAGTTCGACAGCCTGATGAAATACAACGCCGAGGCCGAGGATTTCTGCACCGACTCCATGACCTATGGCGGTCGTCAGTACGGCCTGACCTATTACACCGACTACATGGCCTTCTTCTATGACGAGGCGAAGCTCAAGGAAGCCGGCTTCGACGCGCCGCCTGAAACCTGGGATGAACTGGTCGAGCAGTCGCTCGTCATGAAAGAGAAGGGCATTGCCGACTATCCGATGATGCTTGCGATGGCGCAGGAAAGCTGGCTGATCGAGTTCATCTCGACGCTGGTCTATTCGCATGGCGGTCGTCTGGTCGACGACAACGGCATGGCCGTGATGCAGGACCCGAAAGAGGGTGCTGTCGAGGCGCTGAGCTGGGTCGTCGATGCGGTCAACAAGCACGAAATCGTCTCGCCCGCCTGTGTCGAGACCGGCGAACTGGCGGGCCTGAAATCCTTCGCGGCGGGCAACCATGCCTTCGCGATGGTCGCGAAATACCGTCTGCGGATGCTCAACGATCCCGAGCAGTCGCAGATTGCGGGCAATGTGAAGCAGGCGATGATGCCGAAAGGCGCCAACGGCTCTCACGCGACGGTCGGCTGGATGCGTTTCCACGGCATGTCGGCGCAAGCTGCACAAGACAAGGCGCGCGCCGAGAATGCCGCGAAGCTGATCGAATGGTTCGGTGGCAAGGCGGATGGCGCCTACACGTTCCAGAAACTCCTGTTCCTCGATATCGGCGCCGGGTTCGGCGTGAAGCCGCTGTTCGAGGATCCCGAGATCCGCGCGGCCTACGACTCCTATGGCGATGTCGACATGATCCAGGCTCAGCAGGCGCTCGCTCGCAAGAAGGACACGGTCACCCCGTGGTTCGGCGAGTGGAACGACACCAACGGGTCGGCCTGGCAATCGGCGATCCTCGGCAATGTCGATCCCGCCGGAGCGGTCAAGAAATCTGCCGATCTGTGGAACGAGCTGAAGGACAGCTACTGAGCAGGTGCGGCGGGCCTTTCTAAAAGGCCCGCCGACTGTCGGGCAGGGCAACGGGAGAGCATGACGTGGCGAATGCAATGACACGGGCGACACGCCCGAAATGGCGGGTGGGATACGAGGAGCGCAGCGCCATGCTGTTTCTTGCTCCTGTCATGGCCGTTCTGGGCGCGGTTGCGGTCTTCCCGATCGCCTATTCGCTTTATATCAGCTTCTTCAGCATCAAGCTGACGCGTCCGAACCGGACCCCCTTCGTCGGGCTGAAGAACTATACCGATCTTCTCGGCGATGAGGCGTTCTGGGGCGCGGTCTGGCGCACGGTGAGTTTCTCGCTCGTCTCGGTTACCGCGATTGCTTTCATAGCCTTGCTTGTTTCGCTGCTGCTGAATCAGGAATTCCGCGGGCGTCGTATCCTGTCGACGATCCTGCTGGTGCCGTGGGCGATCCCCTATGTCGCGAACGCGCTGATGTGGAAATGGATCTACGATTCCAGCTACGGCGCGCTGAACGGCTTGCTCTACCAGCTAGATTTCATCGACAAATACATGGTCTGGCTGGGGGATCAGGACAAAACGCTGTTCCTGATCGCCAATGCCTTCGTCTGGAAAGAAGTGCCGCTGGCGACGATCCTTCTGCTGGTCTCGCTCAAGTCGATCCCGTCCGATCTCTATGCGGCGGCGCGCGTCGATGGCGCGACGGTCTGGCAGCGTTTCGTGCATGTCACCCTGCCGGCGATGAAGCCCGGTTTCATGCTGGTGATGATCTACGAGACGATGATGGCGATCCGCCATTTCGACCTGTTCTTCATCCTGACCGAGGGCGGGCCCGGCAGCGCGTCGCATGTGCTCTCGTGGCACATCTATGTCGAGACCTTCCGCAACCTGTCCTTCGGGAGCGGGGCTGCGATGTCCTACCTCCTCGCAATCGCGACTTTCGCACTCTCCTACCTCTTCATCCGAACGCTGGGGCGCAAGATCTGACATGAGCGATATGCCTATCACCCCGCCTGTCGACACGATCGACTACCGCCGCCGCCAGAAAATCGGGCGCATCGTGCAGCGCTTGGTGATCGTGGTCTCCGCGATCGTCCTTGCGGCCTACATTCTCGCCCCGGTGTCGTGGCTCGTCTCTTCGGCGTTCCAGACCGAGACCGAGATCGTTTCGATCCCGCCGCACTGGATTCCCGAAGAGCCGACCCTGCGCAATTTCGAGGCGATCTTCACCGCCGGGAACGATGAGCCCGTCACCTACGAGACGCGCTCGGGCGCCGATCCGGCTGCCGGTGACTTCATCCCCTCCACGGCAGAGAACCTTCTGCCGTCGATGGCCAACAGCCTGATCGTCTCGATCCTGGTGGTGATCCTGAACCTGCTCGTCGGGGTGCCGGCCGCCTATGCGATCGCGAAGATCCGGTTCTGGGGGCGCAACGCGTCGGTCTATTTCATCCTGATCACGCGGGTGATCCCCGATATCGCGCTGGTCGTGCCGTTCTTCCTGGTGATCCGCAAACTCGGGATGCTCGATACGCTCGGATCGCTGGTGATCACCTATCTCGCGATCACGGTGCCCTTCACGGTCTTCATCCTGATCCAGTATTTCGAGGGCCTCCCGGATGAGCTGGACAAGGCCGCGCGGGTCGATGGCTGTTCGCGGCTCCAGGCGCTGATCAAGGTGTTCCTGCCGCTCTCGCTGCCCTCGCTCGTCGCCGTGGTCCTCTTCACCTTCCTTACCAGCTGGAACGAATTTCTACTCGCGCTGATGTTCACGCAGACCTCCGCGTCGCAGACCCTGCCGATCCTGCTGGCCTCGTTCACCTCCGATTTCACGGTGAGCTTCTCCTTCCTCAACGCCGCTGGCGTCTTGGCGGTCGTGCCGCCCGTGATCGTCGCCATCGTCTTCGAACGCTACATCGTTTCCGGTCTGACCGCCGGGGCTGTCAAAGGTTAGAAAGGACAAAGTCTTGGCCCGGATCCGCTTCACCAACGTCAACAAGAAATACGCCAACGGCTTCCATGCCGTGCGCAATCTCAACCTCGATATCGAGGATCGCGAGTTCATCGTCCTGCTCGGCCCTTCGGGCTGCGGCAAATCCACGACCCTCAACATGATTGCAGGGCTCGAGGAGGTCTCGGACGGCGATCTGATCTTCGACGAGCAGGTCGTGAACTACGTCCCGCCGCACAAGCGCGACGTCGCGATGGTGTTCCAGAGCTACGCGCTCTACCCGCATAAGACCGTCTACGACAATATCGGTTTCGGGCTGAAGATGCGCAACGCGTCGAAGGAAGAGATCGACGAGCGCGTGCAAGACGCCGCGAAGAAGCTCGAGATTTCGCACCTGCTCGACCGGCGGCCGTCGCAGCTGTCGGGCGGCCAGCGCCAGCGCGTGGCGCTGGGGCGCGCGATGGTCCGTGACCCGTCGGTCTTCTTGATGGATGAGCCGCTGTCGAACCTCGACGCAGCGCTGCGGATCTCGATGCGCGCGGAGATCAAGGAACTCCACCGCGCGATGGAGACCACCTTCGTCTACGTGACCCACGATCAGGCCGAGGCGCTGACGCTCGCGGATCGTATCGTGGTGATGAATGACGGGGTCGTGCAGCAGATCGGCACGCCCGACGACATCTACGAGCGCCCGGCGAACACCTTCGTGGCGTCGTTCCTCGGCAGCCCGCCGATCAACTATTTCGACGGCGTGCTCGAGGCCGGGCCGGATGACGAGATGGCCTTCGTCCGCGATGGGTTGCGTCTCGTGCTGCCGGCAGATCATGCGGCGCGCCTGAAAGGGCAGGAGGGCCGCGCGGTGCGGCTGGGTATCCGGGCCGAGGATGTCGCGGAAGGCACTGCCGAGCCGGGATATAATGCCCTCAGCGGCACCGTGAACTCGGTGCTTCCGGTCGGCTCGGATCAGTATCTGGGTATGGATTTCGGCGGCGAGGAGCTGTTCTTCCGCGTCGGCAAGGATCTGCGCCATGCGTTCGGCGAGAGCATCACCCTCGCGGTGGATCTCAACCGCCTGCATGTCTTCGACCGCGAAACCGGTCAGTCGCTGATCTGGAACGCGGCCTGACACGATGAAACCCGCCCCCTTCACCTACCACCGGCCTGCGAGCCTTGCCGAGGCACTGGCGCTGTTGCGCACGCATGGGCCGGCGGCCAAGCCGATCGCCGGAGGGCAAAGCCTCGGGCCGATGCTGAACATGCGGCTGGCGCGCCCGGGCCATCTCGTCGATCTCAACGATCTGATCGAGCTGGACCGCGTGCGGGTGAAGGAGGACATGCTGGAGATCGGCGCGCTGACGCGCCATCACCGGCTGGCCAATGCGCCGGAAGTGCAGCGGAGCCTGCCGCTTCTCGGTGCCGCTGCCGCCTCGATCGGGCATTACGCGATCCGTCAGCGTGGCACGATCGGCGGCAGCCTCGCCCATGCGGACCCCGCTGCCCAGTTGCCGCTGATCGCGGTCACGCTGGGTGCGACGCTGGTGATTTCGGGACCGGCAGGCACGCGCGAAGTTGCCGCCGCCGATTTCCTGCAATCGATCATGACGGTCGATCTGCGCGATGGCGAACTCATCACCGCGCTGCACTTTCCGCTCCCGGTTGGCGACCTCTGGGCTTTCGAGGCTTTCTCGCGCCGTCACGGCGATTTCGCGCTGGTCAGCGTCGCGCTCAGTTTCGCGCGCGACGCGGAGGGCAAGATCGATGCGCTGCGGCTTGGGCTAGGCGGCGTCGACACCGTCCCGCTGCGCCTGCCCGAGATCGAGGCGCGCGCGCAGGGCAGGCTGGCCGATGAGGACACCATTCGCGACCTCGCAGCCGCGGCCGCCGCGGCGATCGCGCCCGAAGACAGCGAACAGGTGCCCGCCGTCTATCGCCGGGAGCTTGCCGAAACGCTTGTCATTCGCGCGTTCCAGTCCGCTTTGATCCGGGAGGAGGGTGCATGACCGCTCCGACACACGACCCCCTGACGCTTTCGCTGAGCGTGAATGGCGAAACCCACGACGTTCGGGTGCCCGCGCGCAAGCTGCTCTCGGATGTGCTGCGCGAGGATATTGGCCTGACCGGCACCCATGTCGGCTGCGAACACGGCGTCTGTGGCGCCTGCACCGTGCTGATCGACGGCCGCCCGGCCCGCGCCTGCCTGACCTTCGCCGCTCAGATGGAGGGCCATGAGGTCACGACGGTCGAGGCCATGGGACGGCCCGACGCGCTCTCGGCGCTTCAGCAGGCGCTGCACGAGGAACATGGGCTGCAATGCGGTTTCTGCACGCCCGGCATCGTGGTGACCTTCGAGCATTACCTGCGCGAGAACCCGGACCCGACCGCAGAGGAAGTGCGCGATGTCCTGTCGGGCAATCTGTGCCGCTGCACGGGCTATCAGAATATCGTCGCCGCCGTACTGAAAGCTGCGGCCCGGATGCGTGGAGAGGCGGCATGAGCGGTGATTTCACCGAGATCGGTCGCGCCCTACCGCGCAAGGAAGATCGGCGCCTCGTCTCCGGTCGTGGGCGCTATCTCGACGACCTCGCCTTTCCCGGCGCGCTGCATGTGAGCTTCGTGCGCTCGCCCCACGCGCATGCGCGCATTCTCGACATCGACAGCGCCGAAGCGTCAGAGATGCCGGGGGTCGTGGGGATTTTCACCGGGCGCGATCTCGATCAGATGACGACGCGGCTGCGCCTCGCGCCGCCGATCGAAGGGTTGCAGCCGACCGAGCTGACGACGCTTCCGATTGACAAGGTCCGCTTCCACGGCGATCCGGTGGTCTGTGTCGTCGCGACCGATCGCTACCTCGCCGAGGATGCCGCCGAATGTGTCAGCGTCGAATATGACCAGCTTCCGGCGGTGACTTCGATCACCGAGGCCTTCGCGCCCGATGCAGCTCTGGTCGATGACAGCCTGACCAGCAACATGGTCTCGCATCAAAGCCTGTGCGTCGGCGAGCCTGCCGCGCGCCAGGCCGAGGCGCATCGCGTCGTCGAGGCCCGGTTCTCGCTCCATCGCCATACCCATGTCCCGCTGGAGACGCGCGGCTGCGTCGCCGACTGGGATGACGGGCGCGCGCATCTGAACATGCATATCGGCAATCAGGTCCCGCACCCGTTGCGCAGCCAGCTTGCTGCGCGGCTGGGTCTGTCGGAGAGCCAGGTGACGGTGATGAGCCCCGATGTGGGCGGCGCCTTCGGTCAGAAGATCGCGCTCTATCGCGAGGAACTCACGGTCGCGGCTCTGTCTCGCCACTTGCGCCGCCCGGTTCGGTGGCGCGAGGATCGGATGGAGAACCTGATGTCCGCCGCCCATGCGCGGGAATACGAGTGCCGCACGCGCACCTCGGTCAGCGAAACCGGACGGATTCTCGGCCTCGAGTTGGAGATCGACGAGGATTTCGGCGGCTACTGCTTCTACCCGGCCAACTATATGGCCCGCGTCATCGCCCTGATCATGACCGGCCCCTACCGGATTCAGGACTACGCCTATGAGGTCCGCGTCGCGCTGACCAACAAATGCGGTGCAGGCCCGATGCGCGCGCCCATGGCGATCACGAGCTGGGTGATGGAAGGCACGATCGACGCCATCGCCCGCGACCTCGGCCTCGACCCGGTCGAGGTGCGCCGTATCAACGCGCTCGGCCCGGAGGATCTGCCCTACAAGATGCCCACGGGCGAACTTCTCGAAGATGTCAGCCCACGGGAAACGCTCGAGATCGCCGTGGACGCGATCGACGTCGCGGCTTTCCGCGCGCGGCAGGCGCAGGCGCGCTCTGAGGGGCGCTATCTGGGGCTCGGGCTGTGCACGGTGATCGAGAGCACGACCTATGGCTCGGAATTCTACAAATCCGCCGGTATCCCCGGATCGGGCCATGAATCGGCCTGGGTGCGGATCGAACCGAGCGGGGCGGTCAACGCCTCCGTCGGGCTGATGGGCACCGGGCAGGGCTACGAGAGCCCGCTTTCGCAGGCGGTGGCCGAAGGGCTCGGCGTGCGCTCGGAAGATGTCACGGTCCATATGGGCAACACCGATATCGCGCCCTACGGCATGGGCAGCCGCGGCGGACGCGGCGCGACCGCTGGCGGGGGGACGCTCTATCTCTGTGCGCTCAAGGCGCGCGAGCGGGTGCTCGCGATTGCGGCATCGATGCTCGATCTCAACGACGCTGGCGGGCTACGACTGCGCGGAGGGCAGATCGAGCGGATGATCGGCGAGGACTGGCAGGAGACGGGCCTTGCGCTGACCGATATCGCGCGGCGTGCCTATCTCGATCCGCTGGCTCTGCCCGAGGGTATCACGCCCGGGCTCGATTTCTCGCATAGCTACGATCCGCCCGCGATGACCTATTCCAACTCGACCCATGCCTGCGAGGTCGAGGTCGACCCGCAGACCGGTGCGATCTCGATCGACCGCTATCTCGTCGCCGAGGATTCCGGCACCGTTCTCAATCCGATCGTCGTGCGCGGCCAGCAGCAGGGCGCGATCGCGATGGGGCTGAGCGGCGCGCTGCTCGAACAGGTGATCTACGACCGCACGGGGCAGAACCTCTCCGCGACGCTCGCCGATTACCTCGTGGCCTCTCCGAACGAATTGCCGGAATTCGAAATCCTGCATCACAACACGCCGAACCGCCGCACCCCCGCGGGGATCAAGGGCATGGCCGAAGGCGGCGTGATGGGCGCGATCGGCGTGCTCGCCAACGCGGTGAGCGATGCGCTCGCGCCGCGCGGCGTGACGATCGAGCGTCTTCCGCTGACCCCCCAATCCATTCGCGCGCTCCTGCGGGAGGCCGCGCCCAGCTCAACGAAAAGGACCCAGCCGTGACAGAAGAGAAACTCAGCGTCGGCTTCATCGGACTCGGAATCATGGGCCAGCACATGGCGGGGCATATCCTCGCCGCGGGGCATCCGCTCAACATCTACAACCGCACCCGCGCCAAGGGCGACGCCCTCGTCGCGAAGGGGGCGACGTGGTGTGACAGCCCGGGCGCCGTGGCCGAGGCCAGCGATATCACGATCACCATCGTGGGCTACCCCGCCGATGTCGAACAGGTCTACCTCGGTGAGGAGGGGATCATCGGCAAGGCGCGCCCGGGCTCGGTGCTGATCGACATGACCACCTCGAGCCCCGCCCTGGCCGGGAAAATCGCGCAGGCGGCTCTCGCGCGCGGCCTCTCTGCGCTCGACGCCCCGGTCTCCGGCGGCGATGTCGGCGCGAAGGCGGGCAAGCTCGCGATCATGCTGGGCGGCGATGCGCGGGCGTTCGAGCGGGTCCTGCCGGTGCTGGAGCTGATGGGCGGGAATATCGCGCTGATGGGCAAGGCGGGCGCTGGGCAGCACACCAAGATGGCCAACCAGATCGCCATCGCCTCGACCATGCTCGCGGTCGCGGAAAGCATCAGCTACGCACGCGCCGCCGGTCTGGATCCGATGCAGGTTCTCAAAGTCATCGGAACCGGGGCCGCGTCGAGCTTCCTGCTCAACGGGCTTGGGCCGAAGATGGTGGACGAGGATTTCGCGCCCGGCTTCTTCGTCCACCACTTCGTCAAGGACATGTCCATCGCGCTGAGCGAAGCCGAAAGACTGGGGCTTGATCTGCCGGGCCTGTCGCTGGCGCGCAGCCTCTATGGCAAGCTGGTGGATGACGGCTTCGGCGAAGAGGGCACCCAGGCGCTCTACCGCGCCTATAACGCGATCCACGCGGAGGCCGGGTGATGCGGTTCGAAGGCGATCACCTGATCCCGGCCGATCCCGAAACGGTCTGGCGTGGGCTCAACGACCCCGAGGTGCTGCGCCGCGCGATCCCGGGCTGCGAGGCGATGGAGCAGACGGGCGAGGCCGAATATACCGCCACGGTCGTGGCGCGGGTCGGCCCCGTCTCGGCCAGCTTTCGCGGTAAGGTGGAGCTGAGCGATCTGGTACCGCCCGTGTCCTACCGGATCACCGGGCGCGGGCAGGGCGGGCCTGCGGGCTTCGCCAAGGGCGGCGCGGAGATCAAGCTCGCGCCCGAAGGCGAGGGCACGCGTTTGTCCTATGTCGCCGATGTCGAGGTCGGCGGTAAACTGGCCGCGGTCGGCGGGCGGTTGATTCAGGGCGTGGCGCGCAAGAATGCCGAGGATTTCTTCAATGCCTTCTCGCGGGTCGTGACCGGCGAGGCGGAAGAGACCGCTCCGTCAAGCGAAGGCGCTGCCCCTACGGGCGCTGTGGCCACGGCGGCGGCGGGACATATTCCGCTGATCGACCGCGTGGCGTGGCTTCTGGTCGGTCTTGGCCTCGGGCTTGGGATCTGCTGGCTCTTTGGTTGAAAGGACGCGCGATGAACATCACCCCGGCGATCAAGGCGATGGAAGACCAGTTGGTCGAATGGCGGCACGCGTTGCATCGCCGTCCCGAACTGGCCTTCGAGGAACACGAGACCGCCGCCTTCATCGCGGCTGAGTTGCGTGCTTTCGGACTTGAGGTCCATGAGGGGCTGGCCGGGACCGGGGTGATCGGCGTTCTGCGAAATGGCGAGGGGCCGACCGTCGGCCTGCGCGCCGATATCGACGCGCTGCCGATCTCCGAACTGACCGGGGCGGGTTATGCCTCCGAGATACCCGGCAAGATGCACGCCTGCGGCCATGACGGTCACACCACGATGCTTCTGGGCGCCGCGCAGGCGATGGCGGCCGATCCGCCGGGACCGGGCACGGTGGTGTTCATCTTCCAGCCCGCCGAGGAAAACGAAGGCGGCGCGCGGGTGATGATCGAGGATGGGTTGCTCGACCGGTTCCCGCTCGACAGCACCTTTGCGCTGCACAACTGGCCGGGGCTCGAGGCAGGCAAGATCGCGATGCGCGCGGGCCCCGTCATGGCCGCATTCGACACGTTCGAACTCAAGGTGAAGGGCAAGGGCTCGCATGGCGCGATGCCGCATGAGGGGATCGACCCGATCACGCTGGCGGCTCAGCTGCAGATGGCCTGGCAAACCATCGTCAGCCGCGCGGTGGATCCGACCGATGCGACGGTGATCTCGGTCACGCAGATCCATGCGGGCCACACGCTCAATGTGATCCCCGACGAAGTGACCCTGCACGGCACCGTGCGCACCCTGCGCCCCGCGACGCGCGATTTCGTTCAGGCCGAGATGACGCGCCGCGCCGAAATGATAGCCGAGGCGTTTCATGCCAAGGCCGAGCTGATCTATCAGCGTCGCTACCCGGCCACGATCAACGACCCCGAGGCCGCCGAAACCGCCCGCCGCGCCGCCGAGGCCATCGTGGGACGCGACGCGGTGCAGGTCGATTACGCACCCAGCATGGCGAGCGAGGATTTCGCCTTCCTGCTGGAGAAGGTGCCCGGCGCTTACGGCTGGATCGGCAATGGATCGGCCGAGGGCGGGCGCAACCTGCATAGCCCACATTACGATTTCAACGATGCGATCCTGCCGCTGGGCGTGCAGTTCTTCGTCGAGGTCGCGCAGCGCGCGCTGGCTGGGTCGAACGATTGAGGGGCCAGCCGTGACCCATCCCGCCGCGCAAGATCCGTGGTTCGAACTGGCAAGGTCCGACACACCCGGCGCGATCGCGGTGATCTCTGCCATCGAAGGTCCGGCCTATCGCAATGTCGGCACCGCGATGGCGATCTTGCCGGATGGTCGGCGCTTCGGAGCGCTCAGCTCAGGCTGTATCGAGGAAGATGTGGCCGAACATGCGCGCGCGGCGCTGGCCGACGGGCAGGTGCGCAAGCTGCGCTATGGGGCCGGTTCGCCCTTTTTCGATCTGAAGCTGCCCTGCGGCGGCGCGCTCGAGGTTACGGTGATCCCCGCGCCGGACCGTTCCTTGCTTAGCGAGCTAGCGGCAAGGCGGGCGCGCCGCGCGGAGGCGGCCTTGGGACTGAGCGCCTCGGGGGGCTTGCGTTTGACGCAGGAAGACGAGACCCCCGACGAGCCGGGAGAGCTGCGTATCGCCTTTCGCCCCGAGCCGCGCTTCGTGATCTTCGGTGCTGGCGCCGAGGCGGTGTTCTTCGCCGATCTGGTGCGGGGCACCGGCGCGCCGCATCTTCTGCTCACGCCCGAAGATGCCACTTTCGCCAATGCCGAAGGTGCAGGCTGCACGGTGCGCAGGTTGGACCGAAGCGCGATCACCTCAGACGTGGCCATCGACGCGCGCACGGCGGTGATCCTTCTGTTTCACGACCACGATTGGGAGCTGGATATTCTCGAGGCGGCGCTCGCAACCCCCGCATTCTACATCGGGGCACAAGGCAGCGTGCGCACGCAAAGCCGGCGGCAGGAAGGTTTGCAAGCTCGCGGTATCGACGCGGCGACGCGCGCGCGGGTTCATGGGCCGATCGGGCTGATCCAATCCGCGCGCGATCCGCGGCTGCTGGCCGTGTCGGTGCTGGCCGAGGTGCTTGAAGACGTGCAGCGCGACGTTTGAAATTCGCGGGTGCTGGCCCGAACAAGCCGCCGCGAATTGCATCTACGTTAAAATGCCCCGCGCGACCAAAGCTTCGACCGAGTTCGTCCTTTCCGGCGCATGGCTTTGGCGAAAAGGCGTAGGTCCCCTTAGGCTCCAGACCCGGCGACCTGAACAGAGAGATTTTCTTTCCGCCTGTCACAAAGCGGGGGGCTGTCTCGTCTTCTGGTATATAACCCAAGGAGATGCCGATGACGCCCCGAATGAACTACTACGAAGCAGCCGCCGAGACGATGAAGGCCATGAGGGCAGCCGAGGACGCGACGAAGGAGCTTTCGATCCCGCTTATGCTGCGGGAGCTTATCAAGATGCGCGTGTCGCAAATCAACGGATGCGCTTATTGCCTCGATATGCATGCGCCTGCCGCGCGGGATGCGGGTGTGTCGCAGCAAAAGCTCGATGTGCTGGCGGCCTGGCGTGAAAGCCCTGCGTTTGACGAACGCGAATGCGCCGCACTCGATTGGGCCGAAGCCCTGACAAGGATCGAACAACAGGGCGCCTCGGAGGAAGTCTTCCAGCGTCTCAGAAATGTTTTCACGGAGCGCGAATGCGTGGACCTGACTTTCGCTGTTACGTTGATTAACTCTTGGAACCGTTTCGCGATCGGATTCCGGTCTACCCACAAGATCAGAGAGCGCGATCATGCAGCTGCCTGAGACACAGCAGGTTTTCGAAAGGGAGCGCCGCCGCTTGGCGGGGCTCGCCTATCGAATGACCGGCTCAGTCTCGGAGACGGAAGACATCCTCCAGGATGCGGCGCTGAAACTGCAAACCGTCGGACTCTCCGGCATCGAACGTCCGGCGCAATGGCTGTCGACCGTCGTCACGCGCCTTTGCCTCGACCATCTGCGATCGGCGCAGAAGAGGCGGGAAACCTATGTGGGGGCGTGGCTGCCCGAGCCGATTGTCACCGACCATGCGGCGGATGCCGAAAGCGATTGGATCCTGACCGAAGATGTGGGGATCGCACTCCTGCTCACGCTCGATCGACTATCGCCCGAGATGCGCGCAGCGTTCATTCTTCGCGACGGGTTCGATTACAGTTTCGAAGAGATCTCGGCGGTCGTCGGCCAGTCTTCCGTAAATTGTCGGCAGCTGGTCTCGCGGGCAAGACGCAAGCTTGCCGGTGCCAATCAGAGCCCGCCGGAACGGGCAGGGGAGACCCACCCGCTTGTCGCGGCATTCTGGGCCGCAAGCCGCGAGGGCGACATGGATCGGCTGCTGGAAATCTTCGCTGAAGATATCGAGGTGCATACGGATGGCGGCGGCAAGGTTCCGGCGGCGATCAACGTGCTGAGAGGGAGCCGGAACGCCGCGCGCTTCTTCGAAGGCTTGGCCCGGAAGGGCAAGCTGACGTCTGGGCCGGTGCCGAGGCCGCAGTTGATCAACGGAGCAACAGGATATGTGGTGCGGGAAAATGGCGTCCTGCAAACTACGGCCTTCGCGGTTCATTCCGGAAAGATCAAAGCAATATGGATTGTCCGAAACCCCGAGAAGCTGCGACACGTTCATCCTGCAGAGGATGGATTTCCATCCGAAGGGTCGCGTGCTCCTTGCTGTTCGGCCGATTGATGTGGACTAAGCCACATCGCGGGTTTCGTCTGGCATGACCGCGGACATCAAGAAGCCGGACGCGAGGCCCGGCTTCCTGCCTCGTGTGTGATCAGGCCAGATGGCCTTCGAAGACGCTCTGCAGCTTGCCGACGGGAATGATGTCCGCCTGGCCGTAGAGGTCGATGTGATGGGCGCCGTCGATGATCATCAACTCCTTGCGCGCGCCCGTCGCCGCGCCGAGGGCATTGGCGAGTTTGAAGGTCGCCATCTTCATCGCGCCAAAGCGGTAGCGACCGGCCGCGCGCCCGCCGATCAAAGTGCCGGCACAGATGCCGAGGCCCACCACCATCTGCGCCGGGGCGCTACTGCTGTATCGAGGCCAGATAATAGATGAGAGACAGGATGCGCCCCCGGGCTACCATGTCCGCCGTCTCTCCGCGCTCGCTGGTCGCCGAGGCCGCGTAACGGTCCCCCCAGACCGGCATCTTGCTGCCATGCGCCCGCATCTCGTTTCGCCCATCTATCATCCGAAGCGCGTAGTCGAACGGAAATTCGCCGTTGCCCTTCTTCGCCGCAAGGCTCGTGAGGTCGGGTGTCTGAATATCCAGCAGCCCTGCCAGTGGGCCATTCCCTTTCGCTGACTCGCCATGACATCCAGCGCAGGCGACCATGTATTCCTCGCGACCGGCATCCTCCTGCGCAAGAGCGCTTGTTGTCAGCAGCAGGAGTGCTGCCATGCTTGAAATCACCACACCGTTCATTGCTTTCTCCTCCTCCCAGGATTTCGAACACTTCACAGCAAATCAGGTGGCCGATTTTGCGCACTGACCGGCGTCAATGACATTGTCGCTATGCGTGCTGCCGGATCAAGCGCATGGGGAGCGGATCGGAGGGGGGCGGACGACCGGAGAGGTTGCCAAGCTGGTCCCGATCCTCAAGGATCGCGCCGGAAAAGCGATGCGGTCCGAAGCGGGGCCCACGCGACAGCGAAAGAGGATGCGATGAAACTGAATGTCTATCTGGCCGGCGAAATTCACACCGATTGGCGCGAGGCTGTGAAGTCGGCCTGCGAAGGGCTCGAGATCGAATGGTCCGGTCCTGTGACCGATCACGGGGCCTCGGATGATTGCGGGGTCGAGATCTTCGGCGCGGAAGAGGACAAGTTCTGGCATGACCGCAAGGGCGCGTCGCTCAACGCGATCCGCATCCGCACCGGGATCGAGCGCTGCGACGTGCTCGTTGTCTGCTTCGGCGAGAAATACAAGCAGTGGAACGCGGCCTTCGATGCGGGCTATGCGGCGGCGCTCGGTAAGCCGATCATCGTGCTTCAGCCGCCCGAGCACGATCACGCGCTCAAGGAGATCGATGCCGCAGCCAATGCGGTCGCGCGCACGCCCGAACAGGTGGCCCGCGCGCTGCGCTATGTGACGACGGCGGCGCTGTAAGGCACAACAGTGCCCCGCCCGGATCAGCCGCGTGAGCGGCCCGGGCAGCGTCCGACCGCCCCCTCGGGCGGGCGCTTTGGCTACGTTAGCGCGCGGATCGAGATCGTCCGGATTTGGCCGGGATAAAGCGCTGACCACGAAGGGCAGGGCGCCCACCCGGCGGTCTGGCGCCGCCCTCTGATGCTCAGACTTCGATCCCCCAAACGAAAACGCCCCCCGCAGGTCATCCTGCGAGGGGCGCGATTTTCTCCGGGAGAGGCGATCAGGCCAGATCGAAGCGATCGGCGTTCATCACCTTGGTCCAGGCGGCCACGAAGTCCTCCACGAACTTCTCGCCCGCATCGTCCTGTGCATAGACCTCGGCATAGGCGCGCAGGATCGCGTTCGAGCCGAAGACCAGATCGACGCGGGTCGCGGTCCACTTAACCGCGCCGGTCTTGCGGTCGCGGATCTCGTAGGCGCCGTCGCCCACCGGATGCCAGCTGTAGCCCATATCGGTCAGGTTGACGAAGAAGTCGGTCGTCAGCTGGCCTTCGCGGTCGGTGAAGACACCGTGCTTGGTGCCGCCATAGTTGGTGCCGATCGCCCGCATGCCGCCGATCAGGACGGTCATTTCATGCGCGGTCAGCCCCATCAGCTGGGCACGATCCAGAAGCATCTCCTCGGGCGAGACGACGTAGTCCTTCTTGAGCCAGTTGCGGAAGCCGTCGGCGAGCGGTTCGAGCACGTCGAAGCTGTCGGCATCGGTCATCTCGTCACTCGCGTCGCCACGACCCGGCGCGAAGGGCACCGTTGCGTCATGACCGGCGGCCTTGATCGCCTTCTCGATGCCGACATTGCCCGCGAGCACGATCACGTCGGCCACCGAGGCACCTGCTTCCGCCGCGATCGGCTCGAGCACCGAGAGCACCTTCTGCAGACGGGCGGGCTCGTTGCCCTCCCAGTCCTTCTGCGGGGCGAGACGGATGCGCGCGCCATTGGCGCCGCCGCGCATGTCCGAGCCGCGATAGGTGCGCGCGCTGTCCCAGGCGGTCGAGACCAGCTCGGCCACCGACAGATCCGAGGCCGCGATCTTCGCCTTCACAGCCGCCACGTCCCAATCGGTCGAACCGGCGGGGACCGGGTCTTGCCAGACCAGATCTTCCGAGGGCACCCACGGGCCCTTGTAGCGGACCTTAGGGCCCATGTCGCGGTGGGTCAGCTTGAACCAGGCGCGGGCGAAGGTCTCCTTGAAATACTCCGGATCGGCCATGAATTTCTGGCAAATCTCGTTGTAGATCGGGTCGACCTTCATCGCCATGTCGGCATCGGTCATCATCGGCATCCGGCGCTGGCTCGGATCCGAAGTGTCGAGCGGCATGTCCTCTTCTGCGATGTCCACCGGCTTCCACTGTTTCGCGCCAGCGGGGCTCTGGGTGACTTCCCATTCATGGCCGAAGAGCATCTCGAAATAGCCCATGTCGAATTCGAGCGGGTTCGTCGTCCAGGCACCTTCCGGCCCGCCGGTGATCGAGTTGCTCGCTTGCCCCTTCAGGTTCGGGTTGAACCAGCCGAGACCCTGCTGCTCGACATCGGCCGCTTCGGGCTCCGCGCCGAGCGCCGACGCGTCGCCATTGCCGTGGCATTTGCCGACGGTGTGGCCGCCCGCGGTCAGCGCGGCGGTTTCCTCGTCATTCATCGCCATGCGCGCGAAGGTCTCGCGGACCTGCGCCGCAGTCTTCATCGGATCGGGCTGGCCGTTGACGCCTTCGGGGTTCACGTAGATCAGGCCCATCTGCACCGCGGCAAGCGGGTTTTCCATCGTGTCGGGCTTGTCGACATTGGCGTAACGCTCGTCCGACGGCGCGAGCCATTCCTTCTCGGCGCCCCAATAGGTGTCTTTCTCGGGATGCCAGATGTCCTCGCGGCCAAAGGCGAAGCCGAAGGTCTTCAGACCCATGCTTTCATAGGCGACGGTGCCGGCGAGGATGATCAGATCCGCCCAGCTGAGCCGGTTGCCGTATTTCTTCTTGAGCGGCCAGAGCAGGCGACGGGCCTTGTCGAGGCTCGCATTGTCGGGCCAGGAGTTGAGCGGGGCGAAGCGGATATTGCCGGTGCCCGCGCCGCCGCGCCCATCCGCGAGACGGTACGAGCCCGCCGAGTGCCAGGCGAGGCGGATCATCAGACCGCCGTAATGGCCCCAGTCCGCCGGCCACCACTCTTGGCTTTCGGTCAGCAGCGCATGCAGATCGGCTTTCAGCGCGTCGTAGTCGAGTTTCTCGACCTCTTCGGCATAGTCGAAGCTGCGCCCCAGCGGGTCCGTCTTGGTGTCATGCTGGTGCAGGATGTCGAGATTGAGCGCCTGCGGCCACCAATTCATCACGTTCGAGCCAAGCTCGGTATTGCCGCCATGCATCACCGGGCACTTGCCGCCCGTGTTCACGTCATTTCCGTCCATCTGTGCTTCCTCCTGCTGAGCACGGGGTTGATCGGGGAGACCGGTTAAAGTCTGACATGCCGCAGCTTGTCCGAATAGGGGCTACGGCACGTGGGTCCCTACCTTGCCCGATGCTCATAGCAGGCAGTGTGATAAATAAAAAATTGTAAATTGTAATAAGACATATAATGTAAAATTATGAATTGGCATTTTGTCAGCGGAATCCGAGCGCTGGCTTCATGCGACCCCGACGGGTTCGAACCGGCCAAAGCAGGCGCCCGTTCAACGACATGTCATGTCGCGAACGGGTTGCCCCATGGCCTTGATAGAGCGTCGTTGCCTTTGCCGCTTATTCCACCGCGATCTCGATTGTCTCGACCGTCTCACGAAGCCGCGCGGTCACCTTGATCGTGCCGCGTTCGCCGGTCAGGCGGATCCAGCAACCGGTCGCACCGTCGGCGAGCACCGGACAGTCGGAGCCGATCAGACGTGCCGGACCCTCGACCGAGAGGTGAACGGGCTCGTTGAGAAAATGCAGCTTGTTGCCCGCCTGATCGCGGGCGCGGATCATCACGCGGATTTCCTCGCTCGGATCGGCCTCGGCCTCGGTGACATCGGGCGCCACTTCGAGCCGGTCGAACATCGCATCGGCGGGGAAGTCGCGCTCGATCACCAGCTCGCCGTTGCGATAGCCGCGCAGGCGGCCCGCATGCCAGCTCTCTCCCCAAGCGGTCACCTCGTCGGGGGTGAAATGGTCGTAATCGATGATAACTGGCGCGTGCGGCAGATGCGGGAAGCGGGTGCGATCAGGCCCGACGCGTTTGACCACATCGGCGTAGGACAGCTCCACCTCGTCGCAGTTCGTCAGCACGATCAACGGGATCACCCCGCCGATATTGCGCTCGCCGCGCGACCAGACGGTGACCGGCTCCATCACGATCGCCTCGTCGGGATCGCGCTGGCTGGCATAGGCGTAGGCTGCGAATTTCGGCTCGCGGAAGATCGACATCACGCCGTGATGGCAGATTCGGTCGCCCGCGCCGAAATCCTTGTGCGTGTTGTAGTCGAACATGCACCAGCCGATGCAGCCCGCGAGCCCGGCATCGGGGTCGTGGGCGGCGTTGAGCACGTCGAGATGGCGCAGCACATGCTCGTGCTGGCGATGCTCGGGGTCGCCCGCCTTGGTCGGATACATGTGCCCGTTATATTCGGTCACCAAATAGGGCACGCGCTTGGGCAGCCCCGTCACCTCCTGCTGGTCACGCAAACTCGTACGCGGGCGGTTCGAGAAGGGCAGTTCGAAGTCGCCGAGGATGAATTCGTTCATCGTGTAGACGTCTTCGAGCAGTTGGCTGTCGGTGATGCAGCGCACGCCGCCGGTGGGGCGCGTCGCATCCAGCTCATGCGCCAAGGCATTGGTGCGCTTGTAGAACGCTTCCGCATCAGGGCTCTCGTTGATCCGCACGCCCCAGATGATGATCGAGGGGTGGTTCCAGTCGCGCCGGATCATCCGCTCGACATTGGCGACGGACTCGTCCTGCCAGACATCGCCGCCGATATGCTGCCAACCGGGAATTTCCTCGAAGACCATGAGGCCGATCTCGTCGCAGCGGTCGAGGAAATAGGGGCTTTGCGGGTAATGCGAGGTGCGCGCGATGTTGCAGCCCAGATCGTAGCGCAGGATTTCCGCGTCGCGCTCCTGACTGCGCTTGCCCTGGGCATAGCCCGAATAGGGGAAGCTCTGATGCCGGTTGAGGCCGCGCAGGACCACGCGTTTGCCGTTGAGGAAAAAGCCCTCGGGCGTGAATTCCGCGTGACGGAAGCCGAACCGCTGGGTGAGGCGGTCGCCGCTTTGGCTCAGGGTCAGCGTCAGCGTGTAGAGCGCGGGCGTCTCGACCGACCAGAGCGTGATGCCGCTCAGGCCCTCGAACGTGATCTCGCCGGTGCCCTCGCCGCGCGCGATCTCGTGGCCGTCGGCGTCCGACAGAACCACCTCCACCGTGCCCGGCGCGTCGAGCTTGACCAGAACGCGCTTGGTCTCGTCCAGCACGTCGGGCGTCTCGATCTTCACGCTTGCGATATGGGCTTCGGGCAGCACCTCGAGCCACGCGTCGCGATAGATCCCGGCATAGGTGAGGTAGTCGATGCGGCCACCGAAGGGCGGAATCTCGGGGTTTTCCGAGCCGTCGATATGCACCGTCACCCGCGCTGTGCCGCCCTCGAACCGGTCCGTCAGATCGACGGTGAAGGGCGTGTAGCCATCGCGGTGGCGCAGCACTTCCGCGCCGTTCACATAGACCACGGCATCGGCCATCGCTCCGTCGAACCGCAGACGCACCAGCTTGCCCGCCCACGCATCGTCCCACGCGATCTCGCGCTGATAGGTGAAGGGACGCTGGAACGCGGCTTCGTCAAAATAGCTCATCGGCAGGTCGGCGGCGTTATGGGGCAGGGTGACCGTCTCGCCCTGCAGCGGCTCCGCGACCTTCGCCGCGTCGAAGCCTTCCGCGAAACCCCAGCCTTCGTTCAGTTTGCTGATCTCTCTCATGCTTACCACTCCGCGAAGCTGCCATCGGCATGGCGCCAGATCGGGTTGCGCCAGCGGTGACCTTCAGAGGCCGCCTGACGGACTTTCTCCTCGTTGACCTCGACGCCAAGGCCGGGGCCCTGCGGGATCGCGACATAGCCGTCGTCATATTCGAAGACCGACGGGTTGCTCAGGTAGTCGAGCAAGTCCGAGCCCTTGTTGTAATGGATGCCCAGCGACTGCTCCTGAATGAAGGCGTTGTAGCAGACCGCATCCAGCTGCAGGTTCGCCGCCAGCGCGATCGGCCCCAGCGGGCAATGCAGCGCCAGCGCCACGTCATGCGCTTCGGCCATCGCCGCGATCCGGTAGGTTTCGGTGATGCCGCCGGAATGCGAGGGGTCGGGCTGGACGATATCGACGTAACCGCCCTGCAGGATCGATTTGAAATCCCAGCGGGTATAGAGCCGCTCACCCAAAGCGATCGGGGTGGAGCAATGGTTCGCGATCTCGCGCAGCGCCTCGGCGTTTTCGCTCAGCACCGGCTCCTCGATGAACATCAGGTTGAAGGGCTCGAGTTCCTTCGCGAGCTGCTTGGCCATCGGGCGGTGGACGCGGCCGTGGAAGTCCACGCCGATGCCGAAATCGGGGCCCATCTCCTCGCGGATCGCCTGAACGCGCGCCAGCACGGCGTCGATCTTGTCGTGGGAGTCGATGAATTGCAGCTCCTCGGTGCCGTTCATCTTCACCGCCGTAAAGCCCCGGTCGCCACATTCGCGCGCCATCCGCGCCGTGTCGCCCGGACGGTCGCCGCCGATCCAGCTATAGACCCGGATGCGGTCGCGCTGCTGGCCGCCCAGAAGCGAATGGACCGGCACGCCGAGCGCCTTGCCCTTGATGTCCCACAGCGCCTGATCGAGCCCCGCGATGGCCGACATGTGGATGCCGCCGCCGCGATAGAAGCCACCGCGATACATCACCGTCCAGTGGTCCTGAATATGGCCGGGATCCTTGCCGATCAGGTAGTCCGACAGCTCCTCGACGCAGGCGGCGACAGAGGCCGCGCGGCCTTCCAGCACCGGTTCGCCCCAACCGGAGATGCCCTCGTCGGTGGAGATTTTCACGAAACACCAGCGCGGCGGCACGATGAAGGTTTCGATGGCGGTGATTTTCATATCGGTCCTCAGGGTTAGTGGGCGCGATCAGGCGTTGAAAGGATCGGTGATCGCGAAACGTGCATTGATGAAGGCGTCTGCGACAAGGCGCATCGGCGCGAGGTCGAGATCGCTTTGGCCGGCGCGCACAAGATCGCGCATCCGGGCGTAGAGATTGGCGTATTCGCGGTTCTCGCCCGTGGCGATCACTTCGCCATCGGTGCTGAACTCCGCGCCGCCCTTGTCGAGCATGGCCGTGCCGCGTTCGGTCTGAAGGCTGATGCGCCATAGCTCGTCGCCAGTTTCCCGCCAGTCGAACGCGGCAGTGATCGGGGTGTCGCCCGCGCGCATCTCCAGATCGGCGGCGATCGGAGTCTGGCGGCCCTGCGGGATGCTCAGCGCGGCTGCTGTTAGCCGCACCGGCTGGCGCAGGATGCGGGTCAGGATCGAGAGCGCGTTGATGCCGGGATCGAAGACCCCGAGCCCGCCCGGCTGCCAGATCCACTCCTGCCCGGGATGCCATTTGCGCACATCCTCGCGCCAGTCGATCCGGATTTCGGAAATCTCGCGCCCGGCGAGCCATTGGCGCGCCGCGTCCACGGCTGCCGCCTCGCGCGAATGCCAGGTCGCGAAGATCGTCAGCCCCGCCTTGGCTGCGGTCTCGCGCAGCGCCTCGACCTCGCTCAGCGTCATGCCGGGCGGCTTTTCGAGCATCAGGTGGCGGCCCGCACGCAGCACCGCCATCGCCTGATCGAACCGTCCCTGCGGGGGCGTGCAGAGTGAGACGGCGCCGATCTCGGGCTCGGCGTCCAGCATCGCGCGGAGGTCGGGATAGCTTGGCAAGTCGGGCAGGGTGGCATTGCGGCTCGCGATGGCGGCGAGATGCACGCCATTGGTTTCCGCGATCGCGGGAAGGTGCTGGGCGCGGGCGATCGCTCCCAGCCCCACGAGGCCGATGGCTAGGCTCATCCGCGCACCCGTGCGCCCGTGCTGGTGTCGAACACATAGACCGAGGCCGGATCGAAGCTGAGCCCGGTCTTGCCGCCGACTGCGCCGTGGAGGCGCTGATCGGTCTCCACAACCACCCGCTCGCCGGAGGCTGCGTCGAGATGCGCATAGCTGACGCCGCCAAGGTTCTCGGCCATCTCGATGGTGAAGTTGCCGTCCGAGCCGCTCAGGCGCAGCGCGTTGGGGCGGATGCCGATTTCCAGCTTCGTGCCGTCCGCGGGCAAGGCAACGGGGCTGTCAACGCGTTGCCCCAAAGCGGGCACGTCGAGCTGGCCCTCCACCACGGTCGCGGCGAGGAAGTTCATCGAAGGCGAGCCCATGAAGCCCGCGACGAAGCGATTGTCGGGGTCGTCGTAAAGCTCCATCGGGCTTCCGACCTGCTCGATATTGCCCGCCCGCAGCACGACGATCTTGTCGGCCATGGTCATCGCCTCGACCTGATCGTGGGTGACGTAGATCATCGTCGCCCCGATCTCACGGTGCAGACGCGCGATCTCGGCGCGCATCTCGACGCGCAATTCGGCATCGAGGTTCGAGAGCGGTTCGTCGAATAGGAACACCTCCGGGCCCCGTGTGATCGCGCGGCCGATGGCCACACGCTGGCGCTGACCGCCAGACAGTGCGGCAGGCTTACGGTCCAGAAGCGGCTCGAGCTTCAGGATCCGCGCGGCTTCTTGAACCTTGTCGCTGATCTGGGCCTTTGGATGGCCGTTCATCTTCAACCCGAAGCCCATATTCTCGCCCACCGTCATATGCGGGTAGAGCGCGTAGGTCTGAAACACCATCGCGATGCCGCGCTCGGCGGGTTCGGCCTTCGTGACTTCGCGCCCGCCGATGCGGATTGCGCCGTCCGAGGTCTCCTCCAACCCCGCGATCATCCGCAAAAGCGTCGACTTGCCACAGCCGGACGGCCCGACGAAGACACAGAATTCCCCCGGGTCGACCGTCAGATCGACGCCGTGGATCACCTCCGCATCGCCAAATCTCTTGACGATCTTCTCCAATGCGACTCCGCTCACGGGGGCTCCTCCCTGTTTTTACGCGCCGGGGTTCAGTCGGCGCGTTTCTGTTCCGGAAAGCGCCAGTCACTGGCCGCTTTCGCGATCTTCTCCGCTGTCTCGAGGATCAGCGGGGCATAGGTTTCGAGTTGTTTTTGACCGTCGGGCTGGCCCGAGGTGATCGAGAGCGCGCCCAGAACGCGGCCCTGCGGCGACAGGATCGGAGCGGCGATGCAGCGGATGCCGGGCTCGTGCTCCTCGTCATCCCAGGCAAAACCGCGCTTGCGGATGTTGTCCAGCTCCGCGCGCAGGCTCGTCGCGTCGGTCAGGGTGTGTTCCGTGAAACGATGAAAGCTCTGCCGCGTCAGCGCATTCTGCAGCGCGTCCTCCGGCAGATAGGCGAGCATCGCCTTGCCCACGCCCGTGCAATAGGCCGGACCGACCTTGCCCGATTGCGAGAACATCTCGACCGGGCGCGACGCGTTGCGCTTGTCGACATAGAGCACCATGCCCTGATCGAGCTGCGCGAGGTGCAGCGTCTGACCGGTCTCCTTCGACAGTTGGTCGAGGTAGGGCGCTGCGATCGGCGCAAGCGAACTTTGCGCCCAGGCCGCATGGGCGAGGCGCACGAGGCGCAAGCCCGGCCGATAGGTCTGACGGTCCTCGTCGAAGGCGAGCATGCCCTGGTTCGTGAGCGTCTGTACGAAGCGATACAGGGTCGCCTTGGGCAGATCGCAGACCGGTAGCAACTCGGCGAAACGCACGGGGCGGCCGAATTCGGCGACGCGGTCGAGCACGGCCAGCGTGCGTCCAACCGTGCCGTCGGATTTCTCCGGCTTTGGCGTGGCGTCGTTCATGGGCTCCTCCTCAGGGCTGTTGACAGGATGAGAGATTCGCGGCAGCATTTCAATATGTAAAACACGGTTTCAATATTTGGAACTAAAATCATTGATCCGTGGGCTACTGAAACGGGAGGAGAACCGAATGAATATCCTGAAAACCACCGCGCTCGTGGCGCTGATGGGCTCGATCGCCATTCCGGCGATGGCCGAGCAGCGCGTGCTCAAGCTCTTCACCGACGCGTCCGATCCGGCCCCGAAAGCCGCGTTCGAACAGCTCGTGAAAGGCTTCGAGGCCGAAAACCCGGATGTGAAAGTCGAGGTGAACACCTTCGATCACGAGGGCTACAAGACCGCGATCCGCAACTTCCTGACCGCCGACAGCCCCGATCTGGCAAACTGGTATGCGGGCAACCGCATGGCACCCTTCGTCAATGCCGGGCAGTTCACCGATGTGTCCGATGTCTGGGAGGAGAACGGGCTCAAGGACAGCCTCGGCTCGGCGCTCAAGTCGATGACCATCGACGGCAAGCAATGGGGCGTGCCCTATACCTACTACCAGTGGGGCATCTACTATAACAAAGACGTCTACAAGAAGGCCGGGGTAGACGTGCCCAAGACCTGGGACGAGTTCATCTCGAACTGCAAGAAGTTCAAGGAGATGGGCGTCGACTGCCTGACCACGGGCACCAAGGCGCTGTGGCCGGCGGCCGGGATCTTCGACTATCTCGATCTGCGCACCAACGGCTACGACTTCCACATGAAGCTCACCAGCGGCGAGATTCCGTGGACCGATGACCGGGTGAAGGCCGTTTTCGCGGAGTGGAAGAAGGTTCTGCCCTACACCACCAAGAACGTCGCCGCGATCGACTGGCAGGATGCGGTGTCGAACATCGTGCAGGGCAAGGCCGCGAATTACGTCATGGGCAACTTCGCCGTCGCCACCTTCAAGGATGGCGGGATGACCAATGACACGCTGGGCTTCATGGATTTCCCGACGATCAACCCGGATATCCCGCGCGCCGAAGAAGCGCCGACCGATACGATCCACATCCCGGCAGGCGCGAAGAACAAGGCGGACGCCAAGAAGTTCCTCGCCTATGTCGCGAAGGCCGATGTGCAGACCAAGATGAACGAAGAACTCGGTCAGCTGCCGATCAACAAGAACTCTTCGGTGGGCGACGATCCCTATCTGCAGGCGGGCTTCAAGATCCTGTCCACGGCCGATGGCGGCATCGCGCAGTTCTTCGATCGTGACGCACCGGCTCAGATGGCTAAGGCGGGCATGGAAGGCTTCCAGGAATTCATGGCCTATCCCGACCATCTCGACGCTATTCTCGAGCGCCTCGAGAAGGTGCGTCAGCGCGTCTACAAGAACTGATCCTCCCCGAGGGGCGGTGCCTGCTGCAGGGGGCCGCCCCTTCCTGTTTTTCCAGATCCGAGGAGTGCGACGATGACCGTCTCACCCGCTATGTCCGAGCCGCGCGCGGAGACCGGCATGCCCGCACCGCGCCGCCGCCGGTTGAACCGAAAACTTGCGCCCTGGCTGTTTCTCGCCCCCGGCGTGCTGATGTTCCTGATCTACGTGCTGATCCCGATCGGCGAGTCGATGTGGATCTCGTTCTTCCAATGGGACGGGCTGAGCGCGAAGACGTGGGTCGGGCTGTCGAACTATCTCGAGCTGCTCGATGACGACGCTTTCTACACCAGCCTCAAGAACAATCTGATCTGGCTGGTGCTCTATATGCTGGCGATCCCGTTCGGGCTGTTCATCGCGCTGTTCCTGAACCAGACCGTGCGCGGTATCCGGATCTACAAATCGCTGTTCTTCTTCCCCTTCGTGATCTCTCAGGTCGTGGTCGGTCTGATCTTCTCGTGGTTCTACGCACCCGGCTTCGGACTGTTTTTCGAGCTGACGAAATGGCTCGACGGGACCGGGATCGCGATCCTCGCGAACCCCAATACCGTGACCTACGGGATCATCGCCGCCGGTCTCTGGCCGCAGATCGCCTATTGCATGATCCTCTATCTCACCGGCCTGAACGCGGTCGCGCCCGACCAGATCGAGGCGGCGCGTCTCGACGGGGCTAAGGGCATCAAGATGCTCTGGTACGTCGTGCTGCCGCAACTGCGCCCGGCCACCTTCATCGCGGTCGTCGTCACCGTGATCGGGGCGCTGCGCAGCTTCGATCTCGTCTCGATCATGACCGATGGCGGACCGTTCGGCTCCTCGCGGGTGCTGTCTTACTACATGTATGAGCAGGCGCTCTCGGAATACGGCTATCGCATGGGCTACGGCGCGGCGATCGCGGTGGTGCTGTTCGCGATCATGATGATCTTCATTTCGGGCTTCATCTGGAAGATGTGGCGCGACGAAAGGGGCCTGTGAGATGTTTCCCAAACCCATTCAATCCATGAGCCCTGCTGCCCGGCTGACCTATCAGATCGCCCTTCCGGTGATGCTGGTGGTCTGGCTGCTGCCGCTTCTGGGCGTCGCCGTCACTTCGATCCGGCCCTCCAGCGATCTCGCGCAGGGCAACTACTTCGGCATACCGTCCTATATGGCGTTTTCGAACTATCTCGACGTGTTCAAGAATTCGCCCTTTGCCAGCTACATGCTGAACTCGTTCAAGGTGACGATCCCGACGGTGATCGGGGCGGTCGCACTGTCCTGCCTGACGGGCTTTGCGCTCGCCGTCTACAAGTTCAAGGGCAACCTGCTGATCTTCTTCATCTTCGTGGCGGGGAACTTCGTGCCCTTCCAGATCCTGATGGTGCCGGTGCGCGACCTGACGGTGAAGATGGGGCTTTACGACACGATCACGGGGCTCGCGCTGTTCCATGTCGCCTTCCAGACCGGGTTCTGCACGCTCTTCATGCGCAACTTCATCAAGGCGCTCCCGAAAGAGCTGATCGAGGCCGCCCGGGTCGAGGGCGTGGGCGAATGGCAGATCTTCTGGCATATCGTGCTGCCTCTGGTGCGGCCCGCGATCGCGGCGCTGTCGGTGCTGATCTTCACCTTCATCTGGAACGACTATTTCTGGGCGACGGTGCTGACCACGGGAGCCGATACCCAGCCGATCACCGCCGGGTTGCAATCGCTCAACGGCCAATGGGTCGCGGCGTGGCAACTGGTCTCGGCAGGCTCGATCCTTGCCGCGCTGCCGCCGGTGGCGATGTTCTTCCTGATGCAGAAACACTTCATCGCAGGGCTGACGCTCGGGGCGGTGAAATGATCCGCACATGGCATTTGCAAGACGTCCGTCAGAGCCTCGTTCTGGCGGGGCACGACGACCGGCTTCCCGAGATCGTCTATTGGGGCGCGGCGCTGCCCGAGGGGGAAGACCTCGCGGGCTTGGCCGCGGCGAGCGTGCCGGATGTCACCGGCGGGATGCTCGACCGCGCGCCCGAGGTCTCGATCTGCCCCGAGGCCAGCCAGAGCTTCCCGGGCGAACCGGGTCTGATCGCGCGCGACGGGGCAGGGCGGCCGCTACGGCCCGCCTTCCGCTTCGCGTCGGAAGAGCTTCGCGAGGATCGGCTCACGCTGGTTTATCGCGATGCGGCGTCGGGTGTGAGCTACAGGGCCAGCTTCGCGCTCGACGCCGACACCGGTCTGATCGCGGCGCGCGCTGAGCTGGAGAGCGATGCGCCGATCACACTCCACCGGCTTGCCGCCCCGGTTTTTCCCGGCCCGCAACTGGCCGACGAGATGCATGAATTTTCCGGCCGCTGGATCGGTGAGTTCCAGATCGAGCCGACCCCGTGGCGTCCCGGCCAGCGCGTGCGTGACAACCACACGGGGCGCACCGGGCACGAACATTTCCCCGGTCTGATCCTGCCCGCGCGCGGTGCCACCAAGACGCAAGGCGAGACCCGCGCCTTTCATTACGGCTGGTCGGGCGGACACCGGATGGTCGCCGAGGAACTGCCCGACGGACGGCGCCAGATCCAGTTCGGCCATGCCAGCGGCTCCGAGCCCGTGCCCGACACCCATTTCGCTAGCGCGACGCTGTATGCCGCCTTCTCGGAGGCCGGCTCGAATGGCTGCGCGGTCGCCTTCCAGCGCCATCTACGCCAACACGCCCCTTGGGCCAAGGCGCGCCCGGTGCATTACAATTGCTGGGAAGCGGTCTATTTCGACCACGATCTGGCCGAGTTGAAAGAGATCGCCGCGCGCGCCGCCGCACTTGGCGCAGAGCGTTTCGTGCTCGACGATGGCTGGTTCGGCAAGCGTGACGACGACACGACCTCGCTGGGCGACTGGACGGTCGATCCGCGCAAATATCCCGATGGGCTGACGCCGCTGGTCGATCATGTCCAAAGCCTCGGGATGGAATTCGGCCTCTGGTTCGAGCCCGAGATGGTCAATCGCGACAGTGATCTCGCGCGCGCCCATCCCGATTGGCTGCTGGGCCCGGAGGATCAGATCGAGGGCCGTCAACAGCGCGTGCTCGACATGGCGAACCCGGCGGTGCGCGATCATCTTTTCGCGGCGATCGACGCGGTGCTCTCGGCCTATGCGATCTCTTACGTCAAATGGGACCATAACCGGGTGCTGCCGCATCCCGATGCCGCGCAGGCGCGCGGCCTCTACGATCTGCTCGACCGGCTGCGTGCGGCCCATCCAGACGTGGAGTTCGAAAGCTGCGCCTCGGGTGGTGGCCGGATCGATTTCGGCATTCTCGAGCGCACCGGTCGCGTCTGGCTCTCGGATAGCAACGACGCGCTCGAACGCTTGCGCATCCAGCACGATGCGGCGCTGTTTTTGCCGAGCTGCGTTACCGGCTCCCATGTCGGTCCGCGCCATTGCCACACCTCGGGCCGGGTGATCGACATTCGCACCCGGGCCTGGGTCGCGGCGCAACGCCATATGGGTTTCGAGATGGACCCGCGCGAATTGACCGCGGAGGAGGCCGAGGTGCTGAGCGCCGTCACCCGCTGGTGGAAGGACAATCGCGACTGGCGGATGCGCGCGGATATCCTGCGGCTCGACAGCGCCGACCCGGCTGTGATCGCCGAGTTGCAGCTGGCCGAGGATGGCAGCCGTTTCGTGGCCTTCGCAGGTCAGGCGGCGACCTCCGCGCAGATCCTGCCGCGCCCGCTGCGGCTGACCGGGCTCGACCCCGCGGCGCGCTACCGGTTGCGGCTGATCACCGCGGAAGATCTGCCCCGGTTGTCGCGTGGGACACCCGCGCTTAAGACCGGACCGATTACGCTCAGCGGGCAAGCGTTGATGGGGCAGGGGATCACCCTGCCCTGGACCTTCCCCGAGCGCATTCACGTGATTGAAGGAGAGAGACTATGAGTGACGCGGCTCCCGACTGGATCGCCGCCGATTGGGGCACGACGCATCTGCGCGTCTGGGCGATGCGCGGGCGCGAGGTGCTCGACCGACGGAGCTCGGAGCAGGGGATGGGCAAGCTCACCCCCGCCGAGTTCGGCCCGGTGCTGGAAGACGCCGTCGCGGGCTGGGGCGCGGCCCCGGTCGTGACCTGCGGCATGGTCGGCTCGCGTCAGGGCTGGGCCGAGGCGCCCTATGCGCCGGTGCCCTGCGCCGCTCAGCCGCGCCTCGTGCGGGTGCCCGATCACGCCGCGCGCCCGGTCTATATTGCCTGCGGCCTGCGTCAGGACAGCCCGCCCGACGTGATGCGCGGCGAGGAAACCCAGATCGCGGGCTTCCTGCTGCGCAATCCCGATTTCGAGGGCACGATCTGCCTGCCGGGCACTCATACGAAATGGGTGGCCCTGCGCGCGGGCCGGATCGAGCGGTTCCGCAGCTGCATGACCGGCGAGATCTACGACCTGCTCGCTCATCGCTCGGTGCTGCGCCACACGATCGGGGAAGGCTGTCAGGACATGGCAGCTTTCGATGCGGCGGTGGCGGAGGCGCTGGCCGATCCGGCGTCAGCCTATGGCGCGCTGTTCGCGCTGCGCGCCGGGGCGCTACTGGGTGCGCAATCGCCCGAGACCGCCGCATGCCGCCTCTCCGGGCTGCTGATCGGTTGGGAGCTGTCCGCCACGCGCGATCTCTGGCAGGGCCGGCCCGTCGCGCTGATCGGAAGCCCCGTGCTCAGCCCTCTTTATACCCGGGCGCTGGCCGGTTGCGGCATCCAAGCTGCCAGCCATGACGCCGAAGACGTGACCCTCGCGGGGCTCTATGCCGCGCGCCAGACCATCGGAGCTGACACATGAGCCGACCCATCATCGCCATCCTGCGCGGGATCACCCCCGCTGAAGCCCTTCCCGTCTGCGAGGCGCTGATCGCCGCGGGCGTGACCCGGATCGAGGTGCCGCTGAACTCGCCCGACCCGCTCGACAGCATCGCCGCGATGGTGGAGCGCTTCGGCTCCGACGCGCTGATCGGGGCGGGGACGGTCCTGACCACGGATCAGGTCGCCGCCGTCGCTGCGACCGGTGCGAAGCTGATCGTCTCGCCCAATTGCAACACCGAGGTGATCGCTGCCTCCAAAGCCGCCGGGCTGCAGAGCTTTCCTGGCGTGATGACCCCGACCGAGGCCTTCGCGGCGCTCGCCGCCGGGGCGGATGGGCTCAAGCTGTTTCCGGGCGAGCTGATCGGCCCCGTCGGGCTGCGTGCGATGCGCGCTGTGCTGCCGCCCGAGGTGCCGCTTTATGCGGTGGGCGGTGTTTCGGCCGCGAACATGGGCGAGTGGCACGAGGCGGGTGCGGCAGGCTACGGCATCGGCTCGTCGATCTACAAACCCGGCGACAGCGTGGAGACCGTTTCCGAGAAGGCCCGCGCGCTGGTCGCCAGCTACGACGAGGCCTGCACGGCATGAGCTTCGAGATTTACGACGACCGCGCCTGTTTCCTTGGCGAGGGGCCGTTCTGGCATCCCGAACGTGGCCAGCTGTTCTGGTTCGATATCCTCGCGGGCCGGATTCTCAGTCGCGACGCGACCGGGCCGCGCGAATGGGCGCTCGGTCAGATGGCGTCCGCCGCGGGCTGGGTCGATGCCGAGACGCTGGTGATCTCGACCGAGACCGGGCTGCGCCGCTTCGAGATTGCCTCGGGTGCGCATGAGCCGCTCGCCGCGATCGAGGCCGACCGCACTGACACCCGTTGCAACGATGGCCGGGCCGATCCGATGGGGGGCTTCTGGGCGTCGACCATGGGCAAGAACGCGGAGACGGGCGCGGGGGCGATCTACCGCTATTTCGAGGGCACGGTGGAGCGGCTCTTTCCCGAGATCACCATCCCCAATTCGATCTGTTTCGCGCCGGACGGCCGGCGCGCCTATTTCGCCGACACCCCGACCGGAAAGATCATGACTATCGCGCTCGATGCGCAGGGCTGGCCTGCGGGTGCGCCGGAGATATTCGTCGATCTGAGCGCGGAGGGCGTGAATCCCGATGGCGCGCAGACCGATGCCGAGGGCGCGCTCTGGAGCGCGCAATGGGGGGCAGGGCGCGTGGCGCGCTACCTGCCCGACGGGCGCTTCGACCGGGCGATCGCGGTGGGCGGACGGCACAGTTCCTGTCCCGCTTTCGGCGGGCCGGAGTTCAAGACTCTCTTCGTGACCACCGCGCAGGAGGGGATCGAGACACCGGATGCCGCGCAGGGCCGGGTCTATTGCGCCCCCTCCGGGATTGCAGGGCGACCCGAGCCCGCGGTGCGACTGAACGGCTGATCGCAATGCGTGCAGCGAAGCTCGGGCGAACACAGCACGGGCTTGCTGCGCTTTCTCGGAGACGATCCGGCTTTCCGGATCGTCTCAGAAACGGAGCTCAGACCGGAGCCGCTCCAACTCGCCCTCGGGCAACGACTCGACACCCTTCGTCATCTCGTGAAGCTCTTCCAGGAGCGCTCGGGCTTCCTCGGCCTCAGCGTCTTCGATCTTCCGCGAAGGGTGTGTGAAAAATCCAGCGGACCGGGAGGTCTCCCCGATCGCGATGGCCTTCCCGAAGCGCAGTCCGAATTCGGCGGCCTGACCGAACACATTGCTCTCGTCTTGATCCGCGAGCTCGGACCAATCGCAAATCCCCGTATGGGTCATCGCCCACTTGACCGTCGGATCGACGAATACGAGGCCGTTTGCGGTGTAGAAATTCATCCATTCTTGTGGATATGTCTGGTAGAGCAGCGTAGGATTGGCAAAGCGAATGTGCAGCCCTAGGGCGAATTTCCAATCCGATACTTCACCCAGACGTTGCAAGCTCTGGCGCATTTCATGCACGTCGATCATGCAGCTATCCTTGTATAAACTTGACAGAAATTCTTGACCAAAACGCCGCGGCACTAGCTTGGCCTAATTGAGCTCTCCTCTTTGGTGACTATAAATCCCTCGGAGGGAATGGAAGATCGAAACGACACGATGCTAAGTGATTTTCAAAGTCTTTTCGCCGAACGCGCTCCAGCCGGTTGCTACATCGCATTGCGGGCGGGTTTCTTCGCGCCTGAGGCCGAGTTGAACCTGTTTCCGGCTGACTGGATCAATCATTATACCTTTTCTGGACTGGCGCTGGCCGACCCGCTGTTGCGTTGGTGTCAGGAGAATTCGGGCTATGCGCGATGGAAGGACATAGACAGCTTCGTCGGCACGGACTTCATGCGCGACTATCGGAAATTTGGCTTCGAATTCGGTAGTGTCGTGTCGATCCATGGGACGGAGGAGATGCCGAAGCGGAGCCTCGGGATCTTCGCGCGCGCTGACCGGGAGCTGCACGTCTCCGAAATGGAAGAGATCGAGACGGTGCTGTCGCGCATCCATGCAGCCGAGCCCGAGATGCCGACAGAGGCGCAAATGCAGGCCCTTCAACTCTATTCCAAGGGCTATCTGCACAAGCAGGTCGCTCACGAATTGCAGCTCTCCGTCGGCGGGGTAAAGGCCCGTCTCAGGGGCGCCGCGGACCGCCTCGGGGCCAAGACATTGAGAGAAGCTGCGAGCATCGCTGCAAGTCGCGGCCTGCTCTAAGCTTTGACGCTCCACCGGGTTTTCCTCTTGCGAAGACGATAGCCGAAAGCCGCGTTGCGCCAATCGGCGCGGGGGCTTTAGGGGGCTTGCGAAAGTCCGCGTCACAGGCGCAGGCCGGTCTCGGCATCGAAGACCTTGGCCTTGCCCATATCGACCTCGAAGCTGAAGGGCGCGCCCGGGGGCAGGGCGTCTTCCGGGCGAACCCGGGCAATCACCTCGGTCTCGCCAAGGGCGAAGACGATCATCGTGTCGGGGCCGGTAGGCTCCACCAGATCGACCGGGCGTTCGAAGACGAAACGGTCGGGGCCGGGCAATTCGGTCCCCGCCATGAAGATCGCCTCCGGCCGGAGCCCCAGAACGACCTTGTGCCCATCGGGGGCTGTGACCCGCTCGGTGAACCTCGCGGGCAGGGGAAAGCGAAGCGCCCCCGCCGTGCCCTCGGCCACCTCCACCGACAGCGCGCCCGTCTGCCCATCGCGCCGCAGGGCGCCGGGCAGCATGTTCATCGACGGCGAGCCCATGAAGCTCGCGACGAAGAGGTCCACCGGATCGTCGTAGATCTCTCCGGGTTCGGCCACCTGACGAATATGGCCGTTATCCATCACCGCGATCCGGGTCGCCAGCGTCATCGCCTCGATCTGGTCGTGGGTGACATAGACGACGGTCTTGCCGAGCCGCTGGTGCAGCTTCTTGATCTCGGTGCGCATCTCGATCCGCAGCTTGGCGTCGAGGTTCGACAAGGGTTCGTCGAACAGGAAGACCTCGGGCTTGCGCACAAGCGCGCGGCCCATCGCGACGCGCTGGCGCTGGCCGCCCGAAAGCTGACCGGGCTTGCGGTCCAGATAGGGATGGATCTGCAAAAGCGTGCTGAACTCTTCGACTGCGGTGGCCTGTTCGGCGCGCGGGACGTGGCGGGTCTGCATCCCGAAGGTGATGTTCTCGCGCACCGTCTTGGTCGGGTAGAGCGCGTAGGACTGGAACACCATCGCGATGTCGCGGTCGCGCGGCGGGGTGTCATCGACCCGTCGCCCGGCGATGTCGATATGGCCGTCGCTCAGCGTCTCGAGCCCGGCGATCAGGTTGAGCAGGGTGGACTTGCCGCAGCCCGAGGGCCCGACGAGGACGATGAATTCGCCCGCTTCGATCTCAAGGTCGATACCCTTGATCACCTCGTTCGTCCCGAAGCGTTTGCGCACGCCCTGAAGGGAAATTCCCGCTGCCATTGCTACCCTTTCACCGCTCCGGCCGAGAGCCCGCGCACGAACCAGGCTCCGGCGACGACATAGACCGCCAGCGTCGGCAGTGCCGCGATGATCGCCGCGGCCATGTCGACATTGTATTCCTTCACCCCCGTCGAGGTATTCACCACGTTGTTGAGCGCCACCGTCACCGGGTTGCTGTCGCCGATGGTGAAGGCCACGCCGAACAGGAAGTCGTTCCAGATCTGGGTGAACTGCCAGATCACGGTCACCACGATGGCAGGCAGCGACATCGGCAGCACGAGCCGGAAGAAGATGCCGAAGAAGCCCGCCCCGTCGACCTTCGCCGCCTGAATGATGCCGCTGGAAACCCCGATGAAGAAGTTGCGGAAGAACAGCGTGGTGAAGGCGAGGCCATAGACCGTGTGTACGAGGATCAGCCCCGGGATCGTGCCCGCAAGGCCGAGCTGGCCCAGCACCCGCGCCATCGGCAGCAAGATCACCTGAAACGGGATGAAGGCGCCGAACAGCATCAGCGCGAAGATTGTGTCGGCGCCGCGAAAGCGCCACTTGGTCAGCGCATAGCCGTTGAGCGCGCCGAGTATCGTCGAGATCGCCACCGCCGGCACGGTCATCATCACCGAGTTCCACATATAGGGGGCCAGTCCGTTGCAGCGCACGCCCACGCAGGCGCTGTTCCACGCTTTCTCCCAGGCGCTGAAGTCGAACTCTTTCGGCAGGCTGATCAGCGAGCCCTCCCGGATCTCGGTCAGCGATTTCAGAGAGGTCGAGATCATTACCAGAAGCGGGATCAGGTAGTAGATGCAGAACACCCCGAGCACGGCGAACAGCACGGCACGCATCAGGCTGTGATGCAGCCCTCGGCGCTGGACGATCCCGCTTGTGTTGCGCCCACTCATCCGCTGGTCTTCCTCAGTTCCGAGTAGAGATAGGGCACGATGATCGCGATGACCGTCATCAGCATCATCGTGGCGCTCGCCGCCGCTACACCCAGCTCGCTGCGCTGGAAGGCGAAGGAATACATGAAGGTGGCGGGCATGTCGGTGGCATAGCCCGGCCCCCCGCCGGTCAGCGCGATCACCAGATCGAAGCTCTTGATCGCGAGATGGGCGAGGATGATGACGGTGGACAGGAACACCGGCCGCAGCATCGGCAGCACGATCCCGGTATAGGTGCGCCACAGCCCCGCGCCGTCGATCGCCGCCGCTTTCAGGACCTCGTCATCGACCGAGCGGAGCCCCGCCAGAAACAGTGCCATCGCGTAGCCGGAGCTTTGCCAGACGGCTGCGATCACCACCGTGTAGATCGCGTAATGAGAGTTCACCAGCCAGTCGAAACTGAAATTCTCGAACCCCGCCTGATGCATCAGCCGCTCCAGCCCGAGGCCGGGGTTCAGCATCCATTTCCAGACCGTGCCGGTGACGATGAAACTGAGCGCCATCGGGTAGAGGTAGATCGTGCGGATCACCCCCTCGATGCGCACTTTTTGGTCGAGCAGGATCGCCAGAAGGATGCCAATTGCCATCGAGATCGAGATGAACAGGCCCGAGAAGACGAAGAGGTTGCGGATCGCCACATACCAGCGTGGCGTCTCCCAGAGCCGGACATATTGGCTCAGCCCGTCGAACTCGTAGTTTGGCATTACCCCCGACCGGGTCAGCGAGATATAGGCCGTCCAGAGGATGAAGCCGTAAACGAAGAACAGGCTCGCCGCGAAAAGCGGCGAGACCACGATCGCGGGCAGGCGCCGTTCCAGCGCCCGCCCGAACCTTGCCATGGGCCCCGTGCCTCCGGGCATTGCAGGCCCTAGTTTTCCTGCGCGCGCTTGATCGCGGCAGCGAGTTGCTTGACCGCGTCCTCAGAACTCATGTCAGAGTTGAAGAAAGCGGTCACGAGATCGAGGAACTCACCCCGCACCGAGCGCGGCACCGCCATCTCATGCGCCATCGACGGCACCAGCGTGTCGTTCTCGATCGCCGCCAGCAGGTCTTCATGCGAGCGCTTCGCGCAGGCGTCGAAATCGTCGAGCGGCACGTCCGTGCGCGCCGGGATCGACCCCTTGGCGAGGTTGAACACCTTCTGGAACTCGGGCGACATGATCAGTCGTGCGAGCACTTTCTGGCCCTCGATACGGTCCTCGCCCTCCACCTTGAAGAAGGTGAAGCTGTCCGAGTTCAGCACGAAGCCCTTGCCCGGCGTGGGCCAGCACAGGAAATCCTTTTCCGGCACTTTGCCAGCGGCGAGGAATTCGCCCTTCGCCCAGTCGCCCATGATCTGGAATCCGGCCTCGCCGCGCATCACCATCGCGGTCGCGAGGTTCCAGTCGCGTCCCGAGAAGTTCGGATCGACATAGCCGCGCAGCTTGCGCAGCTGGTCGAAGGACTTGACCATCATGTCCGAGGTCAGAGCCTCCGGATCGAGTTCCACCAGCGCCTTGCGGAAGAAATCGGCGCCGCCGATCCCCAGCACCACGTCTTCGAACAGCGTCGCGTCCTGCCACGGCTGACCGCCATGGGCGAGCGGTACGATGCCCGCCGCTTGAAGCTTGTCGGCGGCCGCGTTGAACTCGTCCCAGGTCGTGGGCATCTCCTCGACGCCCGCTTTCTTCAGCGCCTCGGGGTTGGCCCACATCCAGTCGACACGGTGGATGTTGACCGGCGCGGCGACGTATTTGCCCTGATATTTCATGATCTCGGCCAGCGCTGGCGGCAGGACCGCGTCCCAGTTGCCTTCGTCCGCGACGGATTGGACATCGTTCAGCGCGCCTTGCTCGGCCCATTCCTGAATGCCCGGCCCCTTGAGCTGGACGGCCGTGGGCGGATTGCCGGCCACGACGCGGGCGCGCAGCGCCGTCATCGCGGCATCGCCGCCACCGCCCGCGATCGGCGAGTCGATCCATTCGCCGCCCTCGGCTTCGAAGGCTTTCTTCAGTTCTCCGACGGCCTTGGCCTCGCCGCCCGAAGTCCACCAGTGCAGGACTTCGACCGTGCCATCCGCCCGCGCGACGCTCGCTGAGAGCGCGCCGGCGACGCTTGCCGCCGCCATCATGGCTTTACAAATGTGCATGTTTTCCTCCTCCTCCCGGTCGAGTTCGCGGTCCAAGATCGCAGCCCGACACGAGATTTAGGCTGAGACGACAGGCGCAGAACGTCATTGATCTCGATCAACGATTTGTGAATCACGGGTGAGCCGGACCGGCGCAGAGGCGCGTTTGACCCGTGGCATCCTTACGCAAGTCCGGGCGATTGCGCTGCCTGCCGAAAGGCTTACCATCGCCGCGGGATGACTGAAGGCCTCGTGATGCAGGATACCGACGCCGCGCCAGCTTTTGCCGAAACCGCCGAGGCGGTGATCGCGCGTCTGTCCGTCCCTTTTCCGAACGGGCTGAGCGCTCAGGAGGCCGCCACGCGCCTCGCGCGTCACGGCCCGAACGCTCTGCGTCGTCCCAAGCCCCGAAGCGCATTGCGCATCCTGCTGCATCAGTTTCAGGGGGTGATCGTCGCGCTTCTCGTTCTGGCAACGATATTCTCGCTGGTCATCAACGATATCGTCGAGGCGCTGGCGATCCTCGTCGTGCTGCTCTTGAACGGCGCGATCGGGTTTTTCACCGAGTTGCGCGCCACCCGCTCGATGGAGGCGCTGTTCAGCGTCGCCGAGGTCCGCACCCGCGTCCGTCGGGACGGGATTCTGATCGAGGTGGATGCCCGCGATCTCGTGCCGGGCGATCTCGTGATGCTTGAAGCGGGCGATGTGGTGACCGCCGATCTGCGGCTCGTCGAGGCGTCGGGGCTTCATTGCGACGAATCCGTGCTGACCGGCGAGTCCCTTCCGGTGCTCAAGACCACCAAACCGCTGCCATCCGATGCGGTGCTGGGGGATCGCACCAATATGGGGTTCAAGGGCGCGGCCGTCACACGGGGGGCCGGAACCGGCGTGGTTGTGCGGACCGGCATGGAGACCGAGATCGGCAAGGTCAGCCAGCTTGCGATGGCGGCCAGCACGGAACCCACGCCGCTTGAACATCAATTGACACGGCTCGGGCAGCGACTGGTCTGGCTGACGATCGTTCTTGCCGTCGCGATCATCGTGACGGGAATGGCGCAGGGCCACCCGCTCACGAGTATGATCCAGACCGGGGTCGCCCTTGCCGTGGCCGCGATCCCCGAAGGCATCCCTGTTGTGGCCACCTTGTCGCTTGCGCGCGGGATGTGGCGCATGGTGCAGCGCAATGCCCTGATCAGCCGCCTGTCCTCGGTCGAGACGCTCGGGGCGACTACGCTGATCCTGACGGACAAGACCGGGACACTGACCGAGAACCGGATGAGCGTGGTGCAGGTCTTGCTCGATGGGGGGAGCGTGGATCTGGATGGGCCGGAGACCGGTCTCGCGGAGGACCGTCTGCGCGCCGCGTTGAAGATCGGCATGCTGTGCAACAATGCCGAGCTGGGCGACGGCGACGAAGGCCGGATCGGCGACCCGACCGAACTGGCCTTGCTGAGTGCGGCGCGACAGGCGGGGGTGACCGGGGACGAAGCGGAGCCACGCCTGCTCCAACATGCTTTCGAGAGCGATAGCCTGATGATGGCGACCGTCCATGCGTTGCCGGACGGGGGCGCGCTCTATGCGGTCAAGGGCGCGCCCGAGGCGGTGATCGCCTCTTGCTCCGAGGTTCTGGGGGCGGAAGGCCCGCGCCCTCTGAGCGCCGGAGACAAAGCCGACTGGATCGCGCGCAACGCGGACGCCGCGAGCGAGGGACTGCGTGGGATCGGCCTCGCGATGAAGCGGACGGACGGGGCGGAGGACGCGCCCTATGAGGGGCTGACGCTTGTCGCGATTGCCTGCCTCGCCGATCCGTTGCGCAAGGATGTGCCCCCCGCGATCGCGGCCTGCCAGAGCGCCGGGGTCCGGGTGATCATGCTGACGGGCGATCATGCCGAGACCGCCGCGCGCATCGCGAAGGATGCCGGGATCAGCGGAAACGGTGCGGTGGCGATCGAGGGGCGAGACCTCACAGGGCTCGATCTGGAAAACGCCCCGGAGGAAACGCTCGACCGCCTGCGCAAGGCCAGCGTCTTCGCCCGCGTGGCACCGGCGACGAAGCTGAACCTCGTCAGCTTCTATCAGCGCGAGGGGGAGACTGTCGCGATGACGGGCGACGGGGTGAATGACGCGCCGGCGCTGAAGAAAGCCGATATCGGCATCGCGATGGGCCAGCGCGGCACGCAGGTCGCCCGCGAGGCGGCGCATATGGTGCTCAAGGACGACGATTTCGCGACCATCGTCGAGGCGGTGCGGCAGGGCAGGGTGATCTTCGGCAATATCCGCAAATTCATCGTCTACCTGATGTCGTGCAATCTCTCGGAGATCCTTGTGGTCGGGATCGCCGTGGGGGTGGGGCTTCCTTCACCGCTCCTGCCGCTGCAGATCCTGTTTCTCAATCTCGTCACCGATGTCTTCCCCGCGCTGGCGCTCGGCTTGGGGCATGGGGACGGCCATGAGATGCGCCGCCCGCCCCGTGACCGCGCCGAGCCGATCCTCGCGCGCAGGGAATGGGGACGCATCGTTGCGCTCGGAGTCATCGTGACGCTGGCGACGATGCTGGCTTTCGGGGGCGCGCTCTATGGTTTGCAGCTTGCGCCCGCCGCCGCCGTCACCGTGGCCTTCGTCACACTCGCGCTGGGCCAGCTGTGGAACGTGTTCAACATGCGCGAGGCCGACACCCACGCCCTGCGCAACGATGTGACACGCAACCCCTATGTCTGGGGGGCGCTTGTCCTGTGTCTCGTGCTGATCGCCGGGGCGCTGTGGCTGCCGGGGCTCTCCGATGTGCTGCAGCTGCCGTCGCCCGGAATCGCGGGGCTGACGCTCGCCGGGGCGATGAGCCTGCTTCCGCCGCTGCTGGGACATCTGGTCGTATCGCGCGCAACCCGCAGATAATTTCCGCTCCCGCGTTGAGCCACATCAATGAAACTACCTCCTGTCTTCGCCTAGGGAAGATCATGGCCGTTCGTGACAGGGGGCGGCCCATCGACTGGCATCACCTTGGGAGGAGGCGTGATGACTTGGGCGATTATCCGGAAGGCGGATGCCGAACGGGCAGCCGCAACGCTGACCGATGAGGTCCGCAAGGCGTTCACATGGGACACCGCGCGGGCGATGCTCGACGGCTTTCCCGATGGCGGGTTGAACATCGCCTACGAGGCGGTGGATCGCCATGTCGCCGCGGGCCATGGGGCGGATGAGGCGATCCTGTGGCTGGGCAAGGACGGCGCGCGAGAAAGCCTGAGCTACGGCGATCTCGCCGCCCGGACCGCACGCTTCGCCAATGTGCTTAAAAGCCACGGACTGAAACCGGGCGATCGGCTCTTCGGTCTCGCGGGACGAGTTCCCGATCTCTACATCGCCGCGCTGGGCACGCTGAAGGCCGGGATGATCTTCTCGCCGCTCTTTTCCGCCTTCGGGCCTGAACCCTTGCGCACCCGGCTCGAGATCGGCGAGGCCAATGCGCTGATCACGACCGCCTCGATCTATCGCCGCAAGATCGCTGCGTGGCGCAACGAAATCCCCTCCCTCAAACTGGTGCTTATCATCGGCGACGAGGCGTCCGACGATTGCGTAGCACTCGGCCCCGCGATGGCGGCGGCCTCGGAGGAGTTCGAGACGGTCCGCACGGCGCCAGAGGACCCCGCGCTGATCCATTTCACCTCGGGCACCACGGGCCGCCCGAAAGGCGCAGTGCATGTGCACAACGCGGTGGTGATGCATGCTGCGGCAGGCCGCTACGCGCTCGAGTTGACGCCGGGCACGCGCTACTGGTGCACGGCCGATCCGGGCTGGGTGACGGGCACCTCCTTTGGGATCATCTCGCCTCTGGTGAACCGGGTGCGGATGGTCATCGACGAGGCCGATTTCGATCTCGACCGATGGTATGGCATTCTCGAGCGCGAGCAGATCGAGGTCTGGTACACCGCGCCCACCGCGATCCGCATGATGATGCGCGCGGGCAAGGAGGCGGCCGCGCCTTACGATTTCTCGAAGCTGCGGTTCATGGCCTCGGTGGGCGAGCCGCTCAACCCGGAGGCCGTGGTCTGGGGCAACGAGGTCTTCGGCAAACCCTTCCACGACAATTGGTGGCAGACCGAGACCGGCGGCATCATGATCGCCAATACCCGCGCGATGGATGTGCATCCCGGCTCGATGGGCAAGCCGCTGCCCGGGATCGAGGCGGGGATCGTGGAGCGTGTCGATGAGGGGCTGCGCGACTGCAAGCCCGGCGAGATTGGCGAACTGGCGCTGCGCCCCGGTTGGCCGTCGATGATGCGCGCCTATCTGCACGAAGAGGCGCGCTACAAGAAGTGTTTCGTGGATGGCTGGTATCTCTCGGGCGATCTCGCGATGCGCGACGCGGAGGGCTATTTCTGGTTCGTGGGCCGCGCCGATGACCTCATCAAATCTTCCGGTCACCTGATCGGCCCCTTCGAGGTCGAAAGCGCGCTGATCGAGCATCCGGCAGTGGCCGAAGCCGCCGTGATCGGCCTGCCGGACGAGACTGCGGGCGAGGTGGTGAAGGCCTATGTCGCGCTCAATCCGGGGTTTGAGCCCTCCGAGGACCTCGAACGCGACATCCGGGGCCTCGCGCGCAAAAAGCTCGGCGCGGCGGTCGCCCCGCGCGAGGTGGTGTTCCGCAAAACCCTTCCGAAGACCCGTTCGGGCAAGATCATGCGCCGTCTGCTGAAAGCGCGCGAGCTGGGCCTGCCGGAAGGCGATATTTCGACGCTGGAGAGTGACGAGACATGACTGCCGACAAACCGCATCTGACCCATGACCACATCCGCGAATTGCTCACGGCGATGATCCGTGTGCGCCATTTCGAGGATAAATGCGCCGAGCTCTACACGCAGGAAAAGATCCGCGGCTTCCTCCATCTCTACGATGGCGAGGAGGCGGTGGCCTCGGGCGTGATCCCGCGGCTTGGCCCGGATGATCGGGTGGTGGCGACCTATCGCGAGCACGGCCATGCGCTGGTGCGCGGTGTGCCGATGGAGCGCGTGATGGCCGAGATGTATGGCAAGGCCACCGGCGCCTCGGGCGGGCGGGGCGGCTCGATGCATATCTTCGATGCCGAGCGCAATTTCTACGGCGGCAACGCGATCGTGGGGGGCGGGCTGCCGCTGGCCGTGGGCCTCGCGCTGCGCGACCGGATGATGGGTGCGCCAAACGTGACCGCCTGCTTCTTCGGCGAAGGGGCTGTGGCCGAGGGCGAGTTCCACGAGTCGATGAACCTCGCGCAGCTCTGGTCGCTGCCGGTTTTGTTCGTGTGCGAGAATAACGGCTACGCGATGGGCTCGGCTCTGGCGCGCACCGAGGCCGTGACCGACATAAGGCGCAAGGCGGCGGCCTATGGCACGGTGACGGAACAGGTGGACGGGATGGATGTGGTCGCGGTCGAAGCGGCCACGCGCCGCGCGCTCGCCGCGATCCGCGAGACCGGCAAACCCTATTTCCTCGAATGCCTGACCTATCGCTTCCGGGCGCATTCGATGTTCGACGCCCAGCTCTATCGCGACAAGGACGAGGTTGCCGCGTGGCGCGAGAAGGGGCCGATCGTGCGGTTCCAGTCATGGCTCTACAAGAGCGGGCTGATGCATCCCGAAGAGGTCGCGCAGATCGAGGCCGGGGTCGAGGATGAGATCGCCGCCGCCGTGGCCTATGCCGAGGCGAGCGAGTGGGAGCCGCTCGAGACGCTCACCCGCCACGTCATGGCCGAGGACCGCCCCGCGCCGCCTGCGCCGCTTGAACCCAGCGCCGAGACCGTCGAGATGACCTATCGCGAGGCGGTCAAGCAGGGCATCCGCGACGCGATGATCCGCGACGAGCGGGTCTTCCTGATGGGCGAGGATGTGGGCGCTTACGGCGGCTGCTACGCGGTGTCGAAAGGGCTGATGGAGGAATTCGGCGAGGGTCGTATCCGTGACACGCCGCTGTCCGAGTCCGGCTTCACCGGGGCTGGAATTGGCGCTGCGGCGGCGGGGATGCGCCCCATCGTCGAGGTGATGACGGTGAATTTCTCGCTCCTCGCGCTCGACCAGATCATGAACACCGCCGCCACGATCCGGCACATGTCGGGCGGACAGTTCGGCGCGCCCGTGGTGATCCGTCTCGCGACCGGCGCGGGCAAGCAGCTGGCGGCGCAGCATTCCCATTCGCTCGAAGGTTGGTATGCGCATATTCCGGGGCTGCGCATCCTCGCGCCCGCCACGCTGGAGGACGCGCGCGGGATGCTCTGGACTGCGATTGAGGATCCCGATCCGGTGCTGATTTTCGAGAATGTCATGCTCTACAACATGACCGGTAAGATCGCCGCGAATGCCGGGCCGGTCGATATCAACAAGGCCGCGATCCGGCGCGCGGGCAAGGATATCAGCCTGATCACCTATGGCGGATCGCTGTGGAAGACGCTGGAGGCGGCCGAGGCGCTGGCGGGCGATGGGATCGAGGCCGAGGTGATCGACCTGCGCTCGCTGCGCCCGCTCGATGACGCGACGATCATGGCCTCGCTTGCGCGCACGCGCCGCGCGGTGATCGTGGATGAGGGCTGGCGGTCGGGCTCGCTCTCGGCCGAGATCGCGGCCCGGATCGGCGAGCAGGCCTTCTGGCATCTCGATGCGCCGGTGGGGCGGGTGTGCTCGGCCGAGGTGCCGATCCCCTATCCCAAACATCTCGAGGACGCCGCCATTCCGCAGGTGCCCGCCATCGTGGCCGCCGTGAAGGCGACGCTTGGGAAAGGGTGACGCGATGGCCGTTTTCAAGATGCCCTCGCTCGGCGCGGATATGGAGGCGGGCAAGCTGGTCGAATGGCTGGTGAAGCCCGGCGATACGGTCAAGCACGGCGATATCGTCGCGGTGGTCGAGACCCAGAAAGGCGCGATCGAGATCGAGGTCTTCGAGGATGGCGTGGTCGAGAAGCTGATGGCAGAGCTTGGGCAAGACCTGCCCGTCGGCGCGCCGCTCGCCGTTATTCAGGCGCCGGGGGAGGCTGCGGAGGCGCCAACGCAGACCGCGCCGTCAGTCGCGCCGCAGGCCAGCGCCGAACCTGCCGCGCCTGTGGCGGAAGCAGCGCCGCCAACCGCTCCGCCCGCAGCAACCCCATCAGGGATCGCCGCATCACCCGCCGCCAAGGCGCGCGCGGCGGAATTGGGGATCGCGCTGGAGAGCCTCACCGGCAGCGGGCCGGGAGGCGCAATCGTCCTCGCCGATGTCGAGGCGACGAACCCCGTCGCGACACCGAGCCCGGCGCAAGATCGCGGCGCCTATCTCGCCGAGATGCGCAAAGCGATCGCCGCCGCGATGGCCCGGTCCAAACGCGAGATCCCGCATTACTACGTCACCCACACGGTCGACCTCAGCGCTGCGAGCGACTGGCTAAGCGCCGCCAATGCGGACCGCCCGCCCGAAGAGCGCATCCTGATGGGCGCGCTCTTGATGAAGGCGATGGCGCTGGCCGCGCGCGAAGAAAAGGCGGTGAACGGGCATTTCGGGGAAGATGGGTTCACGCCCTCCGCGGCGATCCATCTCGGGCTGGCCATCGCGCTCAGGGGCGGCGGGCTTGTCGCGCCCGCAATCCTCGATGCCGACAAGAAGAGCCTGCAGGATTTGATGGAGGCGATGCGCGACCTCACGATGCGCGCCCGTGCCGGGCGGCTCAAAAGCTCGGAGATGAGCATGGCGACGCTGACCTTCTCGGCGCTCGGCGAAAGCGGGGTCGAGGCGATGGCCGGGATCATCGTGCCGCCGCAGGTCGCCATCGTGACTGCCGGTACGCCCGGCCCGCAACCGCTGGTGCGCGACGGCAAAGTGATTGCCGCGCAGGCCGTGACGCTGACGCTGGCCGCCGATCACCGCGTGAGTGACGGGCGGCTGGGCTCGAAATTCCTGACCGCGATCGACGCGAAGCTGCAAACCCCGGAGGAGCTATGACCGAAGACGAAATCCGCAGCGCCTATATCGAGGAACTCGTGCGCGTCGCCCCCGATCTCGACCCTGCCGCGATTGCGGGCTCGGACCATCTGCAGGACGATCTAGAGCTCGACTCGATGGATATCCTGAACCTGGTGATCGCGCTCAACCAGCGCTTCGGCGTCGCGATTGCCGAGGCGGATTATCCCCAGATCGCCACCCCGGATCTTGCTGCGGCGTTTCTCGCTCGGAGGCTAGGCACTCCGAATTGACCCAGCCGGACCACCCGCTGAGCATTCAACTCAGGGGGTATTTCGGCACGCCGTGAGTCAATTCACTGTTACCGCGGAAAAAACTGAGGAATTCCGCAATGCGCGGGTTCCCATTCCTTTGTTACCAGTGGGTTATTCGCAGCAATTGTCTATTCGCAAAAAGTAATTTTCCAGAGGGCCCCGGCTGTATCGTGAGCCTCTTGCGCCCTTGACGAGTTAGAGATGGAGATCGTTATGATCGAACCGCGTATCGAAGTGGAGTGCTTGGAAGACGGGGCCATCCGGGTGCGCCGAGGTGCGTGGTCGGACCGGGTGCCGCGTGCGCGGATCGACCACTGGGCAGACCACTATGAGCTGATGCATCTCAATAACGGCAATGCAGGCTATCTCGAACTGGCGCGTGCCCTGCGGGAGGCCAAGGCGAAACTCCTGTCTTGATTGAACTGGACAGGCTGTCGGGGCTGTTTTCGTTCTGACCCGCTCTCCAGACGTCTATCGCCCCTAGGCAGAGCTTTCCGGCTTTGCTCAGGGTGACGGGCTGCGACGCAAGCGATACGCTTGTTTGTCGAGAATGGAGACAAACATGAGAATCGCGCTCGTCCAGCCGCTGCCGCTTCCCTCTCACCCGGCGCAGATTTTTGCGACCATCGAGAAATGGGTGAGCGGCCTGTCGAGGCTCGGCGTCGATCTTGTCGTGCTGCCCGAGCTGATCTTGCCCGGCTACAACCGGCCCGAGGATCATCGCGCGCAGGCGCAGCCGCTCGGGGGAGAGTGGTGCGCCACGATGGGCGATATCGCGCGCAAATACGACTGCGCGATCTGTTATGGCTGGGCCGAACGGCTGGGCGATGACGTGTTCAACGCGGCGTCTGTGCTCGACAAGACAGGCGCGCGGGTCGGGCACTATCGCAAGATCCAGCTTTTTGGCGAGATGGAGCGCGCGAGTTTCGCCTTCGGGACGGAAACGCCGCCCGTCTTCGAGCTGAATGGCGTCCGGACCGGCCTGCTGATCTGCTATGACATCGAGTTCCCGGAACACGCACGTACCTTGGCGAGAGCGAAGGCCGAGTTGATCCTCGTGCCGACGGCGAACCCGGTTGGCTACGATCACGTCCCCGATCTGCTCGTGCGGGCGCGCGCGAATGAGAACGCGGCCGTCGTGGTCTATGCGAATTACGCGGGCCCTGATCGCGATATCGACTTCGGTGGCAAGTCCATCATCGCGGGCCCAGACGGGCAGGCGGTGGCGCAGGCAGGAAGCGGGCCGACGATGTTGATTGCCGAGCTGCCGAAGCCCGCCGATTATCCCGGCGAGGCGATCTCGGTTCAGCTCGATGATCTGCGCAGGGTCGAATAGCCGAGGGGCTTCGCGGCTCCGCGGCATTTGAAATTCTGCCTTCCGAGCATAGCTCCGAATTACGCGCGGCTTAGGGGCGGTGCGACAGTCCAACCCGGGTTGGGGCAGATATTTCGGAGGGCACATGGAAATCAACGCGGAATTCTCGGAGCGCGTGCTCGTTCATTCCGACACGCTCGACTGGCACGGCTCGCCGTCGGCGGGTGTCGAGCGGCGGATGCTCGACCGGATCGGCGACGAGGTGGCGCGGGCGACGAGCATCGTGCGCTTCGCCCCGGGGCACAGTTTCTCGGCGCATACGCATGGCGGCGGCGAAGAGTATCTCGTGCTCGAAGGCGTGTTCCAGGATGAGAGCGGCGATTATCCCGCGGGGACTTATGTGCGCAATCCGCCGCAGACCCGGCACCGGCCAGGATCAGAGGGTGGCTGCACGATCTTCGTGAAGCTCTGGCAGTTCGACCCGGACGACCGCAACCAGTTTCACAAGGATATGCGGGCCGATCTGACCCAGACCGACGACGGCGTCGAATGCGCTGAACTTCATCGCGACGCGCGTGAGCTCGTCCGCTATTTCCGGCTCGCGCCGGATGCGCCCCTTTCCCTCGATGATCCGGGCGGGATGGAGTTGCTCGTGCTGGGCGGGACGCTGTCCGAAGGTGGCGATGACTTGCGCGAGGGATCGTGGCTGCGCCTGCCCGTGGATCAATCGCTGCAGGTTCAGGCCGGGCCGGGCGGCGCCGAGTTCTGGATCAAGACGGGGCATCTGCGCTTCGTTGCCGCGCCGGAACAGTGACGGAAAACGATCTCTCACAATGACGAGGCTACGATGAAAACGCAGGTCGCGATCGTGGGGGGCGGGCTCGCGGGCCTAGCGCTCGCGCGGCATCTGCATGCGCGCCGGGTCTCTTTCGAACTGTTCGAGGCGCGGCCGCGCTTCGGCGGTCGGATCAAGGCGCTCGAGACCGCAACGGGCAGCGTCGATCTCGGCCCGTCATGGTTCTGGCCCGGCCAGCCCCGGATCGCCGCGCTCACCGAGGCGCTGAACCTGCGCAAGTTCGAGCAGTTCGCGCACGGCGCGGTGTCGCTGGAAGATGCGAGCGGCGACGTTCACCGCAATATGGGCTTTGCCAGCATGGCGGGGTCGTGGCGTCTCGAAGGCGGCATGGTCGCGCTGACCAACGCCCTCGCCGCCGACCTTCCCGCCGCGCAGCTTCATCCCGGGGCGCGCGTTGTCGGGATCGGGGCAGGGCCCTCTCTCACGCTCGAGGACGGCCGGACCTGCGAGGCGGAGCATGTCGTGCTGGCCGTGCCGCCACGCATTGCGGCGCAGATGTCTTTCGCGCCGCAGCCGAGCGATGCGGAGACGCAGGCGCTCCGCGCGATCCCGACTTGGATGGCGGGGCACGCTAAATTCGCAGCCCTCTACGAGCGACCGTTCTGGCGCGAGGCCGGGCTGTCGGGCGATGCGATGAGCCAGCGCGGCCCTCTGGCGGAAATCCATGATGCGTCCGGGCCAGACGGCGCGCCCGCTGCGCTGTTCGGCTTTCTGGGCGTGCCGGCGCGGGCGCGGATCGGGCAGGAGGAGGTGGTCAAAGCTGCAGCACTCGAACAACTGGGCCGGATCTTCGGCTCTGATGCCGCCAACCCGCTGACCTATGCGCTCGAAGACTGGGCTGTCGCGCCCGAAACGGCGACGGAGGCCGATCTCGAGCCGCTCAGGTTCCACCCCGATTACGGCCTGCCGCCGGTGCTGCGCGGCCTTCATGAGGGCCGCCTGCATCTCGCGTCTTCGGAAACCGCGCCCGAGATGGGCGGCTACATGGAAGGCGCGCTGGCTGCAGCGGAGCGCGTGGCGCGTGACCTCGTGGGAGGGTTCGCGGCGACCCCATAGCCCGACGCGCTCAGCCCTACGCCCTGTCACAACACGATTGACCCGCCCCGGATTGACCATATTCTTGAGTCTCGGGTGAATCTTGGTTCGCCTCGGCAATCGGATCTGAGGGAGGAGAGACGATATGTGCCATGTTTTTGCGGGTCAGGACCCGGAGCGCTATTCCAGCGAGACGCGCAGGCTGCGGCTCAACGGCCAGAGCACGAGCATCCGGCTCGAGAACGCATTCTGGGACATTCTCGACGAGATCGCCGCGCGCGATGGGGTGTCCACGCCGACCTTTATCTCGACGCTGCATGCGGAAGTGCTGGAGCTGCGCGGGGAGCCGTCGAACTTCACGTCGCTGCTGCGCTGTGCGTGCCTGAAATTCATGGAAATCTCGACCGATCGTGCCCCGCTCGCGGTCGCCGCAGAGTAAGCGCAAGCCTGACGTCAAACATTCTTCAGGGGTAGTATAGACCTACTACCCGCCCCACCGCGGCCCGCTGCTAGGCTCTCAGGACAACTGACAGCACTACAGCGGGAGCAACCGGTGGCAAAATCCATTCATTCCATGATCCGTGTCCTCGACGAGGACCGCTCGGTCGCGTTTTACGACAAGGCTTTCGGCCTCAAGGTCGCCGACCGTCTCGACTTTCCGGATTTCACGCTCGTCTATCTGAGCAATCCCGAAAGCGAGTTCGAACTGGAACTCACCGTCAACAAGGGCCGGACCGAGCCCTATGACCTCGGCGATGGCTACGGCCATTTCGCGGTCTCGGTCGATGATCTCGAAGCCGAACACAAACGCTTCGAGGCGGAGGGCCTCGCGCCCCGCAAACTCGTGGAATTCGCGCCGGCAGGGGAGGTCGTCGCGAAGTTCTTTTTCGTGGCCGATCCGGACGGATACCAGATCGAGGTGCTCGCGCGCGAAGGCCGCTTCAAGTGAGATTTTCCTAAGGGAGACATCAGGGAGGAGACGACAATGACCACCAAGGCAAGCTCGAAAGGGCTGACCAGACGGCAGCTGCTGGCGCGGGCAACCGTGGCGGGGGCGAGCTTCGTCGTGGGTTCGGGGTTCATGGCGGCGCGCAATGCCGCCTGGGCCACCGAGCTCTCGGCGCTCAAGCCCACGACCTTCGCGACGCTCGTGCAGATGGCGCGCGATATCTATCCGCACGACAAGATCGACGACCAGTATTATGTCATCGCGGTGAAGGGCTACGACACTGCCGATACAGCTGACGAAATCGAAGCGGGGATTGCCGCGCTCGATGCGGCGGCACGCGGCAAAGGCTTCGCGAATTACCTCGAGACGGGCTGGGAGAAGGATCGCGTCGCGATCCTGCGGGGCATGGAGGAGAGCCCCTTCTTCCAGAAGATCCGGGGCGGTCTGGTGACCGGCCTCTACAACCAGAAAGCGGTCTGGCCGATCTTCGGCTACGAGGGCGAGTCCTATTCCAAGGGCGGCTACATCAACCGCGGTTTTGACGACATCGACTGGCTGTAAGGGAGGCAGACATGGTTGCGAAATTTGATCTGAGCGACGACAGCGTCGTTGTCATCATCGGCACCGGCGCAGGCGGCGGCGTGCTGGCAAACGAGCTAGCGCAGAAGGGCGTCAAGGTCGTGGCGCTCGAAGCGGGCGGTCGCTATCTGCCCGAGGATTACATCAACGACGAATGGGAAAGCTTCGGCCAGCTCGCCTGGACCGAGCCGCGCACCACGAGCGGCGACTGGCGGGTGGCGAAGGACTTCTCGGGTCTGCCCGCATGGATCGTGAAAGCGGTCGGCGGCACCTCGATCCACTGGGCCGGCGCGAGCCTTCGCTTTCAGGACCACGAGTTCAAGACGAAGACCCATTACGGCAATGTCGACGGGGCGAACCTGCTCGACTGGCCGATCGATCCGGCGGAGCTTGCGCCCTATTACGACAAGGCGGAAGCGAAGCTGGGCGTGACCCGCACCGGCGACCGTCCGGGCTTACCGGGCAACAACAACTTCAAGGTGCTGGAGAAAGGCGCGAAGTCGCTTGGCTACGAGGAAGTGAATACCGGTCATATGGCGATCAACTCGATCGACTATGACGACCGGATGTCGTGCCAGCAGACGGGCTTCTGTTTCCAGGGCTGCAAATGGGGCGCCAAGTGGTCCTCGGCCTATACCGACATCCCGCGCGGCGAGGCGACCGGCAATCTGGAGGTGCGCGATCACTGCCATGTGGCGCGTATCCTGCATGACGATCAGGGCATGGCCTCCGGCGTCGAGTATTTCGACAAGGAGGGCAATCTGCAGATGCAGAAGGCCAAGATCGTCTGCGTCGCGGGCAACTCGATCGAGAGCCCGCGCGTGCTCCTGAATTCGCATTCGGCGATGTTCCCCGACGGGCTTGCGAACTCCTCGGGGCAGGTGGGGCGCAACTACATGCGTCACACCACGGGCTCGGTCTATGGCGTGTTCGACAAGCCGGTGAAGATGTGGCGTGGCACGACGATGGCGGGCATCGTCCGCGACGAGGCGCGCCACGATCCCTCGCGCGGGTTCGTGGGCGGGTATGAGCTGGAGACGCTCAGCCTCGGTCTGCCCTTCATGGCGGCCTTCCTCGATCCGGGCGGCTGGGGGCGCGAGTTCACCTCGGCGCTCGACAGCTACGAGAACATGGCCGGGATGTGGATCGTCGGCGAAGACATGCCGCAGGAGACCAACCGCATCACCCTCAATCACTCGGTCGAGGACGCGTACGGGCTGCCGGTGGCCAACGTGAACTACACCGATCACCCGAACGACCGGGCGATGCGCGATCACGCTTATGCTCGTGGGAAGGCGATCTACGAGGCGGTGGGCGCGACCCGGACGCTGCCGACGCCGCCCTATCCGTCGACGCATAACCTCGGCACCAACCGGATGTCCGAGAACCCGCGCGACGGGGTGGTGAACAAGCACGGCCAGACCCATGACGTGCCGAACCTGTTCATCTCGGACGGCTCGCAATTCACGACGGGGGCTGCGGAGAACCCGACGCTGACCATCGTGGCGCTCGCGATCCGGCAGGCGGATTTCATCGCCGGGGAGCTGTCCAAGGGTAACATCTGATCCCAAGAGGGTCAGCTAAGGCAAAAGAAGACCGGGCTGCCGAAGGGTGGCCCGGTTCTTTTTGCGGAACCTTTGCCCGTCTGCGCGCTTGCGCACAGGGCATGCGGGACCTTCGCTAATTCAAATTTCCACGGGAAGCCCCACACTATCACCAACGATATTTGGAGGCTCCCATGACTTTTCGACCTGTCTCGGCCACCAGCCAAGCGCAGCCCGCGCTCGAAGGCGCTGGCGTTCATCTTCATCGCGTGTTCGGCTTCGGCGACCCGTCGCTGACCGATCCGTTCCTGATGATGGACGATTTCCGCAACGACGATCCGCGCCTTTATTCCAAGGGCTTCCCGTGGCACCCGCATCGGGGCATCGAGACGATTACCTATGTTCTCGACGGCCAGGTGGAGCACGCGGATTCGCTCGGCAATCGCGGGCTTCTCGGCGCGGGCAGCGTGCAGTGGATGACGGCAGGCTCCGGCATCGTCCATCAGGAGATGCCCTCGGGCAATGCCAAGGGGCAGATGCACGGGTTCCAGCTTTGGGCGAACCTGCCCGGCGCGCTCAAGATGACGGCGCCGCGCTATCAGGACATCACCGGCAGCGACATTCCGATCGAAGGCGATGAGGATGGCACGACCGTCAAGGTCATCATCGGCTCGTTCTGGGGCAAGACCGGCCCGGTCGACGGTATCGCCGCCAATCCGATGCTGCTCGACGTGTCGATCCCCGCAGGACGGCGCAAGGTGCTGCCGGTCGATACGCACTCCAATGCGCTCGCCTATGTGTTTGCAGGCTCCGGCACCTTCCGCGACGCCAGCGATCCCGTCGGCATCAAGGTCGAGAAGGAATATCGCGGGCAGGAGCTGAACATCCGCGACATGACCGGCAACCGCACGCTGGTCCGCTTCGGCGCGGGCGACGAGATCACGGTGCAGGCCGGGGACGAAGGTCTCCGTTTCCTGCTGATGACCGGCCGCCCGATCCAGGAGCCCGTCGCTTGGCACGGCCCCATCGTCATGAACACGCAGGATGAACTGCGTCAGGCGCTGACGGAACTCAACAACGGCACGTTCATCAAACACGGCTGAGGGCGCCGTTGCCCCTCAGTCCCTTCCCAACACAGGAGAGAGAAATGGCACAACCGAAGATCGCAATCGTCTTTTATTCCACCTATGGCACCAACCATGCCGTCGCGCTGGCGGCTGCGGAAGCCGCCGAGGCTGCCGGAGCCGAAGTGCGCCTGCGTCGCATTCCCGAGACCGCCCCGAAAGCCGTCGTCGAAGGGCAGGACGCCTGGAAGAACCAGCTCGAGAAGATGAGCGACATTCCGGAAGTGACCGCCGACGACATGGAGTGGGCCGAGGGCTATTTCTTCTCCGGACCGACCCGCTACGGCGTCTCTGCAAGCCAGATGCGCGCCTTCATCGACACGCTGGGCGGTCTCTGGGGCGCAGGCAAGCTCGCAAACAAGACCTTCACCGCGACGACCAGCGCGCAGAACGCACATGGCGGGCAGGAAGCGACCATCCTCGGCCTCTACACCACGGCCATGCATTGGGGCTGCGTCATCGTTCCGCCGGGCTATACCGACGAGGCGATCTTCAATGCGGGCGGCAACCCCTACGGCTTCTCGACCAATGCCGGGGGCGTCGACGAGGCTGGCAAGGCCGCGGTCGCCCATCAGGCGAAACGCCTCGTCGAGATGACGGCGAAACTCGTCGCCTGATCTGACTTAACGTCCATTAAGCGCCCCCACCTCTCTCGGCGGGGGCGTGCTTGTCTCCCGATCGCAAAGTGTCGAAACCTTTCAATTCCCCGTGCGTCCGCCGATCAGCGTGGTATTTCGACTGAATGGATATCGTCGTCATCACCACGATTGTCGCGTCGCTTTTCCTCGTCATCGGGGTGGCGGAGCCATTGGCAGCGCGGCTGCGTCTGCCCTTCAGCGTGATCCTCGCGGGCATCGGTATTCTCATCGGTGTGGCGGCTGTGTTTTTCCTCCGGACCGAGCTGACCGACGCGCTCAATCCGGTGGCGGAAGCGATCCTGAACCTGCCGATCCGCTCGAACGTGTTTCTCTACGTGTTCCTGCCCACGCTGCTCTTTCAGGCGACGCTGGGCATGGACCTGCGCAGGATGCTGGACGACTGGGTTCCCATCCTGATGCTTGCGGTGGTGGCGGTCGTCGCGGCCACCCTCAGCGTCGGCTACGCGCTGTCCTGGGTCAGTTCGATCCCGCTCACCGCGTGCCTGCTCATCGGCGCGATCGTGTCCACGACCGACCCGTCCGCCGTCGTCTCGATCTTCCGCTCGATCTCTGCCCCGCGCAGGCTGTCGCGGATCATCGAAGGGGAAAGCCTGCTGAACGATGCGGCAGCCATCGCGCTGTTCGGGCTTTTCATGGGCTTCGTGATGATGGGCGTGCCCGATCCGAAGCTCGGCGATGCGCTCGCCCGGTTCCCCTATCTCATCCTCGGGGGCGCGTTCACCGGCTGGCTGGTCGCGCGTATCGCCGTCGGGATGATGTCGTTCTTCCGGCGCCATGAGCTTGCCCAGCTCTCGATTTCGGTGGCACTGCCTTACCTGGCCTATATCGGCGCGGAGCAAAGCATCGGCGCCTCGGGTGTCATCGCGGTGGTTGCCGCCGGTCTGACGCTGAACCTGACCGGGCCCGGACGTCTGCAACCGCAGACATGGATCAATCTGCGCGAGCTCTGGGGCGTCCTGGCGCATTGGGCGGGGGCCCTCATCTTCGTTCTGGCGGCGCTGTTGATCCCGCGACTTCTGGAGGAGATCCGGATCGGGGATATCGCCCTCGTCGGTATTGTGGTCCTCGCGTCCATTTTCGCGCGCGCGGTGATCCTCTTCGGTCTTCTGCCGCTGCTTACGGCGCTGCGGGTCTCGCCCACGGTCGAGCGGCCCTATCGGGTCGCCATCCTCTGGGGCGGATTGCGTGGGGCGGTGACCCTCGCGCTGGCGCTGGCCGTGACCGAGAGTTTCCGCGTCCCCGACGAGGTTCAGCGCATGGTCGGCATCCTCGCCACCGGCTTCACCCTGTTCACGCTGATCGGGCAGGGCACCACGTTGCGCTGGATCATCGGTCGGCTGGGGCTGGACCGGCTGTCGCCGATCGACGATGCGCTGTCGCGTCAGGTGGTCGCCGTCTCGCTGCAGAAAGTGCGCGAAGACCTCGCGCGGACCACCGAGAATTACGAACTCAGCCGAGACGTCGTCCGCTCCGAAGCCAAGCGGTTCGGGGAGCGGCTGGAGGGCGCGGTCAAGGCCGCCGACGACAGTCAGGACATCCACGACCGCGACCGCATCACCCTGGGGCTCATCGCGCTCGCCGGCCATGAACGCGACACCATCCTGATGCGGGTGCGGGAGCGGACGATCGCCTCTCGCATCGCCGAACAGGTTCTGTCGAATGCCGACCGTCTGATCGAGGGCGCACGCGCGGACGGGCGGCACGGCTATAACCGGATCGCGCGGCGCAGCGTCAAATATGGCTTCGGCTTCCGCGTCGCGAATATCCTGCATCGCCGCCTCCACCTGTCGCGCCCCCTCGCGCGGATGACGGCGGACCGGTTCGAGATGCTCCTGTCGCAGCGGCTGGTACTGCGCGATCTCGGCGGCTTCATCAGCGGCCGCATCCGCCGCATTCATGGCAAGCGCGTGAGCGACCTGCTCTCTGACCTGCTGTCGCGCCGCATCGAAATCGTCGAAACCGCGCTGCAGGGGCTGCGTCTGCAATATCCCGGCTACGCCGAAGAGCTCGAACGACGCATCATTCGTCGGACCGCGCTGCGGCTGGAGGAGCGCGAATACGAGACGATGCGCGAAGACGGCCTGATCGGCGATGAGGTCTACACCAAGCTCCGGGCCGCCCTTGCGCAGAAGCGGTCGCGCGCGGAGGATCGCCCCAAGCTCGATATCGCGCTGCGGCGCATCGAACTCGTGCGGCAGTTTCCGCTGTTCTCCGGTCTCGATGCCCGGGACCAGAAACGCTTGAGCCGTTTGCTCAAGGCGCGGCACGCCAATGCGGGGGAGGTCATTCTCGGCCGCGACAGCGTCGCGAAAAGCGTGTTCTTCATCGCCTCCGGGGCCGTCGAGGTGGAGGCGGCCAACCAGACGTGGCGGCTGGGTCGCGGCGAGATGTTCGGTCAGCTATCGATCCTGATGAGACGGACGCGCAGGACCGAAGTGCGCGCGATCACCCCGTCGACCCTTCTGGAATTGGACGAAGCCCGCTTCCGTCGTCTGCTGAGCCGTAGCAAATCACTGCAGCAAGCCGTCCGCGCCAGTGCGGAGAAACGCGGGATCGCTCCTGACGCGCTCCTCGCGGATGTCGAGAGGGCGCGTCAGTAGCGGGTCGGCTTTGGTGCCGTAAGACAGCTCCGCTCGCTTACATCGGGTTTTCGATGTTCGCCTTCATGTTCGGAACGTTTGCAGCGGTCGCCGTGCCCTCGGTTTGGGCGCAGGCGGCCAGAATGCCCATGGCGCAGCATGCGACCAGAGCGAGTACGGCCTTTTTCTTCATCGGGCTTTGCATGTCGGGTTCCTTTCAAAACGACTCGGGTCCTCAAAGTGAACGGACCAGTTCAATTATTTGAGGCGCACCGTGGGGCGCGACAATATTTTTCTTTTGCTGTGGATGTATTTAGTGCCACTGACGCAGCGGCGCCACGCAGAGGATTTCCCGGCGCACATGAGCGGGAGATTGCCGCAAGGGTATTTCTCGATGGCAGGCCCCGCAGATGGAGACCTGATCGTCAGCTCGAAAGATCACGCAGCGTCAGAAACTAACTTTGACATAGTTGCCCAATTCAAGTCACAACATCGCCGCTCTTGCATGTGATCCAGCCGTCGTAGGCGAGCCGCACAGGTCCATTCGGAGCCACTCGCGCCCAACGGAGGTATTGATTATGAATGTTAAACACGTGTCGCTTGAATTGTTGGTTAAGCTTGATGAGCGCGGTGTGGCTGAAGTGGGCAAATTCTCCCTTAATTTCCAGGACGACACCCGTGACGCTCTCGGGGACTCGATCAACTTGAAAGGCTTGGCGACACTGGCGCAGCCGGAAAAGGTGTTCACCCCGGCCTTGCGCACCGAATTGCTCGACCAACGCGCGACTTTCGATCCGCAGAAATTCTCGGTCTCCGTCAACGTGAGTTCCTACGCTACCTCCGATCCCTATATCGAGATCGAACGCCGGTGGCGCATCGCGCTCGTCACCTTCCTCGAGGGCTACATCATGCAGTCCCAGCCGATGCTCTCGTCGCTCAAGGTTCGGGGCGCATATGCGGAACAGCTCGCGGCCTCGAATGCGCCGCTGCACTGATCGGTAGTCTTTACCCTCATCGACTTTCTTATCCCGCGCAGATGTCGCGGTAGTCCTCGGGTTCGCGGTGAAGCGCGAAGTTGAAGACGTTCTCACGCAGCTCGCGGCAGCGGTCGAGGTCGATTTCGGCCATCGCCAGCTCATCGCCGAACCCTTGGGTCTTGGCGATGATCTCGCCGGTGGGCGCGATGATGCATGTGCCGCCGATCAGATCACAGCCCTCTTCGCGCCCCGCTTTCGCGGTGCCGATCACCCAGCACCCGTTCGCATAGGCGCCCGCCTGCATCGACAGGTGGTTGTGGAAGTCCTGCAGGTGATCATGCTCGGGCGCGAGCGGGTAATGCACCGGCGTATTGTAGCCCAGCATCACCAGTTCCGCCCCGCGCAGACCGAGCACGCGGAAAGTCTCGGGCCAGCGGCGGTCGTTGCACAGGCACATACCCAGCTTGCCGCCGAAGCCGTCGAAGACGCCAAAGCCCAGATTACCATGCTCGAAATAGCGCTTCTCCAGATGCTGGAAGGGGCGCCAGTCTTCGTATTCGGGATGGCCGGGCAGGTGGATCTTTCGATATTTGCCTATGATCTGGCCGGTCTTGTCGACGGTGATCGAAGTGTTGAACCGGCGCTTCTCGCCGTTCTCGTAGGCGATCTCCGCATAGCCGAGATAGAAGCCGACGCCGAGCTCGCGGGCAGTGTCGAACAGCGGCTGCACCTCCGCGTTCGGCATCTCGGTCTCGTAGAATGCGTCGAGCTCGGCCTCGTCCTCGATCAGCCAGCGCGGGAAGAAGGTGGTCAGCGCCAGTTCGGGAAAGACGACCAGTTCCGCGCCGCGCCGATGGGCGTCGATCAAAAGCTTCTGCATCCGCGCCACGGCGGAGGCGCGCGGCTCGTCACGCGCAATCGGTCCAAGCTGTGCGGCGGCGGCAATGAATTTGCGGGTCATGGCAATTGTCCTGTCTCGGTCGTTTGAAATTCGGGCGCGTTCTGAAGCTCCGCCTGCTGGCAGACGACATCCATCAGCACCTGTGCCCCGCCCGCGATGTCCGAGGGGGCGGTATATTCGTGAATGTTGTGGCTGACCCCGTCCTGCGAGGGCACGAAGATCATGGCCGAGGGGCAATTCGGCGCGAACATCTGCGCGTCATGGCCCGCGCCCGAGGGCATCCGGCGATGGCCCAGCCCGCGCGCATGGGCGGCGGCCTCGACGCTGTCCACCAACGCGGGGTCGAACTCCACCGGCTCGAAGCGGGCCAGTGTCCGGCGGGTGATCGCGCAGCCCCCGGCGCGTGCGAAATCCTGCGCGGCGCGCCAGAGCCGGGTCTCGGCCTTTTGCAGTGTGGCCTCGTCGGTATGGCGTAGATCGACGGTCATCACCGCTTCCTGCGGCACCACGTTCACCAGATCGGGCGAGACGCGCATCCGACCCACGGTCGCGACCTGCGGCGGGCCGTGGTCTGCCGCGATCTGCTGCGCCTCGACCGCGATCCGTGCCGCCACCGCGCCTGCATCATGGCGCAGCGCCATCGGCGTCGTGCCCGCATGAGCCGAGGCGCCCGTGACGGTGATCTCGGTCCAGGAAATGCCCTGCACGCCGGTGACGACGCCGATCTGCAGCTCCTCGGTCTCCAGCACCGGGCCCTGCTCGATATGCAGCTCCAGATAGCTATGGGGTTTCAGCGCGCCGACCGGGGCGCGGCCTGCGGCATCGATGGCGGCGAGCGCATCGCGCAGGCGCACCCCGTCGATGCCTTCCACCTCCAGCATCTCGTCGAGCGGCAGCGCGCCTTGCGCCACGCCCGAGCCCATCATGTCCGGGGCGAAGCGCGCGCCTTCCTCATTGGTGAAGAACGCGACCGCAACGGGGCGGCGGGTGCGCGCGCCAGCCGCATTGAGCGCCTCGATCACTTCCAGCCCGGCCAATACACCGAGGCTGCCGTCATAGAGACCGCCCGTCGCGACCGTATCGATATGCGAGCCTATCAGAACCGGCGGGCCGTCTTCCTCGCCCGCGCGGATGCCCCAGCAATTGCCGATGACGTCCGTGGTGATCTCAAGGCCCAGCTCGCGCATCCAGCGCATCACGAGAGCACGGCCTTCGGCGTCTTCAGGGGAAAGTGCGAGGCGCTTCACGCCGCCGCCGGGCAGGGCGCCGATCTGTCCCAGCCGTTCCAGCCGCGCCATCAGGCGCTCGATGTCGATCGCGATACTCATGCCGCGCCCCGAACTTCGGCGGCGCTGCGGCCGACGAGGGTTTTGAACAGCGCGGCATCGGTGTCGCCTTCCGTGCCGAAACACAGGATGCGCGAGTTCGCGTCGATCCCGAGGGCTGCGCGCGCCGCATCATTCTCGGCGGCGGCGAGGAAGGCTGCGAGCCCCGCCACGGCGGATTCTCCGGCGGCCACCGGCGGATCGCCCCCCTCGGGGTTGGCCAGCGCGCGCATCACCGCAACGGCATCCGGGTCGGCCACGGACATCACCGCGAAGGTCAGCGGCTCCAGCACGTCCCACGCCAGCAGCGAGACCTCGCCACAGGCCAGACCTGCCATCAGCGTGTCCAGATCGCCCTCGACGGCGGTGGGTTTGCTTTCGCGGATCGTCTCGAGCCAGCAGGCCGATTGGTCGGGATCGGCAAGGATCACGCGCGGGGCCTCGGGGCCATAGCGGCGCGCGAATTGGGCTGCGACCGCCGCCGCCAGCCCGCCGACGCCGGTCTGGATGAAGATATGGGTGGGCGGGGTGCCAAGCGTATCGGCCGCTTCCGCCGCCATCAGCTCATAGCCCTGCATCACGTCTTTCGGGATCTCGGTATAGCCCGGATAGGAAGTGTCGGAGACGACGAACCAACCCTCGCGCGTTGCGGTCTCTTGCGCCTCGCGGACGCTGTCGTCGTAATTGCCTGCGCAGCGGCGGACCTCGGCGCCATAGGCCTCGATCGCTTCCTTGCGGCCTTCGGAGACGGTGGCGTGGATGAAGATCACACAGCGGCAGCCGAAGCGTTGCGCCCCCCATGCGACCGAGCGCCCGTGATTGCCGTCCGTGGCGCAGCAGACGGTCAGTTGCGAGACGATATCGGCATATTCGCCTGCCACGATGTCTTCGGCGCTGGGTTCGGGGATGTCTTTCGCCTTCGCGATCTCGCGGGCCAGAAGCCGCAGCACCGCATAGGCGCCGCCCAGGGCTTTGAAGCTGCCCAGACCGAAGCGCCCGCCCTCATCCTTGAACTGAATCTCGGCCACGCCCGCCTTTGCCGCCATTGCGGGCAGCGAGACGAGGGGCGTCGGCGCATAGCCCTCCCACGAAGAAATCGTGCGCTTGGCCAGATCGAAGGCCGCGTCGTTCAGAACGGCTTCCTGCTTGGGCCCATAGCCTTTCGCAGTGTCGTAATGCGGGTTCAGAATGAGCTCGTTGGATTGCCCCTCTCCGAGGGCATTTTCGAAAATCATGGTGGGGTCCTTGTGGTTGGTCATCGCGCTTAGGCCCCCGTCTTGGAGGCGCGGCGGCGGATCAGCTCGGCCAGCGCCACGAGGGCGATGTTGCCGAACACGATCATCACGGCGAGCGCGTTGAGTGAGGGAGAGAGCGCGAAGCGGAAATCGGAGGCGACGAGCACCGAAAGCGGTTGCGCGCGGCCCGAGACGAAAGCGGTCAGGACGTATTCGGCCGAGGACAGCACGAAGGCCACGACCCACGACGCCATCAGCCCGTTCGCCATCAGCGGCAGCACCACCCGGCGGAAGGCCGAGAGGCCCGAGGCGCCCAGATCGGCGGCCGCTTCCAGCAGTCCACGGTCGATCCGGATCAGCACCGAGGCGATCACCAGCGTCGAGAAGGGCAGCACGATCACCGTCTGCGCGGTGATCACCGTCAGCAGGCTGCGCGCCACCCCGGTCTCGTTGAACATGATCAGCTGCGCCACGGCGAGGATCAGCTTCGGGATCAGGAAGGGCGCGAGCAGCAGCACCGCGAAGATGCCGCGTCCGCGCATCGGGTAGAAGCTGATCGCAAGCGCTGCGAGCCCGCCCAGAAGCGTCGCGCAGATCGCGACGGGGAAGGCGACGCTGAGCGTGGTCAGGAAGCCCCCGCCCAGACGCCCGTCGCCCATCACCTCGGCATACCATTTCAGGGTGAAGCCCGAGAAGGGCAGGGACATGATCTTGGAATCGTTGACCGAAAACAGCGCGATCATCGCGATCGGCAGATACATGAAGGCGAAGACCGCCCAGACCCAAAGCGTGGAGAGGCGCGACATGTCAGGACCCTCCCACAAGGCTGGAACGGCGGATCAGCATCGCACCCATGGCGAAGAAAGCCATCAGGATCGCGAGCATCGTCCAGGCGATGGCTGAGCCCAGCGGCCAGTCGAAGGCGGTGCCGAAGAGGTCGTTGATCGCCGAGATCACGGTGATCCCCGAGGCCCCGCCCAGCAGTTGCGGCGTGAGGTAATCGCCCACCACCATCACGAAGACCATCAGCCCGCCTGCGACGAGGCCGGGGAAGGTCAGCGGCAGGGTCACGCGGGCAAAACGGCTGGGGCTGCGCGCGCCCAGATCGGCGGCGGCTTCCAGCCAGGCGTCATCGAGGCTCTCGAAGGCGAGCCAAAGCCCGATCACCATGAAGGGCAGGTAGTTGTAGGTCAGCGCGATATGGGTCGCGAGCGGTGAAAACAGCAGCCCCTGAATGGGCGCGTCGGTGACGCCTGCCCAGATCAGCGAGCGGTTGATGACACCCTCGGCCCCCAGAAGCACGCGCCACGCAAACACCCGCACCAGATCGCCGGAATAAAGCGGCACGAGCAGCAGCGTCAGCAGCGCGGATTTCATCGCGCCCGCGCGTTTGGCAAGGAACCACGCGACCGGGTAGCCGATCACGGCGGTGATCGCGACGACGAGCGCACCCGAGCCGAAGGCTTTCAGGATCAGCCCGCGATAGGTCGCAGAGCCCGCGATCTTTGCGTAATTGGCGAAGGACGGGTCGTAGGAGATCGCGACGAAATCGACGCGGAAGAAGCTGTAGGCGAACAGGATCAGCAGCGGCGCCACGCAAAGCGCCAGCAGGAAGGCCGTCACCGGGGCGGCGAGGAGCGTGCCGACGCGCAGGCTCATGGCTTGGCCTCCGTGGACCGGTCCGCCCTCTGTTCGGCCTCGGGCCGCGCGATCCAGACCTGCGCGGGGTCGAAACCGATGCGGATCTTCGCACCGATCTCGGGCACGTCGTCATGGCCGACGGTCAGCGCCAGCGTGATGCCCGCGGCCTCGGCTTCCACCAGCCACTCCGCGCCGCGATAAACGGCATGGGTCACGCGCGCGGAAATCCGGCCCTGCGGGTCGAGGAACAGTTGCTCGGGGCGCAGGCACAGCACGGCGGGAGAGCCGGCTTTGAGGCCGCGCACGCCGGGTGTCGCGAACTGGCCCAAGGGGGTCTCGATCTCATAGGCGCCGATGGCGGTGTCGGTGATCTTGCCCGGCACGCAGGCCGCGCCGCCGATGAAATCGGCCACATAGGCGGTCTCGGGGCGGCGATAAATCGTATCCGGCGCGCCTTGTTGTTCGATGATCCCGTCACGCATCACGATGATCCAGTCCGAGAGCGCGAAGGCCTCTTCCTGATCGTGGGTGACATGGAGAAAGGTCATTTTCAGCCGACGCTGCAGGTCTTTCAGCTCGATCTGCATGTCCTTGCGCATCCGCCGGTCGAGCGCGGAGAGCGGCTCGTCCAGAAGTAGCAGACGCGGCTCGTTGGCAATCGCGCGGGCCAGCGCCACGCGCTGTTGCTGCCCGCCCGAGAGCTGGCGCGGGCGACGATCCGCCATCGCGGTCATCTGCACGGTTTCCAGCGCCGCGCGGGCCTTCTCGCGTTCTTGTTTGCGGCTCAGCCCCTTGTAGCGCAACCCGAAGCCCACGTTTTCCAACACGCTCAGATGTGGGAAGAGGGCGTAGCTCTGGAAGACGGTGTTGATCGGGCGGGCGCTTGCGGACACGTCGTTGATCTTCTTGCCGTCAAGCTCGAGCATCCCCTCGCTCACCTCCTCGAACCCGCCGATCATGCGCAGGATCGAGGTCTTGCCGCAGCCCGAAGGCCCCAGCAGCGTGACGTAGGAATTCTCGTCGAGCCGGAAATTCACACCGCGCACGGCCTGCACGGTGCCATATGTCTTACACAGGGCACGCGCGCGGAGCAGGGGCATTGTCTGCCCCTGCCCACCCGTCGGCCCGGAACCTGCCTCGGTCATTCTTAGCTGGCCTTCACTTCGTTCCAGAGTGCGACCCAGTCGTTGTAGCGCGGCGGATTTTGCTTCCAGACGAAGTTATCCATCACCGACAGGTCCTTGATGAAGATCTTCTCCTGCTGGGCTTCGTCGATCTCGTCGCGCGCGGCGGAGGTCGATTGCGCATAGGGACCGCCATAGGCGAGCATTTTGCCGTAAGTCGGGCCGAGCAGGTAGTTCACCAGTTCGAAGACCGAGTCCCGGCGCGCGCCCTCGACGCCCTTCGGCACGGCAATCGTATCGCACCAGCCGATGACGCCCTGCTTGGGCTTGGCCATGCCCATTTCGAGACCCTTTTCCTTCAGGTCGTAATAGGGCGGCACCCAGGAGAAGGCGCAGACCACTTCGCCGGTCGCGAAAAGGTTGGTCAGGTCGCCGATGGAGTTCCAGTAAGTGCGCAGTTTGCTCTTCTGGATCATCAGCACCTTTTTCACTTCGGCGAGCTGCTTGTCGTCCATCGTGAACATTTCGTCGCGCGGAATGCCCAGATACATCGCAGCGATCATGATCCCTTCGAGCGCGTAGTCGCGCATCGCGAGCTTGCCGTTGTATTTGTCGCCCTCGAAGAAGACCGACCAGTCGGGCTCTTCATCCATCAGGTCGGCGCGATAGACGATCGGGTTGATGCCCCAATAGAAGGGGATGCCGTAGGTCTGGCCGTCCGTCTTGCCCAGATCGGTCTTCTTGAACGTGTCGTAGAGGAGCTTCGCGTTCGGCACCTTGTCGAAGTCGATCGGCTGCAGAAGGTCCGAGGCGGTGTAGTAGGAAACCTTGTCGAGACCGGGCGTGATCAGGTCGACCGAGGAGGCCCCGCCGGCGCGCAGTTTCGCGAATTGCTCGTCATCGGTGCCGATGAAGGTCTTCGTCAGGTCGACGTCATGGCTGTCGAGGAAGGGCGCGAGATAGTCGTCTTTCGCGAGGTTCTCCCAGGTCATCCAAAGAAGATCGGTCGCGGCCAGCGCTCGTCCCGCCGGGCCGAACGCCCCGAGAGCGGTGCCCGCAAGCGCAGATTTCAGGAATAGTCGGCGATCCATGGCATATCCTTTCGCTGCATGAGATGGCGAGGTCACCTTCGCAGGAAAGAATTATTTCACAAAATGCTAAAAATGAAAATACGCTTTCATTCAGGCCATGCGCAGTTTTTGGGCGCTATTTGTCCTGTTTTGCAGCCTTGGTGAGCGCCTCAAGGCTCTCCGGGGGCGGTCCGAGGTCGTCAAAGCGCGCATGAAGGTCCTCGATCCGGGCGAGTCGGGTACGCACTTCCGGGCCCAGCGAGTCGACAAGGCTCGAGCAGAGGAAGTTGATCAGGCTCATCGCGACGACGGTGCTGTCGAAGATGCCTTGCCCGCGATTGTGGCAGCGCAGGGTGATCGTCGCGTGGCGCGCGGTCTGCGCCACGGTGGGATCGCCGATCAGGATCGTCGGGATGCTCGCCTCGCGCGCGACGGTCATCACCTCTCCCAGCGCGCGCGGCCTGCGGCGCAGCCCGATCGCCAGCAGCACATCGCCCGGTGCGAACCCTGCGACATCCTCGGCGAGCGACGCGCCCTCATAGGGCAGAAGCTGCACGTCCGATTTCAGATTGAGCAGCAAGGCGCGGGCATAGATCGCGAGCGCCCGCGAATTCCGATAGCCCAGCACCCAGATCCGGCGCGCCGAGGCGAGATGCTCGACCGCATCGGCGACCGCCTCTTCGGACAGGATCTCGGTGCTACGGGTCAGATTCTGCATATCCTGCGCGAAGTGATCGGCCAGCTGTCCCGGCTCGGTACCGTCGCTCAACTCGCTCAGCGGCGAGCCCCAGCTTCCGTTGCGCCGCGAATGCAGCCGCGCCTCGTTGTAATTGCGATAGCCCAGCCGCTTGAAGAAGCGCGCCGCCGTGGCAGAGGAAATCCCCGCGCTCTCGGCCAGCTCCGCAGCCGTATAGCTCGACAGGGTCGACTGCGCTTCGAGCACGACCTCGGCAAGGCGTTTCTCGCTGGGGGTCAACTCGGGAAAAATCGCCATGATCCGCATGTCGATCGGGTCATCTCCCGGCCCGGGTTGCGCCTCGGGGGACATCTCTTGCGTCACATCGGCCTCGTTTCTGCTCGAGCCCAAGTCTTGTTGCATGCGGGCGCGCTTTTCAAGCGATGCCTGTGTGCGGCGGGGCGGTGGGGGCACATCTCAGCTGGACGTGACACCCGCCGAAAGCTCCAGAATCTCGGTCGTCACCGACTCTTGCCGCGAAATTCGCGCGGTCTGTTGCAGCGCGTCGAGTTTGCGTTCGGTCATCCCCTGAGCGGAGGCCATGGCGAGCATCCGGGCGGTGTTTTCCGCCGCCGTGGCATGCAACGCGACGCGGCACAGCTCCGCATGTAATAGTTCGGCAAAGAGCGACGCGCAAAGCTGCGCAGGCGGCAGCGTCAGCAGGGGCGGCTGGCTTGGCGGCGGGGTCGACCGGGTCGGGCGGGGGAAGATACGGCGGCGGCGGGCCTTCCAGCTGCCATCCTCCGTCTGGGCGTAGAAGGCGTCGATCGGGGCGCGGCCCGCCAGTTGCAGCAGCGTCTCGGCGAGCCGGTCGGCAAAGGGCGGAACCGCCGGGCCGTGCGAGGGCAGGGGGAACTGCGCCAGCGCGTTCAGCCCCTGTTCGGCGGCCAGCGCTGCGCCCCGCGTGCCGATCACGACGAGACCGCCGGGCGGCGTGCCCAGCTCGCTCAGAAGCCGGGCGTTGAACGATCCCGCAAAGCCCTGCTCCGCCAGAAACAGAACGGTGAGCGGCGGCCCTTCGGGTTTGGGCGGTGTGGGCGCGAGCGACAGGACCCGGTCGAGCGCACGGCTCACCGTCGCCGCATGCAGATCCACCGAGGCAAGCTCTCCCTCTGTCTGACGCACGCGCGCGCCCGCGATGGCGCGCATCGCCCGGATCACCGAGGCGAGCGTGCGGATGCTGCCGATCCGCGCTTCGATCTCGGCAAGCTGCTCGCTCATTTCGCAGGCTCCGGCAAAAGCCCCTTCAGGCACTCCACGATCTGGTCATGCAGACCCTCGCTGAGCGTGGCGGAGAAATCCGCACCCGACAGCCCCGCCGCATCGAGCGCACCGGGCAGCGCCGCGCGCAGGGCGTCGATCTGCGCGGGCTCCAACCCGTCGAGAAGCCCCGTCTGCACTGCCAGAACCAGCGCCACCTCATCGGCGAGGCGCAGCGGCGCGTGCTGGATCTGCGCCAGCACCGCGCGCACCGCCCGCCCGCGCGCAAGCTGCGCCTTCACCCGCGTGTCGGGCATCCCCCCGAAACGCGTGAAGATCTCCAGTTCGAGGAACTGCGCATAATCGAGCCGCATCGACTCCGCCGCGTCGCGCAGGCTGCGCGCCTGCGTCTTGCCGCCGACCCGGCTGACCGAAGTGCCGACATCCACGGCGGGTTTCTGGCCGCGGTTGAACAGCTTGGCGTCGAGCGCAATCTGCCCGTCGGTGATCGAAATCAGGTTGGTTGGGATGAAGGCCGCGAGGTTGCCCGCATCTGTCTCCGCAATCGGCAGCGCGGTCAGCGTGCCGCTGCCCAATGCGTCCGACAGCCGCGCGGCGCGTTCCAGAAGCCGGGCGTGCAGATAGAAGATGTCGCCCGGATAGGCCTCGCGCCCTGGTGTCTGCCGGGTCAGCAGCGCAAGCTCGCGATGCGAGGCGGCGTGGCGTGTGAGGTCGTCGAGCACGATCAGCGCGTGGCCGCCGGTGTCGCGCAGCTCTTCGGCCATGGTCATGCCCGCGAAGGGGGCGAGCCATTGCATCCCCGGCGGTGTCGACGGCCCGGCGACCACGACAATGGTGCGCGCCAGCGCGCCGTTGCGCCGAAGCGTCTCGATCACCCGCTCCACCGAGGAGGTCTTCTGCCCGATGGCAACATAGACCGAGGTCACGTCGCCGTCCTTCTGGTTCAGGATCGTGTCGAGCGCGATGGTCGTCTTGCCGGTCGCGCGGTCGCCCACGATCAGCTCGCGCTGGCCGCGGCCAAGCGCGAAGAGGGCATCCACCACCAGCGTGCCGGTCTGCATCGGCTCCACCACCGCGGCGCGGTCGATGATCGCCGGGGCGGGGCGTTCGACCGGGTGTTTGGCCGTGGTCGTGATTGGGCCGAGCCCGTCGAGGGGCCGCCCGAGCGGATCGACGATCCGGCCCAGCAGTCCCGGCCCGACCGGCACCCGCATCACGTCGCCCGTGCCAGTCACCGCATCGCCCTGCGCGACGCCCGCGATATCGTCGAGCAGCACCGCCGCGAGGGTCTCTTCGTCGAGCACATGCACGAAGCCCGATTGCCCGCCCTCGAAGACCAGCCGCTCGCCGGCGCGGGCTTCGGGTAGGCCCGACACCATCGCAACGCCGTCGGACACGCGCTCCACCCGCCCGCTGCGGCGCACGACGGGACCGAGCGGCGCACGCGCGATGGCCTCCAAGCTGCGGTCCAGCCACTCGTCGGGATCATTGGGTGTCATTGGCCACCTCCTTGCGCATCCGGGTGAGATCGGCGGCCCATGAGCTCTCGAGGTGCAGGTGCTTGGTCTCCAGCGCGAGGCCGCAGATCAGCTCCGCATCCGTCTTGATCGCTGGGCTGATCTTCTCGCCTAAGGTCTTCCCAAGGCGCTCGGCGAAAGCCTCGCCATAACCCGCATCTGCTTCCTCGCTGATCCGCAGCATGAGTTTCTCCGAGCCGAGTGCCGCGCGATCCTCGGTGTCGAGGGCCGCGACCTGCGCCAGAAGATCCGTCGCATAAGCCTCGAGCAGTGCGGGCCGCGACAGGCGCGCGCCGATCCGTTCGGCCATGCGCTGCGCCAGATCGGCGGCGCGCGCCGCATAGCGCTTCTCGGCCTCCTCCGCACGGGCGGCGCGTTCGGCCTCTGCGGTGCGGGCCATATCGGCGGCCTCTGCGCGGGCGTGATCCAGAAGCGCCTTGCGCGCGGCTTCGGCCTCGGTCTGGGCCTGCGCCAGCATCTCGGACTTGCGCGTGCCGACCTGATCGAGCTCCGCCTCGGCCTGCGCCTTCGCCTCATCGGCCTTGCGCGCGGTCTCGCTCGCCTCACTCAATTGCTTGTCCGCCTCGGCCTGACGCGCCTGGATGGCACTCACGATCGGATGCCAAAGCACCCGGCTCAGAAGCCAGATCAGCACCGCCGCATTGAGCGTCTGCAGCCCGAGCGTCCACCAGTCCAGTGTCATGATCAGCCGATGAACGGGTTGGCGAACAGCAGCAGAAGCGCGATCACGAGGCAGTAGATCGCCGTCGTCTCGATCATCGCGAGCCCGACGAAGAGCGTGCGCGAGATCGCGTTGGCGGCCTCGGGCTGGCGGGCGATCGCGTCCATCGCAGCCGCGACCGAGCGCCCCTCGCCAAGCGCGGGACCAAGCGCCCCGAAGGCCACCGCTGCGGCGGCCGAGATGACGCTCGCCACTTCAATATATTCCATAGTCAGTCCTTTCCGGATCCGTGGGAGGTTTGGGATTCCGCCACTGCCGCCGCGATGAAAACCATGGCGAGGACGGTAAAGATGTAGGCTTGGACAAGCCCGGTCAGCAGGTCGAGCGCCATGAAGGGGATTGGCACGAACAGCCCTGCAAGCGAGAGCACGATGCCGATCACGAAGACCCCGCTCATGATGTTGCCGAACAGGCGGATCAGCAGCGAGAAGCTGCGCGTCAGCGTCTCGACGAGGTTCAGCGGGATCATCAGCGGCGTCGGCATCGCGAAGCTGCGCAGGTAGCCACGCACGCCGCCCGCGCGGATGCCGTAGACGATCACCGCCACGAAGACGAGGAGCGCCAGTGCCGCGTCGGTTTCGAGGTTGGCGGTTGGCGGCTCCACCCCCGGGAGCAGCGAGGACCAGTTCGCGATCAGGATGAACAGGAACAACCCGCCGAGGAAGGTGCGATAGCGACCGGGCTCTACGCTCATCGTCTCGCGGATCTGGGTGTCGAGCACCGTCACCAGCAACTCCAGCGCCGCTTGGCGCCGTCCGGGCTTGAGGCTCAGGTTTCGGGTCAGCGCGTAGCACCCGGCCACGATCACCACCATCAGCACCCATGTCGTGACGACAGGTTGGGTGATCGGCACGGGGCCGACCCAGAACAGGACGGTGGTCTCGAGCGGCGAATTCATGCGGACCTCGCGCGTCGCAGGGTGAGCATCCGCCCGATGCCGATCCCGAGCGCCGCCGCCAGCAGCGGCACCGCGCCCAGAAGCGCGCAGCCCACGAGAGCCCCGATCGTCAGCCCGAAGCGCAGCGCGGTCAGCGCGATCGCCTTCAGCGCCTTGCTTTCGAGCAGCATCGCATCCGTGCCCGCCCGCAGCAGGGTGAAATGCAAGAGGCCCACGCCGATGCCGAGGGCGAGGCTCGCCAGACCGAGAAGAACCATCGTCCCGCTCATTGCTGTTGCACCCAGCGCCAGCCCAGCCAGCACCCCACGACAAGCCCCACCATCATCAGCGCGGCGGTCCAGAAGATGCCCGACTGGGCGCTCCGGTCGATCCACCTGCCGCCCGCGGCCCCCGCCAGCATCGGCAGCACGACGATCCATCCGAGCACACCGATCTGGCCCAAGCGGCGGCCCAGCGGGATGTCACCCTCCTCTCGGGCTTTCTCGATCCGAGCGGCGTGGCGGCGCGCGGCGCTCTCCATCGGCTCCTCCGTCTGTTCCGGGTCTTCCGGCGGCTGGGTCATGTCCAATCCTTCCGAGCCTGCGCGCCGTCGAGGCTCGCCACCAGCTGTCGGATCGCGAGCAGATGCAGCCGGGTGGAGTCGGCCTGTTTGGTCTTCGCGGCGTCATCCTCGGCCTGAAACCGTTTCAGGATCGTGTCGCCCAGCTCGGGCAGATCGCCGGTCACTGCGGCGCGGGTCGAGACCGAGACGTCGCTTCCATTTTCGACCATAAGAACACCGCCCTTCACCGCGCAATAGTGCCGTTGGCCCTCGACCACCCAGGAGATGACCGAGATGCTGAGGCTGGTGAGGAACTCGGCATGGCCGGGCAGGATGCCGAAGCCGCCGCTCTCGTCCTCGGCGCGGATCGCGGTGACGTCCTTGGCATCGACGACGATTTCGAGGGGCGTGGCGATGGTGAGCCTCATGCCGCGGCCTCCTCTCGCTGGCGGGCCTCGTCGATCCCGCCGATCATGTAGAGCGACTGATCCGACCAGTCGTCCGCCTCGCCCGCGAGGATCGCGCGGCAGCCCTCTAGCGTATCGGCCAGCGGCACCGAGCGCCCGGTCTGGCCGGTAAAGGCCTCGGTCACGACAAAGGGCTGGGTGAGGAAGCGTTGCAGCTTGCGCGCGCGGCGCACCGCCAGCCGGTCGGCCGCGCCGAGCTCCTCGACGCCGAGAAGCGCGATGATGTCCTGCAATTCGCGGAACCGCGCCAACAGCGCCCGCGCCTCGCCCGCCAGCCGGAAATGCTCCGCCCCGACGATCTCGGGGTCGAGCAGTTGCGAGGACGAGGCGAGCGGGTCGATCGCGGGGTAAATCCCCTCCGAGGCCAGCTGGCGCGACAGCACGATGGAGCTGTCCATATGCCCCGAAATCGCGGTGACTGCCGGATCGGTGAAATCGTCAGCCGGCACGTAGACCGCCTGAATTGCCGTGACCGAGGCCCCGGCGGCGGAGGCGATACGCTCCTCCAGCTCGGCGACCTCAGACGCGAGGGTGGGCTGGTAGCCCACGCGCGAGGGCAGGCGGCCCAGAAGCCCGGAGACCTCGCTGCCCGCCTGCACGAAGCGGAAGACGTTATCCATCATCAGAAGGACGTTGCGGTGATCGCGGTCGCGGAAATCCTCGGCGATGGAGACTGCGGTCAGCGGTACACGCCAGCGCGCGCCGGGCGGCTCGTTCATCTGGCCATAGACCAGCGCGGTGCGCGCCAGCACACCGGACTCGGTCATGTCGGCGAGCATCTCGTGACCCTCGCGCGAGCGCTCCCCCACGCCCGCGAAGATCGCGATGCCCTGATATTTCTCGACCATCGTGTTGATGAGTTCCATCACCAGCACCGTCTTGCCCACGCCCGCGCCGCCGAACATCGCAGCCTTGCCGCCGCGCGCCAGCGGCAGCATCAGGTCGATCACCTTGATGCCGGTCTCGAAGGCGGTGACCGCGCCGCTGCCCGACAGGCGCGGCGGCGTGCCGTGGATCGGGCGGCGTGGTGTGCCCTTGGGCAGCGGATCGCCGCCGTCGCGCATCGCCCCCGTCACATCCATCAGCCGCCCCAGAACGGCCTCGCCGACGGGCACTTCAAGTGGTTTGCCCGTGGCGCGCAGCTTGCGCCCGCGTGACAGGCCGAGCGTCGATTGCAGCGCGATGGCGCGCACCCGATGCGCGTCGAGATGGCCATGCACCTCGAAGCTGCCCGGCATGTCGTCATCCGTCAGTGTCAGGATCGAATGGATCGGCGGCAGCGGGCCATCGAAACTTGCGTCGATGACCGGCCCGCGCACCGCGATGATCCGCCCCTCCGTCGTGCTCATCGCGAGGTATATCCGCCGTCGACGAGGTGATAGCTGCCGTTCACGAAGCTCGCGGCATCCGACAGCAGGAAGCAGGTCAGCGCCGCGACCTCCTCGGGCGTGCCGAGCCGTCCTGCCGGATGCAGCGCGACCAGCGAGTCCTTCACCTCGGGCGCCAGCCCCGACAGAAGCGGCGTCTCGATGAAGGCGGGACCGACCGCATTGACCCGGATGCCCTGTGCTGCGTGATCGATCGCCGCCGCCCGGGTCAGCCCCAGAAGCGCGTGTTTCGCCGCGACATAGGCGCAGGCGCTCGGGAAGGCGACCGAGCCGAGGATCGAGGACATGTTCACGATCGCGCCGCCGCCCGATTTCAGCATCGCGGCGATCGCGAAGCGCATCCCGTAGAACACCCCGTTCAGGTTGACGTCGATCACCTGTTTCCAGCCGTCGAGCGGATACTCCCCGAACGGCACCTGCGGACCGCCGATACCCGCATTGTTCACGGCAAGATCCAGCTTGCCGAAGGTCGCGACGGCCTTCTCGACCATCGCCTCGACCTCCGTGGCCGAGGTGACATCGACCGCCATCGGTTCGGCGGTGCCGCCCGCCTTGCGGATTTCCTCGGCCACGGACTTGGCCGCGTCTGCGTTCTGATCGGCAAGCAGGACCGAGGCCCCGCGCGCCGCCAATTCCTTGGCGATTGCCGCGCCGATCCCTGATCCCGCGCCCGTAACGATAGCTGATTTACCTTCGAAATCCCGTGTCATAGCAGTCCCGGCCTCCGTTTTGGATGCAGGAAGGGTAACGATCTCGATGCTTTAGGACTTTGATGGGGATCAAGCGGGGCGGGTCCGGTTGCGACGCACACGAACTCGTGATTGTGCCGCATGGTTCGCGGCGTCTGACGCCCCGCGAAACGGAAACCGCCCGCGACTCTGCGCGAGCCGCGGGCGGTGATCTTTCAGCGAAGAGGGCGCGCTTACATCGCCCAGGGGCCGTGGAAGTCGGTGCCCTCGCGGTCGGTGCGCTCGAACCCATGCGCGCCGAAGAAATCGCGCTGGCCCTGGATCATGTTCGCGGTGCCCCGCGCGGTGCGCATCGTGTCGAAATAGCTCAGCGCCATCGACAGGGCCGGAACCGCCAGACCGTGGGCCGCGGCAATGCTGACTACCTTGCGCAGCGCGCCGTGATGCGCCTTCAGAAGATCCGCGAAATAGGGCGCATACATCAGGTTGCGATCGGGCGACTCGCTCAGCGCGCTCGCCATATCGTCGAGCATCGCCGAGCGGATGATGCAGCCGTCGCGCCAGACCAGCGCGATGTCGGGCAGCGGCAGGTCCCAGTCGAAAGGCGCATTGGCCGAGCGCAGCAGCTCGAAGCCTTGCGCGTAGCACAGGATCTTGCCCGCGATCAGTGCGTTCTCCAGATCCTCCGCGCTCAGCGCGCCCTCGGGCAGCGCCTCGGGAGCGGCGCCGAACATGTCCTCGCCCTGCTTGCGCGCATCGAGCCGCGACGACAGGTTGCGCGCCATCACGGCCGCTTCGATCACCGGCACGGGGGCCGCCAGATGCTGCGCCTCGATCACGGTCCAGCGGCCGGTGCCTTTCTGGCCCGCGCGGTCGAGGATGATGTCGAGCATCGGCTCGCCGCTTTCGGGATCGGTGGCGCGGGCGACCTTGCCGGAAATCTCGATCAGGTAGGATTTCAGCGCGCCTTCGTCCCATTTCGCGAAGATCTCGCCGCAGGCCTGCGAGTTCAGGCCCATGCCGTCGCGCATCACGCCGTAGGTCTCGGCGATCATCTGCATGTCGGCATATTCGATGCCGTTATGCACGGCTTTGACAAAATGCCCCGAGCCGCCCTTGCCCATGAAGCCGGCGCAGGGCGTGCCGTCGAATTTCGCGGCGATCGCGTTGAGGATCGGGGCCACGCGGTCCCAGTCCTGCTGCTCGCCGCCGCCCATGATCGCGGGGCCGTGGCGCGCGCCCTCTTCACCGCCGGAGACGCCGATGCCGAGGAAACGGGGCCCTGCCTTCGCGGCTTCTTCCGCGCGACGCTCGGTGTCGTGGAAATTCGCGTTGCCCGCATCGATGATCAGATCGTCCGCGTCGAGATGGGCACGCAGCGCCGCGATCTGCTGGTCGACCGGGTCGCCTGCGGGGACCATCAAGATGATCGCGCGCGGTTTCGCGATCGAGGCCACGAGGTCTTCGAGATTTTCGCAGGGCGTGATCTTCGACGCCAGTTCGCCCGCGTTTTCATGGAAGGACTTCGTGACGCTGGTGGTGCGGTTGAACACCGAGATGTCGAACCCTTTTTCCGCGATGTTCAGGGCGAGCATCCCGCCCATGGTGCCAAGGCCGATCAGCCCGATTTGCGATTGTGCCAAGATACGGCCTCCGAATTTGTTGCATGCGGGCCGCTTCAGGCGCCCGGGGCGTCGTCTCTTTCGCTGCGCCGGACCGCCTGATTGCGCGGCGCTGCGAGGGCGACCCGCACGAATTGCCCCAAGATGGCGGAAGTTGCAAATCGCCCGCAACGGCAGGGGCGAAGAAATGCGACTTCAAGAATCCGAGCAATTTACTCGGAAAAGGGGTTGCGCCCGCCGATCTGCGCCACTAACGAGTACCCTATCAATTTACTCGGGAATCGGCGGGGTGCCCACGGCATGTTGGCAACATTCATCATCGGCCTGCGCGAAGGGCTCGAGGCGGCGCTGATCGTCGGGATCATTGCGGCCTTCCTGCGCGCCCGGGGCGAGCGTTTGACCGAGATGTGGCTTGGCGTCGCTGCCGCCGTGGCGCTGGCCGTCGGCGTTGGCGCGGGGCTCGCGCTGGTCGAGGCCGCTTTGCCGCATAGTGCGCAGGAAAAGCTGGAATGCGTGATCGCGGCGGTCGCGGTCGTCTTCGTGACGCTGATGGTGCTCTGGATGACGCGCCACGCCGCAGGGCTGAAAGGTCAGATCGAGCGCGACGCCGATGCGGCGCTGGGGCAGGGGAGCCGGGTCGCACTGGCGGCGATGGCCTTCCTCGCCGTGCTTCGCGAAGGCTTCGAGACCGCCGTTTTTCTGCTTGCCACGATCTCCGGCGCGCAGACCGGACATTGGGCTGGGCTTGGTGCAGCACTTGGTCTCGCGGCGTCGGTCGTGCTTGGCTGGGCGATCGCGCAGGGGGGGATGCGGCTCAATCTGGGGCGTTTCTTCCGTTGGACCGGCGTGTTCCTGATCCTCGTCGCGGCGGGGCTGGTGCTGCAGACGCTGCGCTCGGCCCATGAGGCGGGCTGGTTGCTGGCGGGTCAGCAGCGCATAGCCGATCTGAGCTGGCTCGTGGCCCCCGGCACGGTGCGCTCGGCTCTGATCACCGGCGTTCTGGGCATTCCCGCCGATCCGCGCCTGATCGAGGTGCTGGGCTGGATCGCCTATCTGATCCCGGTCGCGGCGCTGCCCTATTGGCCGCGCGCACTGCGCCCCGATCCTCGCACGGCGCAATGGCTGCGCGGTGGGCTGGCGGTCGCCTTCGCGGTGTTGGCGGTGGGCATTGCGGCGCTATGGCAGCAGCCGCAGGTGACGCTGCCCGATCACGCGCCGCGTGTGCTGGAAGGCGATGTTGACACCGCTGCAGGGCCCGATCTGCGCTTGCAGGGACAGGTGCTCGAGATGGGCGCGACCCGTGTCGATCTGACGGACGCCGAGGCTACGCCGGAGCGGCATCTGGGTCTGCCAAGCCTGCATCGCCAAGTCCAGACCCAGACCGAGATCGCGGGTGCCCCCGGCCAGATCGATCTCGCAACGCTTGCGCAGCTTGCGGGTGGGCGGCTGCCGGTGGGCGTCAGTCCCGCGCGCAACCCCGGGCCTTTCGTGGCCGAGTGGACGCGGCTGGAGCAGGTGACCGTCTGGACCGCGGGCGATGCGCTTCTCGATGCGCAGGGCCGTAGCGCGGTGACGCTGCGCCTCTCGGGTGGGGGGCTGACGACGCCGCGCACGCTGCGGGTCGACATGGCCCCCGGTGGCATGGCGACCGGCGCCTGGGTCATGGCCCCCGCTGCCGCGCAAAACGCAGCCGATGCGCTGCGCGCCGTGCGCCGCGCCCGTATCGAGCATCAGTTCTGGGCCCGGGAGTTGCCCGTGATCCTCTTCCTCATCGCGCTCGCACTGGCAGCTTCTGCGCTCGCCCGTGCGCGCCCCGCACCGTTTTTCCCCGCCAGGTCCCTCTGACCAAGCCAAAACCGCAGAGCAAATACAGGAGCCTGACAATGAACATGTCGTCCCGCGCGCGCCGCCGCGCTGTCCCCCTTCTCGCCGCAACCGCGTTCTTCGCGCAACCGGCACTGGCCGATGCGCCCACGAATAACGGGGCTGCGCAGGTCGCGATCACGCTGACCGGCGAGAATGGCGGCGCGTGTGTCCTCGATCACGACAGCGCGGCGGCAGGGCCGATCACCTTCACGGTGACCAATGAATCCGCCCCCGCGATCTCCGAGCTGGAGCTGCTGTCGGACAGCCGCATCCTCGGCGAGAAAGAGAACCTCGCCCCCGGCCTGCCCGCGTCGAGCTTCACCGTCACGCTCGACGGTGGCGACTATCGCATCTACTGCCCGGGCGCGGCCGAAGACACCGTGGCCTTCACCGTGACCGGTGAGAGCAAGCAGCGCGCGCAAAGCGCGATCGGCGATCTCTTGGACGAAGGCACCGCAGGCTATGCCAACTACGTCGAAGGCATGGTCGGCGCGATGGTGACCGCAAGCGAACGCCTCGCCGCGAAAGTGGATGAAGGCGACGTGGAGGGCGCGAAGGCGGCCTATGCGCAGGCGCGTCCGTTCTACGAGCGGATCGAGCCCGACGTCGAAGGCTTCGTCCTGCCCGGCACCGACCCGACCGACAACTCGGGCAACCTCGATTACCTGATCGACATGCGGGCGTCGAACCTCGACCCGGCGGTCGGCTGGCACGGCTTCCATGCGGTGGAGCGCGACCTGTTCGAAAAAGGTGAAATCACCGACGAGACCAAGGCCTATGCGGCGGAGCTGGTGAAGAACGTCAAGATGCTCGCCGATCTGTCGGGCGGAATCGAATATCGCCCCGAAGATCTCGCGAACGGTGCGGCGGCCCTTCTGGAAGAAGTGCAAAGCGGCAAGATCAGCGGTGAGGAAGAGGCCTATAGCCATATCGACCTCGTGGACTTCGCGGCCAATATCGAAGGCGCGCATCAGGCCTTCGCCTTCCTCGAGCCGGGGCTGAAGCGGATCGACCCGGACGTGGCCGAGACCATCGCGCAGCGCTTTGCGGATGTGCAGACGATGCTCGAAGACTACCGCGATGCCGACGCTCTGGGCGGCTACAAGATCTACGATGCTGAGCTGCGCAAATCCGACGCGGTGAAGCTGAGCCGCGCGATCCAGATGCTGCAGGAGCCGCTGTCGCGGATCGCTGAAAAAGTCGCGACGGCAAGCTGAAGACGAAGGAGGCCATGATGCGCGGGCAAGACGATAAACCGGCAGGACTGTCGCGGCGTGGGCTGTTTCTGGGCGCGGCAGCGCTTGGCGGCACCATCGCCGCGGCGGGGCAGGCGGCGGAGACCGGCAAGGTTGCGCCCGACGCCATGCCCGACCCGGACCAGAGGCGCTACGCCTTTTACGGCACCGGGCCGCAGGCCGGGATCGCCACGCCGCCGCAGCAGCATCTGATGGCCATGGCCTTCGACCTGACCGGGACCGATTCGCGCGCTTTGCAGGTGCTGCTCGCGCGCTGGTCGGCCTCGATCGGGCTGATGATGGAAGGGCAGCCGGTCGGTCCGGCAGAGCCCGACCGCGAGACAGCCACCGCGCTCGAGACCGGCGAGGCGCTCGGGCTTGGCCCGGCAGGGCTGACGGTGACCGTGGGCCTTGGCCCGCGCGTCTTCTCTAAGGAGATGGGGCTGGCGGCGAAAGCCCCGCCGCATCTGCGTCCGCTGGCCGATCTGCCCTCGGACGCGCTGCGCCCCGAGATCAGCGGTGGCGATCTCTCGCTGCAGGCCTGCGCCGACGATCCGCAGGTCGCCTATCACGCGGTGCGCATCCTCGCGCGGATCGCGAAACGCACAGGCGCCGCGACGGTGCGCTGGACCCAGCTCGGCTTCGGGCGCGCCTCGGCTGGGGCAGGGCAGGAGACGCCGCGCAACCTCTTTGGCTATCGCGACGGCACCCGCAACATCACCACGCCAGAGCAGCTCGCACAGCATGTCTGGGCCAATGACGGGCCCGAATGGCAGCATGGCGGCACCTATCAGGTGATGCGCCGGATCGAGATGCATATCGAGAACTGGGACAACGCGCAGGTCAGCCATCAGAACGACGTCTTCGGGCGGCACAAGCTCACCGGCGCGCCGCTGACCGGAGAGAACGAATTCGACACGCCCGATTTCAAGGCGAAGAACGCGCAAGGCGAGCCGGTGATCCCGACGCATGCGCATATTCGGCTGTCGGCGCATGAAACCAATGACGGCATTCGCATCCTGCGGCGCGGCTACAACTTCACCGGCGGGCTGAACGCGGTCGGGCGGCTCGATGCGGGTCTGTTCTTCATCAGCTACCAGAACGATCCCGCGCATTTCGAGGCGCTGCAACGGCGGCTCGGCGCGTCGGATTTGCTGAACGAATACATCTCCCACACCGGATCAGGGCTGTTCTGGGTGCCGCCTGCCGCGCCGAAAGGCTCCTATATCGGAGCGCCGCTTTTCGCAGCGGTCTAAGCCTCCGGGGCGGATCCGGCGGTGAGGCCTTTGCGCGCCGTCGTCGCGGCGAGACCAAGAAGCATCAGAAACCTCAGGAAGTCTGAGCCGTACCGGGGGCATAAGTGCCGGGGGCTGGCGGTTTACAGCAGTTGACTCGGTCGGGGGAAAGGTCACTCTGTCGGGCCGGGCCATTCGGCTCCGCGCCCCGCTCATCCTCCCCCGCACATCGTCAGTACCGAGGTTTCCCCAGCATGTCGCTTCCCCCCATCGGCCTCGAGGACGCATTCGGCATTGCCGGGATCGGCCGCTGGGAATTCTCGGTCGAGGCGCGCCGCTTGGTAATCGACGAGCCGTGTCGTCTGCTCTTCGACATCTCCGAGGGAGAGATGGACTTGCAGGACGCAGTGCGGACGCGAGTTGTCGAAGAAGATCGCGCGCGCGTTTTCGAGGCGCTCGACAGCGCCGTGAGCGAGGGCGACCTCTATGACGAGATCTTCCGGATCACCCTTCCTTCCGGCGAGCAGCGCTGGATCCGTGGCGTCGGAAAATACCGCGCGCAGGCGGGCCAGCGCAAAGTCATCGGGGTCAGCTTCGACATCACCTCCGAGCAGGAGTTGCTGGCCGAGCGCGAGCTGCACCTCGCCGAGATGAACCACCGCATCAAGAACCTCTTCGCGCTCGTCTCCGCAATGATTTCCAGCGCGGCCCGCGCGAGCGAAACCAAGGAGGAGATGCTGGACGAGTTGCGCGGCCGCGTGACCGCCCTCGATCGCGCGCATTCCATGATGCTGCGAACGGACAGCACGCAGCCGGTCGCGCTCGGTGGGCTGTTGGAGCGGGTCCTTGCGCCTGCACGCGCCGAGCAAACCATTCTGCTGTCGGGCGCAGAAGTGATGATCCCCGCGCGGGCGCTGACCTCGCTGGCCTTGATCTTGCATGAATGGGTGACAAACTCCGCCAAATACGGCGCGCTGAGATCCGTGGACGGCCAGATCAATGTGACGTGGGAGCCCTATGAGAACGGCGTTCACCTCACCTGGAAAGAGCAGGTCCCGGATTACGACGCGGCCGCCGAACAGGGCTTCGGCTCGCGCCTGATCCTCGCCTCGGCGATGCAACTGCGCGCGGAGAAAGAGCGCCGCTATGAGGATGGCTGGCTCATCATCGACATGAAGCTGCCGCTCGACGGGTACTGACGCGCGCCGCCCCCCGGGGGGAAATCGGGCAACAGCCGAGACTTTCTGCACGATCGGCTCCGCGATGCAGGAACAAGCGTCGCACCCATTGGTTCCCCTACACGATACGATTGAAGTCCCATTACCGAAACAGCCCGTTCATCGCCCGGAGCCCATGCGTTTCCGGGAAGGGAGGCACATGCGCATCGCTATCATTTCCCCAATCCGTCACCCCATTTCGGCGCCCTTCATGGGTGGGATGGAGGCTCATTCCTACGCGCTCGCAGGCGCCCTCGTCGCGCGAGGGCATGAGGTGACACTGTTTGCGTCGGGCGACAGTCAGCCGCCTGAAGGGGTGGAGCTGTATCCGGTCACGGAGCGCCATGTCGACAGCGCCTATCCGTCGAAAGGCGGCTGCGAGTCCGATGTGCCCGATACCCATCTCGACAGCGCCTTCGCGGGCATCCTGCAGAAGTTGGAGACGGGGGGCTTCGACATCATTCACAACAATTCGCTGCACCGCTATCCGCCGCGGCTGGCGCGGCGGGAGCGGATCGCGATGCTGACCTCCCTGCATGTGCCGCCCCTCGAGACGCTGCGCGACGCCGTCCACGATGCCCGCGCGCCATGGTGTCGTTTCACGGTCTGCACGGGGGCGCAGCGCGAGCGTTGGGCCAAGCCCGACTGCGATCTGTCCTTCCATGTCGTGCCGAACGGGATCGATACCGGCGTCTGGGGCTTCTGCCCTCATGCCGATGGCTCGGCGGTCTGGTTCGGGCGCATCACTCCCAACAAGGGCACCGCCGAAGCCGTGAAGGCCGCGCGGATCGCAGAGGTGCCGCTGCGGATTTACGGGCCAATCGAGGATCGTGCGTATTTCGACGACACCATCGCGCCCTATCTCGGATCGCAGATCACCTATGGTGGCAATCTGACGGCGGAGGACCTGAGCGCCGAGGTCGCCAGGGCGTCGGTCTGCTTCTTCACGCCGGTCTGGGATGAACCCTTCGGGCTCGCCGCAGCCGAGGCGATGTCCTGCGGTGTGCCCGTCGCTGCCTTCGATTCCGGCGCGGTGCGCGAGGTCGTGGGCGAGGCGGGCGTGATCGTGCCGACAGGCGACGTGGCCGCGCTTGCGAGCGCTGCGCGCAAGGCGATGACCTGCGACCGACAATTCGTGCGCGACCGGGCGATCGCCCGTTTCGGGGTGGAGCGGATGGTCGACCGCTACGAAGAGCTCTATCGCATGTGCATGGCGGGGCTCTCGGAGCCCGCGCCCGAGGTCGATTTCGCGCCGGACGATCTGCCGCCGGCAGAGGTCGGTGTCAGGCTGGCGGTGGAATAGCGCGGGACTGAAAAAGGCGCGGACCGCTGAAGGTCCGCGCCCGAAAGCGTCTCGGAATTGGTACCTAGTGCAGCCGCTCTCTGGAGCGGTCGACCATCGCCTGCGTGATCAGGTTGGTGTCGCCGCTCCGGCGGAACCAGCGCATATTCGTGCGCCCGATCCCTTCCACGATCGTTCCGGCTGGCAACGAGACATCGGGTGCCAGCAGCGTATCGGTCAGATGGCAATCGCGCGAGACGGCCCCTTTTGCCGTCAACGCGGAGCGCCGACCGACCCCGATGACGCCCGGCTGCGCCTCGAGATGAAGGCAGCTCAGCGGCGGGCTACCCCGTGTCGTGCCGCCTTGTGGTGCCGCGAAATCCAGAAGCGCAGAGCGATAGTCGTCGAGCGTGTCGATATCGCGCCAATAGGCTTCGCGCCCGGCGTCGCTGCGCGGCAGGCGGTAGGCTTGCAGGGCCTTCTCGCGCAGCGCAGCTTCCAGAAGATCCGTCTCGATCGAAATATCGAACCGGCCCCGAGACAGTTCCGGCAGTTCCTTGCGCAGCCACGCTGTCTTGAAGAGGTAGATCCCCGTCGCGACCAAGCTGCGCCCCGAGCTTTCGCCGATCTCGGCGGGCGCGCTCGGGCGGTGGGTGAGCGCGCTGACATGCCCGTCCCGCGCGACTTCCAGCACCGAATGATGCTCTGCATCCGACGATGAGAGCGTTGCAGCGACCAGCGTCGCGGGCGCGTCACTCAGGCGATGGCGCTGGATGAACGGGCGCAGATCGATGTCACAAATCTGATCGGCGGGCATCACCAGAACGTCGTTAACGCCTTCGCGCTCGAGCAGGTCGAGATTGGCGAGAAGCGCATGGGCAGTGCCACGATAGCCGCCGCGCGAGAGCCGTGTCGCATCGCGGATGAGCAGCCCGTCGGGAAAGGCATCCGCCCATTTGTCGCGCAGGTGCCGGATCAGCGGCGCGGGACGATATTGCGTCGCGATGATCGCCCGTGTGAACCCGGCAGCACGCAGCGAAGCAAGAGTGAAATCCACCAATCGCTGGCCGCCAGCGCCGAAGGGCAGGGCAGGTTTGCAACTCTCCTCGGTCAGCTCGTACAGACGCTTTCCGCGCCCACCGGCCAAGACCATTGGAAGACAGCCGTTCAATAAATCGGGTCGTTTCTGAGCCAGCATCAGAGTTCCTCCCCCGTGACGCTGCGACATGAATAAGCTTAACGCTTTTCAAAAATGAAAGCCATGAAACGGGTCCGCAGTTCCCGGATTTCCGCCGGTTCGCGGTAAGATTTTTGCGTGTGTTTTTTGACCATTTCGAGAGCTTCCCGATAACCCTTTGAGTCTAGGGGGCGGTCTCGTGCGATGTGTCAAAAAGCAGGTCGCGCCAATCCGCCGATCAATTAGGCAAACGGCGGAAATGCGAGGCGGGTGGCAGTGTCTTCTGCTGCCGAATCGCGAATCTCGAAGAGCGCGCCATCGCTGAGATCGCGAAGGTCACGACGGAAGCGCAGGGTGATTTCGCGCCCGCCCGCGCGACGGGTGAGCGTAAAGATACCGTCACGCTCTGCCGCCTCGGCGGTGCCTGCGCGGAACACGTCTTCCGCCTGTCGCCGCAGCTTCAGAAGGCGCCGGGTGGCGTCCGATTTCGCCTGCTCGAAGGACGTCAGGGTTTCCGGCAAAGCGAAAGGGCGGCGATTGTCGGGATCGGTCAATTCGTAGAGGGCGCGCTCCCCGCGCTGGTAGATGTCGGGCATGCCGGGCAGCATCATCTTCAGTGCCAGTTGCAGCAGCGACAGCCGCTGCCCCGTCGCGATCAGGGGCGCGAGTTCGGCAGGCGGCTGCGCCTCCCATGCCGCGCAAATCCGCCGCGCCGCGTCCAAGGCGGCCTCCTCGGCCTCGATGTCGGGGAAGGACCAGCGCGTGATCTCCCCGCCCTCGCGCAGCGCTTTGCGCAGATGCTCGGTCAGGCGCTCGCACAGCTCCGGACCGGGCGCGGGGTTGTCCCAGATGCCCAGAAGGCTCTGCGTGGCATACCAGACGAAACCGGCATCCGAGCGTGCGGCGTCTTGCATCGCGGTATCGAACAAATCAGCAAGGGTCTCGGGGTGATACGAGATCGCAGCGATCCGCATCCGGGTATCCTCAGCGCGTTTCGTGTCATGGCTCGAGGTGAGCGTCAGCGCCGTATCCCGCTGGCCCTGTGCGCTGGAGAACCACGCGTTCAGCCCTTCCGCATCCAGCAGCGGCGTATCGGGTTCCGCGCCGACCTCGTTCGCGGCGAGGTAACGGGTGTGGCGGAAGAAGGCGGTGTCCTCCTGCGCCTTGGCGACCACCGCGCCCGTCACCTGCTGAAACCGGATGCGGAACTTGAGGCTCGGCTTGTCCGTCCTGTCGAGCAGCAGCCCGGCAAGCAGATCGAGCGCCTCGCGTTGCGGCAAGGTCTCTGCCGCGGCGTCCACCGTCTCTTCGATGATGGCGCGGTCCTCGGGCGTCGCGGGCGGCGTGGTGATGTAGCTGCGATAGCGCGGGAAGAAGATCAGCAGCGCCAGCATCGCCTCGCGCAGCGTCTCGGAATCGGGCGGATCGAGCCGATCCACGACGAGCGCCGCCTGTGCGAGGTCGATCAGTTGGTGCAACTCGGCCGCGAGGTCTTCGGGGATCACCTGCGCGCGCGCCTCGCGGCACATCGTCTCGTAATCATCGCAGCCGCCGGTGCGGTCGCGCCAAAGCGTGTCGAGCCGCGCGAAGCCTTCCGGCTCGGTCAGCAGGCGGCAAATCTGGCGTCCCGCCTCGTATCCGGTCGTGCCGTCGGTCTGCCACTCGGCGGGCATCGCTTCGTCGTCGGTCAGGATCTTCTCGACCCAGATCGGGACCGCATCGCCGACCGTCTGGCGCAGCCGCTCCAGATAGGTGGCGGGATCGGCCAGCCCGTCGATGTGATCGATCCGTAGCGCGTGGGCGAGCCCCTCGCGCACCAGTCGCGCAGGCAGTTCCGTCATCGCGGCGAATACCGCCGGATCCTCGATGCGCATCCCGATCAGCCCGGTGACGTTGAAGAAGCGCCGATGCGAGAGCGCGCCGCGTTCGCGCGTCCAGTCGCGCAGCTGCCAGTGCTGGTGCGTCAGGACTGCAGCGATGTCTCCCAGTGCCGCCGTACCGGGCGCAAGCGGCAGCCAGCCACCTTCCCATTCCACCGCGCCACCGTGATCCTCAGTCAGTCGCAGCTCACCCTTCGCCAGCATGTCGTCGAGCGGCTCCGGCAGGAAAGGCAGGATCAGTTTTTGCGACCAGTCGATCGCGAAGTAATCGGCATAGGCGCTGTTGGGGCCATGGCGCATCGCATCGCGCATCCACGGATTATCGAGCGAGAGTGCGGTGTGGTTCGGCACGAGGTCGAGCACGATGCAGAGCCCCAGCGCCTGCGCCGCCTCCGACAGCGCACGAAACCCGTCCTCGCCGCCAAGCGCCGGGTCGATCTCTTGCGGATTGGCCACGTCGTATCCGTGGGTCGAACCTTCTGTCGCAGTGAAGATCGGCGACAGGTAGAGATGGCTCACGCCCAGTTCGGCGAGATAGGGCAGGAAGGTTTTCGCAGCCGCGAAATCGATGCCGTTGCGCAATTGCAGCCGGTAGGTCGCGATCATGGGGCGGGCGGTGGCAGCGAGCAGATCGGACGGCATCACTCAATCCTCACGTCGATGGCGAAGGCGTCCCGGCACGGGTCGCCCATCGAGAATAGCGCAGGCTCTCGGCGCGGCGCATTGGATGCGGGTGCCCCGAGGCTGACGAGAATATCGAGCGTCCCCGCCGCGAAAGGCCAGCGCGCGTGGAAGGCCTTCGCCCCGTGGCGCGTGACCTCTCCGGGGCCACGCTTGCCGCTGCGCAAAAGCGGCAGCAGATGCGCCCGGCGCAGGCTCAGAAGCTGGCGCGTCAGCCGCAGCCACTCCTGCGCGCGCCGCCCGGTGTCACCGTAAGGGTAGCACAGGCGCGGCGTGTCGGGAGAGGCGGGGTCGATCATCGCGGTCGTGTCGTAGCCGATGCCTTGCAGCTCTTTCGTCCGGCCCGCGCGCAGTGCGGCGACGGCGTCCGGCGGTGGATCGGCGAAGAAGGGGAAGGGCGCGGTCGAGCCGACCTCTTCGCCCATGAACAGCATCGGCGTGAAGGGCATCAGCAGCACCAGCGCATGGATCACCGCACCCGCCTCGTCGCCGATAAGGCTCAGGAGGCGTTCGCCCTCGGGACGGTTGCCCGCTTGGTCATGGGTGAGGTTGGCGTTCACGAAAGCGGACCATGGCAAATGGGCGGCGGGCGCGCCGCGTGCCTTTGTGCCATCGGAACGGGTCTGGCCTTCCTCGACCTGGCCCTGCACCATCGCCCGCGCCAGATCGCCGAACGGATCGGCGGCATGGGCTTTGTAGTAGCCCTGCGTCTCGCCGGTCAGGGCGACATGCAGCGCATTGTGCCAATCGTCGTTCCACTGCGCGTCGTAACCGGCGTCGCGCAAATCGGGCAGGTTGCGCTCGTCTTCGAGGATCAGGTGGATCGGACGGCCCCGATCCTGTGCGCGGATCGTTCGCAAAAGCTCGATCAGGAAATGCGGCTCGGACGGATCGCGGATTGCATGGACCGCATCCAGCCGGAGCCCGTCGAGCCGATACTCGTCGATCCATCCCGTCGCTGTCTCGCGCAGCAGCGCGCGTACCTCGGGTCGCGTAAAGTCGATCGCATCGCCCCATGGCGTGGCCTCCCCGCCGAAGGTCTGGGGCGCATAGGCGTGCAGGTAGTTCCCGAAGGGGCCGAAATGGTTCAGCACCAGATCGAGGATCACCATGATCCCGTGGCTTTGCGCGGCGCGAATGAAGGCGCGCATCTCGTCGGGGCTGCCATAGGCGGGATGCGGGGCGCGGAGCAAAACCCCGTCATAGCCCCAGCCATGGGCACCGTGGAACTGCGAGACCGGCATGATCTCGATGGCCGTGATGCCAAGCTCTGCCAGTTCGGGCAGGCGTTCCGCGGCAGCAGCGAACGTGCCGTCGGGGGTGAAGGTGCCGATGTGGATTTCGAGGATCACCGCCTCGTCCCATGGCCGCCCTTGCCACGGCGCGCCCCAGTCGAAACGGGCCGGATCAACGGTCAGCGACGGCCCGTGAACATCGCCTTGCTGGCGGCGTGCGGCCGGATCGGGGTAGTCGGTGCCGTCGAGGCTGAATGCGTAGGGCAGTCCGTCGCGGGCCGCGACTGAGACCTGCCAGCCGCCGTCTCCGACCGGTGTCATGTCATGTGCCGCTCCGTCCAGCACCAACTCTGCGCGCTTCGCGGCAGGGGCCCAGATGGCGAAGTCCCAGTTACCCTCCGCCCCCGGATGCGCGCCCCAGCGAAGGGGCTGCCGATCGCCTGCCGCCGTCACGCGTCGCCCTCGTCGCTTGCAGCTTCACCCTCACGACAGAACGCGTGCAGCGATTGCCACGGCAGCGACTGCACTCCGTCGACTGCCTCGTCGCAGCGCGGATTGTCCCGGGTCGTGTCGAGGATGTGGCGCCAGCCGTCGCCGGGCAGGGTGAACTCGCAGGCATCGCCCGCATTGGCGACGATCAGCAGCTCGGGGTAGCCTTGCAGCCGGTGCCGCAATCCGACGCAGCACTGCCCCGCCTCCTGCCAGTCGCCATCCTTCATCTGCCGCCCCGACGCGTGCCACCAATCGCTGACCGGGGTCGCGGCGTTAGGGGCGAAGGCGGGCGGGGCGAGGTGGTAGCGCCAGTCCTGCCGGAACGCGACCATCGCGCTGAGGCTGTCGCGCAGATCGGTCCGCGCGCCCTCCCAGTCGATCCATGTCGTCTCGTTATCCTGACAATAGGCGTTGTTGTTGCCGTTCTGGCTCTGACCCATTTCGTCGCCCGCGAGGATCATCGGCACGCCGTGGCTGACCATCAGCGAGCCCAGCATCGCGCGTGCCCTACGCAGGCGGGCGGCGTTGATCTCGGCGTCGTCGCTCGGTCCTTCGACGCCCATATTGTCGGACAGGTTATGGTCGTGGCCGTCGCGATTGCCCTCGCCATTGGCCTCGTTGTGCTTGTGGTTGTAGCTGAGCGTATCCCAGAGCGTGAACCCGTCATGGGCAGCAAGGAAGTTGATCGACGACGTCGCGGGGCGATGCGTGTGGTCGAACTGCACCGGCGAGCCCATCAGCCGCTGGGAAATCTTCGGCAAGAGCCCCGGATCGCGGCGCCAGAACGCGCGGGTGTCATCGCGGAACTTGTCGTTCCATTCCCGGAAGGGCCAGGGAAAGCCGCCCACCTGATAACCGCCTTCGCCGATATCCCATGGCTCGGCGATCAGCTTTACGCCGGACAGCACCGGGTCCTGCCGGATCGCGTTGAAGAAAGCGCCCTCGCGTTCGAAACCGGCGGGTTCGCGGCCAAGCGTCGAGGCGAGGTCGAAGCGGAAGCCGTCGACATGCACCGCTTCCACCCAGTAACGCAGGCTGTCCATCACGAGGCGCAGCACCATCGGATGGGCGACGTTGAGCGTGTTCCCGGTGCCGGTCGTGTCGAATCCGTGGCGTTTGTTTTCCGGCGACAGCAGGTAGTAGCTGCGATTGTCGATGCCCTTGAAGCTGAGCGTCGGGCCGAGCTCGTTTCCCTCGGCTGTGTGGTTGTAGACCACGTCGAGGATCACTTCGATCCCGGCCTCGTGGAAGCGTTTCACCGCGGCGCGCACCTCGCGCACGTCCTCGCCGGCGAGATAGCTGCGATTGGGCGCGAAGAACCCGATGGAGTTGTAGCCCCAGTAGTTCGACAGGCCGTTCTCGACCAGGTGGCGATCCTGCACGATGGCATGGATCGGCAAAAGCTCGATCGTGGTCACGCCGAGCGTCAGCAGGTGGTCGATGATTGGCGGCGAGGCGAGCGCGCGGAAGGTCCCGCGATCGGCCTGAACGACGCCGGGATGGCGCATCGTCAGGCCCTTCACATGGGCCTCGTAGATCACGGTTTCCGACCACGGGCGGTGCAGCACCTGATCCTGATCCCAGTCGAACTGGGTGTCGACGACGATGGCTTTCGGCATGAACGGGGCGGAGTCGCGGGTGTCCTGCTTCAGATCGGAGCCACCAATGGGATAGCCGAACAGCGCGTCATCCCATTGCAGATAGCCCCGCATCGCCATCGCGTAGGGGTCGAGCAGCAGCTTGTTGGGATTGAAGCGCAGCCCTTCTTCGGGCGCAAACTGCCCGTGGACTCGGTACCCATAGGCGAGGCCCTCCTGCGCGCCGGGCAGATGGCCGAACCAGATCCCGCCCTCCTGCTGCGGCATCTCCAGCCGCGCGAGTTCCTCCTGGCCCTCATCGTCGAAAAGGCACAGCTCCACCTTCTCGGCCTCTTCGGAGAAAATCGCGAAATTCACACCGTCTCCGGTGACGCGCGCGCCAAGAGTATCGGGTCGCCCCGCATACGGATCGAAACGCAGCGAACTGGGGGTCATAGGGGGAGGCTCCATGTGCGGAAGAAACGGCGACGCGCCAACGGGTTCAATGCGCCGTAACGTAAACGGTTCCCGGGCATGCGGTGCAAAGAAATGGTTCGGGGAAGGGCCGCACGCGTTTCGATCAACATATCGGAGCCGTGAATTCAGTCGTGGAAACTTCAAGGAACTGCGCCACGCCCCCTGCGTTTCCGAACCGATATTTTCCAAAATCAGAGGTTCCGACATGACGAACGACAAGCGCGGACGCCCCGCCACCACAGACGGGGGCGCCCCCGTCCAAAGTCTCGAACATTCGCTCACGGTCGGTTCCGATGGTCCGATCGTTCTGAACGATCACTACCTCATCGAGCAGATGGCGAATTTCAACCGCGAGCGCATCCCGGAGCGCCAGCCCCACGCCAAGGGCTCGGGCGCGTTCGGCCATTTCCAAGTGACGGGCGACGTCTCGAAATACACCAAGGCGAAGGTGTTCCAGCCGGGTGCGAAGACCGACATCGTGGCGCGGTTCTCGACCGTGGCAGGCGAGCGCGGCAGCCCCGACACATGGCGCGACCCGCGCGGCTTCTCGGTGAAGATGTATACCGAGGAAGGCAACTTCGACATGGTGGGCAACAATACCCCCATCTTCTTCGTGCGCGACCCGTTGAAATTCCAGAGCTTCATCCGCAGCCAGAAGCGCCGTGCCGATAACGGTCTGCGCGACCACGACATGCAGTGGGACTTCTGGACCCTCTCGCCCGAGAGCGCGCATCAGGTCACCTATCTGATGGGCGATCGCGGCATCCCGCGCACCTGGCGCGAGATGAACGGCTATTCGAGCCACACCTATTCGCTCGTCAACGAAGCGGGCGAGATGTTCTGGGTGAAGTTCCACTTCAAGACCGATCAGGGCGACGGCAACGCGCATTTCACGCAGGAAGAAGCGGACGAGATGGCGGGGGCTGATAGCGACTATCACCGCCGCGACCTGTTCAACGCGATCTCCGAGGGCAACGCTCCGAGCTGGACGCTTTATTTCCAGATCATGCCCTTCGAGGATGCAAAGACCTATCGTATCAACCCGTTCGACCTGACGAAGGTCTGGCCGCACAAGGACTATCCGCTGATCGAGGTTGGCAAGATGGTGCTCGACCGCAACCCGACCGATTTCCATACCGAAATCGAGCAGGCGGCCTTCGAGCCCAACAACATGGTCCCCGGTGTCGGTCTCTCGCCCGACAAGATGCTGTTGGCACGTGGCTTCTCCTATGCCGATGCGCACCGCGCGCGGCTCGGGGTGAACTACAAGCAAATCCCGGTGAACAAGCCGCAGACCGAGACCAACGCCTATACCAAGGACGGCGCGCTGCGGGTCAACAAGTCCGAGGATCCGGTCTATTTCCCGAACTCCTATGGCGGCCCGGAAGCGCATCCGCAGAAATCCGAAGCCGGTCTGTGGTACTCCGATGGCGAGATGGTCCGTCAGGCCTATACGCTGCGCGAGGATGACGACGATTGGAGCCAAGCAGGTGCGCTCGTGCGGGACGTGATGGATGACGCGGCGCGCGAGCGTCTCGTGAACAACGTCACCGGTCACCTCTGCGACGGTGTGAGCGAGAAGATTTTGCAGCGTGCGTTCGAGTACTGGCGCAACATCGACGGCGATATCGGCGCGCGCATCGAGAAAGCGGTCCGCGACAAGCTGGGCGGTGAATCGAAGGCGCCGGGCATGGCATCGGCCAAGAGCATCGGCGGTTGACCTGATCGTTAGACATGCCAAAGGAAAAGGCGGGGCTCGGCCCCGCCTTTTTGCTATCCGCTTAGCTTAGAGAGGCGTCACTCCTCGCCATCGACATAGAGCGCGACGACATCCTCCTCCAGCACGCCGCCGATCGCTTCGAAGGCTTCGCCTGCGTCGCGGAATTCGGTCAGCGTCAAATCGGGGAAAACGAAATACTTCCCCGCGACATTCTCCTTCTGCGCGCCGAAGACGATCCGCTGAATCCCGGCGAAGCGTGCCGCCGAGAGGCACATCTCGCAGGGCTGCAGGGTCGTCAGCAGCACGCAGCCCTCGAGCGACGGGTCGTCCTGCGCCCGTGTCGCTTTCGCGATCGCCACGATTTCGGCATGGCGGGTCGGGTCGCAGTTCAGATGCACCTCATTCTCCCCCTCGGCGATGATCTCCCCGTCGCGCAGGATCGCGGCGGCGATCCCCGCCTTGCCCGGCTCCTGTGCGGCCTCTTTCGCCTTGGCGATCAAGCGGGCCATCGCCTCGCGTTCGGTCGGTGTGGGGTGCTCGGGCATGGATGCGATCCTTTCGGCGGTCGGAGGTGAACGGGCGGGCGCGGCGGCCGCGCAGGGACGAACGCCCACGGCTGCGCGCTGTTCCCCGCTTGCGGTTGCGACCAATCCCACACGCGCGCCGATTTTTTCGGGAACCCATGTCGACATTCGGCGTTGGACGAGACTTACAGGTGACCGAAAGGCGCGCCGCGAAGCTGCTGCGTCTTCGTGGGGTCCAAGTCTCCACGGGGCGAATCGGGTGGTGGTTTCAGGTGCGGTCACGTGTCCGGAAGCCAAAATCCGGCCTCTCCCCCGTGTGAGGCTGTCCTCGCGTTCCCTCGCGCCTGCGTGACCTGCAAGGGCTACGCGGGTTTCAAGAGGTAACATCCGTTCAGATGACCTTGAGGTGGAGGCGTCTGTCGGCAGGTCCCCGCTGAGCTCTCGGCATTTGGCTGCTGGTTCCATCCATGGAACCGGATGCGGCCCTTTTGTTCGTCGCCGAAATTTCGAATTTGCGCCCTTCGACACGCATTCGAAGGGACATCTATCATGGCAAAGGCAACAGGACTGCTCCGTCGCGAGTTTCTCCTGGGCGCGGCGGGCGCCCTCGCAACCCCCTACATCGTCACCCCGGCACAGGCAGGCCAGACGGACGAGCGCCGCCTGCGCTTCCACAATCCGCATACCAACGAGAATTTCGACGCGGTCTATTTCGCGAAGGGGCAGTATGACGACGACGCGATGCGCGAGTTCTACCGCATCGCCCGCGACTGGCGTCAGGAGAAAGAGGTGAAGATCGACAACCGCACGGTCAACATCGCCTACAACATGCAGAACATGCTCGAGCAGAGCACGCCGCTGATGCTGGTGTCGGGCTACCGCACGCCGAAGACGAACCGTCTCGTGCATGGCGCGACGCATAGCTACCACATGCGGGGCGAGGCGCTCGATCTGACGCATCCGCATGTCTCGACCAGCATGCTGCACAAAGTGGCCCTGCGCATCCGTGGCGGCGGTGTGGGCTACTATCCGAGCGAGCATTTCGTGCATGTCGATTGCGGCCCCGTCCGCACCTGGCGCGGCTGAGCGCAGGCCTGCCAAAGACCATCGGCGCGGCGCGCGGTTTCCCTGCCTTCACGGGATCGACACGAGGGCAGGACGCCGCGCCGCGCTGACGCGCCGGCACCCCCGGCGGTTCCATCTTCTCGCGAAGTTTTCACGAAAATTTAGTGCCTCGCGCCACTCGTGCCCTAGGTGGAGAGCGGCCAACCAGCGCCGCGCGAGCGCTCACCGATGAAACGGCGAGGAGGAATTCATGAAATTGAAAATCAACGGCAAGTCCGTCGACGTGCAGTCCGGCCCGGATACCCCGCTCCTTTGGGTGATCCGCGACGAGCTCGGCATGACCGGCACGAAATTCGGCTGCGGGATCGCACAATGCGGCGCCTGTTCGGTGCTGCTTGACGGCACGGTTCAGCGCAGCTGTGTCCTGCCCGTCAGCGCTGTCGGCGACAGCGAAGTCACCACGATCGAAGAGATCGAGAACGACCCCGTCGGCAAGCGTGTCGTCGAGGCTTGGGTCGACAAGGAAGTGCCGCAATGCGGCTATTGCCAGTCCGGTCAAGTGATGGCGGCGACCTCGCTGCTGAAGTCCAACGACAAGCCCACCGAAGATGACATCACGGCAGCTATGACCAACCTGTGCCGCTGCGGCACCTATAACGCGATCAACGATACGATCGCCTCGATCGCCGGTACCGATGCAGCGAAAGCGGAGGATGCGCAATGAACGACCACGATCCCAAAATCTCCGATCCCGGCTACCCGACCGGCGCGCCCGAGAATGTCTCGCGCCGCCGCTTCCTGCTGGCTTCGGCCGGTATCACCGCGGGCTCGCTCGTGCTGGGCTTCGGCCTGAGCGTCGCGCCCAACAAGGCAGCCGCCGCCGCGCAGAAGATGCCGCCCGGCGCCAACGTCCCGGCTTTCCTCGAGTTGCGCAAAGACGGCAAGGTCCGCCTGCTGAGCCCGTTCAACGAGGGCGGCCAAGGTGTCTTCACCGCGATGGCGCAGATCGTGGGCGAGGAAATGGACGTGGCCCCCGATAGCTTCATTGTCGAGAACGCGCCTGCGGGCAGCGATTACCTCGTGGTCTATGGCAAGATGAGGATCACCGGCGGCTCGATGTCGGTGCGCACCAGCTACGACACGATGCGCAAGCTCGGTGCGGCGGCACGGCAGATGATGCTGGAAGCGGCGGCGAAGAAGCTCGACGCGCCGGTGTCTGACCTGTCGACCGAGCCGGGCAAGGTGGTCCACAAGGCCTCCGGTAAGTCGTTGGGCTATGGCGAACTGGCGGGCGATGCGCTCGACCAGGAGGTGCCCAGCCCGGATTCCGTGACGCTGAAAGACCCCAAGGACTTCAAGTGGATCGGCGAGCCCGTGAAGCGCGTCGACGTCTACGAGAAATCGACCGGCAAGGCGATCTATGCGATGGATGCCAAGGTCGACGGTATGCTGCACGCCGCCGTCCAGCACGCGCCGCGTCTGGGTCTCAAGCCCGGCGACATCAGCAACCTCGACGAGGTGAAGGGCATGGCCGGCGTCATGTCGGTGCATAAGCTCGACGGGGCTGTCGCGGTCGTGGCCGAGCGCTTCTGGGATGCGAAGACGGCGGTCGAAGCCGCCAAGGTCGACTGGCAGGAGCCGAGCGAGGACGAGAAGTCCAACATCCGCTACATGCCCGCCGATTTCTCGACCGAGGATTTCGCAAAGCAACTGGCCAATACCAAGGGCGACGGCACCGAGGCCGAGAGCGAGGGCGACATCACGTCGGGCTTCGACGGGGCTGCGAAGACGGTCGATGCGACCTATCAGAGCCAATATCTGCACCACGCCCAGATCGAACCCGCCTCGACGCTGGCGCGGTTCAACGAGGATGGCACGCTCGACATCTGGCTGCCCAATCAGGCGCCCGAGCAGTTTCAGGCCCAGATCGCGGATGCGGCTGGCATCAAGCCCGAGCAGGTCAAGGTCAACTCGCCGATGCTGGGTGGCTTCTTCGGGCGGCACTTCCTGTACCCCGCGGCGAACCCCTTCCCGCAGGCGGTCCAGCTTGCGAAAGAGGTTGGCAAGCCGATCAAGGTGATCTGGACGCGCGAGCAGGAGTTCCTGCGCGACCCGCTGCGCCCGATGGCGGCGGTGCGTTTCCGTGGTGCGCTGGACGATCAGGGCATGCCGGTGGCGCTCGAGGCGATCTCCGCCTGCGAAGGCCCGACCGAGGCGCTCAACGGCCACAACCCCGACAAGGTCGACGCGATGGCCGTCGAGGGGCTGACCGGCAAGAGCTACGCGATCCCGAACCGTCGTATCGCGCAGAACTTTGTCGAGAACCCGACCTCGCTCGCCTATTGGCGCTCGGTCGGTCATTCGATGAACGACTTCTTCTATGAGGCCTTCCTCGACGAGATGGCCGATGCGGGCGGGCAGGACCCCTATGAGCTGCGCATGAAGCTGCTCGAAGGGAATGAGCGTCTGACTAATCTGCTCAAAGCCGTGGGCGATCTCTCGGGCGGCTGGAAGCGTGGCCCCTTCGATGCCGAGGACGGCACCCGCCGCGCCCGCGGTGTCGCGATGGCCTCGCCCTTCGGCAGCGAGGCGGCGGCGATTGCCGAGGTCTCGATTCAGGACGGCCAGATCGTCGTGCATGACATCTGGGACGTGCTCGATCCGGGCAGTATCGTGAACCCGGCGATCATCAAGGCGCAGATCATGGGGGCCGCGACGCTCGGCACCTCCGAGGCGTTGATCGAAGAGGTCGCCTACAAGAACGGCGAGCCGACCGCGCGCAACTTCGACTACTACCCGATCCTCGGCGGGGCGCGGGCGCCGCGCATCCATGCGAAGGTGATCGAGAGCGGCGCGAAGATGGGCGGCGTGGGCGAGCCGCCGCTGCCCGCCGTGCCGCCGGCGATCGCCAATGCGGTCTCGGCGCTGACCGGGCAGCGCGTGCGTTCGATGCCGATGGACAAGCTCGACCTGAAGAAGGGCTGAGCTCGTCCGGACGGAAAGACTTGAGGGAGGCGGCGCGATCCGCCTCCCTTTTTCAGTCCTGCGGGGCGACCGCCTTGCGGGCAAGCGCAATGAACTGCGCGGCCTCCTCCGCGCTCAACCCTTCCAGAATCTCCGCCTGCAGCCGCGTCACTACGGGCCGCGCGCCGTCCAGTGCCGCTGTCCCCTCCGGTGTCAGATGCAGGCTGCGCGCGCGCCGATCCGTCTCGCTGACGGCCCGCGCGACAAGCCCCTTCTGCACCAGCCGCTTCACCACATCGCCGATCGTCGCCCTGTCATAGGCGATGCGCGCGGCCAGCTGCGCCTGATCCATTCCCGGCTCTCGCGACAGGGCGTCGAGCGCCGCGAATTGCACTGAGGTCAGTTCCATCGGGGCGTCCTTGATCCGCTTCTGGAACACCGCCGTCGAGCGCTGGTTCAGCCGCCGGATCAGGTGGCCGGGCATTGTCTCGAATTCGTTCGGCATGGGATGCGCTCCGGGTCGTCTGTGATTTAGGTAAGTGTACTTACTATATTGACGCCGCGCCAGCCTTTCCGTTAATGGTAAGTATGCATATCAATTGGGAGGGCGCGCTATGCAGTTTCATCTGAACGGGTTCAACACCGGCGATCCGGCCATCGCGCCGCGTCATCCGCAGGCGGGGGAGACGCTCGACGCGGTCGAGGTGCTCATCGTCGGATGCGGCCCGGCGGGGCTGACTCTTGCGGCGCAGCTCGCGGCCTTCCCCGAGATTTCCGTGCGCATCACCGAGCGCAAATCCGGCCCGCTCGAAGTCGGGCAGGCGGACGGCATCGCCTGCCGCTCGGTCGAGATGTTCGAGGCTTTCGGCTTCGCCGAGAAGGTGATGAAGGAAGGCTATTGGGTGAATGAGGTCGCCTTCTGGCGGCCCGGTGCGCAAGGCGAGGGGCTGCGACGGGCCGACCGGATTCAGGACGTGGCCGACGATCTGTCCGAGATGCCGCATGTCATCCTCAATCAGGCGCGGGTCCATGATTTCTACCTCAAGACGATGCGCAACGGCGCGCGCCGTCTGACCCCGGATTACGACCGCGCGCTGACCACGCTCACCCGCACCGACGACCCCGATTACCCGCTGGTCGCGACATTCGACTGCCTCGATGCGCCGGGCGAGACCGAGACGATCCGCGCGCGCTATGTCGTCGGCTGCGACGGCGCACGCAGCACGGTGCGCAAATCCATCGGGCACGAATTGCACGGCGAATCCGCGCGCCAGCTTTGGGGCGTGATGGATGTGCTGCCGGTCACCGATTTTCCCGATATCCGGCTCAAGGCGGCGATCCAGTCGGCAACCGAGGGCAGCATCCTGATCATCCCGCGCGAAGGCGGCTATCTGGTGCGGCTCTATATCGAGCTCGACGCGCTGCATGGCGACGAGCGCGCCGCCGACCGAAATGTCAGCTCCGAGATGCTGATCGAGAAGGCGCAGGCGATCCTCGCGCCCTACTCTCTGGAGGTGAAGGAGGTCGCTTGGTGGTCGGCCTATGAGATCGGCCAGCGCCTCTGCGACGGGTTCGACGACAGCGACAGGGACGGCGACGGCGCGACCGAGCCGCGCATCTTCATCGCGGGCGATGCTTGCCACACCCATAGCCCGAAGGCCGGGCAGGGGATGAACGTCTCGATGGCCGACACGTTCAACCTCGGCTGGAAACTGGCTGCCGTGCTGCGCGGACAGGCGCGGCCCGAATTGCTGCAGAGCTATTCCGAGGAACGTCAGGCCAAGGCGCAGGAACTGATCGATTTCGACCGCGACATGGCGCGGCTGTTCAGCGCGAAGCCGCAGACCAAGGAAGAAGAGGCGCAGTTTCAGGCCTATTTCCAGAAACACGGGCGCTATACCGCCGGGGTCGAGACGCAATACGCGCCGGGGCTCCTGATCGGCGACGCCGCGCATCAGGCGCTGGCCGCCGGTCAGGTCGTGGGCAAGCGCTTCCACTCCGCTCCGGTGGTGCGTTTGGCGGATGCGAAGCCGGTGCAGCTGGGCCATGCGTTCAAGGCGGACGGGCGCTGGCGGCTTCTGGCGTTTGCGCCGACGGGTGACACCGGCGAGGCGGGCGGGGCGATCGCGCAGCTCTGCGACCGGCTAGATGGGCCGGAGGGGCTCATTCACCGCTTCACGCCCGAGGGCGCGGATATCGACAGCGTCATCGACCTGCGCGCGGTCTTCCAGGCGCCCCATCGCGAGATGCGCATCGAGGCGCTGCCCGCGCTCCTGCGTGCCGAGAAGGGGCGTTACGGGCTGGTCGATTACGAGAAAGCCTTCTGCCCCGCCGTCCCCGGTCCCGACATCTTCGACCTGCGCGGCATCGACCGGGCGCAGGGCGCCTTGCTGGTGCTGCGGCCCGATCAATATGTCGCGCAGGTCTTGCCGCTCGATGCGGTGGATACGGTCGCGGATTTCTTCGACCGCATCCTGATCCCGCAATCGGCAGGCTGAGGGCGCCTCAGTCGCGGTTCACCAGCACGACGCCGGTCATGTTCTCTGCGCCATGACCGGCCTCGCTGGCCCGCGCAAAGAGGCGTTTCGCGGCCTCGGTCATCGGCATCCGTGCGTCCCCGCCCTCGGCGATGGCATAGCGGAAGTCCTTCGAGATCAGATCGACCGGGAATTGCGGCGTGAAATCCGAGCGCTGCATCGTGCCGGTGATATAGGGCGCGTTCGGCGTCCAGATCGGGGTGGAGGACAACGCCTCCAGCGCAAGATCGACATCCATGCCGCCGCGCTCCAGCATCGGAATGATCTCCGCCCAGGCGGCGACCTGAACGCCCAGCATCGCATTCGTGGCGAGCTTCATCCGCGCGCCCATGCCCCAGGTGCCGACATGGTGCTGCGCCTTGGCCAGCGGGTCCAGCACGTCATGCACACGGCCTGCGGTCTCGGCCTCGCCGCCGAGGAAATAGACCAGCACACCGTTCTCCGCCTGCGGCAGCGTGCCGGAAACCGGCGCTTCGACAAAACGCCGCTGCTGCGCGGTGGCGTAGCTGCCAAGCTCTGCGGCCCCCTCTGGCGTGATAGTTGAGCTTTCGATCGCGATGGCATCTTCGGGAAGCCCGGCGAAAGCGCCGGTTTCCGGGTTGCACCAGACCTCGCGCGAGACCTCGGTATCGCGCAGCATCGAGATCGTGAATTCGGCCTGTGCTGCGGCGTCGCGCGGGGTGTCGGCCTGAGTGGCCCCGGCCTCGACGAGTGGCGCGCAGCGCTCCGGCGTCCGGTTCCAGACGATCAGATCGTGGCCCGCATCCAGAAGGGTCCGCGCCATCCGCGAGCCCATCGCGCCCATGCCTAGAAATGCGATCTTTGCCATGCTCTGCTCCTGTTCGTGAGGGTGTTGCTGGCCGAATGCGACGTGCCTTCGCGGGGTTCCGGGCGTGGCGTGCACATCCCGGTGACCACGTTCCGCGTCGGGCATCCAGGTCGTTCCTAAGGCGGACGAGACGGCCGAGCAAACGCGCAGCCCGCGGCATTTGTTCCGTGACGATAACGTGCGCCAGCGGGCGGTTGCTGGCCCCGACAGCGGCCCTACCGTCACCCTACGCCACCCCGAATGCGTGAAAGCATCACGATTATGACGAAGGCAGCCACGATCCGACCGCTCCTTCCGCGCGATTGCGCGGGGATTGAGGGTCACTGCGCATGGCTGTTGCTTACGCTCCGTTTTTAGCCCCGGGAGGAGGATGCCATGAGCCTCGACCGCAGACATTTCCTGATCGCCCTGGCAAGCACCGTGCCACTTGCAAGTTTGACACCCGGTTTCGCCCGCGCCGCCGATAGCGCCACGCCCAGCGATGCCTTTCTTTCCGTGAGCCGCGCGATCTGCGGCAATGACAGCCTCTCGAAAGAAACCGCCGCGCGGATCGAAAAGCTGCTGAGCGAGGACGATGCAGGCTTTGCCGGCAAGCTGGACGGGCTCGCTAAAGCGTTCGACGGCAAGGACCGCGCCGCCGCAATTGAAAGCCTCAGTGACGACCAGACCACCCTCGCGCTGAGCATCGCGAAGCCGTGGTATCTCGGATTCACCGGCTCCCCCTCGGCACGCATTTTGAAAGACGACGCCGAATTCGCGACCTTCCTCGAGGCGCAGGCGCTGACCAAAGTCAGCGACATCGTGCCCCTGCAGACTTACCCCTCCGGCGGTGCCGGCTGGTGGGAAGCGGTGCCCGACGGGGTCGATGCCTCGGACCTCCCCAAGGAGGCCACGAGCTGGGAGTACCAGCCCAAATCCAGCTACGAACTGCAAGATCCCGATCCGGCATGGCTGACCTATGCCAAGGGCGAGGCCGACAGCGTCGACGCCGCCCGCAAAGCGCAAGGCTCGGACAGCGGAGGCGGCTCCGGAGGTGCCAGTGGCTCGCCGAACCCCGCATCCAATTCCGACTCCCAGCAGGAGGCACAGTAATGGCTGATTTCGATGCAGACGTGATCGTGGTCGGATCGGGCTCGCTCGGCGGTCTGGCCGCGCAGCAGATCGCACAGGCAGGCCATTCGGTGATCGTGCTGGAGGCTGGCCCCGACATCCCCGATTGGAAAGTGACCGAGAACTGGCGCAACTCGCCGCGCAAGAACAACTTCAACGATCCCTTCGGCGATGTGCCCTATGCGCCAAACAGCTTCACGCCGGGCTATGTCGATCCGCATCTGACCGGCGGGCTCGAGGTGTTTCCCGGCACGCTGCGGGTGTTGGGCGGTACGTCGCGGCACTGGACGGCGGCGACGTGGCGGCTCTTGCCCGAGGACATGGCGATGCACTCGACCTACGGGATCGCCGAGGACTGGCCGATTAGCTACGACGATCTGGAGCCCTTCTACACGCAGGCCGAATACGAGATCGGCGTGAACGGCCAGAAAGGCTTCGACGAGAGCGGTCTGGGCAAGGGCGAGACCTATCCGCCGCGCTCGAAACCCTATCCGCTGCCGCCCGAGGCGAAACCCTATGCGACCCAGCGGTTGCAGCAGCAGGTGGCGTCGATGGGCTTCCGCGTCGATATCGCGCCCTCGTCACGGCTGTCGCAGCCCTACGACAACCGGCCCGCCTGTATCGGCAACAATATCTGCAACTGGAATTGCCCGATCGGTGCGAAACATTCGGGCTATCACGTGGTTCAGAAGATCCGCGATCTGGGCGTCGAAATTCGCACGCAGGCCATCGTCGACAAGATCGAGACCGGCGACAAGGGCAAGATCACGGCGCTCTCCTATATCAACCCCGAAGGCGACCGCACGCGGCTGACCGCAAAGATGTTCGTGATCGCGGCGCATGGCTATGAGACGCCGAAGCTCTTGTTGATGAACGATCTCGCGAACAGATCCGACATGGTCGGGCGGCGGCTGATGATCCACCCGACGATCGATATGACTTGGCTCTCGCCCGAGCCCTATTGGACCGGGCGCGGCCAGAATATTCACGGTGCGATCATGCAGCGCCGCGCTTTGCCCGACCGGGACAAGGTGCCATCGACGCGCTACGACCTGCTCAATGCGCCACCCGAGGAAGGCATCGCGCAGGGGCTGTTGAAGGATGGCACGCTCGGCCCCGAGCTCGACGCGAAAATTCGCGACCACTCGGCCCGCGTCTTCACCGCCGAGGCGCTGACCGAAGACCTTCCCGATCCCGCGAACCGGATCGAAGTGAACTCCTCTTGGAAAGACGCCGTGGGGCTTCCCGGCATCAAACTGACCTACAAGCTCTCGGATTACACCAAGGCGAACCTGCCGCGGCTGATGGAGGATTACGCGCGCTTTCTGCAGGCGACTGGTGGCACCCGCGTCTCCGCGCCCGAGAAGTTTATTTGCCAGCAGCACGTGATGGGCACGACAGTCATGGGCAGCAAGGCCGAAGAGGCGGTCTGCGACGCCGATCTGCGCTGTTTCGACCACGAGAACCTGTTCCTTGTGACGACCGGCGTGATGCCCACGGCGGGCGGTGTGAACCCGACGCTGACCGGCATGGCGCTTGCGATCCGCGCGGGCCAGACCATCGCGAAGGAGCTTTGAGATGCGTGTTCTGATCCTAGCGGCCTCCGTCTTCGCTGCGATGTCCCCGCTCGCAGCCAACGCGCAATCCGGCTCCGATGCTTCGGCAGGCGACCTCGTGAAGCGCGGCAAATACCTCGCCATCGCGGGGGACTGCTCCTCCTGTCACGCGGAGAATTTCTCCGGTGGTGAGAAGATCGAAAGCCCGATCGGCGCGATCTATGCGCCTAACATCACGCCCGACCAGAAGACTGGGATTGGCGACATGACCGAGGCGGAATTCGAAGGCGCCCTGCGGCGCGGCAAGTCCGACACGTGGCTTTATCCGGCGATGCCTTACACCCATTACACCGGCCTGACCGATGCCGATGTGAAAGCGCTCTGGGCCTATTTCAAACAGGTCGAACCCGTCGAGAACGAGGTACCCGAGACCGATCTGGGCTTTCCTTTCGTGCGTCCGGCGATGATGGGCTGGAACACGCTGTTCCTCGACAAGGGCCATCCGCCCGGCGCGGTGGATGTCTCGGGCGATCAACTTCAGCGCGGGCGCTATCTTGTGGAGACGCTGGAGCATTGCTCCTCCTGCCACAGCCCGCGCGGGACGCTGATGCAGGAGGACACCAGCAAACACCTCGCCGGGGGGACGCTGAACGGTTGGTATGCGCCCAACCTCACGCCGTCGGACAAGAGCGGTCTGGGCGACTGGAGCGAGGTCGATATCGTGGCCTATCTCAGCAAGGGCCGAAATGCGCACGCCGTCGCGGGCGGCGAGATGGGGCTCGTGGTCTCGCGCTCAACCTCGAAGCTGTCGAGCGACGACCTCACGGCGATTGCGAAATACCTGAAGGCGGTGAAGCCGGTCGACACGCAACCCGAGGCCAGCGGACCCGACGGTCAGGCGACGCTCGATCTGGCCGCATTGGAGGTGCCCAACGGCGATTGGCAATCCGTGGTCGGCCACGACACGACAGACGGGGCGACGCTCTATCAGGGCGCCTGTGCGACCTGCCACGGCATGAACGGGCAGGGCACCGCCGCGCCAGCGTTGTCCAAGATCTCTGACGTGCGCGCTGCGAATGCAGCGAATGTCGTGCAGGTGATCGCGCATGGGATCAACATGCCCAATGACGCGCGCCACGTCGCCATGCCCGGATTTCAGCGCACGATGAGCGACGCGCAGATCGCCTCGGTCGCGAGCTATGTGCGCACGAATTTCGGAGGTGTCGACGGCGAGGTGACCCAAGGCAGCGTCGCCAATATCCTGAGCGGCAAGCAGCAGGTCAGCTGGATCATCGCGAACGCCGCACAGTTGGCTTGGGCGGCGATCGCCTTGGCGGTGCTTCTGGTACTGGCGCTGATCGGTTGGGCTGTGATGCGGACGCGGCGCAGGGCCTGACGCCGCACCTCACGCGGCAGGCAGATCGACCCGCGTATGATGCCCGTCCGCGCGCATCTCGAAGCTGAGCGTGCCGCCCAGACGGGTCAGCGCGTCGTGCGCGATCGAAAGGCCGAGGCCAGAGCCATTCGCATCCGCGCCCTTGCCCTTGACGAATTTCTGCCCCGCCTGCTGCGCGATCTCGGGCGGCAGGCCCGGTCCGTGGTCGTGAATGTCGACAAGGAGCGTATTGCCGGAGGTGGTCACGCTGACCTTGATCGCCGCCCCGTCTGGGCTCGCCTGAACGGCGTTCTCGATCAGGTTGCGCAGGGCGAGCGATAGAAGCAGCGGGTCGCCTTCCACCGTCGGCGCGTCCGGCGCGCTGTCGAGTTCCAGCGTCACGCCGCGCCGCGTGGCCAGCCCCGCCAGATCGCCAAGCACCTGCCGCAGAAGCCCGTTCAGCTCCACCGAAGTGGCGCGCGCCTCGCGACTGTCCACCTGCGCCAGATCGAGAAGTTGGCGCACCATCCGATCGGTCCGGTCCACCGAGGTCGAGATCGCGGCGAGGGCGTGTTCGCGCGTGTCGGTATCGGGCGCGTGGCGCGCGATGTGCGCTTGCGTCTTCAGCCCGGCGAGCGGCGTTTTCATCTCATGCGCGGCATAGGCGATGAATTCCCGCTCGCGCCCGCGCGCGGCCGCCAGACGCGCCAGAAGGTCGTCGAGCGCACCGGCGAGCGGTCGGATCTCGCGGGGCTGTCGCGCAGTGCCGGGCAGGGCGCGTAGATCCTCGCTCGGCCGCGCGTCCAGATCGTGGGCGAAGCGGTCGAGCGGCGCCAGACCGCGCGAGATCGCAAACCAGATCAGCCCCCACATCACCGGCAGGATCACCAGCGCGGGCCAGAGGAACCCTTCTATCACATCGCGCACAAGCCGGTTGCGCATCGCGAGACTGTCGCCCACCGTGACCTGCCCGCCCAGATCGGGATCGATGATCGTGTAGACCCGCAGGTCCTTGCCGTCGCGTGTCACATCGCGGAAGCCGGTCGCATCGGCGGGCACCAGCTGCGCGCTCGGCGCCCCGTTCGAGCGTCCGACGAGCCCTTGGGTGAAAGACCAGATCTGGCAGAATTGCTGATGCTCGTAACTCTCGTTATGCGACAGTGTGATCTGTGCGGGACCGTCCCGATTCAGCGAGATCTGGTTCTTCGAGACCAGCGACGAGACCATGCGCGCCGCCTCCACCAGACGTGCGTCGAGCACCCGCGTCACCTCGGCGCGGGTGGAATTCTCGATCCAGAATACGGCGGACAGCCAGACGGCCAGCGTCGCGCCGGTGAGGATCAGGAAGAGGCGGAGGCGGAGCGAGATGGCGAGGTCTCCTCTGGGCGCAGCCGGTAGCCGATGCCGCGCAGGGTTTCGATGAAGTCGCGCCCGAGCTTGGCGCGCAGATGGTGGATATGGACTTCGACGGCGTTGCTCTCGACTTCCTCATCCCAGCCGTAAAGCCGGTCTTCGAGGTCCGATTTCGCGAGCACCCGTCCGGGGCGTTCGGCCAGCGCCTGCAACACGGCGAATTCGCGGCGCGAGAGTTTCAGCGGCTGGCCGTTGAAGGCCGCGCTGCGGGTGCCGGGGTCGAGCTCCAGCCCGGCATGGGAAATCTGCGCCGCCGCCCGTCCGTCCGACCGACGTGAAAGGGCGCGCAGCCGGGCGGCCAACTCGTCCAGATCGAAGGGCTTGCCGAGGTAATCGTCCGCGCCTGCATCCAACCCCGCAACCCGGTCCTCGACCTGATCGCGCGCGGTCAGCAGCAACACCGGCAGCCCGGCGCGGCCCGCGCGCAATTCGCGCAGCAGTTCGAGCCCGGAGCCATCGGGCAGCATCAGGTCCAGCACGAGCGCGCGATACTCCGCCCCGGCCAGTGCCGCGCGGGCGTCCTCAAGGCAGGACACGACATCGGCGGTGAACCCGGCCATGCCGAGCCCGACCCGCAGGCCGTCCGCCAATATGCTGTCATCTTCGACGACGAGTATGCGCATCTTTTCTCCTTCGCGGCGGATACACCGCACGAATCTTAAGACTGACTTAAGCTTCGCCCGCGATCCGGCCAACATGAACGCAAAGGCTCTTTCCCGTCTATCGCTGCGCGCCCTCTGGGGCGTGTTTCTGATTTCGCTGCTACTGCCCGGCCTCGCTGCGGCGCAGAGCTTCGATCTTCTGAAGCCCAAGGGGGGCAGCGGTCCGCTGTCGCCTGAAGAGGCGTTTCAGGTCGAGACCGCGTGGCAGGATGACGGGACGCTCGCGGTCTCCTTCGATATCGCGCCGGGCTATTACCTCTATCGCGAGCATCTGACGGTCAGCGCCGAGGACGACGCGCCGGTGATCGAGACGCAGCCGGGCGAGATGAAGGACGATCCGAATTTCGGCACGGTCGAGGTCTGGCACGATCACACCGAGGCCGTGGTGAGCGACATCACCGGCCCGTTCACGCTGCACTGGCAGGGCTGCGAGGAAAAGGGTCTCTGCTACCCGCCGCAAAGCCGCGAGATCGTGCCGCCGGGCGGGGCTGCGACTGCCTCGGCATCCGGCGCGGCGCAATCGAACCAAGCCGCCGGAGTGCCGGATTATGCGCAGAGCGACGCGTCCTCCGCGCCAACTGCGCGTTCCGAGGCTGATACTCCCACGCCTCCCGCATCCGCCTCCGAAGGGAGCGGAAACAGCCTGAACCTCACTTTCGATGATGGCCTCGTCGCGGGGATCGCGGCGAAAGGCGGCTGGGCGCTGGTGGTGGCGTCCTTCTTCGGCTTCGGTCTGCTTCTGGCTTTCACCCCTTGCGTGCTGCCGATGGTGCCGATCGTGGCCGGGATGCTCGGCGCGCAAGGCAAGGACCTGACACCCGCGCGCGGGTTGGCGCTGACCGGGACCTATGTGCTGGCGATGGCGGTGGCCTTCGGGCTTCTCGGCATTGTGGCGGCATGGTCTGGGCAGAACCTGCAATTCCTGATGCAGGCGCCTGCGACGGTGATCGCGCTGGCGCTGCTGTTCGCCGTCCTCGCGCTGTCCTCTTTCGGCCTGTTCGAACTGCGCCTGCCGCAGGCGCTGACCAACAGGGTCAGCTCCGTGCAGGGGCCGCGCGGTACGCTCGCGGGGGCGGCAATCCTCGGCTTCACCTCGACGCTGATCGTCGGGCCTTGCGTGACAGCCCCGCTGGCAGGGGCCTTCCTCTATATCGCGCAGACGGGCGATGCGGGACTCGGGGCCTCGGCGCTGTTCGCGCTGGGGCTGGGGCAGGGCGTGTTGCTGATGGCCGTGGGGCTTTTCGGCTCGGCGATTCTGCCGCGCATGGGCGAATGGATGGTCGGCGTGAACCGCGCCTTTGGCTTCGTCTTCCTTGGCGTGGCGATCTGGCTCTTGAGCCGCGTCGTCGCGGGGCCCGCGATCCTCGCGCTCTGGGCGCTGCTGCTGATCGGCGCGGGCGTGGCCCTCGGTGGTCGCGACCGGTTCGGACCGGAAAGCTCGGGCCTGCGCCGCGTGGGCGGCGCACTGGGTGTCGCGGCGCTGCTGGCCGGTGCGCTCGAAGGTATCGGCGCGGCGAGCGGCGCCGCCGATCCTCTGCGGCCGCTTGCACCCTTCACCGCAGGCCAGACAGTCATGGCCGCCACGTCGGAGGTGCTGACGGAGGATGACTTCACCCATGTCGAGACGCCCGAGGCGCTCGATGCTGCGCTGAACGCCGCGAAGGACGAGCCGGTGATGCTGATCACCACGGCCGAATGGTGCACCGAATGCGCCACCATCGCGCGCGAGGTGATCCCCGACCCGCAGGTGCAGGCGGCGCTGCGCCACGTCACGCCCATCGCGGTCGATGTGACCAAGACCGGCGCGCCGCAGCAGGCGCTTCTCAAGCAGTTGGGCGTGATCGGCCCGCCGACGCTGATCTTCCTCAGCCCCGACCATTCGGAGGCGCAGGGCACCCGGCTGATCGGGGATGTGACCGCGCCGAAACTCACGACCTCGCTTTCGGAGATCGCTCAATGACCCTTATCCGCTTCGCCCCTCTCGCGCTGATCGCCCTCGCGGCCTGCGCGCCCGAGCCTCCCAGCCCGGCCCCGCAACCCGCGCCGCAAGCGCCGCAGCTCAGTGCGCGCGTGAAGGCGATCTACGGCGCGATGGAGGATGACGGGCGCACGATCCCGGCGGTGGATCCGAAACTTCTCAGCGAAGAGAAAGCCCGTCAGGAAGTCGATTACTGGACCGACGAGCCGCCGGGCACGATCGTCGTCGACCCTTGGGCGCGCAAGCTCTACCTCGTGCAGAAGAACAACCGCGCACTGCGCTACACGGTCGCCGTGGGCGAGGACGGGCGCGGCTTTTCCGGGGAGGGGCATATCCCCTATCAGCGCGACTGGCCGAGCTGGACGCCGACGCAAAGCATGATCAAGGAAGACCCCGAGCTTTACGGGCCGGTCAAGAATGGGCTCGACGGCGGGTTGGACAATCCCTTGGGTGCGCGGGCGCTCTACATTCACCGCGGGAACAAGGATACGTTCTACCGCATTCATGGAACGATGGATGACAGTTCCATCGGCAAGGCGACCTCGGCAGGCTGCATCCGGCTGTTCAATCAGGACATCATCGACCTCGCCGATCGCGTCCGTTCCGGCACCGATGTCGTGGTGCTGACCCGTGCGCAAAGCGGCAAGGGCACGGTGCCGCCGGGCCAGCCGCTGCCGCCCGTTCCCTACACGCCCAAAGATTTCCCCCAAACCACAGGAGACGATACATGATCGATCGCCGGAATTTCCTCACCCTAGCAGGCTTCGCCGCGGGCTCCACGCTGATCCTGCCGACGGCGAGCCTCGCGCAGGCCGACATTTCGCCCGAAGCCGTGTTCCACGACCCCAAAGCGCCCGCGCTTGGCAACCCGGATGGCGACATCACTCTGGTCGAGTATTTCGACTACCAGTGTCCCTACTGCAAATCGAACCACCCGGTGGTCGAGAAGGTGACGAAGGAAGACGGCAATCTGCGCGTCGTGATGAAGGATTGGCCGATCTTCGGTGCGCCTTCGGTCTACGCCTCGCAGCTCGTGCTGGGCGCGCAGAGCATGGGCAAATACGAAGCGGGCCTCGAGGCGCTGATGGCGACGCAAGGAAAGCTGTCGAACGACCTGATCGAGAAGACGCTCTCCGAGGCCGGTGTCGATCCGGAGAAGGCGATGGCGGGCTACAAGGCCAACCGCAAGGAGATCGACGCGCTGCTCTCGCGCAATGATGCGCAGGCGGTGGCGATCGGGCTGCGTGGCACGCCCGCCTATATCGTCGGGCGCGACGTCTATCCCGGCGCGGTCGATGCCGACACGCTGCGCAAGGCGATCAGCGATGCGCGCCAGGCCTGAGCCGCGCGCGACTTCGCCGGACAAACAAAAGGCCCCGGGGGTGAAGCAAACCCCGGGGCCATTCTCATCGCGGGCCTACCCTAGACGGGGAAGACGCCTGCGATCAGCTGTTGTCGCCGTCTTTCCAGATGCGCAGCGTGCTGACCTTCGCGCCGCCGTTCAGGCCCGAGCTGTCGAAGACATAGACGCGCGGCTTGCCGGTCTCGACATTCGCGGTCGCATTGGCGTTGACGACGGTGATGCCCGCGCCCGCGCCGACATGCCATTCGCCGCCGTTTTCGACTTCGCTGACCGATTTCTTGGTCGGGAAGACGTAGATTTGGCTTGCCTGCTTGGCGCCGAGCTGGAGGCCGACCGAGGCCTTGCCGATGTCGTAATAGCCCTGAACCTTACCGTTCTCGATCAGCGCGCCGGAGCCGCCCGAACCGCCAATGCCGAGGTCGACCGTGGTCACTTCGGGGAAGACCAGAACGGCTGCGGAATTGGTCGCGACTTGCTGGCAGGTCTCCTGGAGGCTGGCGCATTGCTGCAGTGCTGCAGCGACGTGCTTGTCGAGATCCGGACGCGGCTTGACGCCTTTCGCGTGGTCCATCGCATTGGCGGGCGATGCAGCGAGCGCCATCGTGCCCATCAAGGTTGCGGCGATACCAGCGGTTAGGGTGCGGGTCTTGGATTTCATGAGATGCCTCCTTTTGAAATTACGAAAATGAAACGGCCCCGCACGCCGCACGTTCCTTTTCGGATCAATCACATAGGGCAAATAATCGTGTCGGAACCGAAGGCGCGATCCGTGAATTCGCGCGCCCGGAAGGAAGAGGCGAAATCGCCTGATTTTCGGTGCAGCTCAGAGGCTGTCCAGCACCGACCCCATGATCGCCGCTGTGTCGCGCCAATCCGGCAGGGCGGTCCCCGCCACCGCCGAAGCCGCGCCCATTCGCTCCCGAAGATCCGCGTCTTGGAGAAGCTGTCGCAGTGCCTCGGCGAAGTCGAGATGCGCGTCCACAGGCACGAGAATCCCGGCATCGGGCGGCACCGTGTCGGGCACCGCGCCCGTGCGGCAGGTGACGATGGGGAGCCCGTGCAGCATCGCCTCGCCGAAGACGATCCCGTAGCCCTCGTAGCGCGTCGCAAGCGCGAAGATCGAAGCCTCGCGATAGGCTGCATTCAGAGCGTCGCGCTCCATCCGTCCGGCAAGCTGCACCCGCTCGCTCAGCCCGAGCCGCGCGATCCGCGCCGCGAGCGCATCGGCGACTTCCGGGTCCTGCGCGCTGCCCACGATCTGCGCGCGCCAGTCCAGATCGGCAATCTCGGCCAAGGCGTCGATCAGCACGTCATGCCCCTTGCGCGGCGCCAATAGCCCGACCGCGAGGATCAGCGGTGGCGTGGGTTTCGCGCTCTCCATCGCCGGCGGACGGTCGAAGCCCGGAAGCGCGATCGAAATCCGCTCCGGGGCGACGCCGAACTCCTTTTGTAGGATGGCGCTGGTATGCGGGCTGGGCACGACGACATGGGCGGCGCGGCGCAGGTTCTCCGCCTCACGTGTCAGGAGATGACGCGCGCGGTCCTCGGTCAACCCGGTCTCGAGCCCAAGCGGATGGTGCAGCATCGCCACCACGGGCGCGGACATCGCGTCGAGCACCTCCGGGTCGATAGACCCGAAGACCAGCCCGTCGAGGATCACCGGCACCTCCGCGGGAACGGCGGTCAGTTGGCGGCGCGCGGTCTTGGTCTCCTCGGGCGTCGCATCGGGGAAGCCGGGCGGCAGTTCCAGATGCTCCACGCGGCGACCCTCGGCCCGCAGCGCCTCGAGCAGCTTGCGCTCGTAGATGAACCCGCCGGTCAGTTGCGTGATATCCCCCGGAATGGCGAAAACGGCTGGCGTCATGTCATGTCTCTCCCGATCTTATCTGGCGCGTTGCTCGGCCCCGTAGCGGCGCAGCACCACGCGCTCGACCCGCTCAATTCCGAGATAGGCCGCAACCGCCACGAGGGCGAGGAGAACGACCGAACTCCAGAGCATTCCTTAATCAGGGGTCGAGGCGGTCAGCGCCATCAGCCCGCTCAGTGCCCGCGTGTGGATCGACGCTGGATGATCTGAAAGCCGAGGTCGACGACCTTTTCCTGCGCCGCACTCCCCGACAGCGCATCGAGGATCAATTGCACCGCGCCTTCGCCCATTTCGCGGCGGAAGGTGCGCACCGAGGAAATCGAGGGCTCCGCGGCGGCCATCATCTCCATGTCGTTGAACCCGCAGATGCCCAGATCGTCGGGAATGCGCAGGTTGCGGCGCTGCGCTTCGAACATCGCACCAAGAGCGAGGTCGTCATTGATGCAGAAGATCGCGTCGGTCTCGGGGGCGAGATCCATTAGTTGCGCGAGGAGATGGCTGCCCAGCGTCACAGAGGAGGGGCGGGTGGTCGTCTGGATGCGTTTCCCTTCTTCGATGCCATGCGCACGCAGCTCGTCACGGAACCCGTGCAGACGGCGCTGCGTGCGCGGATCCATCCGCGCGCCCAAGAAACCGGGGCGGCGATAGCCCTGCGCGATCAGATGCGCGGTGGCGGCGCGGGCGGCATCGTAATGCGAGAACCCGATCATCCGGTCATAGGGGTTGCTGCCGGTCTCCATGATCTGCACCACCGGACAGCCCGCCTCGCGCAACAACGCCTGCGCGGCCTCGGTCTGGTCAACCCCGGCCACGATCAGCCCGGCGGGGCGCTGGCGCAGGAAGACGCGGATCAGGTTCTCTTCCGACAGCGGCGCGTAGCGCGAATAGCCGAGCTGGACCGAATGATGCGTGCCCTCGACCGCCGAGTAGATCCCGTCCATCACATCGGCGAAGACGTTGTTCGACACCGAGGGCAGGATCACCCCGATAATGTCCGACCGTGTCGACGCGAGGGCGCGGGCCGCAGGGTCCGGCAGGTAGCCGAGCGATTCGATTGCGGCGGCGATTTTGTCCCGCACCGCCGGCGAGACGACCTCGGGATTGCGCAGGGTGCGCGAAACAGTGGCAACGCTTACACCGACATGATCGGCGACGTCGCGCATCGTAACTGATTTGTTTACATTGTTTTTATTCATTGCCCCTCCCCATGATCGCACCCCTTTTTTAAAAGGGCGATTGACGAATGTAACCGCTTACATTACGCCTCTGTGTCCAAGAAACACCTGCGAACCCGGTAAGGCAAGATGGTAAACAGCAGCAGCGCAAACGCGACACCGGTCCTTGTGATGGGCGTTTGCGGCACCGGCAAGACGACGGTGGCGCAGCGCGTGGCGCAAGCGGTGGACGGCGTGTTCCTCGATGCTGACGATTTCCATCCGCCCGAGAATGTTGCGCATATGGCCGCCGGTCTGCCGCTCAACGACGAGATGCGCTGGGACTGGCTCGACCTCGTGGCGAAGGGCGTGATCGAGGCGGGGCGCGACGGCAGGACGGTCGTTTTCGCCTGTTCGGCGCTCAAGCACTCGTACCGGGACCGCCTGCGCCAGAGTCTCGGCGTGATGCATCTCGCGCATCTCACCGGGCCGCGCGACCTGATCGCCGAGCGGATGGCCGCGCGGGAAAACCACTATATGCCGATCGCGCTGCTCGACAGTCAGCTGGCCGATCTGGAAATGCCGGGGCCCGACGAGGCCCCGCTGAGCTGCGATATCCGCGAAGCGCCAGAGGCGCTTTGTGCGCAGATATTGAACGCCTGGGGCCTCACGGCTCCTCAAGTTTGATTTCGTCTTTTAAGGGAGGACACCATGACGAAACCGATCCGTAAAATCGCCCTCGCGAGCGTCGCCGTCGTGGCGCTGGCCAGCGCTGCGAATGCCGAAACCCACAAGTACAAGTTCCAGAGCTCGGACCCGGCGGGTAACCCGAACTTCGAACTGCAGCAGAACTGGGCGAAGGACCTCGCGGAGCGCACCGACAACCAGATTCAGGTCGAGATGATGCCCGTTGGCTCCGTCGTCGAGCATAACGAGACGCTCGACGCCACCGGTGCCGGCATCATCGACGGCATCGTGACCGACATCTCCTATTTCGCGGGGAAAGACCCGGCCTTCTCGCTGCTGGGTAACCCGGTCGGCGCATGGTCGAGCACCGATCAGCTTCTCGACTTCATGAACAATGGCGGTGGACAGCAACTCGCGAACGACCTGTTCCAGCCCTATGGCCTGCACTACGTCGGCTCGACCACGACGGGCCTCGAGTCGCTCGTCTCGAAAGTGCCGCTCGACGGCGTGGCGGACCTGAAGGGTCTGAAGATGCGCGCGCCGGAAGGTCTCGTGCAGGACGTCTTTGCTGCGGCGGGTGCGGCTCCGGTGAACCTGCCGGGCTCGGAAGTCTACACCGCGCTCGACAAGGGCGTGATCGACGCGGCTGACTACACCGTGTTCTCGACCAACCAGGCGCAGGGCCTCAACGACATCGCGCCGAACCCGGTCTATCCGGGCTTCCACTCGATGCCGCTCGTGGGCGTCGCGATGAACAAGAAGGAATGGGAGTCGCTCTCGCCCGAGCTGCAGAAAGCCTTCGAAGAGTCGGTGAAGCAATTCGCGGACAAGGAAGTCAGCGACCTCGCAGAGGCCGACAAGAAGGCCGTGGCCAAGGCTGAAGAAGGCGGCAAGATCCACATCCACGACTGGTCGGATGAAGAGCGCGCCAAGTTCCGCCGCATCGCGATTACCCAGTGGGAAAAGGTTGCCAAGAAGTCGGACAAGGCGCAGCACGTCTATGACGTCCTGACCGACTACCTGAAGAAGAACAACCTTCTCTGATCTGATATCCTATCGGTGCGGGGCTGCGATCGCGGCCCCGCATCTTTTCCAGTTTCCTGACAGCAGCGGTTTTTGCAATGTCACAACCCGAGAATAACGGGGTGGATCACCCCGCACATGATCCGCACACGCCGGAACCGGTGCAGACCGAGGACGAGGCGGCGACCATCCCCGAGGCGGGCATCCTCGGCCGCGCGATCAACGCGGTGGGCATCGTCTTCGCGCTCGGCATCATCGCCTCCGCGCTGATCCTTCTGAACGAGGTCGTGCTGCGCTACGGCTTCGACAGCCCGACGATCTGGGCGCATGAGACGACGATCTTCCTCTGCGCGATGGCCTTCGTCTATGGCGGGCTCTACTGCGTCGTGCGCAACAGCCATATCCGCGTCGTGCTGATCTACGACAAGGTCACCGGCCGGGCGAAGCGCATCCTCGACGCGATCATCTCGCTGATCTGCCTCTTCGCGGCCGGCTTCTTCGCCTGGGCCGCCTACGGCATGGTGATGAAGGCGACCTTCCGCCCCGGTGGCGATGTCCATTTCGAAACCTCGGGCAGCGCCTGGGATCCTCCATTCCCGGCCTATCTCAAGATTTTCCTTCTCGTGGTGCTCTGCCTCATGGTTGTGCAATTCATCATCATGGCGGTGAACTACCTGCGCGGCGCCTTCGCATCGGAGGCGGGTAAATGATCGAACATCTTCTGAGTTTCGACCTCTCTGCGCTGGGCATCGGCTACGGCACGGTTCTTCTTTTCGCGCTGCTGATCGGTCTGCTGCTGACCGGCATGCCGCTGGCTTTCGTGACGCTGCTGGTCGCGCTGATCTTCGCGCTTGGCTGGTTCGGGCCGATGGCGGTGCCGCTGATCACCAGCCGCGTCTATTCCTTCGTCTCGAGTTTCGTCTTCGTCTCGGTGCCGATGTTCGTGATGATGGCGGCGCTTCTGGACAGATCCGGCATCGCGCGCGATCTGTTCGAGGCGATGAAGCTCGTCGGCGGCCGGATGCGCGGCGCAGTCGCGGTGCAGACGATCTTCGTCTCGGTCATCCTCGCGGCAATGTCGGGCATCATCGGCGGCGAGATCGTGTTGCTGGGCCTTCTGGCCCTGCCGCAGATGATCCGTCAGGGCTACGACCGCAAGCTCGCCATCGGCGTGATCTGCGCGGGCGGCTCGCTCGGTACGATGGTGCCACCGTCGATCGTTCTGATCATCTACGGCCTGACCGCAAACGTCTCCATCGGTGACCTCTTCACCTCGGCCTTCATCCCGGGCTTCATGCTCGCGGCTTTCTACGTGATCTTCGTGATCATCCGCGTGAAGCTTAACCCCGATCTGGCGCCCATGCCGGAGCCTGACGACCGCCCGTGGTCCGAGAAGATCAAGCTGCTGAAGGGGCTCGTCCTGCCGGTTCTGGTGATCGGTTTCGTGCTGGGCTCGATCTATGGCGGGATCGCCTCGGTGACCGAGGCTTCGGCGCTCGGTGTGGCGGGCGTGATGCTCTCTACCATCATCCGGGGCGAGCTGACGCTCTCGATGCTCAAAGGGGCGGCGCTGCAGACGCTCGCGACCTGCGGGATGATCGTCTGGATCGGTATCGGCGCCTCGGCTCTGGTCGGCGTGTTCAACCTGATGGGCGGGATCGACTTTGTCTCGTCGCTGCTGAAAGGCGTCTCGGACACCCCGATCATCGTGATCCTGACGATGATGGCGATCCTGTTCTTCCTCGGCATGTTCCTCGATTGGGTGGGGATCGCGCTTCTGACGATGCCGATCTTCGTGCCGATCGTGAAAGACCTCGGCTACGATCCGGTCTGGTTCGGCGTGGTCTTCGCGATGAACATGCAGGTGAGCTTCCTGTCGCCGCCCTTCGGGCCAGCCGCGTTCTACCTGAAATCGGTCGCACCGAAGGACATCTCTCTGGGCGAGATCTTCCGCTCGCTGCTGCCCTTCATCGCGATCCAGATCTTCGCGGTGGGGCTGCTGGTGGCCTTCCCGGCGATCACCGGGCACTGAAGCGAAACGGATTGAAACGAAAAGAGGCGGGCTTTCGGGCCCGCCTCTTTGTATGTCTGAGTGTCGCGCCGTGCCTCAGGCCGCCGCGGGTTGCTCGCGAAACTCGCTCAGGACTTCGGCGGCGATCTTGAAGGACTTCTGACGCGCATCCGCGTCGTGGATCATCCCGGTCACCATCAGCTCGTCGGGCTCGTATTGCGCGATCAGGCGCGCCAGATCATCGCGCACCTTGTCCTTGGAACCCGTGGCCGAGCAGGACAGCGCGCGCTGCACCTGAACCATCATCTGCGGCGGCACTTCCGAGAGATCGTCGGTCGGGTGCGGCAGCTTGCCTGGCATGCCCGAGCGCAGCCGCGCGAAGGCCAGCACCTGAGACGAGCGCAGATATTGCGCCTCCTCATCCGTGTCGGCGGCGAAGACCCCGGCGGCCATCATCGCGTAAGGCTTGTCGAGATGGGCCGACGGGCGGAAGCTCCGGCGGTAGATGTCGAGCGCATCGCCCAGCATGTCGGGCGCGAAATGCGACGCGAAGGCATAGGGCAGGCCGAGATACGCGGCAAGCTGCGCGCCGTAGAGGCTCGAGCCGAGGATCCAGATCGGGACGTGGGTGCCTGCGCCCGGAATGGCGCGCACCCGGAAATTCTCTGCCTCGTCGCTGAAATAGGCGAGCAGCTCCTGTACGTCCGCGGGGAACGTGTCCTCGGGCGACATGTTGCGGCGCAGGGCGCGGGCGGTGCCGCCATCGGTGCCGGGCGCGCGGCCTAGACCGAGGTCGATCCGGTCGGGATAGAGCGTGGCGAGCGTGCCGAACTGTTCGGCGATCACGAGCGGCGCGTGGTTGGGCAGCATGATACCGCCCGCGCCGACGCGCATCGTCTTGGTCACCGAGGCGACATGGCCGATGAGAACCGAGGTCGCGGCACTCGCGATGCCGGGCATGTTGTGATGTTCGGCCAGCCAGAAGCGGTGATAGCCCGCGTCTTCGGCCATCCGGGCCAGATCGGCCGTTCCCGCGAGCGCATCGGCTGCGGTCTTGCCTTCGGGCACGGGCGACAGATCGAGAAGTGAGAATTGCTGCATGGGGAACCTCCGTCGGGGCAGAGCTAGCGCGCCGCGCAGAGCTGTCCAACGCCGCGCGGCAGTTGATCCCTGACTTATGACCCCGCGTTCCGCTTTGCGAGGGGGCGGCGGGTCTGCATAGTGCGCAAAGCCAAGCGAGGAGGATGGACATGGCCGACCCGGTGCAGATTTCGGTAAGCGCGCAAGGCGTGGCGGAGGTGACCCTCAATCGCCCCGAAAAGAAGAACGCCTGGACCTTGGAGATGTTCGACGCGCTGGCTGACGCGGCACAGAACCTGTCGCAGAAAAAAGGCCTGCGCGCGGTGATCCTGAGCGGCGCAGGCGGCTGTTTCTCGGCCGGGCTCGACCTGACCGTGATGCAAAGCTTCGCGGCCGATCTGGCGGGCGTAAAGACGCAGATGGCCGAGCGCGATGCGCAGGGCGCGAACCGTTTCCAGCGCCCGGTGACGCGATGGGCGCAGCTGCCCGTGCCGGTGATCGCCGCGATCGAGGGCGTGGCCTTCGGGGCTGGGATGCAGCTGGCTCTTGGCGCGGATTTCCGGATCGCTGCGCCCGATGCGCGGCTGTCGATCATGGAGGCGAAATGGGGGCTGATCCCCGATATGGGCATCTCGCAGAGCCTGCCGAAACTGACCCGCGCCGACGTCGCGAAAGAGCTGATGATGACCGGTCGGGTGCTGGAGGCCGAGGAGGCGCAGAGGCTTGGGCTGATCACGCGCGTGGCCGAGGCCCCGCTGCAAGCGGCGCGCGACATGGCCGCCGAATTCACCCTGCGCTCCCCTGAGGCGCTGGCGGCGAGCAAGGCGCTGGTGGAGCAGGCATGGACGATGCCGCCCGGCGATGGGCTGGCACTGGAGGCCGAGTTGCAGGCGGAGATCATCGGTGGCCCCGCGCAGATGGAAATGGTGATGGCGAACCTGCAAAAGCGCGCGCCGAATTTCTCTCAAGGATAGAATGTCAGCGAAATGTCTATAAGGTGAGGGCGTAAACGCACGAAAGGAGAGTGCCGCTCATGCCCGCAGGAGAACGCCGCATCGTCTCGTCCCGCCATCTGGCCGAAGGGCCGGGCTGGGAAGCCTCGGAATTCGAATATGGGATGATCATCGCCTACAACTCCTTCGCGCGATGGATGCAGCGCTGCATGGCGGCCTCGGGGATGGAGCTGTCGCCGCTCGAAATCCTCGTGCTGCACAACACCAATCACCGCGACCGCGAAAAGCGGCTCAACGACATCACGTTCCTGCTCAATATCGAGGACACGCATACGGTCAATTATGCGCTGCGCAAGCTGTTGAAGCTGGGGCTGCTGGATTCCGAGAAGCGCGGCAAGGAAGTGTTCTACCGCACCTCGGAAAGCGGGCGCGAACTGTGCGAACGCTATCGCAAAGTACGCGAGGAATGCCTGCTCGAGCCGATCCAGAAAGGCGGCATGGCTGGGGAAGACTTGCGTGAGATCGCCTCGGCCCTGCGCGTACTGTCGGGCTATTACGATCAGGCGAGCCGCGCGGCCTCTTCGCTCTGAGGCCGCGCGGGTCGTTGGCTCAGTTGCCCATCAGTGAGGGCAGGTAGGTCACGATCCCCGGGACCAGCGTAATCAGCAGGACCGCCAGCAACAGCAGCCCGAAGAAGGGCAGCGCCGCGCGGGCGACCTTGAGGATGTTGTAGCCTGTCAGGCCCTGTATCACGAAGAGGTTGAAGCCCACGGGCGGGGTGATCTGGCTCATCTCGACGACCAGCACGAGGTAGATGCCGAACCAGAGCGGGTCGATCCCGGCGGTTTCCACCATCGGCAGGATGATCGAGGTGGTGAGCACCACGACCGAGATCCCGTCGAGGAAACAGCCCAGCAGGATGAAGAACACCGTCAGCACCGCCAGCAGGGCCGTGGGCGACAGCCCGAACGTGCCGATCCACGCCGCAAGGTTGCGCGGGATGCCGGTGAAGCCCATCGAGACCGACAGCACCGAGGCCGCCAGCAGGATGAAGGCGATCATTGCGCTGGTGCGGGTGGCCGAGAACAGCGCCTCCTTGAAGTCGCGCCAACGGAAGCTGCCCGTCGCCATCGCAAGGATCACCGAGAAGACCACGCCCACGGCAGCAGCATCGGTGGGCGAGGCGACGCCGGTATAGATCGAGCCGATCACGCCGCCGATCAGGATCACGATCGGGATCAGGCGACGCGACGCGCGCAGCTTCTCGCGCAGGTTCAGGGTGATGTCTTCGCGCGGGATCGACGCAGGGTTCATCCAGGCGCGTAGCGCGACATAGCCGCCGAACAGGCTCACCAGCATCAGCCCCGGCAGAATGCCTGCGATGAAGAGGCGCGCGATGGATTGCTCGGTCGCGACGCCATAGACGATCAGGATCACCGAAGGCGGGATCAGAAAGCCAAGCGTGGCCGAGCCCGCCAGCGTGCCGAGGATCAGGCTTTCGGGATAGCCGCGGCGGGTGAGTTCGGGCACCGACATCCGCCCGATCGTGGCTGCCGTCGCCGCCGACGAGCCCGAAACGGCGGCGAAGATCGCGCAGCCCAGCACGTTCACATGCAGCAAGCGGCCCGGCGCGCGCCCAAGCCACGGGGCGAGGCCGGAGAACATATCTTCGGACAGCCGTGAGCGCAGCAGGATTTCTCCCATCAGGATGAACAGGGGCAGAGCCGCGAGCGGCCAGCTATGGCTGTGGCCCCAAAGCGTGGTCGCCATCACCAGCCCGGTCGGCGCGCCGGAGAAGAAGGCCAGCCCCGCCAGCGCCACGATCAGCAGCGACAGCGCCACCCAGACGCCGCCCGCAAGCAGCACCAGAAGCAGCCCCAGAAGAATTGCGAAGGTCATTGGATCGGACATGGTTTACTCCGAAACATCATCGACGAGCACGGGGCGCTTGGCGCGGATGCTCTCGATCAGCGTGTCGAGGAAGGCGAGCGCCAGAAGGCCCAGCCCCACCACCATCGTGCACTGCGGGATCCAGATCGGGATCGCGACGATGCCGGTGGACATATCGCCGTAATGCAGGCTCTCGAGCATCAGCGAGGTCGCGAACCACACAGCGTAGACGCTGGCCACGAAGCCAAGCGCGAGCGCCACGATCTCGGCCACCCATTGGCCGCGCGCGGGCAAGCGGGTCAGTACCAGATTGACGCGGATATGGCTGCCGTGGCGCAGCGTATGGGCCAGTGCCATGAAGCTTGCCGTTGCGAGGAAGTAGCCCGCGAAATCGGCATAGGAGGGGATCGTGTAGGAGAGGGAGGGGCCACCCAGACGGGCGAGCACGTTCAGTCCGACCTGTGCCGTGACCAGCAGGCAGATCGCGAGGATCGAGACGGCCGCGATCCCTCCGGACAGAAGATAGACCTGATCGAGCAGGCGACGCATGGCGAAAGCTCCGAACGCTTGAAATGGGGATGAGCATCGAAAAAGGCCCTCCCGCGCGGGACGCGGAAGGGCCGGATCGGGCGGGCTCAGTTGCCCTGATAGGTCTTGAGAACCTCAAGCGCGTCGGGGCTGGCTTTCTCTTTCCAGCTCGCCAGCATCTCGTCACCGATCTTCTTCAGCCCTTCTTCCAGCTCGGGGCTCGGATCGACGATCGCCATGCCGTTTTCCTTCATCACGGCGGTCTTCTCGGCGGCCTCTTTCTTCGACATTTCCCAACCGCGGGTCTGCGCGGTGGCGGCGGCATCCATCACCGCGGTCTGCTCGTCTTCGCTCAGACGGTCGAAGGCGCGCTTGTTCACCACGACGATGTTCTTGGGCAGCCAGGCGTCGATCTTGGTGTAGGTGTCGACGAAGTCCCACGCCTTGGAGTTCGCACCGGTCGAGGGCGAGGTGATCATCGCCTGCAGCTGACCGGTCGAGAAGGCCTGCGGAATGTCGACCGCTTCGACCTGTACGGGCGCGGCCTTCGCGAGCGTCGCAAACTCTTCGAGCGCCGGGTTATAGGCACGGAAGCGCAGCCCCGCGAGGTCGTCCACGGACTTGATCTCGCCATTGGTATAGAGGCCCTGCGCCGGCCACGGCACCGAGAACAGCGGCATCAGGCCCTGCTTGTCGAGAAGCTTGGTGATGACGGGCTTCTGCGCCTCCCACAGCTTTTCGGCCTGATCGTAGCTGGTGGCGAGGAAGGGCTGGCTGTCGACGCCGAAAGCCAGATCCTCGTTCGAGAGCGTCGAGAGGAAGAATTCCCCAAGCGGCACCTGACCCGAGCGCACGGCGTTCTTGATCTCGGAATGCGGGAAGAGCGAGCCCGCCGAATGCACCTTGATCTCCAGTTTGCCGTCGGTCGCTTTTGACACGTCCTCGGCGAAATCGCGGATGTTCACGGTGTGGAAGGTGGTGTCGCCATAAGGCGTCGGCATGTCCCAGGTCTGCGCCTGAACGGCCGTGCCCAGCCCCAGCGCAACCGCGAAGCTTGCAGCAAATCTGATCATATCTCTCTCCTGTCGGGTCGCGGCGGAATTCGTGTCCGCCTCCTTTTCATAACGTTGACAAATTGTCAGTAAAATGAAATCAAAGTCAACGATAAGTTTCAAAATCGCGGTCTGAGCCAGTGGAGATGCCCTGACATGACGCTCGAAGAAGCATTGCGGCCCGGAACGGCCCAAGCGCATCGGCCGCAGATTTTGCCGGCGGGCGGGAACGGGCTGCTTGTGCGGTTCGCGCTGGTCGCGGAGCCGCGTGCGATTGCGGCGGCGCAAAGCTTTCATCAGCGCGTGACGGAGAGCGATCTGGCCGGTCTGCGCGAGATCGTCCCGAGCCTCGTGTCGGTTCTGCTGCGTTTCGATCCGGAGGCGGTAACGCGAGCCGAGATGGCCGAGCGGCTGGAGACCCTGCTGTCCGAGGCCGATTGGCAGAGCGCCGCGCCGCATCCCGCGCAGCGTGTCTGGCATCTGCCCGTGGCGTTCGGGGGCGACCACGGCCCCGATCTGGAAGGGGCGGCGAAGCTTGCGGGTCTTTCCCCTCAGGCGGCCATCGACGAGATCACCGCGACCCCGCTGAGTGTTCTCGCCATCGGCTTCGCGCCCGGTCAACCCTATCTCGGTCTGCTGCCCGAGCATTGGAATCTCGCACGCCGGTCCGAACTGAACCCGCGCGTCCCGAAAGGCGCGCTCTGCGTGGCGGTGCGCCAGCTCGTTCTCTTCGCGAATGCCTCGCCCACCGGCTGGCATCAGATCGCACGGACAGCCTTCGATGTGTTCCGCCCCGACCAATCCGATCCCGTGCCGCTACACGCGGGCGACGAGGTTCGCCTCGCGCCGGTCTCCGGCACCGAGATGGCCGCCTTGTTGAAAGCGGACGATCCGATGGGCGGCGCGCGCTGCGAGGTGCGGTCATGAGCGGCGGATCGGTGATCCTGCGCACCCTCGGGCCAAGCGTGAGCGTGCAAGACATGGGCCGCCCCGGACGCATGGCGCAAGGCATCTCGCGCGGTGGTGCAGTCGATCCGCTGGCACTGGTCGAGGCGGCGGCGCTACTGGGATCGCGCAGCCCGCTTTCTGCGCTGGAAATGGCGGTGAGCGGCGGGCGGTTCGAAGTCACGTCGCCTTCGCGGATCGCGCTGACCGGCGCGCCGATGCAGGCGGAGCTTGACGGGCGCCCCTTGCGCTGGGGCGCGAGCCACAGAATGGAACCGGGCGAAGTGCTGTCGATCGGTGCCGCGCGCGCAGGCATGTTCGGCTATCTCACCTTCGCGGGCGGGATCGAGACGCCCGAAGTGCTGGGCAGCCGCTCGGCGCATCTCGCCGCCGGGATCGGATCGGCGTTGGAATCAGGTGCGCGCCTGCCGCTGGGCGTGGACCCCGAGCCTGATGCGCCCGCGATGGTTCTCACGCAGGACGACCGTTTCTCGGGCGGAACGCTGCGGATCATCCCGGGGCCGCAGACGGGCCTCTTCGACGAGGCCACCTTCTCGCGTCTCACCACGACCGAATTCATCCGCGCGCGGCAGGGCAACCGTCAGGGCGTGGCGCTCGAGAGCGATGCGCCTGCGCTGACTTCGGACAAGGCCAAGGGGCTCGCATCGGATGTGATCTTCGAGGGAGATATCCAGATGACCGGCGCGGGCACGCCCTATGTGCTGCTCGCCGAATGCCAGACCATCGGCGGCTACCCTCGGATCGGCACCGTGCTGCCCTGCGATCTGCCGCGCGTGGCCCAGGCCGCGCCGGGGACGAAGCTGCAGTTCAAAGCGGTGACGCTGGACGAGGCCGACGCGCTGACCCCGCGCTGGGAGGCGCAGCTGCAGGCGCAACGCGCCAAGCTGCGCCCGCTGATCCGCGATCCGCACGACATCCATGACCTGCTCGGCTACCAATTGATTAGCGGTGTGACGGCAGGGCGCGAGTTGGAGGAAGAGAATGGCTAAGATCGACCTGAACGCCGATATCGGCGAGAGCTTCGGCCCGTGGGTGATGGGCAACGACGCCGCGCTGATGGAGGTGATCTCCTCGGCCAATGTCGCCTGTGGGTTCCACGCGGGCGACCCGGATGTGATGGCGCAGACGATGCGCGCGGCGGTAGCCAATGATGTCGGCATCGGCGCGCATCCGGGCTTTGCCGATCTGCAGGGCTTCGGACGCCGGCGGCTTAGCCTCAGCGCCGAGGAACTGACCAATCTGGTGACCTATCAGCTGGGCGCAGCTCAGGCGATGGCCCGCGCGGCGGGTGGTGCGGTTCGGCATTTCAAGCTGCACGGGGCGCTGTCGAACATGGCCTCGGAAAATGCCGAGATTGCCCGCGCCTGCTATGCGGCGGCGCTGAAGGTGCAGCCCGACATTATCCTCGTCGTGCTGCCGCAAACCGCGATGGAACAGGTCGCGCGCGATCTGCAGGCCAATTGGGCGGGCGAGATTTTCGCCGACCGCGCCTATGAGGATGACGCTTCGCTGGTGGCGCGCTCGAAACCCGGTGCGGTGCTGCATGACGCCGAAGAGGTCGGCGCGCGGATCGAGACGATGCTGCGCAAGGGTGCGATCGTGACCGCGTCGGGCAAGGAAATCCCCTGCAAGATCGACACTGTCTGCCTGCATGGCGACGGGGCGGAGGCGCTGGCGATGGCGCGCGCTCTGCGCGGGCATCTGACCGGGGCCGGGTTCGAGATCGCGCGTTTCGGCTAAGGCAGGTCTGCGGTCAGATCATTCGCGCGCATCGCATCACGCGCGGCGCGTCATGTCCTGTGGGCACAGATCGTGGCGCTTCGCCCAATGCAGGAGCGTGTCGTCGAACTGCTCGGGCGGGACGCCTTCGAGCCCGGGAAATTCATGCAGAATGATCCGCAGCGCGCGGCGCTGATCCTCGGTGAGGTGGTCGTCGTGCCAGAGCCGATAGATGCCGCGCGGCAGGCGGCGCTCGGGTCGCGCGGTGCTGTAGAACAGTGCGAAGGGAATGGATTTCACCTGTGCCACGTAGCTTGATAATTGCGGCAGGAACTGCCCGGTGAACTCGTCGGAGCCGGGCGGGAAGACCTCGGCCAGCGCCATCACCGCACGGCCCTGCGCCGCCGCCTGCGTGGTGGAGAAAACGAAGCTCACCGCGAGCGTTAGCACCAGCATCCCTGTCACCCCTGTGATGACCGAGATCAGCGACCAGCCGGTGCCTGCGGGCGTCGCGTAGCCGCCACCCAGCGTCGAGAGCAGATGCCCCGCATAAGAGAGGCTGTCACCGAAGCTCGCTGCGGGCAGGCCCTTGGTCGTCTCCAGAGACCGGCTCGCGGCGAAGAAGATCAGGCTCCAGCCGAAGGCGACCATGATGATCCAGACGCCGCCGAGCCATGCCATCGTCACCGGGCCGCAGATACGATGCGCTAGCCGTGTGTGCCCGAAGCTGCGGATGCGCTTGAAGCCGAACCGCGCGATGGCCAGCGAGATTGCGCCGGACTGGCCCGCACCAAGCGCGCAGAGCAGAATGTCCCAAAGCGAGATCGCAACGATGGCGGCGCCGAGGAGGATCAGGAAAGTCGTCAAAACGGGCTCCGGAAGGTTGAAAGGAGGGTCAGGTCAGGCGGTCTCGGGCCTGACCAGCGGCAGGTAGTGGCGCCGTGTCATCAGCATCAGAACGGCCAGCAGCGGAGTCGCCAGCGCAAGGCCGAGCAGGCCGAAGAAGCTCCCCATCAAAAGCTGGAACGCGATGATGAGGGCCGGGGGCAGCGACATCGCCTTTTCCTGAATCTGCGGCGTGATCAGGTTGCTCTCGAGCGCCTGCACCGCGAGGTAGAGGACCACGACCCAAAGCATCGTCATCGGGCTGACCGTCAGGCCCATCGCCAAGGCGGGGATCGCCGAGAGGACCGGACCGATATTCGGAATGAAGGTCAGAAGTCCTGCAAGGATCGCAAGGATCGCCGCCAGCGGCACGTTCAGTAGCCACAGTCCGACAAAGGTCAGCAGGCCGATCACCGTCATCGAGATCAGTTGCGCAAACAGCCAGCCCGACAGCGCCGCCCAGCCGGTCGCGAAGCTCGCGACGACCCAGTCCCGCTTGGAGGCGGGGAAGAGTGCGGCGATCCCGCGCCGATAGAGCTGCGGCTCCACCGCGCCATACACACCGATGAACAGGATCAGCATCGCGTTCCCGATCACGCCGATCGACATCATCACGGTCGTGGCGGCGCCTTTGCTCGACGGGGCGATGGAGCCGAGGTCGATCGAACGCGTGATCGAATGCAGCCAGCCATGCGAGTCGATAAAGTCCTGCACCTGTTTCATCGCCTTGGGCAGGGCGGTCGTAAGCTGGTCGAGCTGATCGGAAAGGCCCTGCGCGGCATAGAGAAAGAACAGAACCGCGAGGCAGACCAAGATGATCGAATAGAGCGCGAGCCCCCAACCTTCGCGGATATGGAGTCTGCGCGCGATGGCGTTGCCGCCCATCCGCAGGAAGACCGCGACCAGAAGTCCGGCGAAGACCAGCAGCAGGATATCGGGCGCGATCAGCACCAGAAGCGCGAAGATCGCGATCGGCAGCCAGAAGGCGATCCGGTCACGCGAGACCTTCGCGCGCCGTCCGGCCGGCTTGGGGTCCGCATGGTCGGCGCGATGCGGTCCGGGGTCTGACATGGTGCTCTCCGTCGCGGCTTGTGTCGTGTGACAGGCCAACCTGTCGCGCGCGGCGTGGTTCCGTGCCCAAAGCGCGTCGCGGCGGAGAAATTGTCACCCGCCATGTGTCCGGCGCCGTATGCGCGCGAGCTGGGAGAGATGTCACAAAACATCGCGGAAGGGCTTGAAAATGTGTAAAAAAATGCATCCCGGTGAGCCGGTTGATTGTCTTATGTTAAAGATATGAACTTTTTTCGGCCGAGAGGCTGTTTTCGCCCTCAGAGAGAGGAACTGCCATGCGTAAGGAGGAGTTGCTCGGGCGAAACATCCCAACAGGGACAAACCCATTCAGCCGCCCAATTTCGGAGGTCTCTTTCGTCATGTCCGCCCGCCTCATCGTCGTCTCCAACCGTATCCCTTCCGAGGCCACGCCCTCGGGCGGGCTCGTGGTGGCGCTCCACGAGGCGCTGCGTGAGAAAGGCGGCATCTGGATCGGTGCGCATCCCGAGACGGGCCCGGAAGAGCCCGCACTCATCGATATGGGCGGGACGCAATATGACAAGCTCGCCTTCCGTCTGACCGAGGAAGACCGCGCGGCCTATTACTTGGGCTTCGCCAATTCCGTGCTCTGGCCGATCGCGCATCACCGCACCGATCTGGTCGAGATCAATCGCAGCTTCGACGAAGGCTACCTGCGCGTGAACCGCCGGATCGCGGAGCAGATGGCCGACGTGATCTCGCCCGAGGACCACATCTGGATTCACGACTATCATTTCTTCCCGCTGGCCGAGGAGCTGCGCAGGTTGGGGGTGACCAACCGCATCGGCTTCTTCCTGCATATTCCTTTCCCCAACATCACCGATCTCGATGTGTTGCCCGACCCGCCCGCCTTCGCGCGGTGGCTGGCGCATTACGACCTGGTCGGCCTGCAGACGCGGGCTGACGTGGCGCGATGCCTCGAGATGTTCCGCGCCGACCCACGGGCAGAAATGCTGCCCAACGGCGCGATCAAATTCGGCGCGCAGGAGGTGTCCGTCCGGTCTTTCCCGATTGGCATTTCAGCTGAGAGCTTCGCCCGGGCGGCGCAGGACTGCGCGCCGCCGCCCGCGCACGAATTGTTCGGAGACGCCTATGTCATCGGCGTCGACCGGCTCGATTACTCCAAGGGCTTGCCGCAGCGCTTCCGCGCGTTCGAGCGCTATCTGGAGACCTACGACACGGGGCCACGCGCCTCGCTGGTGCAGATCGCGCCACCCTCGCGCGAAAGCGTGCGGGCCTATCAGGAGATCACCGCCGATCTGCAGCAGATCGCGGGGCAGGTGAACGGGCGCTTCGGCGAGGTCCATTGGGCGCCGATCCGCTTCCTGCACCGTCCGGTGCCCCGCGACGAGATCGCGGGGCTGCTGCGCGGCGCACGGGCCGCGCTGGTGACGCCGCTTGCCGACGGGATGAACCTCGTGGCGAAGGAATATGTCGCAGCGCAGGACCCGGACGATCCGGGCGTGCTGGTGCTGTCGCGCTTCGCGGGCGCCGCCGAAGACATGACCGAGGCCCTGCTGGTCAATCCGCATGACGTCGACGAGACCGCCACGGCGATCCGTCGTGCTCTGACCATGCCGCTAGAGGAACGCCGCGCGCGCCACGCCGCCTGCATGGAAGTGGTCCACGCGACCGATACCGGCGCCTGGGCGCGCAGCTTCCTCGATCAGCTTGCTGCCTGCACACCCGCTTTGCGCATTACCGGACGCGCCGCCGCATGGCTGCGCGGCGAAGAGGGCCGGGAATTCGACGCCGCCGCGCATCGCTCTATTTCAAAGGAGGAGGCCTGATATGACTATGATGTCACGAAATATGGAGCCGACCGCGTCAGAGGAGGGCGCGCTCGTTCTGATGCTGCACCCCGGAAATTGCGATCTCGATTGCCACGGGGCGTTCATCGAAGCTCTCAAGGGCGACCGTGCCCATATCGTTTGCCTGTCTCAGGAAGGCGGCGGGCGTGGCGAGTTGATCGCCCGGCTTGGCGCCTGTGGCGCGACGCCGATCTGTGCGTCGTTCCTGACCTATGAAGATGGGGCGCTGTCCGATCCCGAGGAGCATGGTTCGATCGCGCATGTGCTGTCCTACATCATGCAGGCGCACAATCTGACGCGGATTTTCGTGCCCAAGCACAATGGAGATCACGCGTGCCACAGCGCAATCGAGGCGATCGCGCAGAACCTGTCGCGGATGACCGATGCGCCGGTCATTCATGAAGATGACCTGCCGAGCCAGAGCGAGATCGTGCCCGGCGGCGGCGATCCGAGCGGGAGCGGCACCCTTCTGAGCGCTTACGCCTGACCGACCCCGACCTGCGGCCCCGTGGGCACCTCAAAGAATAAACCGCCCGCGCATCCGAAGCTGCGCGAACGGTCCGGGAGCGGTCTGCCGTGAGGGGGACCTTCCGACAGACCTCCCCGTCACTGGGGCTTTTCACATAAGCCCATCACTCGGGCATGATCACCTTGTCGATCACGTGGATCACGCCGTTGCTGGCTTCGATATCGGCCTGGGTCACGCTGGCTTCATCGACCATCACGGCGGGGTCGGTTTTCACCATGACTTCCGAGCCCTGCACCGTCTTGGCCATCATCCCGTCGCTCAGATCGCCGGACATCACTTTGCCGGGCACGACGTGATAGGTGAGGATCGAGGTCAGCTTGTCCTTGTTCTCGGGTTTGAGCAGGTCGTCGACGGTGCCTTCGGGCAGGGCTGCAAAGGCCTCGTCGGTGGGTGCGAAGACGGTGAAGGGGCCTTCTCCCTTGAGCGTTTCAACGAGACCAGCGGCCTGCACGGCGGCCACAAGCGTCTCGAAGCTGCCAGCGTTCACGGCGGTGTCAACGATATCCATTCCGCCATGATTGTCGGCATGGGCGGGGGCGGAAACGAGTGCGGTACCGGCGAGCACTGCGGCCATGAAGGTTCTTCTCAGCATTCTCTTTCTCCCTGTGTTGGATCGTGGGCAGATCCGGTTGTGGATCGTGCAGGGGATACGGGAGATGTGGCGATGCGGATCACGCGCGGCTCGCAATTTCGCGCTTGAATGTGATGTGGCGTGAGCGGCGCGCTCAGCGCATGCCGCCGTCGAGAAGATGCAGCAGTTGCGCCTCGGCCTTGCGCAGCCCGTCGACCGCCGGCGCGGTTTGCGCGAGAGCGACAAGCGCCTCTGGCTCCGCCTCGGTCAGCGCGATCACCTGCGGGTGGATATAGGAATTGCGCGCGATCGTGGGTGTGTTGTGCAGTCGCTCAGAGGCGGCCTCTGCCATCGCCTTGATCGTCACCCGCCCGTCATCCGCCTGACGCAGCGCGGCCTCCAGCGCCGCCGCCGAGCCGTTCCACGTGCGGAAGGTCTTTGCGGTCAGCCCCTCGGCCCCGGTCCGGTCGGCGAGGAAAGCGTTTACCTCCTCCGAGCGCACCGAATGCGGGTCGCCGTCCTCGTCGATCCAGGTGATCAATTCGGCCCCGGGCAAATCGTCGAGCTGCGTCAGCGCGCGCTCCAAGGTCCTGTCGCGCAGCTCGCTTTCGATCTTCGTGCCGCCCTTGCCGGTGAAGGCCAGCCGCAGCGTGCCGCCGTCGAGCGTCATATGCGCGCCGCGCAGCGTGGTCGCGCCGAAGCTGCGGTTCTCGCGAGCGTAATCGGCATTGCCGACGCGGATCGCGGCGCGGTCCAACAGGGCGAGGACTGCGGCCAGCGCGAAGGCCTGATCCCCGGGGTCATGGCCGCGCAAATCGCTCAGGATCGACCGGCGCAGACGCGGCAGGACGGTGCCGAATTCCGCGAGCCGGTTAAACTTCCTCTGCGACCGAAACTCGGTCCAGTCGGGATGGTAGCGGTATTGCTTGCGTGCCCGCGCGTCGCGACCGGTCGCCTGCAGATGGCCGTTCTGCCGCGGGCAAATCCAGACATCTTCATAGGCGGGCGGCACGGCCAGTGCCTCGATCCGTTTGCGCTCGGTGCCGCGCGCGATGGTCGTCCCGTCAGGGGCCATATAGGAAAACCCGCGCCCGCAGCGCCTGCGCGTGATGCCGGGTCGGTCATCGGGATAATAGACGAGATCGGGCAGGTCTTTCATGGAGCGAAAACGCCGGGCGTATCGGCGCAGTTCCCGTTCCGCGCGCCTATTCTGTGGCGTTGCGAAGATCTTCAGGCCGGTCGATATCGCGGAGCGTGCCGGGCGGTAGCGCAACGCGTCGCAGGTCCGGCGCGCGTTGCAGCATCGCCCCGGCGCCCCGGTCGCCCGTCAGCCGCAAAACCGCACCGAACAGCCTGCGCGGGATCAGCGCCGGCGGCGCGAGGCGACCGTCCGAAGTGGCCATCGCCGGATGGGGACCGGGTGTCTTGAGAAGCTGGCGCAGATGCGCGCGCGAGACTTCGGGCATGTCGCCGAGCACGATCAGCAGATGGCTCGCGCCACTGGCTTGAGCGGCGCGGATCGCGCGGTGCAGGCTCGCGCTCTGGACGCGACCCGGTCCGATGCAGAGAAGGTCGAGCCCCGCGCCGCGTAGCTCTTTCGGCAGCCGGGGGCTGCGGGTGATCGCAGCGCGTCGATGGAGGCCAAGCCCTTGGAGCTTCCGTGCGGACCGCAGCACAAGCGCGGCTTCGCCGCCGCAGCGCGTGGCCAGCTTATCCCGCGCACCGAAGCGCCGCGACGCGCCTGCCGCCAAGACCACGCCCATGATCTTGCGCGCCAAGTCTCAGACCCGCGCGAGTTGCAGCACTTCGGCCAGCACCGAGACCGCCAACAGCCGCGGCTCGCGCGCCTGTTCGATCAGGCCGACCGGTCCGCGCAGCCGCGAAATCGCGGCCTCCGACAGCCCCTTGCGACGCAGCGCCACCGCGCGCTGGCGCGCCGTGCGGCGGCTGCCCTGCGCGCCGATGAAAAAGGCATCGCTTTCCAGAAGCTGCGCGAGGATCGGGATTTCCCGGTCGTGATCGTGGAAGAACAGCAGCGCCGCCATGCGCGGGTCGGGCGTGATGTCTCCAAGCGGATTGCTCCGGCGGAATTCGTGGCTCGTCACGCCGGGCAGACTTACGGGATCGGGCATGATGAGATCGGCCTGATAGCCTGCGCCCGCGGCGAGCTGCGCAAAGGTCTCGGCCTCCACCCCGGTGCCGAAAATCACGAAACGCGGCTCGGGCACGAGGTGCAGGCTCAGATCGGTTTCGGGCTGCGGCGCGAGCGTCAGGGTACCCTGCGCGCCCGACAGGTGCAGCGACAGCGGCATCCGAGCGTCAATCGCTTCGGCCATGCGCTCCTGATCGGCGACGGGCGGGGCAGGGATCACCGTGATGTCGAGCGCCCCGCCACAAGGCAGAACGAGGTCGATGAAAGGCGAGCCCTCGCCGTAGCGCAGATGCCGGGTGCAGCCGTCCTGCGCGACATTGTTCAGGTGGTGTTCGATATCGGCATCGATACAGCCCGCCGAGAGATGGCCGCGAATATCGCCCCGATCATCGAGGCTCATCGCAGCACCGAGGGGGCGATACCCCGCCCCCTCGATCCGTGTCAGAATGGCCAGCGCGGCGAGCCGTCCCGGCGCGGGCAACGGCATTTCCGCCATGCCCAACCGAGTTTCAGCGCGCGCACGCTGGCGAAGCGGACTACCGTCCATTGGCAAACCCCTTGAGAACCTTGTCCGGCGTGGCCGGATAGTGGCGCAGCCGTACGCCCGTCGCATTGTGGATCGCGTTGATCACCGCGGCCCCTGCGCCCGAGATGCCAAGCTCCCCCACGCCTTTGGACTGGATCGGGTTCGCCTCGTCATCGCGCTCGGGCAGGAAGACCACCTCCATCTCGCGCGGAATATCCGCGTGCGACGGAACGTGGTAATTCGCCAGATCGCGGGTGACGATATGGCCGGTCCGCGGATCGTGGCCGAGTTCTTCGTGCAGAGCCGAACCGACGCCCCAGACCATGCCGCCGACGGCCTGACTGCGCGCGGTCTTCTCGTTGAGCACGCGCCCGATGCCGAGCACGCCGAGCATCCGGCGCACCCGCACCTCGCCCGAGACTTCGTTGACCGCGACTTCGGCGAAATGGGCGCCGTAGCCAGCCGAGAAGTGGCTCTTGGCGGTCTTGCCGCCTTCGATCTTGCCCTCGGCGCTGATCGGATCGCTCAGCAGATCGACCAGTTTCGCGGTCTTGCCGCCGCCCGAGACCTCGCCATTGCCAAGGCTGAGCTCGTCGAACTTGCAGCCGAGCTTTTCGGCAAGCTGCTCGCGGATTTTGCGCGCAGCGAGGAAGACCGACGAGCCCGAGGAGGACGCCCCGAAAGAGCCGCCCGACCCGGACGCCCCCGGCAGGTCGCTATCGGCCAGATGGACCGAAACCTTGTCGATCGGCAGGCCCAGCATCTCGCCCGCGATCTGGCCGAGGATCGCGTAGCTGCCGGTGCCGATATCGGTCATGTCGGTCTCGACCAGTGCACCGTCCGCGCTGAGCGTCACGCGCGCCGCCGAGGGTACAAGGAAGTTCGCCCGCCCCGCAGCCGCGACGCCCATGCCGATCAGCCATTCGCCTTCGCGGCGCGTTCCGGTCTCGGGGCGTTGATCCCAGCCGAAGCGTTTCGCGCCTGCGCGCAGGCTGTCTTCCAGCGCGCGGGCCGAATAGGCCTGACCGGTGTCGGGGTGCTTTTCGGGAATGTTGCGCAGGCGCAGTTCCACCGGGCAGAGGCCCAGCTTCTCGGCCAGCTCATCCATCGCGGTTTCCAGCGCGAAGGTGCCAACCGCCTCGCCCGGCGCGCGGACCGAGCCCGTAGGCGTGCGGTGGTTGCGCGAGATGTGCTGACGCATCACCCTGTTGGGCGCGCCATACATGAAGCGGGTCGCGGCGTTGACCGGTTCGGAGAAGGCTTCCTCTTCGAGATTGGACACGCGGTCCTCATGGCCGATCCCGGTCAGCTTGCCGCTCGCGTCCGCCGAAAGGCGCAGGCGCTGCCATGTCTCGGTCCGGCGCAGCACGGCATCGAAGACGGTCTGACGGCTCAGCACGATACGCACCGGACGGTCGAGTTCGCGCGCGGCAAGCGCCGCCGCGACATGCTCGGAGGAAATGCCCAGCTTGGAGCCGAACCCGCCGCCCACATAGGGTGCGAGGATATGGACCTTGTCGGACTCGATGCCAACCGCATCGGCCAGCTCCTCCTTGTTGAACCGGACCATTTGGAGCGAGCCATGTAGAACGAGGCGACCGTCCTTCCACTCGGCGATACCCGCATGCGGCTCCATCGCCGCAGAAACGTGACCGGCCGTGGTGTATTCGAGATCGACTGACTGCGCGGCCTTCTCCATCGCGGCGTCGAGATCGCCTTGAATGCTCTCGCGATCTTCGTTCAGCTCGAGCTCCACGCCTGCCGGATCGACCGGCGCGCCGGGGTTCTGCTCGTAGTTGATCTTGATCCGGGCGGCGGCGTCGCGCGCGGTCTCGAAACTTTCCGCGACCACGAGCCCGATGGGCTGACCGTGATAATCGACGCGGTCGCCGGGCTGCACCGGCGCGGCGCCTGCCATGCCCTGCGCCGGGTTGCGCACGAATTCCGGGCCGTGGAACAGGCCCAGATAGCCGGGGAGCTTCTTCGCCTCCGTCTCATCAAAGCCGGTGACCTTGCCGCGTGTGATCGTGGCGCGCAGCATCACGCCATGCACCATGCCTTCAGGCTTGAATTCGGCCGCATAGGTCGCGGTGCCGGTCACTTTCAGCTTGCCCTCGGGGCGGTCGAGAGGCGCGCCCACCAGACCCTGTTTGGTTTCGTCGAGCAGCCGCGGCTGCGCTTCATCCATCGTGAACGTGTCGCTCATGCCAGCGCCTCCACCTTGTCCGTTCCGGTCGAGGCCGGGGCCATGCCCGTCGCCTCGCGCATCACCGCGACCAACGCGCGGCGGGTCATTTCGCGTTTGAAATCGTTGCCCTCGTCGGTGACCGCTTCGGCCAGAAGCGTATCGGCGGCCTTGCCGAACAGCTCCTCCGACGGGGTCTCGCCTTTGAACATCGCATTGACTTGCGCATCCGCCCAGGGGCGCGGCCCGATGCCGCCGAACGCAAGCGAGGCCTGCTTGATCGTCTCGCCCTCCATCTCGACCACGGCAGCGACCGAGACGAGCGCGAAGGCGTAAGACGCCCGGTCGCGGATCTTGCGATAGCTCTGCGTGGCGTTCGGCTGCGGGGCAGGGAGGATCACGGCGGTGATGATCTCGCCCGGCTTCAGGCAGGTCTCGATCTCGGGCGTCTCGCCGGGCAGTTGATAGAGCTCGTCCATCGCCACGGTGCGGGTTGCTCCATCGGTGCCACGGATTTCCACCTGCGCATCGAGCGCGCGCATCGCCACCGCCATATCGGAGGGGTGCGCGGCACTGCAGGCGGCCGAGGTGCCCAGGATCGCGAGCATCCGGCTGACACCGCCCTTGGCGGCGCAGCCCGCGCCGGGGTCGCGCTTGTTGCAGGCCATCGCCGGGTCGTAGAAATAGGGGCAGCGCGTGCGTTGCAGCAGGTTGCCGCCCGTGGTCGCCTTGTTGCGGATCTGGCCCGAAGCGCCCGCCAGCAGCGCGCGCGACAGAACCGGATAGGCGCGGCGCACCTGCGGATCGGCGGCAAGGTCGGCATTGCGCACCAGCGTGCCGATCTTCAGCCCGCCCTCATGCGGCTCGATCTTGTCCAGCCCGTCGATATTGTTGATGTCGATGACCGTCTCGGGGGTCATCACCTGCAGTTTCATCAGGTCCAGCAGGTTGGTCCCGCCCGCGATGAACTGCGCGGTCTCGCCCGCCTTGGAGGCCGCGTCATCGAGCGCGTTTGCGCGAAGATAGTCGAAAGGTCTCATCACTTCTCCTCCGCTTCGGCCACGCGCGAGATGGCCTCGCGGATGAAGGGATAGGCCGAGCAGCGGCAGAGGTTGCCGCTCATCCGCTCGGCGATTTCGGCGTCGCTCAATTCGGACTTGCCGGTGAGGCTGTCGCTGACATGGCTGGGCGCACCTTCGGCGGCTTCGGCGAGCATCCCCGTTGCGGACATGATCTGCCCCGGTGTGCAATAGCCGCACTGGTAGCCGTCGCAGGAGACGAATTCCTGCTGAAGCGGGTTGAGGTTGTCGGGCGTGCCGAGCCCTTCGATGGTGGTGATCTCGGAGCCTTCATGCATCACCGCGAGGCTGAGGCAGGAATTCACTCGCCGGCCGTCGACGAGCACGGTGCAGGCGCCGCATTGGCCATGATCGCAGCCCTTTTTCGAGCCGGTGAGTTGGAGATGGTCGCGCAGTGCGTCAAGCAGCGTCACGCGCGGATCGAGGTCGAGCGCGCGGGCCTCGCCATTGACGTGAAATGAAACCTTCATGGGGTCCCCCTTGTCCGGAATTCAGGTTTGGCGCAGCCGTCTGGGGAGGCGGGCGTTCAAACCAGCTTAATGGGGAACACCGCGCGCGCGGAACGGTTCCTGCGAGAAAACCCTCACGTTGCGGTGAGGGCTTTGCGGACGCGGTGCGCGTCAGGGGGCGGGGGCGTGGGTCGTGCCACGCCGCCCGCGATGTGTTTTGCGCCGCGATCAGTTCTCCGGCAGCGCGTAGACGGCCACCATATCGCCCACGGTGGGCTTCAGGATCGAGTTGCCGCCCGAGATGAAGGCCACGTATTCGCGCCCTTTGTACTCGTAGATCGCCGGGTTCGCGACGACCGGGGCTTCGAGCTGCGAGGACCACAGCTCCTTGCCGGTCTGGATGTCATAGGCGCGCGCCTTGGCATCCATCGTGGCCCCGATGAAGATCAGTCCCGACTTGGTGACGGCCGGACCACCGATCGTGGGCGAGCCCATGCTCTCGGGCATGAAGAACCCGTATTTCTGCGAGCTGCCGAGCGGCTTGCGCCATTTGACGTCGCCGGTATGCATGTCGATCGCGACCAGTTCGCCAAACGGCGGTTTCCAGCACGGCATCCCGAGCGAGTTCAGCGCGTTGCCGAGGCTCATGCCGTAGGGCGCGCCTTTCTGCGGGTAGAAGCCGTTCTCGTTGCCCGAACCACCGGCGTTCTTCTCGTAGTCCTGGCGCTCCCAGAGCTTGATGTACTGAACGATGTGGCTCGTGTTCACGACCGCGATCTGCGCGTCGGGATCGAAGGCCACGCCGCCCCATTGCACGCCACCCGCACTGTCGGGATAGGCCAGCGTGCCTTCGCCCTTGGTGGTGGGCGGGGTGTACATCCCCTCATAGGTGAGGTTATCGAACAGTTTCGAGCAGGCCCCGCCGGAGACGAGATCGGCGATGCCCCAGACCTCGGGCTTTTTCGACTGGTCGAGAAGCGGCGCGGGTTTGGTCGGGAAGGGCTGGGTCTTGGCATAGACCTCGCCTTTCACCGTGCCGTCGCCTTGCGGGACGGGACGTTCCTCGATCGGCCAGACGTCTTCGCCGGTCTCGCGGTTCACGACGAACAGGAAGCCCATCTTCGTGCCCTGCATCAGCGCGGGGATTTCCTTGCCGTCGACGGTGATGTCCATCAGCGTCGGCGCGGAGTTGATGTCATAGTCCCAGATGTCGTGGTGCACCCACTGACGCGACCAGACGACCTTGCCGGTGTCGAGATCGAGCGCGGTGGTCGAGGTGGCGTAGGGGATCTGCTCGGTCCGGTTGCCGCCCCAGTAGTTCGGCGAGGGCGAGGCCACCGGCAGATAGACCATGTTCAGGCCCGGATCGACGGACATCGCGGTCCAGACGTTCGCGGTGCCGGTCTTGCGGCGGATGTTCTCGGGCAGGGTCTCGAAGGACCATTGCAGCTCCCCGGTCTGCGCATCGACCGAGAAGACCGCGCCCGGAGGAGCCTCGGCCGACTCCCAGTCCTGACCGGCCCAGCCGAGGATCAGGTGATTGCCCGCAACCGTCGGCGGCTGCAGCACGGAAAGCGGGAAGCTGTCATTGACCGTGTTCCACTTATCCACGTTCAGCACGCCATTATCGCCGAAATCGGTGCAGGGCTTGCCGGTATCGGCGTCGAGCGCGAAGAGCTGCGCATCCATCGTGCCGATATAGACGATCTTCTGGCACACCTTGCCCGCGACCGGGTTCTCGGCCTGCCAATAGGCGACGCCACGGTTCTTCAGCGCGGGCTGGGTCAGCGCCTCCAGCTTGGATTTCGTGTCGAAGGCCCATTTCTGCTCGCCCGTGGCCGGGTCGAGCGCCAGCACGCGATAGAAGGGCGTGCCGATATAGAGCGTGTCATTGGCGAAGATCGGCGTGGCCGACCAGACGGTAGCGGGCTTGTCGCCCGAACCGTCCGAGACGTCGCCGGTATGGACCTGCCAGACCTTTTCCAGATCGCCGACATTGTCGGGATTAATCTGGGTCAGCGGCGAATATTTCTGTGCGGAGAGCTGGCCGTGGAAGCTGTTCCAGACGGGCTGCTCCGGCACCAGCGGGGTGCCGTTACGCTCGCGCGAGCCGCTGGCGATCATCGGCTGGGCGACGCTATCGGCGATGGGCTTGGGCTGATCGGCATTGGCGTCGGGACCGGGAGGGGTATCCTCGTTGGCCGCGGGATCGTTGGTTTGTTGATCGGTGCTGCCCTGACTGTCCGACTGGGTGGCAGTGTCCGCCGTGGTCCCGGTATCGGTGCTCGTGCTGGCGTCCGTACCCGTGCTGGCGTCCGTACCCGTGCCGGAGGTGTCCGATTGCGTGCTGGTATCCGTCGTTGCCGAAGTGCCGCTGTCGGTCGAGTTCGCGGTGCCGCTATCGGCTGCGGGTTGGGTCGTGTTGTCGGTTGCGGTGCTGTCGGTCGCGGTCGTGTCCTGCGCGTACCCGGCGGCAGCAAAGAAGGCGAGGGCGAAGGCGAGCGAGACGGTCTTGCGGTTCATGCGTAGGCTCCTTTCGAACGCGCGCCCCGGCTCGAGGCGATGTCGTAGATAAGGCCGATCAGCACGACGCCCATCGCCGCGATCAGCCACCATTCGTGGAGGAAATAGGCGGCCGCTGCGGTGCCCAGCAGGCCGAGCGCGACGAGGACGCGCAGAATCGTGCGGATCGCTCCGGGTTCGGTCATCTGGATCACGATCCCTGCGAGTGCGATCAAAATGGAGGAGGCGATCACCAGCCCCGCGCCGAATGTGCCGGTCACGCCGGTCAGGGGGGTGACGTAATTCCAGATCGCGATGGCGGCGCCGATCAACGCCCCCAGAACAATCAGGATGCTGCGTGGCCGTGATGCTGAGCGGGAATGTGCCAAAGGAACTCTCCTTGGTAAGTGCTTTCCCGCTCAACGCGCTCTGTGTCTTTTGAGGTCCATGAAAAAGTGAACCGATTTGAGGCCGCAGCGTAAGCGTGCATCGATTGCGGCTCCGGTCGCAGACATGAAAAGGCGCGCCAAGGCAGGGTTGGCCAAGCCAACACCCGCCCGGGCGCGCCGATCGGTTCGCTGCGTGTTCAGCGCTGGCGGTAGCCGCCCTGACGCTCCAGCATCCAGCCCGGATATTCGGCGGGCAGGGCGCTGACCTTGTCGAGGGTTTCCAGCTCTTCCGCGTCGAGCGTGATCTCGGTCGCGGCGATATTGTCGGTCAGCTGGTCCTTGCGCTTCGCACCGACGATGACGCTGGTGACGACGTCCTGATGCAGAAGCCATGCCAGCGCGATCTGTGCCACACTCGCGTCGCGCTTCTCGGCCATCGGGCGCATCGCGTCGATCGCGTCATGGGCGCGGTCCTTCTCGACCGGCGGGAAGTCGAAATTGGCGCGCCGCCCGTCGGAGCCCTTGCCGTCGCGGTCGTATTTGCCAGACAGCAGACCGCCTGCGAGCGGGCTCCAGACCATCAGGCCCATGTCGGTGTCGCGCAGCATCGGCACGACTTCGCGCTCCAGATCGCGCCCGGCGATCGTGTAATAGGCCTGCAGCGACAGGATCGGGGCGAGCTTGCGAGCCTCTGCGATGCCCACTGCTTTCATCACCTGCCACGCGGCCCAGTTCGACAGGCCGATATAGCGGACATGGCCGTGCTGCACGAGCGTGGTCAGCGCCTCCAGCGTCTCCGCGATCGGCGTCATCGGGTCGAAGCCGTGGATCTGGTAGAGGTCGATATGGTCGAGCTGCAGCCGCTCGAGGCTCTGCTTGCACTGCTCCATGATGTGATAGCGCGAGGCCCCGCGCTGGTTGATGCCCTCGCCCATCGGGCCGAGCACCTTGGTCGCGATCACCACCTCGTCGCGCGCGATGCCGAGATTGCGCAGGCTCTGGCCGAGGATGCGCTCGCTCTCGCCGCCCGCATAGACATTCGCGGTGTCGATGAAGTTGATGCCCGCGTCCACCGCGGTTTTCACCAGCCCGTCGGCATCGTCCTGACGTAGCTGGCCGATCTGGCCCCACATGCCCTCCGATCCGCCGAAGGTCATCGTGCCGAGGCAAAGTTCCGAGACGAGAAGGCCGCTGGGGCCAAGAGGTCTGTAACGCATGGATCGCTCCTTTCGCATCTTTCGGGGGGCCAGGTTCGGACGGCCCCTCTAGGTTGGGTAGATGGGGCGCGCGGCGCGTGTGGCGAGTGTCGCGTGACACTTGCGGCGCACGATCGTGTCATCGTGCGAAACAGGGATGGGAGCGGCGCGGGGATGCGCCGCCCGCTCAGTCTTTGGCGCGCTCGATCTTCATCGGCGTGAACCACGGTGTGAGGATCACCACGCTCGCGATGACCATTGCGTAGCCGATCGCGGACATCATCGCGCTGCGATAGGCCTCGTGATCGCCCGGCTCCGCGCCGCCCAGCATACCGAAAAAGATCCCGCCCATGATTGCGATGCCGAAGGAGATGCCGACCTGCCGGATCGCCTGCACCGCGCCCGAGGCCGAGCCGCTGTCGTTGCTATCCGCCGCCGAGAGCGAGACCTGAAACAGCGGCGAGACGGTGTTGCCCAGGCCAAAGCCGCCAAAGAAGAACCACGGCGCCATGCGCCACCAGCTGATCGCGTCGCCCATCGTCCAGATCGCCCATAGCTGCCCTGCGAAGCCCGTCGCGATGAGGATGCCGCCGCCCATCACGCGCCAGCGGACCCAGCGCGACCCGAACCAGCCGGTCGTGGCCGAGGCGAGCAGCACGCCCAGCGGGAAGGGCGTCGTCGTCAGCCCCGATTGCAGGGGCGTGAGCCCGTAACCCGCCTGAAGATAAAGCGCCATGGTGAAGAAATAGCTCGGCACCGCGGTGAACAGCGCCGCGTTCAGAAGGCTCCCCGACAGGAACGAGCCAGAGCGCAGCAGCCGCATCGGCAGAAGCTGGGGCGCGTTGCGTTCTTCCTGATGCCGCTGCCAGCGGATGAAGATCCAGCCGAGGATCGGCGCGGCGATCACCATCGGATACATCCATCCCTGCCAGCCGATCGACGGGGCTTCGACCAGAGGGAACAGAAGCGCCAGCGTCGCCACGGCGGCGATCGCGATGCCCACCTTGTCGATGCCCAGCTTGCGATTGCCCTCGCCCTTGGGCACCAGCATCAGCGCCGCGATGAAGGCCGCGATGCCCAGCGGTATGTTCACGAGGAAGATCGGCCGCCAGCCCAGCCCGTAGATATCGGCGGTTAGCAGCAGCCCGCCCACGATCGGCCCCGCGACCGAAGCCAGCCCGGCGGTCAGCGCGAAGAGACCAAAGGCCGCGCCGCGTTGCTCCGGCGGGAACAGCCGCGGCACCAGCGCCAGCGTCTGCGGCGTCATGATCGCAGCGCCCACGCCCTGGACGATGCGCGCGGTGACCAGCATCCCGATCCCGGGCGCGATGCCGCAGACCAGCGAGGCGGCGGTGAACAGCGCGATGCCCGACACGAACAGCTTGCGCCGCCCCAAGAGGTCGCCCATTCGTCCCGCCGGCAGCAGCAGGATCGCGAAGGAGAAGGTATAGCCCGCGACGATCCACTCGATCAGGTTCGGCGGAGCCGCCAGCTCGTTCTTCATCGAAGGCAGGGCGACATTGACGATCGTGATGTCGATCAGGTTCATGAAATTCGCCAGCAGCAGCACGGCTGCAGCCGCCCAGCGGCGTGCGGGCGAAAGTGGGGTCTTCTGGTCGGTCTCGGCCATTCGGGGTCCGTTCTCTCGGGGCTGTAACGCCAAGGGTAGCTAGCAGGGGGGCGAGGCTGGTCAATAGCACGCCCGAAGGCGAGCCCGCGCGGAACAACTTCCGGATGTGTCAAAATACATACGTCAGGAGGCGCGCAAGCGGATCCATTGCGGGCGAAGAGATTCGACGCGGAAGGGTCGTGAGCATGCCTCGGCTCACGCGACGGAGCTTGGCGTTCGTTGCAAATTTCAAGGGCGCCACGCAAGTTTCAGAAAGATTTCGCCGAGGTCCGAGAAATGCGCTCTCACATGGGTGTGAGCACCGTGACGTCAGACTTGCGCCGCGCCACGATCCTGCCCTTGATGCCCCATCAACGAAAAATCGGGGCCCCGCGCTCACCCCTGCGTTGCGCGCGACCGGACCCCGGAAAACTGGAGGTATCCCTTGAAGTCGATTGCCGCGATTTCCGCTTTTGCCCTGATGCTGGGCAGCGCCGCACCCGTTCTCGCTCAGTCGAGCAAAGTGCCCGAAGGCACCAAGCTCGCCGCTGACCAGACCTTTACCTACTGGCTGCAGGACGATCTGAAGACGCTCGATCCCGATCTGAGCACCTCGAAGGACGGCAACGACGTTCTTCAGCAGATGTTCGAAGGTCTCTACCAGCAGGACGATCACGGTAAACTCGTGCCCGCGCTCGCGACGAGCTACGAGGTGTCCGACGACAAGAAGACCTACACCTTCCACCTGCGCAACGAGAAGTGGTCGAACGGCGATCCCGTCACCGCGCAGGACTTCGTCTATGCATGGCGTCGTCTCGCTGATCCGGCGACCGCCTCGCAATACTCGTGGTATATCGAGCTGATGCAGGTGAAGAACGCCCATGACGTGATCGCGGGCGACAAGAAGCCGAGCGAACTGGGCGTGAAGGCGCTCGACGACCACACGCTGCAGGTGACGCTCGACAGCGCGATCCCCTATTTCCGCCAGATGCTCGTGCTGTCCTCGACCTTCCCGGTGCCGCAGAAGGTCGTCGAGGAATACGGTTCCGACTGGACCAAGCCCGAGAACATGGTCGTCAACGGTCCCTACAAGCTGAAAAGCTGGAAAATCGGCAACTCGATCGAGCTGACGAAGAACGACGCCTATTACGACGCCGCGAACGTCACGCTGACCGATCTGAAGTTCATCCCGATGCAGGATAACGACCAGGCGCTGACGCGCTACGAGGCGGGCGAGCTGGACTTCGTGCAGACCCCGGCCGGTCAGTATCCGCGCCTGAAGAAGGAATACCCGGATGCGGCCCACGCTCCGCCGCGCTCCTGTGTCTATGCCTACCGCTTCAACGTCGGCCCGAACGGCCCCGAGGCGCTCAAGGACGTGAAGGTCCGCAAGGCGCTGTCCTATGCGATCAACCGTGACATCATCGTCGACAAGATCCTCAAGGGCGGCCAGAAACCGGCCTATACCTGGACCCACTGGGCGACCGCAAACTTCAAGGCACCGGACGTCGCTTATGCCGACATGACGCAGCAGGAGCGGATGGACAAAGCCAAAGAGCTTCTGAAGGAAGCCGGTTACGGTCCCGATCACCCGCTGAACCTGCGGATCATGTACAACACCTCGGCCGACCACAAGAAAATCGCGATCGCGGTGCAGCAGTTCTGGAAGCAGCTCGGTGTGCAGTCGACCCTCGAGAACTACGAGTGGAAGGTCTATCTCGACAAGCTCAACGGCCAGCATGACTTCGACGTGGCGCGTACCGCATGGTGTGCCGACTACAACGAGGCCTCGACCTATCTCGACGTGAACACCTCGTGGTCGGATCAGAACTCGGGTCAGTGGAAGAACGCCGATTACGACAAGCTGATGAAGGACTCGAAGACGGCGGCCGATCCGCAGGCGGACTACACCAAGGCGGAGAAGATCCTCGCGGAGGACATGCCGCTTGCGCCGATCTACGCCTATTCGCTGCCGATGCTGCTGAACCCGCAGATCAAGGGCTACCCGTTCGATAACGTCCAGCTGAACTGGTACGCGAAGAACATGTACAAGGTCGCGAAGTAAGCCGGCTGAAACAATAACGGGCGGGCCGCACGATCGGCCCGCCCGACTTATTTCGGGACACTCTTATGATCGTCTACATTCTCAAGCGTCTCGCCATCGCGATCCCGACGCTTCTGGTGCTCATCATCGCGAGCTTCTTGCTGATGCACACGGCGCCCGGCGGGCCGTTCACCTCCGAACGTGCCGTGCCTCCCGAGGTGCTCGCCAATCTCAACGCGAAATACGGGCTCGACCAGCCGCTATGGAAGCAGATCGCGACCTATCTGTGGAACGTGGTCGCCCATTTCGATTTCGGGCCTTCGTTCTCGTATAAGGACCGCTCGGTGAACGACATCATCGCGCAGGGCTTCCCGGTCACGCTGACATATGGCTTCCTCAGCTTCATCGCCGCGGTTCTTGTCGGTGTGACCCTTGGCGTGACCGCGGCGATCAAGCGCAACTCGTGGCTCGACTATCTCGCCGTGGGTATCTCCATCGGCGCGCAGGTGCTGCCGAACTTCGTGATGGCGCCGATCCTCGTGTTGCTCTTCACCCTGTCGCTGCACTGGCTGCCCGGCGGTGGCTGGAGCTTCGACGATCCGCGCTTCTGGATCATGCCGGTGATCGCGCTCTCGACCTCCTACATGGCCTCGATCGCAAGGATCACCCGCTCGTCGATGCTGGAGACGCTGAGCTCGAACCACATCCGCACGGCCCGCGCCAAGGGCCTGCCGAAGCGCAAGATCATCATGCGCCACGCCCTGAAACCCGCGCTGCTGCCGGTGATCTCCTATCTCGGTCCGGCGTTTGTCTCGATGATCACCGGCTCGGTGATCGTGGACGTGTATTTCACCACGGGTGGGATCGGCAAAAGCTTTGTGGATAGCGCGCTCAACCGCGACTACGCGGTGATGATGGGGATCACCATCCTGCTGGGCACGCTGACCATCCTGTTCAACCTTGTCGTCGATATCGTCTACGGATGGATCGACCCGAAAATCCGGTACTGACATGGTCATAGATGAATCCAAGATGACCTCGCTCGCCGAGGCAACGAGCCGCGAAGACGTGGCGGGCCGCTCGCTTTGGGCGGACGCGCGCCGGCGGTTTTTCAACAACAAGGCCGCAATCTTCGGGCTGGGGCTGCTGGCCTTCGTCGTGGCCTTTGCGCTGTTCGGCAACCTGATCGCGGCGTGGAATAATTCCGACATCGATTACAACGTGATGGGCGATGCGACTGCCTCCGCGCCGTCCTTCGCCAACGGCCACTATTTCGGTGCCGACGATCTGGGCCGCGACCTGTTCGCGCGCACCGTGCAGGGCACGCAGATCTCGCTGCTGGTGGGGGTGATCGGCACGCTGATCGCGGTCTCCGTGGGCACGGTCTACGGTGCGATCTCGGGCTATTTCGGGGGCCGCGTCGACGGGTTCATGATGCGCCTCGTCGATATCCTGCTGGCGATCCCTTACATGTTCGTGCTGATCCTGCTGCTGGTCATGTATGGCCGCTCCATCGGGATGCTCTTTGTGGGTGTCGGGCTGATCTCGTGGCTGGAGATGGCGCGGATCGTGCGGGGGCAGACATTGACCCTGAAGAACCGCGACTATGTCGAGGCCGCGCGCGCCATCGGCGTGCCCGCTCCGACAATCATCCGACGTCACATCCTGCCCAATCTCGTGGGCGTGGTCGTGGTCTTCGCGACGCTGCTGGTGCCGCTGATGATCCTGACGGAGAGCTTCATCTCCTTCCTCGGGCTCGGCGTGCAAGAGCCGCAGACCTCTCTGGGGGCTCTGATCTCGGAAGGGGCGGGGACGATGAGCTACGGCACGCTGTGGCAGCTGGCCTTCCCGCTGCTCTTCTTCGTCACCACCCTGTTCGGTTTCTATTTCGTAGGGGACGGGCTGCGTGACGCGCTCGACCCGAAGGAGCGCTGATATGCCATTGTTGGAAGTCAACGACCTCAATGTTCGTTTCGGAACGCAGGAGGGCGAGGTCCACGCCGTCAACGGCGTCAGCTTCGCCTTGGAGCGCGGCGAGGCGCTGGGCATCGTGGGCGAGTCCGGTTCGGGCAAATCGCAGCTCAGCTTTTCGATCCTCGGGCTGCTGGCCGCGAATGGGAAGGCCTCGGGGTCGGTGAAATTCGAGGGGCGGGAGATTTTGAACCTGCCCGAACCCGAGCTGAACAAGCTGCGCGCCGACCGGATCTCGATGGTCTTTCAGGACCCGATGACCGCGCTCAACCCCTATATGCGCATCTCGCACCAGATGGCCGAAGTGCTGATGCTGCATAAGGGGCTGAGCAAGCGCGCCGCCGTGGCCGAAGCTGCGCAAATGCTCGAACTGGTGAAGATCCCGGACGCGAAGAACCGCGTGCGCCTCTTCCCGCACGAATTCTCGGGCGGGATGCGCCAGCGCGTGATGATCGCGATGGCGCTTCTGTGCAAACCCGACGTGCTGATCGCGGACGAGCCGACCACCGCGCTCGACGTGACCGTGCAGGCGCAGATCATGGACCTGCTGGGCGAGCTGCGCCGCGAGCTGGGCATGGCGACCGTGCTGATCACCCATGACCTCGGCGTGGTCGCGGGCTTCTGCGAGCGCGCGATCGTCATGTATGGCGGTCAGGTGATGGAGCAATCGCCCGTCGATCCCCTGTTCGCCAACCCGACCCATCCCTACACCAAGGGCTTGCTGGCCGCGTTGCCGCGTCTGGATGCGGATCGCGCGATGACCCCGATCCGGGGCAATCCGCCGAACATGACCGGCGCGCCGAAGGGCTGCCCGTTCTGTCCGCGCTGCGATTTCGTCGAAGAGGCCTGTGCCGACGTGATGCCGCCGCTGGCGGAGTTTGCGCCGGGCCGCGCCCGCGCCTGTCACCGTTCCATTGAAACGATCGAGGAGGCCGCCGCATGACGACCCCGCTGATCGAGGCCCGCGACGTTCGGGTCACTTTCGACATCCGCCGCGCCTCGGACCTGCCTTGGACCGAGCCGCCGAAACTGCGCGCGGTCAATGGTGTGAGCTTCAAGCTCGAGCAGGGCAAGACGCTCGGCATCGTTGGCGAGTCCGGCTGTGGCAAGTCCACGCTGGCCCGCGCGCTGATCCAGATGCTGCCCGCCGAGGGCGAGATCATCTGGCAGGGTAAGACCGATCTGCTTCCGCTCTCGCCGCGCCAGATGCTGAAATACCGCTCCGACATCCAGATGATCTTTCAGGACCCGCTGGCCTCGCTCGACCCGCGTATGACCGTGGGCGAGATCATTGCCGAGCCGCTGCGCACCCATCGCCCGAAGATGGGCCGCAAGGAGCGCAAGGAGAAGGTCCGCGAGGTGATGGAGAAGGTCGGCCTGCTGCCGAACCAGATCAACCGCTACCCGCATGAGTTCTCGGGCGGGCAGTGTCAGCGTATCGGCATCGCCCGCGCGCTCGTGGTGGAGCCGAAGCTCCTGATCTGCGACGAGCCGGTTTCCGCGCTCGACGTCTCGATTCAGGCGCAGGTGATCGCGCTGCTCGAAGACCTGCGCCGCGATCTCGGGCTCACGATCATCTTCATCGCCCATGACCTGAGCGTCGTGCGCCATGTCTGCGACGAGGTGATGGTGCTCTATCTAGGCCAGATGATGGAGGCGGGCGCGACCGAGAAGCTCTTCGCCGAGCCGCAGCACCCTTATACGCAGGCGCTTCTGTCGGCGGTGCCGATCCCCGACCCGGAGATCGAGCGCAACAAGACCCTGATCGCTCTGGAAGGCGATCTTCCGAGCCCGCTCAACCCGCCATCGGGCTGCCCGCTGCGCACTCGCTGCCCGCGTGCGAGCGAGATCTGTGCCACGACCCCGCCCACCGAGGAGGTCGCCGGACGGCAGGTCTTCTGCCACCACCCCGGCCCTGCTGCGGAAGTGCAGGCTGTACTCTCGGAGAGCTGAATTCTTGTGCGGCGGGCGGGGTTTCCCCGCCCGCTCACGCCAATTTGCACGGCTTTACGTCAAGGTATTTATCCAGACGGTCAAAGCACTGTTACGATCCTCGGATAGAGCGCTCCGGCAAGGAGCCAATTGTCTCGGAGGATCCCCCTTATGTCGCTTATTTCGCGTCGCCAATTCCTGATCACCACCACCGCTGCGGGCGGTCTCACGCTGGTCCACCCGTTCACGGCGCGCGCCGCCGAAGGGCAGGCCCACCTGCGCCTTCTGTGCACCACCGATATTCACTGCCACATCCGGCCCTATGACTATTATGCCGACAAGCCCGTCGACACGGTCGGTCTGTCGCGCACCGCGACGCTGATCGAAGGCGTGCGCGCGGAAGCCGCGAACACGATGATGTTCGACAATGGCGACTACATGCAGGGCAACCCGATGGCCGATTACATCGCCTATTCCAAGGGGATGAAAGAGGGCGACACCCATCCGGTCATCGCGGGGATGAACCTGCTGGGCTATGATTGCGGCACGCTGGGCAATCACGAATTCAACTACGGGATGGATTTCCTCAAGAAGGTGAACGACCGCGCGAACTTCCCGATGGTCTGCGCGAACTTCGCCCATAAGCTCGGGGCGTCTCCGCGTGAGGATGATCTCTACCTGCCGCCCTACCTGATCCTCGATCGCGACCTGACCGACGGGGCGGGGAACAAGATGCCGATCCGCATCGGCGTGATCGGCTTTGTGCCGCCGCAGATCATGCAATGGGACCGGGCGCATCTCGAAGGGAACTACCAGACCCGCGATATCGTCGAGGTCGCGAGAGCCTGGGTGCCGCAGATCAAGGAAGAGGGCGCCGATCTCATCGTGGCGCTCGCCCATACGGGCATCGACAACGGACCGCAAAGCGACGGGATGGAGAACGCCGCCTTCTACCTCGCGGGCGTGGACGGGATCGACGCGGTGATCACCGGGCACCAGCACCTGAACTTCCCCGGCAAGGATTTCTCCGGCCCCGGCATCGACAATGACAAGGGCACGCTGCAGGGCAAGCCGGCGGTGCAGGCGGGCTTCTGGGGCAACCATATGGGCCTGGTCGACCTGATGCTGAGCCGCGACGGCGGCAAGTGGAAGATCGACAGCCATACCTCGGAAATTCGTCCGATCTTCGCACGCGGAGAGGATCGTTCGATCACGCCGCTCACCACCGATTATAAACCGATCCTCGCGGCGACCGATCAGGTTCATGAGGAGACGCTGAAATATGTCCGCGCCAAGGTCGGCGAGACCGAGGCGCCGCTTTACTCCTACTTCGCGCTGGTGGCCGATGATCCGTCGGTCCAGATCGTCTCGAATGCACAGCTCTGGTATGTGAAGAAGCTGCTGGAGGGCACGCCCGAAGGCAAGCTACCGCTCCTCTCGGCGGCAGCGCCGTTCAAGGCGGGCGGGCGCGGCGGCCCGGATTACTTCACCGACGTTCCCAAAGGCCCGGTGGCGATCAAGAACGTCTCCGACCTCTATCTCTATCCGAACACGCTGCAGGCGGTGAAAGTCACCGGCGCGCAGGTGAAGGACTGGCTGGAGCGCTCGGCGGGCATGTTCAACCAGGTTGAGCCCGGCGCGAAGGATGCCAAGCTGCTGAACCCCGATTTCCCGTCCTACAATTTCGACGTGATCGACGGCGTGACCTATCAGATCGACATCACCCAGCCCGCCAAGTTCGACAAGGACGGCGCGGTGGTGAACGCCGATACGAACCGCATCGTCGATCTGAAATATGACGGCAAGCCGATCGACCCGAAGGCCGAGTTCGTGATCGCCACGAACAACTACCGCGCGTCGGGTGGCGGCAGCTTCCCCGGTGCGGATGGCTCGACGGTGATCTATCGCGCGCCCGACACCAACCGCGACGTGATCGTGCGCTACATCCACGACAAGGGCACGATCAATCCGAAGGCCGACGCCAACTGGTCCTTCGCGCCTGCGGGGGGCGCCACGGTACTGTTCGAGACCGGGCCCAAGGCGCAGACCTATCTCGAAGACGTCAAATCGCGGGGTCTGGATATCGAACCGGCGGGCGACGGCGAGGGGGGCTTCGCGCTCTACCGCATCACGCTGTGAGGCGCTGATCGGACCGACCGAGATGGAAAAGGGGCGCTTCGGCGCCCCTTTTCAATAAATGACACAGGACCTCGCGCGAAAGAGAGGGCCTGTGAGTGAGACGTGAGTGGGCGGGTGTGAACTCCACCTTAGGCTGAAGTGAGTGCGGCGATATTTCGCGCTGCATCATCACAACAGGGAGGAGAAATCACGATGGCATCGCTCAGGACAACCGCGCTCGCCGTGGCTGCAGGACTGGCGCTCACCGCGCCGATGGCACAGGCCGAGTCCAACGATGGGCAAAGCTGGCAGGAGCTTTCGGGCTATACCGACCAGCCGACGACCTTCAACCGCTCGGCCAGCATCTTCGCGCCTTGGGACAATCCGCCTTCGGATGCGAAGAACTTCACGGTGCCGGAGGTGAACAATCTTCCCGACCTGCATGGCGATATCGTCGATCCGCAACTGGTGATCTATTTCGCGGGCAATCAATACATGGCGGTGCAGGACCTGATCGCTGCCTTCCAGCGCGCCTATCCGCAATACAAGCGTATCTTCTACGTCACCCTGCCGCCGGGCATCCTGCTCGATGCGGTGAAGAACCATGACGGAGCCTTCGCCATCGGCAATCTACGTATCGCGATGAAGCCCGATGTGCTGACCCGCGGCAAGGGCGCCATGGAGGCGATGCAGAAGGACGAGAAGGCCTTCTCCGATTTGCAGGACTATGCCGATAACGAACTGGCGCTGATGGTGGCGAAGGGCAATCCGCTGCATATCCAGAGCCTCGCCGATCTGGCCGATCCTGCGACCCGCGTCACGATGCCGAACCCCGATTGGGAGGGCATCGCGAAGGTGATCGAGAAAAGCTACGTCAAGGCAGGCGGGCAGGCGCTCGACGACAAGATCATAAAAGACAAGGTCCAGGACGGCGCGACCTACCTGACCCATATCCACCATCGCCAGTCGCCGATGCGGGTGATGGCGGGGCTCGCCGATGCCGCGCCGGTCTGGCTGACGGAGGCCGAGTTCCACTCCAAGCGGGCGGATGAAGGCATCGATATGGTCAAGCTGCCCGATAGCGAGAATTCGACTCTGACCTATACGGCTGGCGTGCTGAAGGCGGCGCCACATCCGGAAGCCGCGAAGGATTTCGTGACCTTCCTGACTTCGAGCGACGGGCAGAAGATCTACCACAAATACGGTTTCGCCTCGCCCGGTACGTTGAACTGAACGGCTCGGTGACATGCGCCCTGGGCTGCCTCATCGCGATATCGTGATATCCTCTTCAGGCGCCGGAACAAGTGCCTGAGGACGGTCTCGCGTAAGGGTGAGATGCGTTCAAAACTCTGCTATTCCATTGAATAATAACAAGCATAAGGGGCGCTTCGCTGCCCCTTGTTGCCGGTCCAGCCATGTGCAGGGCGCAAGTCCGCTCTCGCACACGTGGCGACAGAATGTCCGGAGCCTACCGTAGGAAAACCGAATTCCCCGGATCAAACGGGCTGCGGACAGGAGAACGACAGGAATGGGTTTAGGTAAGTGGACGTCGCGCGCGGCGGTGGGGACGCTGGTGGCCGTGGCAATTGCAACGGGCGCGCTGGCGCAGGGAATGCCGGGCGGCGCACAAGGCGCGACCGAGGTCGGCGTGAAGCGGGTCGAGACGCAATCCGTGCCCTATACCGTCACCCTGCCGGGCCGCGCCGTGGCCTATGAGCAGACCGATATCCGCCCGCGCGTTGCGGGCACCATTGCCTCTATCGACTACGAGGCGGGCCACAAGGTCGCGACGGGCGACGCGCTGTTTCACATCGACGACGACACCTATCAGGCCGAATTGACTGCCGCCGAGGCCGAGAAGGCGAGCGCCGACGCCAATGTGCAGGCCGCGCAATCGCAAGTGGACCGCTACACCAAGCTCGAGAAGACCTCGATCTCGGTGAGCGATCTGGAGACGGCGAGGGTTACGCTCGCGCAAGCAAAAGCCTCCGCGCTGAGTGCCGAGGCCGATCTGCAGACCGCGCAGCTCAATCTCGACCGCACGGTGATCCGCTCGCCAATCGACGGCTATCCGGATGTGGCGAACGTCTCGGTCGGTTCTCTGGTCACTGCGAACCAGTCCGATGCGCTGACGACGGTGACGCGGCTCGATCCGATCTATGTCGATGTCTCGGAAAGTGCCGCGCGGATCATGCGGGTGCGCCAGCGGATTGACCAAGGCTCCTTGCAGCGCGGCGATCAGCTGAAGGTCTCGCTGCTGCTGGAGACGGGTGAGGAATATGACGGCACCGGCACGCTTGTCAGCCCCGGTGCGACTGTCTCCTCGACAACGGGCACGGTCGATTTCCGGTTCAAGTTCGACAATGCCGACCGAATGATCCTGCCGGGCCAGTTCCTGCGCGCGAAGATCACGTTGGGCACGACGCAGGCGATCCTCGTGCCGCAGCGCGCGACGACGCGGGAAGGGGATGGCTCGCTTTCGGCCTTTATCGCCGCCGATGGCGCGGCGAAGAAGGTGACGCTGACGACGGCGGGCACCTATCAGAACGCGTGGATCGTGACCGACGGCATCGAGAACGGCGATCAGGTGATCCTCGACGGGCTGAAGAACCTGCGCGACGGGGCCGAGATCAAGACGGTGCCGGTGACGATCAACGCGCAGGGCGTTGTGAAGGATGCCACGGATAGCTCCGACAATTCCGCCGACGCAGCCAACGACACGGCGAAGGCGGAGTAAGCTCAACATGATCCGTTTCTTTATCCATCGCCCCGTCTTCGCGATCGTGCTCGCGCTGGTGACGATGCTCGCCGGCGGCTACGCGATCACCCAACTGCCCGTCTCGCAATATCCGGAAGTCGCGCCGACCACGATCCGCATCTCCGCGAGCTACTCCGGGGCCACTGCGCAGGCGGTCGAGAACTCGGTGACGACTCCGATTGAGGACTCGCTGACCGGGCTCGACGGGTTGCTCTACATGGAGAGCTCGTCCAATCAGGGCTCGTCGCGGCTGACGCTGACCTTCGACGGCTCGGTCGATCCGATCGACGCCGAGAACGAGGTGCAGACCAAGATCCGCAAGGTCGAGAATTCGCTGCCCGATGCGGTGCAAACCTCCGGGGTGAGCGTGTCGCGCTCGTCCTCAGATATCCTGATGGTCGGCGCGTTGGTCTCGACCGATGGGAAATATTCGACCGTCGAGCTGGGCAACATTCTGGACACCGAAGTGAAAGGCGCGATCGAGCGCACCTCGGGGGTGGGCGGGATCAATGTCTTCGGCTCTGGCTACGCGATGCGGGTCTGGCTCAATCCCTACAAGCTCGAGCAATATCAGCTGACGCCGACCGACGTGACCTCGGCCGTGCAGGCGCAGAATACCACCGTTTCGGTCGGTTCGCTCGGCGATCTGCCCACGACCGACGGGCAGCAATTCACCGCGACGATCACCGCACAGAGCCAGCTGACCTCGGTCGAGCAGTTCGAGAAGATCCTCCTGAAGACCGAGGCCGACGGCTCGGCGGTCTATCTGGGCGACGTGGCGCGGATCGAGATCGGGCAGGAGGATTACGGCAGCAATTCCAAGTTCAATGGCATGAACGCAGCGGGCTTCGGCGTGAACCTCGCGAACGGCGCGAACGCGGTCGATACGGCGTCTGCGGTGCGCGCGACGCTGGACCGGATGTCGTCGTCGCTGCCCGAAGGCGTCGAATTTCAGATCGCCTATGACACCTCGCCCTTCGTGCAGCTCTCCATCGAGAAGGTCTATCACACGCTGGCCGAGGCGATCGTGCTGGTGCTGCTGGTGATCCTCGTCTTCTTGCAGAAATGGCGCGCGACGTTGATCCCGATCGTCGCAGTTCCCGTCGTGCTGCTGGGCACATTCGCGGTGCTGCTGGTCGCGGGCTATTCGATCAACACGCTGACCATGTTCGCGATGGTGCTGGCGATCGGCCTGCTGGTCGATGACGCGATCGTCGTGGTGGAGAATGTCGAGCGCGTGATGGAGGAGGAGGGGCTCAGCCCCCTCAAAGCGACGGAAAAGAGCATGAGCCAGATCACTGGCGCGCTGATCGGGGTGGCGCTGGTGCTGTCGGCGGTGTTCCTGCCGATGGCGTTCTTCCCGGGCTCGACGGGGGTGATCTACCGGCAGTTCTCTGTGACGATCATCACCGCAATGGTGCTCTCCGCCGTGGTCGCGCTGATCCTGACGCCTGCGCTGGCGGCAAAGCTGCTGCGGCCTTCGACGGGTCGCGCGATTGCGCCTGCGCGCGCCTTCAACACCGGCTTCGCGAAGATGCAGGGCGGTTACGCCAGCGCGGTGGCCCGTATCGTGCGCAAACCTTTCCTGATGGCGCTGGTTCTCGTGCTGGTGCTGGCGGGTGCTTGGGGCGTGATGACGCGGCTGCCCTCGTCCTTCCTGCCGCAGGAAGATCAGGGCGTGCTGATGGCGATGGTGAATCTGTCCGAGGGGTCGACCACGGCGCAGACGTCGGATGTGGTCGACCAGATCACGCAATACCTGCTGACGCAGGAGAAATCGGATGTGTCGTCGGTCTTCGCGACGCTCGGGTTCTCCTTCGGCGGCGGAGGGCAGAACACCGCGATGGTCTTCGCCAAGCTCAAGGATTTCGACGACCGTACCGGCGCGGATCAGACCGCTGCCGCCATCTCGGGCCGGGCCAATGCGCATTTCGCGGGGCTGCGCGCGGGGCAGGTCTTCTTCCTGCAACCGCCCGCGATCCGCGGTATCGGCAACTCCTCGGGTTTCCAGATGTATCTGGTGGATCAGGGCAATAACGGCACGACGGCCTTGAAGGAGGCGGGCGAGCAGCTCGTGGCCGCGGCGAAATCCGACAGCCGCCTGACCAATGTCCGCGTCAGCGGCGACGAGAACAAAGCGGCACTGCAGCTCGATATCGACCAGCAGAAGGCCGAAAGCTTCGGGCTGACGCTGAGCAATCTCAATTCGATGCTTTCAGTGATCTTCAGCGGGAGATCGGTGAACGACTTCGATCTCAACGGCAATCTGCGCCCGGTGATCGTGCAGGCGGATGCGCCTTACCGGATGCAGCCGGAGGATATCGACACTTGGTATGCGCGCAACGCGTCGGGCGAGATGGTGCCGTTCTCATCCTTCGCGACGACGAAATGGGTCTCCGTCGCACCGAGACTGTCGCGCTATGACGCGGCCAATGCGATCGAGATCTCCGGCCAGGCCTCGGACAGCGCAAGCTCCGGCGCGGCGATGGACGCGATGGAACAGCTGGTCAGTGACCTGCCCGGCGGCTACGCGGTCGCCTGGACGGGGCTGAGCTATCAGGAACGCCAGTCGGGCGATCAGGCGCCCTACCTTTACGCCCTCTCGGTGCTGGTCGTCTTCCTCTGCCTTGCCGCGCTCTACGAGAGCTGGTCGATCCCGCTCTCAGTGATGCTGGCCGTGCCGGTGGGGGTTCTGGGGGCGCTGGTCTCGGCCTGGGTCTTCGGGCAGTCGAATGACGTCTACTTCAAGGTGGGTATCCTCACGACCATCGGTCTGGCGGCGAAGAATGCGATCCTGATCGTGGAATTCGCCAAGAACCTCGAGGCCGAGGGCAAGGAGCTGATCCCCGCGACCATCGAGGCGGCGCGGCTCCGCCTGCGCCCGATCCTGATGACCTCGCTCGCCTTCATGCTGGGCGTGGTGCCGCTGGCGATCGCGACCGGGGCAGGGGCGTCGGCGCAGAACGCGATTGGGATCGGCGTGCTGGGTGGCATGGCGGCCGCGACCTTCATCGGCGTCTTCATGGTGCCCGCCTTCTACGTCCTGATCCGCAAGCTGACGCCGGGGCGCTGAGCCGAAGGCGCGATCCCAATGCCAAGGCGGCCGCTCTACGCGCGCGACCGCCTTGGCGATCAATCACTTCCGCTTGAATCGGGGAAAACGGGGAACAAAGCGCTGAAGGCGCAAGTTTCCCTGCCAAGGAACGCCGGTAAGTGCCGGAAAAAACCGATAAAGGAGTGAAGTTATGCTGAGCATGATCGGGGGCCTCGTCGTCCTCATCCTCGATATCTGGGCCATCGTGTCGATCCTTGGCTCGGGCGAATCCACCGGCAAGAAAGTGTTGTGGATCCTGTTGATCGTCATCCTGCCGATTATCGGCTTCATCATCTGGCTGCTCGTCGGGCCGAAAGGCGCCAAGGCGACAATCTGAGCCACGCAGAGCCGGGAGGGACGCCATGAACAGCATCATCCGCAACATCGTCCCTCTCGGCTCGCTCTTGGTATCTGTGCTGGCGCTCGCGCTGGCCGTCTGGATCAGCCCTTGGTGGCTGATCCTTTTGCTTGTGACGGTGCCGCTTCTGGCGCTGAGCCTTTATGACTATTTCCAGAAGGACTGGACGATCACGCGCAACTATCCGGGAGCGGCGCGCATCCGCTGGCTCGCCTATGATCTGCGGCCTTTCCTGCGCGCCTATATCGTCGAAGGCGATCTGGAGGGCAAACCCTACCCCTATGAGGCGCGCAACCTCGTCCATGCGCGGGCCCGCGGGCAGACCGATACGCATCCCTTCGGTACTGAGCGCGACGTGGCAGGCGCCGAATACCAATGGGTGAACCATTCCATCGCGCCCGCCGAGCATCCCGACAAAAGCCCACGCATCACGGTCGGCAACGAGCAATGCGCCAAGCCCTATTCGGCCTCGGTGCTCAATATCTCGGCCATGTCCTTCGGGGCGCTGTCGGCCAAGGCGGTCGAGGCGCTTAACCTTGGCGCGAAACAGGGCGGGTTCTACCACGACACGGGCGAGGGGGGCTTCTCGCCCTATCACCAGAGCCATGGCGGCGACATCGTCTGGGAACTGGGCTCGGGCTATTTCGGGGCGCGCGATGATGCGGGGAATTTCGACCCGGAGCTGTTTGCTGAGCAGGCGAGCCGCGATCAGGTCAAGATGACCGAAATCAAGCTGAGCCAAGGTGCGAAGCCCGGCCACGGCGGCTTGCTACCTGCGGCGAAAGTCACCAAGGAGATTGCCGAGACCCGCAAGGTGCCCGCGCATCAGGATTGCCTCTCGCCGCGCGGCCACAAGGCGTTTTCGACGCCCGCGCAGATGATGGAATTCGCGGCGAAGATGCGTGATCTCTCGGGCGGCAAGCCCGTGGGTATCAAGCTGTGCATCGGTCAGCCGCATGAGGCCTTCGCGGTTGTCAAAGCGATGCAGAAGACCGGCATCTATCCGGATTTCGTCGTCGTCGACGGGGCCGAGGGCGGCACCGGGGCCGCGCCGCTGGAGCTGTCGGATCATGTGGGGATGCCGCTGATCGACGGGCTCGTTCTGATGCGCAACGCTTTGGTCGGCGCGGGCGTGAAGGACAAGGTGCGGCTGGCGGCGTCCGGCAAGGTCTATTCCGGCTATGGGCTGGCGCAGAACCTCGCGATCGGGGCGGATTGGTGCAATGCCGCGCGGGCCTTCATGTTCTCGATCGGCTGCATTCAGGCGCAGCGGTGCCATCTGGGCACCTGTCCGACCGGGGTGACCACGCAGGACAAGAGCCGTCAGCGCGGCCTCGTGCCCGAGGTGCAGGGCCCCCGTGCCGCGCGCTTTCACGCCAAGACGCTGGAGGCGCTTGCCGACATCGTCGCGGCCGCCGGGCTGGAGCATCCGAGCGAGCTGCAGCCCCATCACATCGTGCATCGCACTGCCGTGCGCGAGGCCCGCACCATCGACAAGATCTATCCCTTTTTGCCCGCGAACATCCTCAACGACGATCCGGGCAGCACCGATTACGCGGACTGGTGGGAGGCGGCCGATGCGGACAGCTTCAAGCCGCGCATCGACCTCGATGCCAAGCGCACCAGCCTGCATCACAAAGCCGAATTGAAAGAGGCCTGACATGAGCAAGAGCGTATCCGACATCATCGCCGAAACCCTGGTCTCGGCGGGGGCGCAGCGCGTCTACGGCATCGTGGGCGACACGATCAACCATTTCACCGATGCGGTGCGCCGCTCGGACCTGAGCTGGGTCCATGTGCGCCACGAAGAGGTCGGCGCGCTCGCGGCAGGTGGCGAGAGCTACATGACCGGGGAGCTTTCGGTCTGCGCGGGGACCACCGGGCCCGGGAGCCTGCATTTCGTGAACGGCATTTTCGAGAGCCACCGCAACGGCGCGCCCGTGGTGTTGATCGCCTCGAATATCGAGCGCGCGGAGGAGGGTTTGGGCTTCCCGCAGGAGGTCGATCAGAAGAAAATCTACGAGCAGGCTTCGGTGTTCTGCGAACGGATCAGCCATCCCGATCAGGCCCGCCGGATCACCGCGCAGGCGGCGCAGGCGGCGCTGACCAAGGGCGGCGTCGCGGTGGTGATCGTCAATGGCGACATGTTCCGCGAGACTACGAAGGACGACCTGCAATGGGCCGTGCATTGGCCGCAGCCGGTGATCCGCCCGTCGGAGGCAGAATTGGACGCGCTGGCGGGCATGATCGCCGAGGCCGAGCGGATTACGATCTACGCGGGCATCGGCGCGCGCGGGGCGGCCGCGCAGATCCGGGCACTGTCGGAGCGGCTCGCTGCGCCGGTCGCGCATACGACGCGGGCGAAGGAATTCATCGAGCCGGACATGCCCAATAACGTCGGCATGACCGGGATCCTGGGCAATCGCGCGGGTATGGAGGCGATGGGCGATTGCGACCTGCTGCTCTGTCTGGGCAGCGATTTCGCCTATACGCAGTTCTATCCGGGCAAGGCCAAGATTGTGCAGCTCGACATTGATCCCACGCGGCTGGGACGGCGTGCGCCGATCCATCTGGGACTTGCGGGCGATGTCGGCGACACGATCGACGCGCTGCTGCCGCGCCTTGTCCCGCGCGAGACCGGCAAGCATCTGGATCGGGCGCTGAAAGCCTATGCCGAGGACCTCAAGGGGTATCTGGAGAGCGCGGAAGAACCCGACCCGAGCCTGATCCACCCGCAGCACCTGACCGAGCTGCTCGACCGGTTCGCGGCGAAGGATGCGATCTTCACCGCAGATGGCGGCTCGCCGATGGTCTGGCTGCTGCGCCACCTTTCGGCCAATGGCGAGCGGCGTTTCCTGACCTCGCTGCTGCACGGCACGATGGCCAATGCCTACCCGCAGGCGCTGGGCATTCAGGAGGCCTACCCCGAGCGTCAGGTGATCGCGATGTGCGGCGATGGCGGAATGACCATGCTGATGGGCGACCTGCTGACGCTGGTGCAGGAGAAACTGCCGGTGAAACTGCTCGTCTACAACAACGCCTCGCTCGGCTTCGTGGAGATGGAGCAGCGGGTGGAGGGGATGCTCGACGCCTTCACCGAGCTGCACAATCCCGACTTCGGCGCGATGGCGCGCGCGATCGGCATGGAAGGGATGCGGGTCGAGAGCGCGACCGAGCTCGACGGCGCGGTGCGGGACTGGCTCGCCGCACCGGGGCCCGCGCTGCTCGACGTGAAGGTGAACCGGATGGAGCTGGTGATGCCGCCGAAGATCAAACCGGCACAGGTAGGCTCCACCGCGCTCTTCGGCGTCAAGGCGGTGCTCAACGGGCGTGCCGATGAGGTGGTCTCGCTGATGCGCGACAACTTCCTGCGCTGACCGGGGCCGGGGCTAAACGCAGCCGCCGCAAGGGGTTCGCGGCGGCTGCTACCCGACGGAGACGAGTGTGGGGATATCTCCGTCAGGGTCTCGTGTTGCCCCCCGAGGGACAGAAACGGACAAATCCTCCGGCCCGAGCGCGCTGCACGCATTGTCTCGGCACGAAGGCGTCCAAAATGTCTATGCTGCACAAAGGACTGACCCGCCATGGGGAGGCTGATCGACGGCAACATTGGGCATTTGCACCGGATGGAACCCGTCACGCAACCGTAATCCTGTCGTACAGAGCGGATATTCGCCTGTGGTGCCGCAAGAAAAGGCAAACGACCGAAAACAGGAGGGCGACATGGACGAAACGGCGCGGATATTGGCAGAGGCCGCGCGCCTGCTGGAAATCACCCCGCGACGGGCCGAGCCGCTGGCGGGCGGTGATCTGAGCCCGGTGCTGGCGCTGGACCTGCCGACCGGAGAGCGGGTGATCGCCAAGGGCGGGCCTCACCCCGAGATCGAGGCGGAGATGCTGCGTGCGCTCGCTGAGGCGGGTGCGCGGGTGCCGAAGGTGATCGCGGCCTCTCGGGGCTGCCTCGTGATGGAAGCCCTGCCGCAGAGCGGCGGGCTGCGGGGCGCGGGGTGGCTGGAACTGGGCGAGGCGCTCTTGCGCCAGCACCGCGCGCCGGGGGCACCGGATGAGGCGCCCTATGGCTGGCCCGACGATTACGCCTTCGGCCCGGTGCCGATCCCGAATGCAGCGCGCCCGACATGGCCCGAGTTCTGGGCCGAGGCACGGCTGCGCCCGTCGCTGCCCGAACTGCCCGCGCCGCTTGCGCGCCGTGTCGAGACGCTCGCCGCGCGGATCGACGAGCATCTGCCGCCGCGCCCGTTCCCGTCCTTGCTGCATGGCGATCTTTGGGCGGGCAATGTGCTGTCCGACCAAGGGCATCTGAGCGGGCTGATCGACCCGGCCTGCTATTACGGTGACGGCGAGGTCGATCTCGCGATGCTCCATCTCTTCGGCGCGCCCGGGCCGGAATTCGCCGCTGGCTACGGCGCGCTTGAACCCGGCTGGCAGGCGCGGCGGGCGATCTATCAGCTCTGGCCCGCACTGGTGCATCTGCGCCTGTTCGGGTCGGGCTATCACGGAATGGTGGCGGGGCTGCTGGACCGGATCGGCGTCTAGCGGGGAACCAGCGCGTCGGTAAGGCGCTTTGCCTGCATCGAAAGGATGTACGGTGTCGCTGTCCGATATCTCAATCTCGCAGCTGTCCAAGCTGAGCTGGTCGCGCGGCTTGCCCGCGGCGCTTGCGCTGAGCGGGCTGGTCGCGATCGTGCTGTCGCTCGATCTGCCGCGCGGGCAGGAACTGGCGGCGCTGGGGGCCGGGTTCGCGACCTCGACGGGGCAGGGGAAGTCGATCCGTAATCGGCGCTGGCCGGTCACCTTCCTCGACATTGCGGGCAAATTGGTCGGGATCTTTGCGGGGATGATCGCCGCGAAGGTCATGATAGGCGGCGTCGCGCTGAGCGTGCCGGGAATGCTGCTTGGCGCGTTCGCCGTTGGCCTGCTCTCGCGCCGCGATATGAGCCTGTGGTGGCTGTTTCTGCAAAGCTGGCTGTTCTTCTCGCTCTCGACCTTCCTCGTGCAGTTCATCCCGTCGCCCGGGCCGGTACTGCTCGCGGTCGGCGGCGCGATGGTCTGGGTCTTGGCGGTGGAAGAGGCGGTGCGGGTGATCTGGAAACACTTCGCGCCGAAGACGGGGCCGAAGCTCGATGGGCAGGTGCCGCCCGATGGCGTTGCGCCGCTCAACTCGCTGATCGGTCAGGGGCTGCAGGCGATGGGGGCGGTGGGCCTGTCATACGGGGTCGCAGTGTCTTTCTCGATCAACCATCCCTACTGGGCGCCGCTCTCGGCGCTGTTGATGCTGCGCCCGCGTCCCGGCATGACATGGGACCGGGTGCTGGTGCGCAGCCTCGCGACCCTCGCAGGCGGGCTGGGCGCGAGCCTGCTTGTGCTGTGGCTCGGGCCGGACAGTGTCGTGATGCCGGGGCTCTATGTGATCTTCGGCGTGACAGCGATCCTATTTGCGCCGCCCGCGCATTACCCGACCTTTGTGGCCTTCCTGACCGCGCTGATCGTGGTGATGGTCTCGATGGGCAATGATGCACCTTTGTCGAACGCTTGGGGCCGGGTCGCGGGCACGGTGCTGGGCGGGGCCTCGGCCCTGGCGATGAGCTACCTCGCCCATGCGATCCGCAAGCGGCTCGGTTGGGAAGAAAGCCTGCCCGAAAGCGATGCCGCCTGAATGAAAACGGCCGCCCCGAGAGGCGGCCATTCCAATTCGCGTTAGGGTGCGATCACTCGGGCAGGATACGCACGCCGCCCTTCGCCGCCGAGCTGGCCAGCAGCGCATAGGCCTTGAGCGCGGTCGAGACAGCGCGCTTGCGCGGCTCTGCCGGTTTCCACGGCAGCGGCCCCATCGCCTCGCGGCGCGCGGCCAGAACATTGTCGGCCACGGCGAGGTTGATCGTGCGGTTCGGGATGTCGATCTCGATGATATCGCCAGTCTCGACGAGACCGATCGTGCCGCCTTCTTCCGCTTCCGGGCTGACGTGACCGATAGACAGCCCCGAAGTGCCACCCGAGAACCGCCCGTCGGTCAGCAGCGCGCATTTCGCGCCGAGGCCCTTCGATTTCAGATACGAGGTCGGGTAGAGCATTTCCTGCATCCCCGGACCGCCGCGCGGGCCCTCGTAGCGGATGATGACCACCTCGCCCTCGACGACCTTGCCGGTCAGGATGCCCGACACCGCGTCGTCCTGGCTCTCGAACACTTTCGCCGGGCCCGAGAATTTCAGGATCGAGTCGTCGACGCCCGCGGTCTTCACGATGCAGCCCTGCTCGGCGATATTGCCGTAGAGAACCGCGAGACCGCCATCTTGCGAGAACGCATGTTCCGCGGTGCGGATCACGCCGTTTTCGCGGTCGCGGTCGAGCTCCTTGTAGCGGTTCTCGGTCGAGAAGGCCTGCGTGGTGCGCACGCCGCCCGGCGCTGCCCGGTAGAACTGATCCGTGGCGTCGTCATTGGCGACCATCACGTCCCATTTCGAGAGCGCCTCGGCCATCGTTTCCGAATGCACGGTGCGCACGTCCTGATGGATCAGACCGGCGCGGTTCATCTCGCCAAGGATACCCATGATGCCGCCGGCGCGGTGCACGTCTTCCATATGGACGTCCTGCTTCGCCGGTGCGACCTTGCAGAACACCGGAACTTTGCGCGAGAGGCGGTCGATGTCTTCCATCGTGAAGTCGACCTTGCCCTCATGCGCGATCGCCAGCAGGTGGAGCACGGTATTCGTGGACCCGCCCATCGCGATATCGAGGCTCATCGCGTTCTCGAAGGCTTCAAACGTCGCGATCTCGCGCGGCAGCAGGCCCTTGTCTTCCAGCTCGTAATGGCGGCGCGTGATCTCGACGATCTTGCGGCCTGCCTCGAGGAACAGCTCCTTGCGGTCGGCATGCGTGGCCAGCATCGAGCCGTTGCCCGGCAGTGCCAGACCCAGCGCTTCGGCCAGACAGTTCATCGAGTTCGCGGTGAACATGCCCGAGCACGACCCGCAGGTCGGGCAGGCGGCCTTCTCGATCGCCAGCACGTCCTCGTCGGAATATTTGTCGTCGGCAGCCGCCACCATCGCGTCGACCAGATCGAGGTCGTGACCGATGATTTCCGCGCCTTCCTTGCCGGCCTCCATCGGACCGCCGGACACGAAGATCACCGGGATGTTCAGACGCATCGCGGCCATCATCATGCCGGGGGTGATCTTGTCGCAGTTCGAGATGCAGACCATCGCATCGGCGCAATGCGCGTTGACCATGTATTCCACGGAATCGGCGATCACTTCCCGCGAGGGCAGCGAATAGAGCATCCCGTCATGGCCCATCGCGATCCCGTCATCGACGGCGATGGTGTTGAATTCCTTCGCGACACCGCCAGCGCTCTCGATCTCGCGCGCGACCATTTGGCCGAGGTCCTTGAGGTGGACGTGGCCGGGCACGAACTGAGTGAAGGAGTTCACGACCGCGATGATCGGCTTGCCGAAGTCGTCATCGGTCATGCCGGTGGCGCGCCACAGACCGCGCGCACCCGCCATGTTGCGGCCATGGGTGGATCTACGGGAACGATAAAAGGCCATAAGATTTCCGTTTCTGTCGCGCCCGAGGGGACTCGGGCAATTTCCTGTCGCGGGCCTGAATATAACATGGATCGCCCAATGAACAGTGGCGAGATGGCGCGGGTGGGGTGTGCGATGGTGCGAGATGTTGAGGTGAGCCGCGTCTCGGAAGGCTTCCAAGGAAAGCCTTCAGCGGCGAGCGCGCCGCGCGTCGCGGCGCAAAGGCTGATTGCTTTAAAGAAGGGGCGGGCGCGGCCCGGGCTAGCCGCCCGCGCCAAGAGCTGCCGCAAAGCTTGCGCATCCGCTCCTCACGCCTACCTTTCACGCGATGCCTGACACCGCCGCCACGCCCCTCCTGCCGCAACGCTTCGCCGACTGGTTCGCCAGCCGCGGCTGGCAACCGCACAGGCATCAGCTCGAGGTGCTGTCGGCGCGCGAAGATACGCTGCTGATCGCGCCGACCGGGGGCGGCAAGACGCTGGCGGGGTTTCTGCCGTCGCTCGTCGATCTGGCCGAGGGCTATGACGGGCTGCACACGCTCTATGTCTCGCCGCTCAAGGCGCTGTCCAAGGACATCGCCCGCAACCTGCGCGCGCCGGTGGACGAAATCGGGCTGGAGCTGCGGATCGAGGATCGCACCGGCGACACATCGGCCACGCAGCGTCGCCGTCAGCGGGTCGATCCGCCGCAGATCCTGCTGACGACGCCGGAGAGCCTCGCGCTGATGCTGTCCTACCCGGAAGCGCCGAAGATCTTCGCGGGGGTGAAGCGGGTGGTGCTCGACGAGATCCACGCGCTGGCCGAAAGCAAACGCGGCGATCAGCTGATGCTGGGCGTCGCGCGACTGCGCAGCCTGTCGTCCGACCTGACCGTCACAGGGCTGTCGGCCACGGTCGAGGCCCCGCAAGCGCTCGCAGATTTCATCGGCGGCGCGCGGGTGATCATGGCCGATCCCGGCCCGCCCCCCGATATCGAGATGCTGCCCACCGAGCGTCCCGCACCGTTGGCGGGTGGCGGCGGGCGGCACGCGGCGCGCGACGTGATGGTAGCGATCGAGGACGCGCGGCTCAGCCTCGTCTTCCTCAACACACGGGCCCAGGCGGAGCTGTTCTTTCAAGCGCTCTGGGAGGTGAACGACAACGCATTGCCGATCGGGCTGCATCACGGCTCGCTCTCACGCGAGGCCCGCCACAAGGTCGAGGAAGCGATGGCCAGAGGCACCCTGCGCGCGGTGGTCTGCACCGGCTCGCTCGATCTGGGGCTCGACTGGGGCGATGTCGATCTTGTCCTGCAGGTCGGCGCGCCGAAGAACGTCAAACGCCTCGTGCAGCGGATCGGGCGCGCCAATCATCGCTATGACGAGCCTTCGCGCGCCCGGATCGTGCCCGCGAACCGTTTCGAGATCGTCGAGTGCGCCGCCGCATTGGAGGCCGTGCGCGAAAACGATCTGGACGGGGGCGGGCGGCGCTGGCGCGGTCCGCTCGACGTGCTGTGCCAGCATATCCTGCTGACCGCCTGCGCCGGGCCGTTCGAGGCGGATGCGCTCTATGCGGAGGTGTTGCGGGCGGGGCCCTACGCGCAGCTGCCGCGTGCCGATTTTGATGCCTGTCTCGAGTTCTGCGCCACCGGCGGCTACGCGCTGCGGGCCTATGATCGCTGGCAGCGGCTGCTTCAGCGCGACGGCAAATGGCAGCTGCGCGACCCGCGCGCGACCCGCGATCTGCGGATGAATATCGGCACGATCACCGAGACCGAGAAGCTGAAAGTCCGCCGCAAATCCCGGCGCGGCGGCACGCCTCTGGGCGAGGTGGAGGAGGGCTTCGCCGCGTCGCTCACCCCCGGGGACACGTTCCTGATCGGCGGGCAGGTTGTCCGCTACGAGGGCCTGCGCGAGATGGTCGTGGAGGTGACGAATGCCGCCACGCGCGAGCCGAAGATCGCCGTCTTCTCGGGGCTGAAGATGGCGACCTCGCTGGAGCTGTCGCAGCGGGTTCAACGGCTGATCGCTACGCCCGAGGACTGGGAGCAACTGCCGCCCGACACGCGCGACTGGCTGGCGCTGCAGCGCGAGATTTCCACGCTACCCGCCCCCGGCACGCTGACCTGCGAGACCTTTCTGCGCGGCGGGCGGGCGTTCTTCTGCCTCTACGGTTTCGCCGGGCGCAACGCGCATCAGACGCTCGCGCTGCTGCTGACGCACCGGATGGAGCAGGCGGGGCTCGGGCCGCTCGGGTTCGTGGCCACCGATTACGCGCTGCTGATCTGGTCGATCGATCTGGTCGAAGACCCCGCCCCGTTGCTATCGGCCGATGGGCTACGGGAAGGGCTGCGCGACTGGCTGGAGAGCAACGCGGTGATGAAGCGCGCCTTCCGCTCCATTGCCACGATCGCGGGCCTCATCCAGCGCAACCTGCCGGGGCAGCGCAAATCGGGAAAACAGGCGACGTTTTCGTCCGACATCCTTTACGACACCTTGCGCCGCTACGATCCCGACCACCTTCTGCTGCGCATCACCCGCGAGGAGGCGAGCCGCGGTCTCGTCGATTTCGAACGGATCGAGGAGATGCTGGCCCAGGGCAAGAGAATCGTGCATATCCGCGCCCCGCACGTGACGCCGCTGGCCGCGCCCTTGCTGTTGGAGCACGGGCAGGTCGGCATTCGCGGCGGCACGGGCGAGGCGCGGCTGATGGAAGAAGAGGCGCAGGCAATGATGCGCGAGGCGGGGCTGGAATGAGAGAGATCACCTTCGCGGGGCAGCGGCTCATCGCGCAACCATCGGGCGCGCTCTATTGGCCCGGGGAAGAGGCGCTGATCGTGGCCGATCTTCACCTGGGCAAGTCCGAGCGGATGGCGCGGCGCGGTGGTGCGCTTTTGCCGCCTTTCGAGAGCCTCGACACGGTGATCCGGCTGGAGGCTGAGGTGCTGCGGCTGCGGCCTTCGCGGCTGATCAGCCTTGGCGATGCGTTCGACGACGATGCGGCGGCGGGAGAGATCGCCCCCGAGATCGCGGGGCGTCTGACCCGCATCGCGGCGCAGACCGAACTGCTCTGGATCGCGGGAAACCATGACCCGATCGGCCTTGGGCAGACCGTGGAAGAAACGCAAATCGGCCCGCTCACGCTGCGCCATATCGCAGACACCGGACCGGACCTTTCGGGGCATTACCATCCCAAAGCGACGATCGCGCGGCGGTCGCATCGGGCGTTTCTGGTGGGGCGCGATCACCTGATCCTGCCCGCTTTCGGCACCTATACCGGGGGCTTGGATTGCGACGGGCCGGAGCTGTCGTCGCTGGTCGGGGCAGGGATCGCCGTGCTGACAGGGCCGGGCATGCCGGTGCGCCCGATCGGTCAGAGCGCGCTGCGCCAGTCTCGATAGCCCGCGCGTTCCAACGCTTCGCGTGCAGCGATGAAACCGGGGCGGTCGGGGTCGGGGTCGGGGATCGGCTCGACATGCGCCAGATCGTCCAGGCCCAGCCCATGCTCGCGCCGCCCCGCCCGGATCAGCGCCAGATACCATTCGAACGGCGCGATCCCCTCCTGTCGCTGCAAGGCGCGATAGGTGAAGGCGCGCTGACCATCCTCGAGCACCAGCGCAAACTTCTCGTAATGCAGCCCCGCACCTTCGGCGGCATCGAGCGCGGGGATATCGCTCTCTGCGATCTCGAACAGCACCCCTTGGGTGGTCGCCGCGCTTTCGGTGATCGTGGCCTTCGCGCTCCCGTCGCGCCCGCGCTTCGAGAAATCGAGCGAATGTCCGGGGACCTCCGCCAACCCGAGCACGCGGGCCGAGGGGCAGCGCGCGGCAAGCCGCGAAGTCAGCAGGTTGGAGCCATAGGCGAGGTAGGGGATCATCCGCTCACCTGCAGGGTCATCGCGAATGTCTCCTGGGCGCCGGGGGCCAAGATCATGCTGTCGGGCCGCGCGGCCAGTTCCGGCCCGGCCCCTTCCGCGGCAGGCAGCCCGTGCCACGGCTCAACGCAGATATAGGGCGCACCGGGCTTCTGCCAGAGCGCGAGATTGGGCAGGTTGGAAAAGCGGAAATCGAGCACCGGCGCCCCGTCGGCGTGGTAGCGCAGCCCGTCGCCCGCGCCTTCGGGGAAGATCATCGCATCGTCTTCATACTGCGCCGGATCGAGGGTCAGCGCGCCCGCCGTGAAGGGCGAGGGCATCCGCGCGCGCCCCAGCATCCCATCCGCGAGCCGCGCCAAGGCCGGCTCCGCCCCGTTGCTCAGCTCGATCCGATGCGGGCCGGTCGCGCCGGGCAGCGGCCAGCGGAACGCGGGGTGAAAGCCGAAGGAAAACGGCATCTCCCGATCGCCTGCATTGCTGACCGTGGCGGTGACGCTCAGCTCCGCCCCCACGACCTCGTGGACGATCTCGAGCCGGAATTCGAACGGATAGGCCGCGGTCTCCTGCGAGGGTTCGAGCAGGTGGCAGCAGCGGCTTTGCGTCAGCTCGGTCACGCGGAAGGGCAGGTTGCGGGCGAAGCCGTGCTTGGGGATTGCGTGGGGCGTGCCGTCGATCGTCACCCCTTCGGGCGCGGGAAGGCCGACGATGGGAAACAGGATCGGGGCCTGCCCGCTCCACCAGGCCGGGTCGCCCTCCCAGAGCAGCTCCTGCCCCTGATAGCTCAGCCCCTGCATCTCGGCGCCCAAATCGGCGATGGTGACGCTGAGGCTTTGGGAGGAAATCTGGGGCATGTGTCGGGATCCGGAGGTTGTGACGTGTCGCGCCTTGGTATCGCGCAGCCGGAGATGATCCAAGCCCGTGTCCATCTTGTTCCGAGTGAGGACGGGTGAGCCGGGAATGGCGGCCTTCCAGTGGAAGGACGCCCCGGCGAACGCCCGGAGCGCGAACGGAGCGCCGGATGGGCGCGTGTGGCGAGCGATGAGGGCAGCGCCCGAGCCTTGGGGTGAGCCGCGTCTCGGAAGGCTTCCAGTGGAAGCCTTCAGCGGCGAACGCGCCGCGCGTCGCGGCGCAGGGGGCGCTTCGCTGTCGTTTGGTTTGGGCGGTTTATATTGCAAGCCCGGAGGACGGGGAGGCTGTGGGCTGCATCGCCAATGCGCTCTCTTGGGGGGAGGGGTGAGCCGGGAAAAGCGGCCTTCCAGTGGAAGGACGCCCCGGCGAACGCCCGGAGCGCAAGCGAAGGGCCGGACGGGCGCGGGTGATGAGAGATGAGGGCAGCGCCCGACCCTTGGGTTGAGCCGCGTCTCGGAAGGCTTCCAGTGGGAGCCTTCAGCGGCGAACGCGCCGCGAGTCGCGGCGCAGGGGGCGCTTCGCTGTCGTCTGATTTGGGCGGTTTATCTTGCAAGCCCGGAGGACGGGGAGGCTGTGGGCCGCATCGCCAATGCGCTCTCTTGGGGGGAGGGGTGAACCGGGAAGAGCGGCCTTCCAGTGGAAGGACGCCCCGGCGAACGCCCGGAGCGCAAGCGAAGGGCCGGACGGGCGCGTGTACTGAGAAATGAGGGCAGCGCCCGACCCTGGGTGGGCGCTTCGCTGTCGTTTGGTATGGGCGGTTTATCTCGCAAGCCCGGAGGACGGGGCGGCTGCGGGCTGCGTCGCCAATGCGCCCTCCCGGGGGGAGGGGTGAGCCGGGAAGAGCGGCCTTCCAGTGGAAGGACGCCCCGGAGAACGCCCGGAGCGCAAGCGAAGGGCCGGACGGGCGCGTGTGGCGAGCGATGAGGGCAGCGCCCGACCCTGGGTGGGCGCTTCGCTGTCGTCTGATTTGAGCGGTTTATCTTGCAAGCCCGGAGGACGGGGAGGCTGTGGGCCGCATCGCCAATGCGCCCTCCCTGGGGGAGGGTCGGGCGCTGCCCGGGCTGGTCGCCCGGGCGATGGCGAAAAACGCTAGAGAAAATGATCGAAAATTCTTTCGCCCCACGAAGTAAGCCCAAGTGTGGCAATTGCGACTGGAGGAACGATGTCGGCAAGGAAGAAAAGCACGAACTTAGTTTGAAACACTAGGCGCGGCTTGCTGATTTCTCCACTTCTAACCTTCTGTATTCCATCGAAGATCATAGTTAGAGCTTTACGCTCCTCTTCGTTGGTCGAGCCATAGATGCTCTTCGCTTGAACTGATAATTTCTCCAAGTCATCAATGTGCCTTCGATCAATCTCTTGGAAGACTCGAACAGAGAAGATCATGAAAAAATATACAACAAGCAGTTTCAGCCACAAAATTAGTCGTTCATGGGTGAATTGTATATCTAACCCTAAGAGGTTGATTGGCCCGTCACTAATTTGAGAAGTTTGTACCACCAATAAAACGACTGAAGAAACGAACAGCGCTCTGCGCGCCTTGCTAAAGTCGTCGTGATCAAATGAGAAAAGCATAACTCTCTATACTTTGACTCTTTGCCTCCTCAAACATCCAGCTCCTCCACGAACTGCGCGTTCTCCTGAATATACTGGAACCGCAGTTCGGGCTTTTTGCCCATCAGACGCTCCACCAGATCGCCGGTCTCGTTCGGCTCGTCGTCGTGGATCGTGACCCGGATCAGCTTGCGCGTGTCGGGGTGCATCGTGGTTTCTTTCAGGTCCTTCGCGTCCATCTCGCCCAGACCCTTGAAGCGCTGCACGTCGATCTTGCCTTTGCCGCCCAGACCCTTCTCCAGCATCGCGTCCTTCTCGGCGTCGTCGGCCACATAGACTCGCTTGGCCCCTTGGGTCAGGCGGTAGAGCGGCGGGCAGGCCAGATAAAGGTGCCCCTGATCGATCATCGGGCGCATCTGGGTGAAGAAGAAGGTCATCAGAAGCGAGGCGATGTGCGCGCCGTCGACATCCGCGTCGGTCATGATGATGATCTTGTCATAGCGCAGATCGTCGACGTTGAACTTGGTGCCGAGCCCCACGCCGAGCGCCTGTGTCAGATCGTTGATCTCCTGGTTCGAGCCGAGCTTGGAGCTCGCCGCGCCCAGCACGTTGAGGATCTTGCCGCGCAGGGGCAGCAGCGCCTGGTTCTTGCGGTCGCGCGCCATCTTGGCCGAGCCACCCGCCGAGTCGCCCTCGACGATGAACAGCTCGGTGCCCGAGCGGTTCGTGGCCGAGCAATCGACGAGCTTGCCGGGCAGGCGCAGCCGCTTGGTGGCCGATTTGCGCTGGGTCTCTTTCTCCTGCCGGCGCTTGAGGCGTTCCTCGGCGCGCAGCACGAGGAAATCGAGGATCGCGCCTGCGGATTTCGTGTCCGAGGCCAGCCAGTTGTCGAAGTGGTCGCGCACGGCGCCTTCGACCAGACGCTGCGCCTCGACGGTGGCAAGGCGGTCCTTGGTCTGGCCTACGAATTCCGGCTCGCGGATGAAACACGAGACCAGCGCGCAGCCGCCGGTGATCAGGTCGTCGCGGGTGATCTGCGCGGCTTTCTTGTTGTTCACCAGCTCGCCATAGGCGCGGATGCCCTTGAGGATCGCCGACCAGAAGCCCGCCTCATGGGTGCCGCCCTCGGGCGTCGGCACGGTGTTACAATAGGATTGGATGAAGCCGTCGCGCGACGGCGTCCAGTTGATCGCCCATTCGACCGAGCCCGGCACGTTGAACTTTTCGCGGAACTCGACCTTGCCCGAGAAGGGGCGGTCGGCATAGGTGCTTGCGCCGCTCAGCGTCTCGGTCAGGTAATCGGCGAGGCCGCCGGGGAAGTGGAACGTGGCCTCGGTCGGCGTTTCGCCGTCATCGACCTCGGATTTCCAGCGAATCTCCACGCCCGAGAAGAGATACGCTTTCGAGCGCACCATCTTCAGCAGACGTGCGGGCTTGAACCGGTGATGACCGAAGATCTGCTCGTCGGCATGGAAGGTGACCGTGGTGCCACGACGGTTCGGGGCCGCGCCGATTTTCTCCACCGGACCTTCGGGGATGCCGCGCGAGAAACGCTGTTCATACAGCTCCTTGTTTTTGGCGACCTGAACGACCATCGAATCCGACAGCGCGTTGACCACCGAGGCGCCCACCCCGTGCAGACCGCCCGAGGTCTCGTAGGCGTCGCCCGAGAACTTGCCGCCCGCATGCAGCGTGCAGAGAATGACTTCCAGCGCGGATTTGCCGGGGAATTTCGGGTGCGGGTCGATCGGGATGCCGCGCCCGTTGTCGCGGATGACGACGGAATGATCGGCGAGCAGTTCGACCTCGATGCGGTTGGCGTGACCGGCCACCGCTTCGTCCATCGAGTTGTCGAGCACCTCGGCCACCATGTGATGAAGCGCGCGTTCGTCCGTGCCGCCGATATACATGCCGGGGCGTTTTCGCACGGGTTCGAGACCTTCGAGCACCTCGATCGAGGAGGCGTCATAGGAATCGGTCTGGGGCGTCAGAAGATCGTCGGCCATGCTGCTCGCTTTCTCTTGTAGTTTTCTAAACAAGAGATACCGCAGGTTGGGGCGGAGGAGCAAGAAGACCCCACCGCCCCGATCCGCTTCGAAAGCCCCACACCCCCGAAAACGTCCGGCTCTTACGCGACGCGCGCCATGAGCAGCATCGACCCCACCGCCATCGCGATACCGAAGACTTCCCGCAAGGCGAGTTTTTCACCGAACAGGACGACTCCCATCGTCACCAGAGCCATCAATGTGAAAAGCGCCGAGGCCATGCCCGTTTGTGCCAGCGACACATGCCGCATAGCCAGAAACCAACCTGCTGCCGAAGCGGCGTAAAGCACGCAACCTAGGAAGACAGACGGCGAATGCAGCGCGTGACCTTTATCAACGGCGGATTTCAGAACGAAATCTCCCGCGATCACGATCAGCGTCGCACCCAAACACAGGCTGTATCCAAGCAAAGCAGACATGGTTACCTCGAACCCTCTTCACCCCGACAAAATGACGTAAGGGAAGCTGTATTGCTAAGAGGAATTCACCCCGCTGCGGAAAACCCGACCACTTGGTCAGGGAGACCTGACTGAAAGGCGAAGTTGGGTTGAGCGCCTGCCCATCGCTTGAGCAGAGCGCGTATCCGCGCCGTCTTCGCATACACCTTTCGAATTAGGCGCGACGCGAGGTTCGCCGAATCAAACCGCCTCGGCTTCGCGCTTCTCCCACATCGCGCGGAAGGCTTTGCGGCTCTGGCACAGTTTGATCCAGCTTTGCAGGCGCGGGTAGGGGGCGAGGAACTCCGGGTGGTCCTGCCCGTAGCGCAGAACCTCGGCCAGATTGAGATCGGTCACGGTGAACCGGCCGCCCACGATATGGCTATGCGTCTCGAGATGGGTCTCGAGCGTGGTCAGCGGCCGGGCGAGCGTCGAGCAGAGAGACGCGATCTCGGCCTTGCCTTCGGGCGTGTCCTGCTCCTTGCGGCGATAGACGAAGCTGAGCGCCAGCGCGTCGGTCTCGATCCAGGTCGCGGCGAAGAGCGCCCATTGCTCCATTTGCGACAGTTCGCGCTCGTGCGCAGGGGCGAGCGGCCCTCCCGCCTTGCGTGCGAGATGCAGGTTGATCGCGAGCGACTCCGTCAAGATAAGCCCGTCTTCCTCCAGCACCGGGATCGCGCCCATCGGCGAGAGCTTGCGAAATTCGGGCGAGCGGGTGTTGAGCGGAACCTCCGGCGCGAGCGGATCCTTGAAACGGTTCGCCTGCACGACTCGGCGCAGACGGAACGGCAGGCCCAACTCCTCGAGCAACCACAGCGCCCGGCTCGCCCGCGAATGATAGTTGCCGTAGATCGTGATCATGTCCGTTCCTTCGTTTCGCTCGATTTTGTGGCGTTTTTGCCGCCGGAGGCCCAGCAGACACGGGTTTTTGATGCGTATCAAGGCACATCACGCGGGATTGCGCGATGCTCCGCAAGGTTCAGCCAACGGAGGGATACGCATGAAAGATCAGCTCATGAGCGACGCGACGAAACCGGCCAAGGCCGCAGCCGGGAAGGCAGAGGCTGTCGTCAAGCCGATCGATCCCGCCGAGGCGCATCCCGCGATCACCCCGCCAGAGCCGAAGGCGACCGGCCCGAAGAGCTTCCCGCGCGTCGATCCCAGTGCGGTGCGGCTGGCTTTCGAGACCGGGAAATACCCCTACAAGCGCAAGATGGCGCGCGCCGCCTATGAGAAAGAAAAGGCGGAGCTTCAGGCGGAGCTGCTGAAGGTCCAGAAATGGGCGCAGGAGAGCGGCGAGAAATTCGTGATCCTTTTCGAGGGCCGCGATGCGGCGGGCAAGGGCGGTACGATCAAGCGCTTCACCGAACATCTCAACCCGCGCTTTGCCCGGGTCGTCGCACTCAACAAGCCCTCGGAAGAGGAACTCGGTCAGTGGTATTTCCAACGCTATGTCGAGCATCTGCCGACCGCGGGCGAGATGACCTTCTATGATCGCAGCTGGTATAACCGCGCGGGTGTGGAGCGCGTGATGGGCTTCTGCAAACCCAACGATTACCTCGAATTCATGCGCCAGACCCCGGAGTTGGAGCGGATGTTCGTGCGCTCGGGGGTTCGGCTTTACAAGTACTGGTTCTCGGTCACCCGCGAGGAGCAGCGCCGCCGCTTCCAATCGCGCGAAACCGATCCGCTCAAGCGATGGAAGCTGTCGCCGATCGATCTGGCGAGCCTCGATCGCTGGGACGATTACACCGAGGCGAAAGAGGCGATGTTCTTCTACACCGACACCGCCGATGCGCCATGGACCATCGTGAAGTCGAACGACAAGAAGCGCGCGCGGCTGAACTGCATGAAGCATTTCCTGTCGACGCTGGACTATCCCGACAAGGACCCGGCGATCGCAACGCCGCCCGACCCGCTGATCGTCGGCCATGCGAGCCATGTCGTGCACTCGTCCGAGCATATTCTTGGCGCATCTCTTCATCCCGATCAGCGCCGCGTGACCAAATCCTGAGCATGTGATTGCCGATGGCGATTTCGGTGACCGGTGGGGCTTGTCCCTCCGCCGGTTGCATTCCATGTGAAAGGTAACAACCGGAGGAGAGCATGGGCTGGAACGAAAGATTCGCCGGAGAAGAGTATCTCTATGGCACGACCCCGGCGGATTTCGTGGCGCGTCAGGCATGGCGTCTCGCTCCGGGGGCGCGGCTTCTGAGCATCGCTGACGGCGAAGGTCGCAACGGCACCTATCTCGCCAGCCTCGGAGTGCAGGTCACAGCCCTCGAGCCGTCGGAAAACGCGCGCCGCAAGGCCGCTGAACTGGCGCAGGAGCGGGGCGTGTCGATGCAGACGATCGACGCCGACCTGCGTGGCTATGACTGGCCGCGCGGCGAATATGACGCCGTTCTCGCCTGTTTCATCCAATTCGCCGATACCGCCTTTCGCGCGGAGATTTTCGACGGGATCGCGACCGCGCTCAAACCGGGCGGGCTCGCATTGATCCACGGCTTCGCGCGTCGGCAGCCGCGCTACGGGACCGGCGGACCGGGGGTGGTGGAGCAGCTCTACGATCTCGATCTCCTGCGCGACGCCTTCCCGCGCTGGGAGGTGCTGCATCAGGCCGATTACGATGCCGATCTCGACGAGGGCGCGGGCCATTCCGGCCGCGCCGCTCTGATCGATTTCGTCGCCCGCAAACCCGAGCGGTGATTCCGCAGATTTCGGCATAAAGTCAGGATTTCGCGCGGCTTATACGCGGGGTGCCTGACGTTCCGTCGCAACTTAAGTGCGATTTCTAGGCGATTTGCGCGTTCGATCGGCAATAGGCCGGAACCTGCCTAAGACCCGGTGCCTCCCTATCGTCCCGGTAGGGGAAATGTGTGCCTGCGCACATAGGAGTGTCTTCGGATTGACACGAATGCGTGTAACCTCAAACCTGTACGTTTCTTGCCATCGCAGATTGGAGTTCCACATGCGTAAGCCTCTCCTCGCCCTGACCTTCACCCTCGCCGCCAGTGCCGCTTTCGCGCAGTCGCCCAAAGACGCTGTCGAAGCGCGCCAAGGTTTCTTCGATTTGCTCGGCGCCCAGATGGCCGTGCTCGCGCCGATGGCGCAGGGCAAGATGGACTTCGACGCAGCCAAGGCACAGACCGCCGCCAACAACATCGCGGCGCTCGCGAAGGTCGACATCTCGCCGCTCTTCGTCGAAGGCACTTCGGTCGACGACATGATGGAGACCCACGCGAAGTCGGAAATCTGGTCGAACATGGACCTGTTCATGGAAAAGGCGGATGCCCTCCATCAAGCCGCGGCTGAGATGCCCGATGCGGCAGGCAGCCTCGAGACGCTGCAGCCGGCGGTCGGTAAGCTCGGCGGCACCTGCAAGAGCTGCCACGACGAGTTCCGTTCGAAGTAACGCAGAATGAAAGACACCGCCGCCTCCCCCGCGAAGAAAACCGTCACGGTCTGGGACCCTGTCGTGCGTCTGTTCCACTGGCTTCTGGTGGCGGCTTTTGCCGCCGCCTGGGGTCTCGGGGAATGGGGGCCGAACCAGATGACATGGCATTTCTATGCCGGCTACGCGATCGCGGGGCTGCTGGCGGTGCGTCTGATCTGGGGATTCGTGGGGTCGCGCACGGCGCGGTTCTCGCATTTCCTCTATGGGCCCAAGGAGGTGGCGAATTATCTTCGCCACCTGCCATCGAAGGAGAGCTCCGGCCATGTCGGGCATAATCCGCTGGGCGGCTGGTCGGTCCTCGTGATGCTCGCGCTGCTGATCGTGCAGGTCGTGACCGGGCTGACCTCCGATCCGCAGGATTACATCAACGTCGGTCCTCTTGCGGGATCCGTGCCGGACAGCATCAGCACGAGCTGGGCGCCGAAAATCCATGAATTCGTGGCGACCCTGCTGCTGGTCGTCGTGGGTATCCATATCGCGGCCATCGTCTATTACCGGACGTGGAAGGGTGTGAACCTCGTGAAGCCGATGATCACGGGTAAGAAAGAAGTGGGCGAGTAACCGCTCTCTTGACCGCCGCGTCGGGCGGGGCTAGCGCTCGCCCATGACGAGCAAAGACCCATCCGAGAGCGCGCCACCGCCGCCTCAGCCGCAAAACCAAGCGATGCCTCTCGCCCGCCACGTGCGGGCGATCTTCACTTTGGGTCTGCCGCTGATCGGCTCCAACCTCGCGCAGATGCTGCTCAACGTGACCGATACGGTGATGGTGGGCTGGTATGGCGTCGAGGCGCTGGCGGCGCTGGTGCTGGGTACCTCCTATTTCTTCTCAATCTTCATGCTGGGCAACGGGATCGCGCTTGCGGTGATGGGGCGCGTCTCGGCAAGCTTGGGCGCGGATGACGAGGTACAGGCGCGGCGCGACACACGAATGGGGATCTGGCTGTCGATCCTGTTCGGGCTCGCGATGCTGCCGGTCTTCTGGAATTCCGGCGCGGTGCTGGAGATGCTGGGCCAGAAGCCTGAGATCGCGGCGCTTTCACAGGATTACCTGCGCATCCTCGGCTTCGCCCTCGCGCCCGGTCTCGCGATGATGGTGATCCGCTCCTACCTGTCCGCGCAGGAGCGCACGGCGGTGCTGCTCTGGATCACGCTGGGGGCTGTCCTGCTGAACGCGGGCGTCAACTGGATCCTGATCTTCGGCAATTGGGGCGCGCCGGAACTGGGCGTGCGCGGTGCAGCCATTGCCTCGCTGAGTGCAATGGTGCTGAACCTCGTGGCGCAAGCGATCTATGCCGCGCGTGCGCCGGGCCTGACCCATATCCGGCTGTTCCAGCGCTTCTGGCGACCCGATTGGGAGGCGTTCTGGATCGTTGCGAAAATGGGCCTGCCGGTGGGGCTGACCTCGGTGGCGGAAGGCTCGATGTTTCAGGCCTCGGCGCTGATGATGGGCTGGATCGGCACGATCGAACTCGCCGCACACGGGATCGCGCTGCAGGTCTCCTCGATCACCTTCATGGTGCATGTCGGCCTGTCGAACGCCGCCACCGTGCGGGCGGGCCGGGCGCATGGGAAGCGTGACCCGCGCCTTCTGCGTGACGGGGCGCGGGTGGTGACAGGGCTCTCCGTGGGCTTCGGTCTGCTGACGGTGGCGGTCTTCGTCTTCGCCGGCCCTTGGCTCACGCGGCTCTTTCTCGATGCCGACAATCCGGCGACCCCGGAGATCGTTCTCTATGGCGTTCGCTTCCTGATGGTCGCGGCGATTTTCCAGCTCTTCGACTTGATGCAGGTGATGGCGCTTGGCCTGCTGCGCGGGGTGCAGGACACGCGCGTGCCGATGTGGATGGCGGTGGCGAGCTATTGGCTGATCGGCATCCCGGCCAGCTACTTTCTCGCCTTCACGCTGGATTTCGGCGGCGTGGGGCTATGGCTCGGGCTCGTCCTCGGTCTCGCCTCGGCGGGGGCGATGATGATGCGGCGGTTCTGGCGCGGGCCGTGGTTGCAACCGCGCCAGTCAGTCGCTTAACGTACGCCGAGCCCCGCCTTCATCAGCGTCTTGCGCACCGGCCCGAGCGAATAGAGCGCGCCCAGAACGCCTGCGCGCAGGTCGCGCAGGGGCTGGGCTTCGACCATCGAGGCGCGGTTGAGCAGATCGATCCCCACCTCGCGCGCCTTCACCTCCGGCCAGCGGCGACGGTGGTAGGCGTCGAGCATCTTCGCCTCGCCCAGATGCACCGGGTCTTCCTCGGCCAGCTTCAGAAGGCAGGCGAGATCGGCGAGGCTCATGTTCAGCCCCTGCGCGCCGATCGGCGGAATGACATGCGCAGCCTCGGCGATCAGGGCCACGCGCTGGCCCGAGAACCGATCCGCGATCTGCGTCATCATCGGCCAGACCGCGCGGCGGGTCTCCAGCTTCAGCGGCCCGAGAAGCCCGGTCGAGCGTTCCATGATCGCCGCTTCGAATTCTTCCGTGGGCAGCGTGGCGAGGCGTTCGGCCTCGGCGGCGCGTTCCATCCAGACGATCGCGGAAGAGGGCTTGCCGTCACGATCAGGCAGCGGCACCAGCGTGAACGGACCGCCCGAGCGGTGGATCTCGGTCGAGACATTGTCATGCGGGATCGGGTGGGTGACCGCGAAGGCCAGCGCCTTCTGGCCATAGCGGATCGTCTTGACGCCAAGCCCCGCCGCTTCGCGCACGAAGGAATTGCGGCCATCGGCCCCGATCACGAGACGCGCGCGCACATGGGTGCCGTCGGACAGCGTCACCTCGGCACCGCTTTCGCGGGTCACGAGGCCGGTCGTTGCGACGCCGGGGCGGAAATCGACGAGCGGGTTATCGGCCAGCGCGGCCACCAGTTCGCGGCGCAGGAGCCAGTTCGGGAAGTTCCAGCCGAAGGGTTCGTCGGACAGGTCCGCCGCGTCGAAATCACGGGTCAGGCGCGCGGTCGGGCTTTCGCCGCCCGCATCCACGATCCGCATGATCTGCAGCGGCGCGGCATAGGGCAGGAGCCGATCCCAGATCCCCGCTGCCTGCAGCACCTCGCGCGACGGGCGCAAGAACGCGGTCGAGCGCATATCCGCGCCCTCTGCCGCCTCTTCCGTGACTGGCGGCGTGGGGTCGACGCAGATCGTGGTGAAGCCCGCCTGCCCGAAGGCTGCGGCTGCCGTCAGACCGGCGACGCCGCCGCCGGAAATCAGGATATCGGTGTCGATGGGTGTGCGGGTCTCGGCCATGGGGCGCCTCCGTCAATGTCCGTGCCACTTTGCCCTCCGGCGCGGGCAGGTGCAATGATCCGCCGCCGGGATGCGACGCGGCGACACAGCGAAACGCAAGCCGGGGGTGTGCAGGTCCCGCAGGGCGGTGCGCAAAAAGAAACAGCCCGGATCGCGCGGATCCGGGCCGTGTTCGCCGAGGGCGAGAATTCTTCTAATGCGACGTCAGCCGCCTGCTGTCATCACCACGATGAGGCCGAGCATGATCCAGGTGGCGCCCACGGCCCAGAGGATCAGGCCGCCAAGGCCCATGGTCGCGACCATGCCCGCGGCCAGAGCCACGACGACGAAGGCGAGGGTGAACATGAAAGCCGGCGAAATCTGCTTGTGCTCGGTTTCGGAATGATCGGCCACATAGGCCGAAACGCCGGAATCGGCGGTCGTCATGGTCATAATCGATTCTCCCGTTTGCTGTCTCCCTGACAGGCCACCGTGATTTAAAGATGCATCTCGTTTCGATAAAGATGCGACGCCGTGCCATATTGTCGCAGCGCCGTCACATTCCCTTCATGCGCGCGTGATTTTGCGCAGGAACCCGGCGAGATCGGCTGTGTGATAGTGGATGTGATCCTCCGGCGCGGGGGCAGGGGCGACATGCACGGTCTTCATCCCGATCGCATGGGGATGGCGCAGGTTGCGGGCGTCGTCTTCGAACATCGCACCGCGGTCGGGCGCGATCCCGGCCTGCGCGAAGACCCGGTCGAAAGCTTCGGCGCGGGGCTTGGGGTGAAACTCGGCATGTTCGACGCCATAGATCCCGTCGAACAGCCCCGTCAGCCCGCGCGCCGCGATCACCCGCGTCGCATAGGGGGCCGAGCCGTTCGTATAGACGATCTTGCGCCCCGGCAGGGCTTCGATGCCTGCGCGCAGTGCCTCATCCACCACCAGATGGTCGAGCGAGATCTCGTGCACCTCGTGCAGATAGGGGGCAGGATCCACGTCGTGCTCGTGCATCAGACCCGCCAGCGTGGTGCCGTAAAGCTGCCAGTAGTGGTTGCGCAGATGGTCGGCCCGCGCGCGATCGACGCCCAGCGAGCGCATCACGAAATCGGTCATCTTCACTTCGATCTGGTCGAAGAGCCGCGCCTCTGGCGGGTAGAGCGTGTTGTCGAGATCGAACACCCAGGCGTCGACATGCGCGAACTCGGCGGCGAGATCGCGGTCGGCAGGGGTGGCGGAGGCGGGGGCAGGCGCGGAGCTGTCTGTCATGGGCTGCAAGCTAGGTCGCGCGGCGCGCAGGTGCAATCTGCTTGTCACCGGGGGCGGCCCGCGCCTAATCTCTGGCAGAACGCGAAAGCAGGTTGCATGCAAAAAGACGCCTACACCCTTATACTCGACGCCATCGACGAAGGCGTTTACCGCCCCGGGGACCGTTTGGTCGAATCCGAATTGGCGGAGCGGTTCGGAGTGTCACGCACCCCGGTACGCGAGGCGCTGCAGCGGCTCGAAACCCAGCAAATGCTGGCCCGCGACGGGCGGTCGTTGATCGTGGCCTCACTCGATCACAACCAGCTGGCGGAGCTCTATATCGTGCGTGCCGAGCTGGAGGCGCTGGCCGCGCAACTGGCGGCGAAACATGCGGCCCCCGAAGAGGTCCGCGTGCTGCAGAACATGATCGACGAGGATCGCGGTCAACTCGACGATCCAGAGGCGCTGAGCCGGGCAAATCGCCGGTTCCACCACCAAATTCACCTCGCCTCGCATAATCGTTACCTCGTCCAGCAGCTCGACCTCGTGCACCGCTCGATGGCTCTTCTCGCGACGACCTCGCTTGCGGTGAAGGGCCGGGGCGAGGCGGCGCTCGACGAGCATCAGGCGATTGTCGATGCGATCCGCGAAGGCAATGGCGATGCGGCAGCCTCGGCACTGCGCGCCCATATCTCGCGCGCCTTCGAGACGCGCCTCACGCTCGACGCTGCGCATCACGGCACGGCGGGCCACTGGGCCGAGGCGCTCTGATCAGCCGATAAGCGGCGCACGCGCCAGACGCTGCGGTCCGGGCTTTGCCCCGGCCTGTGCGGCTGCGATTTCCTCGAGAAGTCTGTGCTGCGCGCTGTCTGGCGCTGTGGCTCCATTGGCATCGAAAATGCCGTGGCTGGTCTTGTCCCAGTAGAAGGGCCGCGCGACCAACTCATACAGCGCCTTCCAGCCCGCTAGCGCGCCCAGCGGATAATAGAGATGCAGCGTCGGCACCCATTTGATCAGATGGCGATGTTCCGCACCGCGGCAGGCCCAGGCCGAGGTCGTGATCGCGATCAGCTCGGACAGGAGGAAAGTGCCCATGACGAGCGCAAAGACCGGGCCGGGCAGGGCGCTCGCAATCGGATGCCAGACCCCGAACAGCGCGAGCCAGAAACTCCACAGCACGGGGGCCAGCACGTATTGCGAGAGCGATCCGAGGATCAGGATTTGCACCCCGATGAAGCGTTTCGTTCCGAGATCGCGCCAGAGCTGCACGGGATCGCGCATATGGACCGCCCAGGTCATCGCATAGCCCTTGAGCCAGCGTGAGCGTTGTTTGACCCAAGGCACAGCACGGCAGTTGGCTTCCTCGTAGGTAACCGCCGGGATCAATTCGGTGCGGTAGCCGTGTCGCGCGAGGCGCACGCCGAGATCGGCATCTTCGGTCACGTTATGGGCGTCCCAGCCGCCCAGCTTCTCCAGCGCGTCGCGGCGGAAGAACAGGGTCGTGCCGCCCAGAGGCACGACGAAGCCGAGCCGCGCGAGCCCCGGCAGGAACATGCGGAACCATGTCGCATATTCCACGGTGAAACAGCGTGCGAGCCAGTTTGTGCGCGGGTTGTAATAGTCGAGGATGCCTTGCAGACAGGCGGTCTCGGGCGGAGCCTCGAGAAAGCGTTGGGCGGCGATCTGCAGCTGATCCGGTTCGGGCGCGTCCTCGGCATCCCAGATCCCGATCACCGATCCGCGGCAGAAGTTCAGCGCGTAGTTGAGCGCGCGCGGCTTGGTCTTGATCGGCCCGTCCGGCACCGTGACCACCCGCATCCAGCGCGGCAGATCGGCGCCGGATAGGGCTGCCAGAGTCATTGCGTCGGTCTGCTCGACGACGAGGATCACGTCGAGCAATTCGCGCGGATAGCGCAGCTTGCCGAGCCGTTCGACAAGTCGTGCGGCGATGTCCGTTTCGCGAAAGAGCGGGACCATCATCGAGATGATCGGGAGCCGTCCTCTTGGCGCGCCACGGTCGCACGGGTCAGGGGCGGGATGGCGGCAGGCGATGAGTTCGCTCGCGAAAGCGGCGAGCTTGAGCGCTATGGAGCCTACGAGTGTCAGCATCACCCATGCGAAGAGGATGCCGATCAGGAGAGAAGGTGCGAGCCACAGGCCGAGACCCGTCACCACGAGAAACCCCGCCGCAATCCGGCTTGCACGCTTTTCGTTATGGTCACGGCAGCTCTCGGCCGGGTCGACCTTGATCTCGGCGCGGCGGATCAGGGCGGTCTGCCGACGGGCCAACAAGCTCTCGTGGATGCAGCGTTCCGGAGCCAGCACGAGCCTATAGGGTGCGTGGCGCGCGGGCAGGGCGTCGCGCAGCGCTTCGAAATCCTCGGGCCGTGCGGTCCCGATGAGGGTTACGCCGCCCACGCGCCGCCACGGCACCATCGCATGCCTCAGGCACAGTTCCGCCCCGACAGCGTCGATCAGTCGCGGATCGGGCGGGCAGGCCTGCAGATCGACGACCGAGGCGTGCCATTGCTCGGCCAAGGCCGCCAGCAGATCGGCCTCGCGGACCCAGCCATTGGCCAGAAGAATGTCGCCCAGCCGCACATCCTCGCGTTGCCGCAATGCTGCGGCCTTGAGCAGATCGCCCGGGTCGATCGCACCTCGGTCCAGCAGGATTTGCCCCAAGGGCGGTCGGTCGGCACGGCTGGGTTTGCGGTCGGGCTTGCCCAGCGGATCACGCTTGGATCGCACCAGCGCGCCAGACGAATTCGCCGGTGAAGCGCGCTGCGCGCGTTCCGCTGGTTCTGCTATCGCCGCCGGTATTTCGAGAAGCTGTCGCCGCGCGCCGCCCATGCCAATCCTCGCATCTGTCCCGCAGGGCAGAATGCGAACGCTTGGTTAACATGGTGTTAACGCCCGCCGGGGCCGGTTGGGCATCACGGCGAGCGATTGGTCGGAGTGCAGCTTACGTCTTGCGCGCGCGCATCGCGGTCGCGAAGCGCTCGAAGAGGTAGTAGCTGTCCTGCGGACCCGGGCTCGCCTCGGGGTGATATTGCACCGAGAAGACCGGGCGATCGGATATGGCGATCCCGCAGTTCGAGCCGTCGAAGAGCGACACGTGGGTCTCGGAGACACCCTTGGGCAGGGTCTGGCTGTCGACCGCGAAGCCGTGATTCATCGAGGTGATCTCGACCTTGCCGGTGGTCAGGTCCTTCACCGGGTGGTTCGCCCCGTGGTGGCCGTGGTTCATCTTGATCGTCTTCGCGCCAAGCGCGAGCGCCAGCATCTGGTGGCCGAGGCAGATGCCGAAGACCGGCAGCTCGGTTTCCAGAATGCCCTTGATCATCGGCACGGCATATTCCCCGGTGGCCGCCGGATCGCCCGGACCATTCGACAGGAAGACCCCATCGGGCTCAAGCGCAAGCACGTCCTCGGTCGTCGCAGTCGCGGGCAGCACGGTCACGTCGCAGCCAGCCGAAGCGAGGCAGCGCAGGATGTTGCGCTTCGCGCCGTAGTCGATGGCGACCACTTTCAGATCGTTGCCTTCGGCTTTCTTGTAGCCCTCGGGCCAGGCCCACCGCATCTCGTCCCAGCGGTAGCTTTGCGCGCAGGTCACGTCCTTCGCGAGGTCGAGCCCTTCGAGCCCGGACCATTCACGCGCCTTGCGCACCAGCGCCTCGATGTCGAAGACGCCATCGGGGTTGTAGGCGAGCGCGACATGCGGCGCACCCTGCTGGCGGATCGCGCGGGTCAGGCGGCGGGTGTCGATGCCGCCGATGCCGATCCGGCCGCGCTTCTCGAGCCACTCGACCAGCGTCTCGGCCGCGCGCCAGTTCGACGGCTCGGTCGGGTCCCATTTCACCACCATGCCGGCGGCGACGGGATCGTTCGTCTCGTCATCTTCCGGGTTCACGCCGGTGTTGCCGATATGGGGGAAGGTGAAGGTCACCACCTGACCCGCATAGGAGGGGTCGGTCATGATTTCCTGATAGCCGGTCATCGACGTGTTGAAGACCAGTTCGGCCACTGTCTCGCCCGGGCGGCCGAAGCCCTTCCCGTAAAACAGCGATCCATCAGCGAGCGCGATCAACGCAGTGGGCTTTTCCGATGCGGACTGGCTTGCAGGCATGGCGCGACTCCCCGATGTCAAAATTCGCCGGAACCTAGACGCGCTGAACGCGGGGGTCAAGAGGCCATGAGATAATTGCGAATTGCTTATTTATCAATGACTTACGGATGTTGTGCGCGTTTCGCAATGCCGCTATTCTGACGCCTTCACTGAAGTAGGGACACGATGTGATGCAAATGCGCGATAAGATCGCCGCCGCGTTGAAAGCGGCGATGAAGGAAAAGGATCAGGAGCGGCTCTCGACGCTGCGGCTGGTCAACGCCGCCATCAAGGACCGCGAGATCGCTATGCGCGCCGAAGGCGAGGGCGAGGGCACTGTCGGCGACGCCGAAGTGCTTGCGATCATGGGAAAGATGGTGAAGCAGCGTCAGGAAAGCGCACGCGCCTATGAAGAGGGCGGTCGGCTGGAGCTGGCCGAGAAGGAGCAGGCCGAGATCCGCGTGATCGAGGACTTCCTGCCGCGTCAGCTGAGCGAAGATGAGGTGAATGCCGCCATCGAAGCCGCCATCTCGAAACTCGGCGCGGAGTCGATTCGCGACATGGGCCGCGTGATGGGCGAGCTGAAGGGCCAATACACCGGACAGATGGATTTCTCGAAGGCCGGCCCGATGGTGAAAGATCGTCTCGCCTCCTGATCTGCTTTGGGTCTCTCGAGACTGGGAACAGCGCCCCCTTGTGGGGCGTTTTCTTTTGAGCATTTGTCAAAGGAGGCGGCGATGCCGGCGCAATCGAAAGCACAGCAGAAAGCAGCGGGCGCGGCGCTCGCAGCCAAGCGCGGCGAGACGAAGGTAGGCGATCTTCAAGGCGCGTCGAAGGAGATGTATGACAGCATGTCTGAAAGCGAGCTTGAAGATATCGCGAGCACCAAGCGCGAAGGCCTGCCCGACAGCAAGGACGACTGAGCGGTGCCGCCAAGGCTGTGCCTGATGTTGAGTGACGAGTAATGTGTTTGGAGAAATGGATGGGGCGTCTTCCGGGGTGGGCGGTGATTGGGACTGTTGTCGGGCTGGCGGGATGTGTCCCGCAGCCGGGCTTGCAGGATTTGAAGCGGAGCTATCCCGACCGAACGCTTTACCATTTCAACTCGTCTGCCTTGGGTGGCGAGGTGAGTTATCTCTGCGCGGCGGGCAGCACGCCGCGTGCCACCAAGGCCCGCGCGCGGAAGGCCCATGCCGCCTATGAGGTCGAAATACAGAACTACGGCGACAGGTTCGCAAAGACGCTGGTCTCCGCTCTGAAAGCTGGAACCGGGGCGAGTTCCGCCGCGCAAGAGGTCAACCGGGACAGCGACGCCTGGGCGCGCGAAGCGGCGTTGAAGATCGAAGAACAGTATGAATGCCTGCCCGTGGCCGCACCGGGGGTCGGTATCTCGAAGTGATCAGGGCGTAATGGGCGCGCGCGAGGCTGCAAGGCGGATCACGAGTTCGCGGTGCAGCTGGCGACGCTCTTCCGGCGTGAGAAACGCGCCGATCTCCACCTCGCGCGGGCCGCCGCGCAGGGTGAGGTAGGCTTCGACCGGCCCGCCCTTTCCATGCAGATCAGCCTGCACCCAATGCGGATTGGCCGCCCAGTCGCGCGAGGGTTTGCCCGGTTCGTGGCGGATCAGGTGCAGGTCCGGCCCGTTGAAGGTCAGGACCTCGAGCACCTCCCCCGTGCGATAGCTATGCGAGATCGCCCACCAGACGCCTGCGATGGCGAGCGCGATGAAGGGCAGCAGCCCCCACAGCTCCACATGGCCCAGCAGCGACAGCAGCGGCAGGCTGACCATGACCACCGTGGCCGCGATGAAGAAGACGAAGCCTTTGCGCGGCAGGGAACGATAGGGCCACAGGTGCAGCTGATCGGGCAGGGGCGCAGCCTCGGAGCGGGGCGCCTCCATGGTTTGGCCTTCGGTATCTGTCCAGCGATAGGGCATGATCCGCCCGGTCCTTCCTGCAACCTCTCGCCCTTTTGCAAACGGCCCCGGATCGCTCCGGGGCCGTTCTCGTTATCAGGAGATCTAGATCACTAGTGCGCGTGGGCGTGATCCCAATCCTCGCGCTTCGGGAGCTCCTCGAACGTGTGCTCCGGCGGCGGGGAGGGCAGGGTCCACTCCAGCGTGTCGGCATACTCGTTCCAGTAGTTGTTCTCGGTGACGCGCTTACCCTTGAACAGGGTGTAGAACACGATGCCGATGAAGAACACGAAGCTGGCGAACGAGATGAACGCACCGATCGAACTGATGTAGTTCCAGGTGGCGAAAGCCTCCGGATAGTCGATGTAGCGGCGCGGCATGCCCTGACGTCCCAGGAAGTGCTGCGGGAAGAAGATCAGGTTCGACCCGATGAACATCATCCAGAAGTGCAGCTTGCCGGCCCATTCCGGGTATTGGCGGCCCGACATCTTGCCGATCCAGAAGTAGACGCCCGCGAAGATCGCAAACACCGCCCCCAGCGACATCACATAGTGGAAGTGCGCCACGACGTAGTAGGTGTCGTGATAGACGCGGTCGAGCGGCGCCTGCGACAGCACCACGCCGGTCACGCCGCCGATGGTGAACAGGAACAGGAAGCCGATCGCCCAGAGCATCGGCGTCTTGAACTCGATCGAGCCGCCCCACATCGTCGCGATCCAGCTGAACACCTTCACGCCCGTTGGCACCGCGATCACCATCGTCGCCACCATGAAGTAGCTTTGCTGGGTCAGCGACAGGCCCACCGTATACATGTGGTGCGCCCAGACGACGAAGCCCAGAACACCGATCGCCACCATCGCGTAGACCATCGGCAGGTAGCCGAAGACCGGCTTCTTGGAGAAGGTCGCGATGACGTGGCTGATGATGCCGAAGCCCGGCAGGATGATGATGTAGACCTCGGGGTGTCCGAAGAACCACAGGATGTGCTGGTAGAGGATCGGATCGCCGCCACCCGACGGATCGAAGAAGGTGGTGCCGAAGTTACGGTCCATCAGCAGCATGGTGATCGCGCCTGCCAGAACCGGCAGCGACAGCAGGATCAGCCAGGAAGTCACGAAGATCGACCAGGCAAACAGCGGCACCTTGTGCAGCGTCATGCCCGGCGTCCGCATGTTGAGGAAGGTCGTGATCATGTTGATCGCGCCGAGGATCGAGCTGGCGCCCGAGACGTGCACGGCGAAGATCGCGAGATCCATCGAATAGCCGCCCTCGTTCACGGATAACGGCGGGTAGAGCACCCAGCCCACGCCCGAGCCTGCGCCGCCGCCGCCACCGGGGGCGAGCAGCGAAGCGATCCCGAGCGAGGTGCCCGCGACATAGAGCCAGTAGCTGAGGTTGTTCATCCGCGGGAACGCCATGTCCGGCGCGCCGATCTGGAGCGGCATGAAGTAGTTGCCGAAGCCCCCGAACAGCGCCGGAATGACGACGAAGAACATCATCAGGACGCCGTGATAGGTGATCATCACGTTCCAGAGGTGCCCGTCGGGGGTGCATTCCTCGGCCGAAGCGATGAAGCGCGCGCCCTCGGCGCACATGTATTGCACGCCCGGCTCCATCAGCTCGAGGCGCATGTAAACTGTGAACAGGACCGAGATCAGCCCCACCGCGCCTGCGGTGAAGAGATACAAGATCCCGATATCCTTGTGATTGGTCGACATGAACCAACGGGTAAAGAACCCGCGCGTGTCATGTGCACCCTCGCCGTGAACGGCTGCGTCCGCCATAGTGATCTCCCATTTCTCCCGTCAGACCCGGGTCTCCCGTCCCTTTGGGCCTGAATGAACGGAGGTTATGAATATTTCGATGGCAGGGCAAGAATTCTGCACACGCATCCGTGAAAAAATGTCGCAGTTCTGTCAGGCGTGAGTGATCCGTGATCTCGCGCCCTTTGCGGGCTGTGCGAGCGTCGGTGTGGCGCCGCGCGGGCGTTGCGAATCCGCGACGCTGGCACAAAAAAGCGGACCCCCGAAAGGGTCCGCCAACGAACGCGTGATGCGTTTATGTCGCGATCAGGACGCGGGCGCGTCGGGCGACACTTCTGCCGAACCGAGGTAAGCGGCGATGTCTGCCTGGTCCTTGCGCTGTTTGTAGGCCATGCCCGATTTCGCCTTGGGATCGCCGGTCTGCTCCTCGAGGAACTTCGACGGATCGGTGATGTATTCGGCGAGCAGCTCTTCGGTCCAGACGGCGCCGGTATCGGCGTATTCCTTGATCCCGTCCTTGTATTTATAGCCATCCACGGATGCGACCTTGCGACCGATCACGTTGTAGAGGTTCGGGCCGACCTTGCCGCCTTTGTAGATCGCAGTGCCATCGGGGGCGACGATCGAGTGACAGGCCTTGCACCGCTTGAATTCGTTTTTGCCTTTCTCGACGTCCTGCGCAAGCGCGGGGCTCGCAACGGTGACGGCGGTGATCATGGCAATAAGGCTGAGTTTCATCGCGTCTTCCTTGTTCATTTTGAGACGAAGCTCGGGCCCTCCCGACCCGGCTTTCACAGGGCAGTCACGCTGCCTTGAAGGGCGTTCTAACATGCATGATTGCCTATGTGTCCACTAAACTTCTGAGGTCGCATTTAGTTTACTCACAAAAATGCGACAGAATGTCGCACGTAGCGCGAGATCAAGATCGGCCATTTCGACCGGCAGGCCGAGATCGACGAGGCTGGTCACCCCGTGATCGCGAATCCCGCATGGCACGATTCCCTCGAAATGCGTCAGGTCCGGCTCCACATTGATCGAGATGCCGTGGAAGCTGACCCATTTGCGCAGCTTCACCCCGATCGCGGCGATCTTGTCCTCGCGCAGGCTGCCATCCGCCGCCTTCGGCTTGTCGGGACGCTGAACCCAGACGCCGACGCGACCGTCGCGAATCTCGCCCTTCACGTTGAATTCGTCGAGCGCAGCGATCACCCAATCCTCGAGCTGGCGCACGAAGCAGCGCACGTCGCGTCCGCGCTTGTTGAGATCGAGCATGACATAGGCGACGCGCTGGCCGGGGCCGTGATAGGTGTATTGGCCGCCGCGCCCCGCCTCGAAGACGGGAAAACGGTCGGGATCGACGAGATCCTCGCGCTTGGCCGAGGTTCCCGCCGTGTAGAGCGGCGGGTGCTCGAGAAGCCAGATCATCTCCTCGGCCTCGCCCGCGGCGATCTTGGCCACGCGGTCCTCCATGAAGGCCAGCGCCTCATGATAGGGGACCGGGCTGTCACTTACGCGCCATTCGACCATTTCTTAACCTCACCCGCCGGAATTCCTCACCCGGCGTCAATATTCCTTGCCACATCACCGATTCGGAGCGCAAACTTGACCTATTGGTAAGGTCGCGCACCCCCCGCGCCGGTCACATTCCGACCGGTCCTGTCGTGCAGAAACATGGAATTTGCGGGGCAACAGGCAAGGCCGGAAGTTATTTGATTGGAGGGTTCAGGGATGAAACACAAGTTCGTTCTGGCGGGTCTTGCGCTCGCTGTCGCTACGGGCGGACCGGCAGGGTCGGCGCTGGCGGGCGGCTCGGATATCGTGGGTGGGGTGATCGGAGGGATCATCGGCGGCGCGATCGTGAACGAGGCCAACCGTCAGCCGCGCACGGTCACCAAGCGCACCTATTACAAGAAGCCGACCATGTCGTCGGCGCAGCGCGAGGCCAATCGCGAAGTGCAGGTCTCGCTCAACCACTTCGGCTGGAATGTCGGCACGCCGGATGGGGTGCTGGGGCGCAACTCGCGCGCGGGCATCTCGCAATATCAGGCCTTCATGGATTTCCCGATCACGGGCAAGCTGACCGATCTGGAGCGCACCATTCTGACCACGTCCTACCAGAAGGCGAGCCTCGGCGGTGCTGCGGTGACGCAGACGATTTCGAGCCATCCGCAAGGGATGCGCGGGCTTCTCTTGCAGACACGCGAGCAGATGCTGGGCACGGGGAAATCGACCTACGCTGGCAATTCGATCGGCGGCTTGCCGCCGCAGATCTCTGAGGCCGTGTTCGAGATCGCGCGCAGCTCCAACGTGGAGCCGCAGCAGCTGATGGCGCGGTCGGGCTTCGTGCAGCTGGCCGATCTCAACAATGACGGGCGTACCGATTATCTGCTCGATACCTCGGTTCTGGGGCCGGGCTTCTGGTGCAACGACAAGAGCTGCGCGGTGCGGGTCTTCGCCTCGACGCCGAGTGGTTTCTCGCGCAACGATTTCCAAGCCTATAACGCGACGCCTGCGATGTTCACCTGTCAGGCGGGAGCGTGCCAGAAGGCCGATACGGGTGCCCAGAGCAACGCGCCGGTAACGGCTGCCGCGCCCGCGCCTGCTCCGGCACCAGCCGCGCCGTCCTTCGCGACGCAGATGGCTTCGCAGCCGGCGCCCGCGATGCCGTCCTTTGTTGCACCCGCGCCGGTTACGGAACCCGTGCCGGTGTCGCTTGCGTCTTTCTGCGCGAAGACCAGTCTCGTCACCTCGTCCAATGGCGGCTTCGCCACCGAGGCTTCGCTCACCGATCCGGGGCAGGCCTTGGGCGAGCAGTTCTGCCTCGCGCGCGGCTATGCCTTGGACGAAGGCGCGGAGCTAGAGGCCAATGTCGGGGGCTTCACACCCGAGCAGATCGCCGCGCAATGCCGCGATTTCGGCGCCCTTCTCTCCGAGCAGGTAGCTGCCGTCGGCACCACCCCGCGCGAGGCGACGCTCGCCAAGGTGAAAAGCTTTATCGACGGCTCGGGGATGAGCCCGGCGCAGCTCTCGGGCACCGCGAAGGTCTGCCTGTCGGTCGGCTACCGCACCGACGACATGAATGTGGCGCTGGGCTCGGCGCTGGTTCTGGGTGGACTGGGCGAGGGCGCCTATGACGAATTGGTCGGCCATCACCTGATGCAGGGAATCGGCACGACTGACCGCCCCGATCTCGCGATGGGCTGGTATGAGAACGCGCTTTCGGCGCAGCCGGTCTTCGCGCCCGCGCAGCCCGAACGCAGCGGCCTGATCCGCAAGGCGGCCCTGATGATGAACGGTCGCGCCGACGCCGCCACCGCGCCGAAGCCCGCGATGGCGCTGCCGAGCTTTGCGGCGAAGGCAGCGGAGCTCGTGGAAACCGCGGCGCCGCAATAAACTGCACCCTGCACAGGCCGGGACCGCCCGGCCTGTCGCAACGGCAAGAGCGCGAATGCGAAAAATTCGCGCCAATCCCGAAATACCCCCTTTTCATCCCCCAAGCCTTTGGCTAATACGCGCCACACCAAGCCTAGACAGTGCGGTCGTGGCGGAATTGGTAGACGCGCAGCGTTGAGGTCGCTGTGGGGTAACTCCCGTGGAAGTTCGAGTCTTCTCGACCGCACCATTTCTCTCCTGAAGAGAAAGCTGACAGACCCGAGGCGGGTATTCCCTAGATCGAAAATCTCTCGTTGCAGCGCAGATGCGCGCAGGTCTGTACGTCTCCCGCTTTGACTTTTTCCATTTGGTTTCAATGGACTGATGGTTTCTGGCGAGCACCGTGCGCTCGGTTCAAAGCTCGGTAGGGCCTCTTGCTGATCCTATCCCTCGACAGCGGCTTACCCTGAGCGAGGATCGCATGACCTGCCACATCACCGGAATAGTCACATCCCCAGACGGGACTATTAGCGCCAATTGCACCGTCAGCTTCGAGCGGCTGGGCGGAATCGTCTCGACCGTCGAGCAAGGCGGCGTCACGGTGCGCGTGCCGCGGATCGTCTCTGCGCAGACCGACGCGGAAGGCGCGCTCGCGATCGATCTGCCTGCGGGTGACTATCACGGCACCTGTTTCGGTGACGCGTGGGAGTTGCATTGGGAGTTTCTGGCCCGGGTGCCCGATGCGCCAAGTGAGAGTTTCGCCAATTGTATCGCGACTGCCCCAGAGCAAGCGCCCGCAGATACGCCGCCCTCGGAGGCGAGCGCGGTATATGTCGCGCTGGCGCAGGCTTGGGCGGAAGGCACGGCCCCGGGCGGGCCGGGCACACAAAGCGCGCAGGCCTGGGCGGAGGCTGCGCAGGCCGGGGCGCTATCGGCAGGCGCAGAGGCGACCGCGGCTGCGGTGGCCGGCGCGGCGACTGCGGAGAGTCGGGCGGCGGCCGAACTGGCGCGCGATGCCGCGATGCTGAGTGGCGGAGTTTATGCGAGCGTTACCGACGGGCTCGGGGCCACCGCGGAAGGCGCGCATTTCAGTGTGGCTGGCGAGGGCGCGATTTTCGCGACGCTCTACCGCCATGCGGCCGGAGGCATCGCCGAGGAGGTCGCGAGCTACCCGTCTTCTGAAGCGCTGGCGGCGCGGAGTTTCTCTGGTATGCGCTCGGTCTTCGGCGGCAACGACTTTCGCGACGGCGCTGCTGGATGGGCCATCTCTGGGGCGGACACCATAAACTGGTCCCCCGAGGGAGCGGAGGTCGCGCGGAGCCTGTCGGGACAAAGCTTCGGCGCGATGCTGATCTATAAGGACGTCCCCGGCGCGGGCGTCGATCTGGTCGCGGGGCACCGCTACGCGCTCTACGCCGATTTCGACGCGGAGGGCGATGTCGCTGCAAGCGGTATCGACACGCTCGGCTGGCGTCCCTTCGTGCTGCAATCGACGCCGGGATCGGCGATGGACGCGCTGCGCGTGCAGGTGGGCGAGAGCGGTGCGCCGATCCGCCACCGTGTCGCGCGGTGCTTCATCGCCGAGGCGAGCGCGACGCGCGGCAATCCCTATATCGAGTTCGCGAGCCCGCGCGACGGGAGCGATCAGAACCTCCTGACCTTGTCGCTGAAGCTTACGTTGCGCTGCTTCATGCTGGTCGATCTGGGCGTGGCCGGCGAGCCCGCTTTCGACCTCAGCGAAACGGAGGTGGCCGAGGCGCTGGCGCGGCTTGGTGCCCCCTATCATACGCTGCCCGAGACCGCGCAGGCGATCAGCTTCGACGCGGTGCGTGCGGTCCAGACGGGCTACGCCCAGCAGGCAGGGCAGGCGGCCCGCGCGGATCTGGCAGATATGGCAGAGGCGCTGCGCTCCCCTTGGGAGGGAAAGCGGGTCATCACTTTGGGCCATTCGCTGGTCTCGCAGGTCATGTGGCAACCGCATCTGCGCGAGATGCTGTCGCTCGAGGGGCACTCGGTGCGCGGGATTTCGGGCGGCACCTTGCAGCCGAAGCCGGGCGAGGGTGTGGCGGGTATGTTCTCGCGCGACTATATGGCGGGGCTCGCGAACGACCTGATCAATTTCAGCGATGCGAGCGTCGGGAATGCAACGACGCTGGGTCTGAGCGCGGAAATCCGCGACCGGAGTGCGGCGACGATCTTCTGGCTCGGCGCGAATGACGGGGTGATGGATCTGGCCAATGCAGGGTATCAGACCCTCGCGCTCGATGGGGCGCAGATCGCGGGGCTCGCGGCGAAGGCGGCGGCGCTCTCCGCGGGGCATTTCGCAGGCCCCGCAGAGGGGCTCGCGGCGACGCAAGCCGGGGCCTATTTCACGGTCCCCGGCACGCAGACCGGCTTCGATATCCTCTATGAGCATCGCAATACCGGCAGCGCCGAGGCGCGCGCGGTCTATCACGTTCCCCAGCCCGGAATCGCCTACAGCTGCGACCGGATCATGACCGAGGCCGAGCAGGACGAGTTCGAGGCGCGCAACGCCGCGGATGGTGCGGCGGCCTTCCTGTCTGCACCGCTGAGCACAGGCCATATCGTGACGTATGAGGGGCTGTGGCACACGATGATCGCCAATTATCTTGCGGCGAGCGGCTTCGATGGGGTGCCAGATCATCGGCTGTTCATCGTGCGCGAGCCGCAGGCCTTCTGGTCCTTCGATGGGACGCTCGACTGGCCGCAGGGCCATTTCGAGCGCAACGCGGTGCATGCGCGTGTGGCCGATCGCTGGGGGATCCCGTTGATCGACCTTTGGGGCGAGAGCGGCATCAACCTCGCGACGCGCGGCTGGTATCTCGCGGTCGAGGCTGGGGGCGATCTGCTGATCCATCTCAACGACCGTGGCGGGCGGCTGTGCGCGAACCGGGTCGCGACGCGGATGGCGCAGTTTCCGCCGCTCGATCCGTCGGGGGCATCGGATGGGGTGGCGCTGTCGCTGCCCGTGGATGCATCCGGCCTCGCGCCTTGGCAACCCGACAACACGGTCACGCCGGGCTGAACTCCGGCCGATTTATCTCAAATCGCAAGAACTCTCTCGCGCGCGTTAACCCTGCCTTGGGAGACGCGCGCGATGATCGCCCCTGGGTGAAACCGTTTTGGGGCTGATCGGGCGATCGTGCGATGACGAGTTACGTCTTTCATGGCTATTTCCGATCGGATTTCCTGATCGAGGGCGGCGGCTCGACCGTCGTCACCGGCAGCCGTCTCATGATCGACCCGAGCTGGGACGTCGATACGAGCGGACGTATCTTCACCTTCACCGACGACGGCTCGACTCTCTCCGGCGACACAATCCTCGACGAGATCGGCAACGACCTCACGCAATCCGTCTCGGTGACCGATGCATATGGCGCGCCGATTGCGTCCGGTCAGGTTTATATCGAGAATGCGTTCACGCTGCTCGCCCCGGACGGCACGACGATCACTGTCTACATCCTCGAGATTGGTGGGACGATCATCGGGGAGGTTGCCGATCAACCGCTGCAGCCTGGCGTCACCTATGAGGTCACATCCGTCAACGACGTCTCGACCGGTCCCGCCTATACCGAGCTCTTCAACGCAACCTACGACCCCGACGACGCCAACGCGATCCAGGGCGGCAGTCTGGATGACTCGCTTCAAGGGGGCGCGTCGAACGACCTGATCGATGGGGGCGCTGGCACCGACACGATCGACGGTGGCGCGGGCGACGACACGATTCACTACGGTACCGGCGGCGGCACATTGGCCGAGGGCGATCTGGTCTATGGCGGCGATGGCAACGATCTGATCGACGATATTTCGGGCACTTTCTACGATTATGACGACACCATCTATGGCGGCGCCGGAAGTGATACGGTCTGGGCCGGGGGCGGCGCGGATTACGTCGAGGGCGGGGATGATGACGACGTCGTCCATGGCGAGGCCGGGGATGACACGATCCTTGGTGGCTCGGGGAACGATTATCTCTATGGCGAGGACGGCAACGACTCGATTCTGGGCGAGGCGGGCTCGGATACCATCCTCGGCGGGACGGGGGACGACACGATCTCGGGCGGGGACGGGGCCGATCACCTCGCGGGGGAGGCCGGGAGCGACCTCCTCTATGGCGATGCCGATGCCGACACGTTCTACCTGAGCGACGGCTGGGGCAGCGATACGCTTTTCGGCGGCGAGACTGTCACCTTGGGCAGCGATTTCGACCAGCTCAACTTCACCTATTACACGGCGAGCGGCGTGGCCGTCACCTTCTCCGGATCGGAGAGCGGCACGGCCAGCGCAGGCGGCAACACAGCGAGTTTCAGCGAGATCGAAGGGGTCGTCGGGTCGCAGCAGGGCGACGTGATCGACGCCACAAGTGATGCCAGCGGCGTCTCGATAGACGGTGGCGGCGGCGCCGACACGATCACCGGCGGATCGGGCGCGGACACGCTTTCGGGGGGCGACGGCAACGACACGATCTGGGCGCTGGGCGGCGACGACCTGATCTCGGGCGGGGCGGGCGACGATACACTACAGGGCGTGGGTGGCAGCGATACGCTCACCGGCGGCGCAGGGGCTGACGAGCTGCATGGCGGCGACGATGCCGACACGTTCCTGCTTTATGCCGGTGACGGGGCCGAGACGATCTTAGGCGGCGAAGGCGGCACCGATTGGGACGTGATCGAGCTTGGTCCGGGTGAGGCCGTCGTCCTCTGGACGGGTTGGGAAACCGGTGCGATCAGTTATGACGGCGGCATTACCGTCACCTATTTCTGGGAGGTCGAGGAGGTTCGGGGCTCCGCCGACGCAGAGGCATTCGATGCCTCCGCCGCGGGGAATGCCGTCTCGATCGCAGCAGGCGACGGGGCCGATACGCTGACTGGCTCGGCGTTGGGCGACACGCTCGATGCGGGCGCTGGCGATGACGTCATAGATGCGGGTGCCGGGGCCGATACGATCACCACCGGCTTCGGGGCCGATACGCTCAGCTTCAGCGATGGCGACGGGCAGGACATCGTCACCGATTTCGATCTGACGGATGACGGTTCGGGCTTCACGCTCGATCAGCTCGACGTCTCTGACCTGACCGATGGCACCGGAAATCCGATCAATGCCTGGGATGTGACGGTCAGCGACGATGGCGCGGGCAATGCGGTTCTCAGCTTTCCCAGTGGTGAGAGCCTGACGCTGACCGGTATCGCGCCCGCGCAGGTAGAGGGTGCGCCGCAGCTCTTTGCGATGGGCATTCCTTGTTTCACCGAAGGCACGCGGCTGGCTACGCCGCGCGGGCCGCGCCGGGTGGAAACCCTGAAACCGGGTGATCTGGTCACGACGCTGGACGGTGGATCGCAGCCGGTGCTGTGGCATGCGCGTCGCCGGTTCGGCGCGGCGGCGCTGGCCGCCGATCCGCGGCTTTGCCCGGTACGACTGCGGCCCGGCGCCTTGGGCAATCGCGAGGCGCTGGTTCTCTCCGCGCAACATTGCATCTGGGTGCCGGAGGGGCAGGGCGCCCTCGCGCGCGCGCGCCACTTAGCGGCAACGGGATGGGGCGGGGCGCGGGTGATGCGGGGCTGCCGGGAGGTGATCTATCACCACTTGCTTCTGCCGCGTCACGCATTGGTCAATGCCGAGGGCGCCTGGGTCGAAAGTTTCTGGCCCGGACCGCAGGCACTGCGCGCGCTGACCCCCTCATATCTGACCGATCTGCTGCGCGCCCACCCCGCCTTGGCGAAGGTCCATTTCCTCGGCGCGGCGCCGGAAGCGGTCTACGGTCCACGAGTTCGTCCGCCTCTTACGTCGCGGAAGCTAGATCGTTCCAAATGCAAGTCGTGGTCGCTCCTTGCGCGACAAGCGACGCAAAACGGCAATTTTTCAGGCGAAACCGTGCTGTGATGCGTCGGTGACGTGGGTTTTTGATTTCCGGGTTGAAAAACGCAAATGCCCTTGCTTTAGTCACATGCACGGGAATTGACCAACGACAAAAAACAACGGGGAGCCCGCTTTGAACAACGCAGCTAGCGACGATGGATTCGTCGTATTCGACCGCGTGCAGAAGAGCTATGACGGCGAAACGCTCGTCGTGAAGGATCTCAATCTCTCGATCGGCAAGGGCGAGTTTCTGACGATGCTCGGACCGTCCGGTTCAGGGAAAACCACCTGCCTGATGATGCTTGCAGGTTTCGAAACCGCCACCAACGGCGAGATCCGCCTCGACGGCCAGAACATCAACATGGTGCCTCCGCACAAGCGCGGCATCGGGATGGTGTTCCAGAACTATGCACTCTTTCCGCATATGACCGTGGGCGAGAACCTCGCCTTCCCGCTCGAAGTGCGGGGCATGGGCAAGGATGAACGCGAAACCAAGGTCAAGCGCGCACTGGACATGGTGCAGATGGGGAGTTTCATCCATCGCCGTCCGGCGCAGCTTTCGGGCGGTCAGCAACAGCGGATCGCACTGGCCCGCGCGCTGGTCTTCGATCCCGAGCTGGTCCTGATGGACGAACCGCTCGGCGCGCTCGACAAACAGCTTCGCGAACATATGCAGTTCGAGATCAAGCACCTGCACGAAAGCCTCGGGATCACCGTGGTCTATGTGACCCACGATCAGGGCGAGGCGCTGACGATGTCGGACCGCGTGGCCGTGTTCAACGACGGGCGCATCCAGCAACTCGCGCCGCCGGACGAACTTTATGAACGTCCGCAGAACAGCTTCGTCGCGCAGTTCATCGGCGAGAACAACAAGCTTCCGGGCCGGGTGGAGACGCTGACCGGCGACACCTGCACGGTGCGTCTGGAAACCGGCGAGATCATCGACGCGACGGCGGTGAACATCCGCGAGGCGGGGCAGGAGACGCTGGTCTCCATCCGTCCCGAGCGGGTCGAATTCAAGCCCGAGATGATGCCTTCGGGCGCCCATACGATCAACGCCGACGTGCTCGAAGTGATCTATATGGGGGACATCCTGCGCACCCGTATGAAGGTTGCCGGGTCGCCGGAATTCGTCATGAAATCGCGCAACACGCTCGATCAGGTGCGGCTGACGGAAGGCCAGACGGTCAAGATCGGCTGGCACCCGCAGGATGCGCGCGCGCTCGATCTCTAAAGAATGCGGAACGTGCGGTCCAAGCTCCGCACGCTCCGAACTGCCGCAAAAAGCGGCCAAGCGGCGAAAACGTCGCGAAACCACAAAAGCTCAACCAACTGGGAGTAAGACCAAGATGAAAAAAGCAATGATCCTGAGCACCGCGCTCGTCGGCCTCGTGGCCGGTGCGGCGCAGGCCGAGGAAGTCACTGTCCTTTCCTGGGGCGGCGCTTACGAAAAAAGCCAGGTCGAAGCCTATAACAAGCCCTTCGCGGAAGCGACCGGCATCGACGTGAACATGGAAGCCGCCGACAACCCGGCGACCCCGATCAAGGCACAGGTCGAAGCAAACAACGTGTCGGTCGACGTGGCCGATGTTGAAAAGTCCGACGCGATCCGCCTGTGCGACGAAGGTCTGCTCGAGCCGATCGACCCCGACACTGATCTGGCCGCGTCGCCCGACGGCACCCCGGCGAGCGAAGACTTCATCGATGGCTCCTTCACCGATTGTGGTGTGGCGAACATCGTGTGGTCGACGGTGATGTCCTACAACGCGGACAAAGTGGACGGCACCCCGAGCTCGATCGCCGACTTCTTCGACACCGAGAAGTTCCCGGGCAAGCGCGGTCTGCGCAAGTCGGCCAAAGGCACGCTGGAATTCGCGCTGATGGGCGCGGGCGTTCCGGCTTCCGAGGTCTACGACCAGCTCGGCACCGCTGAAGGCGTCGACAAGGCTTTCGCCGAACTCGACAAGATCAAGGGCGACGTCGTCTGGTGGGATGCCGGTGCACAGCCGCCGCAGCTTCTCGCCGATGGGGAAGTCGTGATGTCGACCGCCTATAACGGTCGTATCTTCAACGCTGAAGTCGCCGAGGGTCAGCCCTTCAAGATCGTCTGGGACGGCCAGCTGATGGACTTCGACTTCTTCGTGATCCCGAAGGGCGCGCCCCATATGGAAGCCGCGAAGAAATATCTGAAGTTCGCGACCGAGACCCAGCAGCTCGCCAACCAGGCGAAGTGGATCTCCTACGGTCCGGCACGTAAGTCCTCGGCTCCGATGGTCGGTATGTATCAGGACGGCAAAACCGAGATGGGCCCGCATATGCCCACCGCGGAAAACAACATGCAGAACGCCCTGGTCAACGACTCGGAGTTCTGGGCCGACCACGACACCGAACTGAGCGAGCGCTTCAACGCTTGGCTCGCTGGCTAAAGCCAATAGGGCCGCGCGGCATTCCGGTGCCGCGCGGTCCGACCTGTTCGATGTCAGGAGCCCCGCGGATGTCAGCTTTCCGGTCGTCACTGGCCTGTTTGTGCATCGGTCTTTGCCTGTCGTTGCCCGCTGCCTTGCACGCTCAGGCGCAAGACGATGCGGTCGTCGGCTACGAGACCGGCGATACGAAGATGAACGCGGCGATCGGCCAAGCCCGCGCGACCTATGAAAGCGTCTTCATTCCTGCGGTGCGCGCCCGGTCCGGCTCGCAATTCATGCTCAAGGCGGGGATCGATACGCCCGCCGATGGCCTCGAACATATCTGGATCGCGCCGATTTCGATCTCCGCGCAGAAAATCACCGGCACGCTGATGAACGAGCCCGTGCATTTCAAAGCGCATGCCGGAGACGAGATTACCTTCGCGCCGAACCAGATTTCCGACTGGAGCTTTCGCCGCGATGGCAAGCTTCACGGCAATTACACGACGCGGGTGATGCTGCCCGATATTCCCGCCGAGCAAGCCGCGAATTTGCGCGCGCAGCTCGCCCCGCTGCCCTGAGGGGCCAAGGAGACACGATGAGCGACGCAACGATGGATGCGAGCCTGAACGGCCCCGAACCAACACAGTTGAAGACCGCCGACGGGCTGCCGCTGAAGGCCGCCCTCGCGAAATCTCAACTCCGCGCAAAACGCCGCGCCTTCCTTCTGGTCGCGCCGCTGTTCCTCTTCGTTCTGGTTACCTTCGTCGTTCCGATCGGGCAGATGCTGCTGCAATCGGTCTATAACGACGGGTTCTCGAAGAACGCGCCGGCGCTGGGGCAATGGTTCAACGAACACCCGCTGGGGTCGCCGATCGACGAGAGCGCCTACACCGCGCTCGCCTCGGACCTCAAACAGATGAAGGAAAACCGCACGCAGGGCGAGGCGGGGACCCGGATCAACTATGACGTGGCGGGCACGCGCTCGCTGTTCACCTCCACCGCGCGCAAGATCGAACGTCTTGAGCCGCCGTGGAAAGAGGCGATCCTCGGCGTGAACGAGGGGTGGAGCGACCCGAACCTGTGGCGCGCGATGCGCTCCGCGTCGAGCCCCTACACGGTGGATTTCTACCTCGCCGCGACCGACCACACCCGCGACAAGGACAACAATATCGTGCCCGTCGATCCGCAACGCGCGATCTACGGCAAGCTGTTCATCCGCACCGCGATCCTGTCCCTGGTGATTACCGTGCTCTGCATGTTCCTCGCCTTCCCGATCGCGCATCTGCTGGCCTCGCTGCCACTGGCGAAGTCGAACCTTCTGATGATCTTCGTGCTGCTGCCCTTCTGGACCTCGCTGCTGGTGCGGACGACCTCGTGGATGGTGCTGTTGCAGCAGCAGGGCGTGATCAACGACCTGCTCGTCTGGTCGGGTCTGATCGGCAACGATAACCGGCTGGAGATGATGTATAACCAGACCGGCACAATCGTCGCGATGACCCATATCCTGCTGCCCTTCATGGTGCTGCCGCTCTACTCGGTGATGCGGACCATCCCGCCGAGCTATGTCCGCGCGGCCCGCAGCCTTGGCGCGACCTCGTGGACCGCCTTCCGCCGGATCTACCTGCCGCAGACGCTGCCGGGGATCGGGGCAGGGGCGCTCTTGGTGTTCATCCTGTCGGTCGGCTACTACATCACCCCCGCTCTTGTCGGTGGTGCCGATGGTCAGCTGATCTCGAACATGATCGCCTTCCACATGCAAAAATCGCTCAACTGGTCGCTTGCTGCGGCATTGGCCTCGATGCTGCTGGGCGGCGTCATCATCCTCTACTGGCTCTATGACCGGCTGGTGGGCATCGACAACATGAAGCTGGGCTGAGGAGAAACACAGATGGCCGTTCCCGCATATGCAAGCCCGCTCGAGAGAACCTGGCACTACGCCTATCTCGTGATCTGTGGCCTGATCTTCTTCTTCCTGATCGCGCCGATCGTGGTGATCATTCCGCTGTCCTTCAACGCGGAGCCCTATTTCACCTTCACCGAGAAGATGCTCAGCTTCGACCCTTCCGGCTATTCGATGCGCTGGTATGACCTGCTGCTGACCTTCGGGATGCAGGAGCCGCAGGTGGAGCGTGGCTGGTCGTGGTGGATGGATGCCTGGCAGCATTCGACCTGGATCGACGTGGCAAAGAACTCGGTGATCATCGGCTTCTTCTCGACGATCCTTGCGACGGTGCTGGGCACGCTGGCAGCCCTCGGCCTGTCGCGCCCCGAGATGCCGTTCCGCCGTGCCATCATGGCGGTGCTGATCTCGCCGATGATCGTGCCGATCATCATCACTGCGACGGGGCTGTTCTTCTTCTACTCGAAGACCGGGCTCGCGCATTCCTATCCGGGCATCATCATGGCCCACGCGACCCTGGGCATTCCCTTCGTGATCATCACCGTGACCGCGACGCTGGTGGGCTTCGATCACTCGCTGACCCGCGCGGCGCAGAACCTGGGCGCGGATCCGCGTACGACCTTCTTCAAGATCGTGATGCCGCTGATCCTGCCGGGCGTGGTCTCGGGCGCGCTGTTCGCTTTCGTCACCTCCTTCGACGAAGTCGTCGTGGTGCTTTTCGTGGCAGGCTACGACCAGCAGACGATCCCGCGTCAGATGTGGAACGGTATCCGCGAGCAGATCAGCCCCGCGATCCTTGCGGTGGCGACGATCCTCGTCTTCGTGTCGATCGCGCTTCTGACCACGGTCGAGCTGCTGCGCCGCCGCTCCGAGCGCCTGCGCGGGATGTCACCGGGCTAAAGCGTCAAGCGTCAGCGGGCAGCGCTCGCCCTCATAAAACGTCTCAAGGAGCCGGGTGAACACCGGCTCCTTTTTCTTTGAGGCAACTTCGAACAGCGTCGCGCAAGAGCGCAGCTTCAGCGCATCGACCGGCCCCATGATCTCCTCGATGGGCGTGCGCGCATGGGCGAGCACCGCCTCGGAGGCCTCCACCAGCCGCGCCCGCAACACCGGATCGGCGAGATAGGCCTGCGCCTCGGCCAGATCCGCGATCCCGTACTCCACCGCCCTAGGCGAACGCCCGAGCGAGGCCAGTTGCGGGAAGATCCACCAGATCCAATGGCTGGTCTTACGGCCCTGGCGCAGCTCCGCGAGGGCGGTGGGGTAGTCGTGGTCTTGGGGGGCGTGGAAGCGTTGGGTCATCGTCTGGATGTCGATAGCTTCTCCGCAAAGCTTTTTAGATCGAGATAGCTGTATCGGTCAGAGTCGGCGATCGGAGGAGTCGCATAGACATGTTTTATGAAATCTTTCCAATAAAACCGTTTTGTATCTTCAATGACCTGATCAATGATGAGCTTTTCATTTCCGCTAAGCTCTGTGCTCTTTTCATTTGGTTTGAGCTGGATTTCAGTTTTCTCATCGCCATAAACGTTCTTTGTCCGGATTACAGAAAACCGAGCTGCCTCGCTGGAAACGGTATCTATTACATCGTCAACATAGGGACCAAAATTGTGAAAATACCACTGAATTGGGGTGATTTGCTCACCTCTCTTTTCGCAGCTTTTCCAATCGGCGAGATAGACAAGTTTGGTAAGCCTAGCCTTTGAAAGCTCAGACTTATGGGGGTAATGCTCACAAATATAGGCGGCAACTTCAGAGATCTTATTCATTCCTCATCCTCCTTGAGGTCTGGACTGAACTCTTCGTCTAATAGTCCTCTATGTTTAAGTAGACGTAGCAGCGTATGCTGCTCAGTCGCACACAAAGCGTCGAACTGATCAACGTCGATACGACCAATTTCAGTGGATTCTATAACTATTACGGCGACCCGTCGACCCGAATCGAGATCGTCAAAGGCTCTTGCCACAATATGTTTCGAAGGCATTGAGAGTTCAGAGCCGGCGTCTTGGCATTCTTCGATATAGCTTTGGTTCAAGTCGGAGAGCTCTTCGTGCGTCTCGACTTTTTTCTCGGCGGTACCGGGTCCTGTCCAGCACTCTCCGACAACTCCTTTATCATTTGGAATGCGAAAGCGACCGCTTTCTGCGTAAGCCTTATATGTCGAATGGCGAAAGATTTTTTTGAGCTTTCCTTCTTGACCTTTCTCTTCCCGGTATACGGTTATTCTACAAGTTTGATCGAACCAGTTTGAATTGGCAGTGAAGAACAATCGAAGTGCTTCTTCAAGAGTGTCAAAGTACGCCCTTTTGGAAGTTCCATGGGCTTGATTTTCGTCTCTAAGGGAGTTTCGGAGAGTTTGATTTTCGCCATATTGATAGCGATTGCTGAAGCTCTCAAAGTAACCAAAGATCATCACGATGAAAGCAATAGCCAAATAGGGGACTATAGTGTGAAAATTAGTAATATCGGACAGCGCATTCGCGGCAGCGGTTGAATAGCCAATTCTTTCACCATCTACCACGTTTCCTGCGGCGTCAGAGAGCCAGACGCCGAAAAACAATGCTAGAACAGCAAAAGATGTGTTGGCGAGTATAAATATGAGTGGAAAAAATACCTTCGACAAGAAATTCATGTGAAAATCACCCCCAAACCTCCGTAAACTCGCGCCACTCCCCTTTGCTCATGCCGGACGTCTCCTGCGTGATCTCCTCGCCCGCCAGACGGCGCTTCAGCAGCTCCACCGCTTTGCCTGACAGGTTCACCCCGCCCAGACGATAATCCTCGAAGGCCGAATAGGCCGCAGGCACCCAGTCACGCACGATGTCGCACATGGTCTCGGCATAGACGCGGATCTCGTATTGCGCGTGGCTGTCGGCGCGCAGGCGCAGGAAGTGGAAGAGGTTGTGCAGGTCCACCTTCCAATACCATTGCGTGTAGATATTGGTGGGCAGGTTCATCCGCGCCAGTTCCCGGGCGAGGCCCTGTTTGCCCGCGTCCTCGTCGGGCGTCAGCATGTCCTCGTAATGGTCATAGGCGCGCATCGCGTCGTCGCGCAGGATGTCGAGCACGCGGGCCGCCTCGGCACCCTCCAGCACCTGACCGCGGCCCTGATGGTTCTGGCTCGATTGCGCGGCGAGCTGGCTGGCCTCGGGGATGTAGAATTCGCGGTCGAGGATCGAGTAGCGCGCGGAGTATTCGTTGACGTTCGCGGTGCGGTGGCGGATCCACTGGCGCGCGACGAAAACCGGAAGTTTGACGTGGAATTTGACCTCGCACATCTCGAACGGGGTCGAGTGCCAGTGCCGCATCAGGTAGCGGATCAGGCCCGCGTCGCTGTTCACCGTCTTGGTGCCCCGCCCATAGGAGACGCGCGCCGCCTGCACGATCGCGTTGTCGTCGCCCATATAGTCGATGACCCGAACCACCCCGTGATCGAGTACTTCATGGGCGGTATAGAGGCGCTTCTCCATCCCCGGCGAGACCGCCCGTGCGGTCATTTGCGTCTCGGCGCGCTGTGCGTCGATCTCGGCTTGTTGTTCGGGGGTGAGCGCCATGATGTCCTCCGGATGTCTCGAATCGACCTCCACTATATATGCGATGGGCGGCTCTAGGAACCGCCATATCCTGTGGATAAGCCGGGGTGCTTGCCGCGGCTGCCTCAAGGGCTATCCTCCGGTTAACCGCAATCAGTTCCAAGGAAGCCTGTTCATGAAAATCGAATATCTGCACACGATGGTCCGCGTGCTCGACCTCGAGAAATCGAAAGCCTTCTACGAGCTTCTGGGCCTCAAGGAACGCCGCCGCATCGAAAACGACAAGGGCCGCTTCACGCTGGTCTTCATGTGCCCGCCCGAGCAGGACGACGGCACGGCGGATGTGGAGCTGACCTGGAACTGGGACGGCGATAGCGGGCTGCCCTCGGACAGCCGCCATTTCGGCCACCTCGCCTACCGCGTCGAGAACATCTACGAGATGTGCCAGCACCTGATGGACAATGGCGTGACGATCAACCGCCCGCCGCGCGACGGTCACATGGCCTTCGTGCGCTCGCCCGACAATATCTCGATCGAGCTGCTGCAGATGGGCGAGCCGCTGCCGATCCAGGAGCCGTGGTCGAGCATGGAGAACACCGGCAGCTGGTGATCACTTACGGAAGTGATCCTTGAGCTTGTCGAAGGGGCTGCGGGTTTCCGTGGCCTCTTTCTTTTGCGGTGCGGGCTGCGGAGTGTCTTGCGGGACAGAGGTGTTGGCTTTCGCGGGGGCTTTGGTTCCGGTCGAAGAGCGCGGCGGCGCGACCCGCAGGCTCACCGCGTTGAGGAATTTCGACCCGTCGCCCGCCGCTAGCGCGGGCGCCCCGTCCGAGATCCCACGCAGCAGGTCGTCGAGCATCTCCTGCTCCGCCTTCGGGAAATCGTTGAGCACATAGCCCGCCACGCGGTCCTTGTGCCCCGGATGGCCGATGCCCAGCCGCACCCGCGCATAGTCGGGGCTCATATGCTGATGGATCGAGCGCAACCCGTTATGCCCCGCATGACCGCCACCCTGCTTGAGGCGGCACTTGCCGGGGGCGAGGTCCAGCTCGTCATGGAAGACGGTAATGTCGGAGACATCGACCTTGTAGAAATCGGCGGCCGCGCGCACGGATTGGCCGGACAGGTTCATGAAGGTCTCGGGTTTCAGCAGCACAACGCGCGTCGAGCCGAAGCGACCCTCACTCACCTGACCCTGAAACTTGCCGCGCCACGGGGCGAAGCCGTGATCCTCGGCGATCCGGTCGAGCGCCATGAAGCCGATATTGTGACGGTTGTTCGCGTATTTCGCGCCCGGATTTCCCAGGCCCACCCAAAGCTGCATGCGTCTCCCCTTTCGAACGCCGGTGTCGAGGCTCTGCTCACAGAGGGATATGTGAGCGGGCGCGCAGGGGAAAGGGGGCGTCGCGCTTAAGCCGCGCGGTATTCGACATAAGTCGGGCGTCCCGACTCGCCTAGGATGATCGGGCGCTCTTGCGGTTCGGGCAGGGCGAATTCATCGAAGAGGCGCTCGCTGGTCTCGTCGATATTGCATTTCGCAATTTCTTCATACCCGTTGCGCGGGAGTCGTCTCGACGCGAAGCGGTAGAACGGGCGCAGGACCGGACGCAGCACGGCGTAAACGGCGCGACCAATTGCGCTGAGCATTCTAGGCGGTAGCACCACGAATGCTGCAAGAACGAGTGCGATAAGCTCCAGCATGTGACTAGCCTTTAGGTTGTATTGCCTTCGAAGCTATCGCGTTCTGGAAAAAAGGCGAGAAATTTTTTGTTCACATAAATGTGAGCATACGTCGCCTGCGGCGTGCCGCGTAGCCGGCAATTGCGGCTTTGGCCAAAGAAAAACGGGGCCCCGAAAGGCCCCGTCTCGAAAATCTCATCGGAAGAAGAATTACTCTTCGGTCGCTTCTTCGCTGGCTTCTTCGCCTTCGTCCTCGTCGGAGGAACCGCCACCGAAGCCTTTCGGCGGAGCGACGTTCGCGATCACGAAGTCACGCTCGATGGTCGGCTTGGCGCCTTTCGGCAGGTCCACGTCGGAGATGTGGATGGTGTCGCCGATCTGCTTGCCTTCGAGGTCGACCACGATCTGCTCGGGGATATCACCGGCGAGAACGTTGAGTTCGACTTCCGGGCGCACTGCGACGAGGGTGCCGCCGCGCTTCAGGCCGGGCGCCTTCTCGTGGTTGATGAACTCGACATGCACGAAGAGCGAGATGCGCGAGTTGCGGTGGGTGCGCATGAAGTCGACGTGGGTCGGCAGGTCCTTGACGACGTCTTTCTGAACGCCGCGGCAGATCACGCGGACATCTTCCTGGCCGTCCATCTTCAGGTTGAAGAGGGTGGACATGAAGCGGCCTTTACGCAGGCGGGTGATCAGGCGGTTGTAGTCGAGGTTGATTGCAACCGGGTCCTTGCCGTCGCCGTAGACGATACCGGGCACGAGGCCCTCACGACGCGCTTGCCGAGCGGCCCCCTTGCCCGTCCCCGTACGCGCCACGGCTTCGATCGTTTCGATCTCTTTTGCCATAACTGGTCTCCAATTTGTCAAAGTGATGGGCCGCCTCCAAGGGTGTCGGGCCCATGAAGCCGCGCGGATACTCGGGATTGGCCGTGATGGCAAGGGGAAAGCGACGGTGCGGCGGAATCCGGGTTGCTATAGAAGGATATCTGACTAATGTCAGAAATAATCTCGGATGCAGGTCAGGTATTCCCATGGACGCACTCGCACATATACGCCGATTCAACCGGGCCGTCACCCGGCAGGTGGGCGCGCTGAATTCCTCCTTTCTCGATCGCGGGCGACCGCTGGGTTCTGCGCGGGTGCTCAATGCGATCGGGCGCGGGCAGGGCGACGTCGCGAAGCTGCGTCAGGCTCTGGCGCTCGATTCCGGGCTGATGAGCCGTCTGCTGCGCGGGCTGGAAAGCGAAGGGCTGGTGGTCGTGGAAGACGATCCCGAAGACGGGCGACGCCGCATCGCGCGCCTGACCGAGGCGGGGCAGGCGGAATTCGCGGAATATGAACGGCTCTCCGATGCGCAGGCGGCGGATATCCTCTCGCGCCACCCTGACCAGAGCGCGCTCTTGGCGGCGATGGACCTGATCGCGACCGCGCTGACCCGCGCCGAGATCGAGATCGTGCCCTGCGATCCGCTCGATCCGCGGGCGCGGGACTGTCTTGCGCAGTATTACGCGGAACTCGCCGCCCGGTTCGAAGGTGGCTTCGACGTGAACCTCTCGAAAGACCCTGAGGCCGACGCTATGCGCGCGCCCCGTGGTACCTTCCTGATCGCGCTGTCCGACGGGGTGCCGGTCGGTTGTGCGGCGCTGAAGGGCGGTGCGGACTATGCCGAGGTGAAGCGCGTCTGGATCGCGCCCGCCGCGCGCGGCCTCGGGCTGGCGCGGCAACTGATGGAGGCGATCGAGGCGGCGGCGCGCGAGTTGGGCCAGCTGCATCTGCGGCTCGATACCAATTCCGCACTGCCCGAAGCGGTCGCGATGTATCACCGCTTCGGCTGGGATGAGATCGATCGCTTCAACGACGATCTCTATCCCGACCGGTTCTTCGAGAACCGCCTAAGACCTTAGGACCTGCGCTCAGGAATAGGTGTCGAAGAAGCCGTTGGGGATCAGCAGATCGTCCCGGCCCAGATCTTCGATCCGACGCTCGCCACACAGCGCCATCGACGTGTCCAGCTCCTTCTGGATGACCTCCAGCGCCTTTGTCACGCCCGGCTCGCCCATCGCGCCCAGACCGTAGACATAGGCGCGCCCGATCATCACGCCCTTCGCGCCAAGCGCCAGCGCCTTGAGTACGTCCTGACCCGAGCGGATGCCGCTATCGAGCCAGACCTCGGTCTTGTCGCCGACCGCGTTGACGATCTTCGGTAGCATCCGGATCGAGCTGAGCGCCCCGTCCAGCTGACGCCCGCCATGGTTCGAGACCACGATCGCATCGGCCCCGGTCGCGGCGGCCATCTCGGCGTCTTCCTCGCTGAGGATCCCCTTCAGGATCACCTTGCCGCCCCACATATCCATGAGCTGCTTGATCCGGTCCCAGTTCAGCGACTGGTCGAACTTCTCCGCTGTCCACGAGGACAGCGAGGCGGGGTCGGCGGCGCTGTCCACATGGCCCACGATATTGCCGAAGAAACGCCGCTTGGTCTGCAGCATCTCGATCCCCCAACGCCATTTCGTCGCCAGATCGGCGAGCACGGCGGGGGTGAATTTCGGCGGCGCGGTGAGGCCGTTTTTCAGGTCCTTGTGGCGCTGGCCCAGCAGCTGCAGATCGACCGTGATCACCAGCGCCGAACAGCCCGCTGCCCGTGCCCGGTCGAGCACCCGCTTGTTATAGTCGTCATCGGTCAGCGTGTAGATCTGGAACCAGAAGGGCTGGCTGACATTCTCGGCGACGTCCTCGATCGAGCAGATCGACATCGTGGACAGCGTGTAGGGCACGCCGAATTTCTCCGCCGCCTTCGCCGCCTTGATCTCGCCATCGGCGCGCTGCATCCCGGTCAGCCCCACGGGCGCCAGCGCCACCGGCATCGCGACCTCCTGACCCAGCATCGTCGATTTCGTCGTGCGGCCCGTCATGTCCCGCGCGATACGCTGGTTGAGGCGGATCTGCGCGAAGTCCTCGGTATTCTCGCGGAAGGTCTGCTCGGTGTACGAGCCGCTCTCCGCGTAATCGTAGAACATCTTCGGCGTGCGGCGCTTATGCAGACGTTTCAGATCGGCGATGGAGGTGATGACGGGCATTGGGGGTTCCTCTCTCCGTGGTTAAGTTTCCTTACCAATCCCTCGAAATTTGCGCAATCACCCATCGCAAGGCTTGCAATCATGCGCGATCCGTTCCCATCTCGCCGGGCGAACACGAAAAGGAGAGCGGCGTGAACGAGATTTGGCTCGGCCTGATGGGCGGCATGGTGGCGGGCGTCGCAACGGCCGCCGGCGCGATCCCGGCGCTGCTCGGGCGCTCCATGAGCCAGCGCACCGCCGACACGATGCTGGGCTTCGCGGCGGGCGTGATGCTCTCGGCCTCGTATTTCTCGCTGATCCTGCCGGGCATCGACGTGGCCGAGACCATGTTCGGCTCGGTCTGGGTCGCCGCCGCCATCGCCGCGATCGGGATTGCCATCGGCGCGGGCTTCGTGGCCTGGCTGAACGCGACGCTGCCGCATGAGCATTTCACATCAGGGCGCGAAGGGGCGGATGCGGCGCAACTGGCGCGGATCTGGCTCTTCGTGATCGCGATCACGATCCACAACTTCCCCGAAGGCCTGTCGATCGGCGTGGCATTCGGCGCGGGCAACGAGAACGGCTTCTCGGTGATGACCGGCATCTCGCTGCAGGACATTCCCGAAGGTCTGGCCGTGGCCGTCGCGCTGATCGGGCAGGGCTATACCCGCCGCAAAGCCTTCTTCGTCACCGCGATGACCGGGGCGGTCGAACCCGTGGGCGCGCTGGTCGGCGCGGCTGCCGTGTCGGTCTCCGGCGCGTTGCTGCCATGGGGGCTGACCTTCGCGGCGGGGGCGATGCTCTACATCATCAGCCACGAGATCCTGCCCGAGACCCATCGCAACGGGCACCAGAACCGCGCGACCGCGGGGCTGCTTTTCGGGCTGATCCTGATGATGTTCCTCGACGTGACGCTTGGCTAAACCCTCTTTACTTCCGCGCTGCCCCGGCGTAAGCGCAAACGCATGATCGCACGGACCGCATATATCACCCGTCCCCGACGTCGCCGCTGAAGCGCCTGACGTCCGATCTGCCGTGGCATGCCGCCACACCCTATCCCAAATCGCTGACCTTAGGCCCCTGAATGTTGACAGCCCCCCGGGACTGTTGCACGCATTTGCCTTCTCTTACTGGAGTTTGACCCGATGATCCCCTCCGTTTTGCCGACCTATAATCGCGCACCGCTCGCCTTCGTGAAGGGCGAGGGTTCCTGGCTGGAGACGGCGGACGGGACCCGATATCTCGACATGGGCGCGGGGATTGCGGTGAATGCGCTGGGTCATGCCGCCCCCGAACTGGTCGAGGCGCTGACCGAGCAGGCGAGCAAGCTGTGGCATGTCTCGAACCTCTACCAGATCCCGCAGCAGCAGGCGCTGGCCGACGCGCTGGTCGAGAAGACCTTCGCCGATACGGTCTTCTTCACCAATTCCGGCACCGAGGCTGCGGAACTCGCGATCAAGATGGCGCGGAAATACTGGTCCTCGAAGGGCGAAGATCGAACCGAGATCATCACCTTCGATGGCGCCTTCCACGGCCGCTCCACCGGGGCGATCTCGGCCACGCCGAATTCGGAAAAGATGGTGAAGGGCTTCGGTCCGCTGCTGCCCGGTTTCACCCAGCTTCCCTGGGGCGATCACGAGGCGCTCAAGGCTGCCGTCTCCGACAAGACCGCCGCCATCCTGATCGAACCGATCCAGGGCGAGGGGGGTATCCGGCCGGTGCCCGATCAATGCCTGAAAGGGCTGCGCGATCTCTGCGACGAGACCGGCGCGCTCCTGATCTTCGACGAGGTGCAATGCGGCGTGGGCCGCTCGGGGCGGCTGTTCGCGCATGAATGGGCGGGCATCACCCCCGACATCATGATGGTCGCGAAAGGCATCGGCGGGGGCTTCCCGCTGGGCGCGGTTCTGGCCACCGAAGACGCCGCCTCCGGCATGGTCGCGGGCACGCATGGCTCGACCTATGGCGGCAACCCGCTGGGCTGCGCTGTCGGCGCGAAGGTGATGGAGATCGTCTCCGAGCCTGCCTTCCTCGATCAGGTGAACGCGCGCGCTGGCTTCCTGCGTCAGAAGCTCGAAGGGCTGATCGCCGCGCATCCCGACACGTTTGAGAGCGTTCGCGGCACCGGTCTGATGCTCGGGCTCAAATGCAAGCGCGCGCCGACCGATCTCGTCGCCGCCGCCTACGATCAGCACCTGCTGACCGTGCCAGCTGCCGACAATGTGCTGCGCCTTCTGCCCGCGCTGAACATTTCCGAGGCCGATCTGGCCGAGGCCGTGACCCGCCTCGATGCCGCCGCGTCGCAACTCGAAAAGGCCGCCTGACTTCCTCTTGGCGTAAATATCCTCGGGGGCTGCGCGGGAGCGCAGCGGGGCGGACAGCCCCTCAGGCCCCTCCACGAAAGACAAACCGATGAACCATTTTCTCGATATCCACAAAACCGACCCCGCCGCGCTGCGGTCCATGATCGACCAAGGCATCGCCATGAAGCAGGCCCGCAACGGTCGCCCGAAAGGCGCGCCCGATGACGAGCAGCCGCTGGCCGGTCACATGGTCGCGCTGATCTTCGAGAAGCCCTCGACCCGGACCCGCGTCAGCTTCGATGTCGGCGTGCGCCAGATGGGCGGCCAGTCGATGGTGCTCTCGGGCGCGGATATGCAGCTGGGCCATGGCGAGACCATCGCCGACACCGCCCGCGTTCTGTCGCGCTATGTCGATCTCATCATGATCCGGACCTTCGAGGAGGAAACCCTGCTCGAGATGGCGGAATATGCCTCGGTGCCGGTGATCAACGGTCTCACCGACCGCACCCACCCCTGCCAGATCATGGCCGATGTGATGACCTATGAAGAGCAGCGCGGGCCGATCGCGGGCAAGAAGGTGGTCTGGTCGGGCGACGGCAACAACGTCTTCGCGAGCTTCGCCCATGCCGCCGCGCAGTTCGGCTTCGATCTGACCTTCACGGGTCCGGAAACGCTCGACCCCGAGCGCGCCTGGCTGGACGTGGCCGAGAAGGCGGGCCACCCGATCACCATCGAGCGGGATCCGGTCAAGGCGGTCGAAGGCGCCGATCTGATCGTCACCGATACCTGGGTGTCGATGCACGACCCGGAATCCGCGAAAGAGCGTCGCCACAACCAGCTGCGGCCCTATCAGGTCAACGAGGAGCTGATGAGCCACGCCAAGCCCGACGCGCTTTTCATGCATTGCCTGCCCGCGCATCGCAACGACGAGGCGACGAGCGGCGTCATGGACGGCCCGGCCTCGGTGATCTTCGACGAGGCGGAGAACCGTCTGCACGCGCAGAAGGCGGTGATGCGCTACTGCCTCGGCAAGTAACGACAGCAGCCGGGCAGGGGGTTACTCCAGCCCGGCGATGATCGCGCGCAGCGTCTCGATCCCTTCGCCCTTCTCGGACGAGGTCAGCACGATCTCAGGGAAGGCGGCGGGGTGTTTCGCGAGCGCCTTGCGCACCTGATCCAGCACCTTCTCGCAATCCTTTGCGCTGACCTTGTCGGCCTTCGTCATCACGACCTGGAAGGGGACGGCTGCGCGGTCGAGCAGCGTCAGGATTTCCTCGTCCACCGTTTTCACGCCGTGACGCGTGTCGATCAGCACGAAGGCGCGGCGCAGCGTGGCGCGGCCCGAAAGATAATCCTTCAGCAGCGCCTGCCATTTCGCGACCACCGCCACGGGGGCCTGGGCAAAACCATAGCCCGGAAGGTCGACCAGATAGGGACCGTCCTGCGTGGTGAAATAGTTGATCTCCTGCGTCCGGCCCGGCGTGTTCGACGCCCGCGCAAGGTTGCGGCGGTTCGTCAGCGCGTTGATCAGGCTCGACTTGCCGACATTGGAGCGGCCCGCGAAACAGACCTCGATCCGGTCGGCAGGCGGCAGCCCCTTCATCGCGACGACGCCCTTGAGGAAATCGACGGGAGCGGCGAAAAGCTTGCGTCCGCGCTCACGCGAAAAATCGTCGGGGGCCTCGGCCAGCGGGAAATTCAACTCCATCAGAGTACCTCGATCTTGTCGCCGCGCGCGATGCGGCCCGGTTTGGTGACGAGGCAGAACACGCCAAGGTCGGTATGCCCGTAGTGGCGTTCCAGCTCTGCCAGCATGTCGATATCGCGTTCGCCCGTCTCGAGATTGGCGTCCGTCGCACGGCAACGCCCGATACAGGCACGCAGTTGCAGTTCCGCCTCGCCAACGCGCACCGTCTTGCCGATCAGGTCCATCTCCGCGAAAGGCTCCCAGCCCTCGACCCAGAGATTGGCGCGGAAGCGACGGCGGTCGATCGGCTTGCCCACCCGTGCCGAAAGATCGTCGAGCGAGGCCTGCCCGATCAGCGAAACATAGGGCAGGGGGTCGTCGGTGAAGGCCCGGTCGGGGCCGCGCACCAGCGCGGTCGGGCGCGGTGCACTGTCCGGCCAGAAGGTGCGCAGCCATTCGAATAGCTTGCGCTGGTCGGCTTCGCGCTCGGGGTCGATCTCGAGATGCCATTGCTCGGGATGCTCCAGCAGGATGTGCCCGTTATCGAGCATCCGAGAGGTGACCCCCATCAGCCCCGGCGCCGAGCGCCCGATCACGAAGTTGATCTTCTGGCCCCAGCTATCGGCACGTCCATCCGCGCCGACGCCTACCTTGGAGCGCTCGTGCAACACCGCCCACTCCCGGTCGCAAGGCAAGACGCGCCCCTCTTCAAGGGACGCGTCCTTCAGTTCCTCTACCCCGATCGACTTGATCGGATGTCGGTAGATGCGAGAGAGCGTTGCGCTCATTTCTTCTCTTCGGCGGGTTTCTTCCGCTGGAAGCTCTCTTTGATATTGCCGAACAGATCCGGGCGTTTCCCGTGCATCGACATGATCGTGTACTGCTGGAGGAACGTGATCGTGTTGTTCGTGATCCAGTAGAGCACGAGGCCCGAGGCGAAGCTGCCCAGCATGAACATGAAGACCCACGGCATCCACGCGAAGATCATCGCCTGCGTCTTGTCCGTCGGCGCCGGGTTCAGACGCTGCTGGAACCACATCGACACACCCAGAAGGATCGGCAGGATGCCGAGCGACAGGATGAAGAGCGGCGAGCCCGGATCGGGCGCTGCGAAGGGCAGCAGGCCGAACAGGTTCAGGATCGAGGTCGGATCGGGCGCCGAGAGGTCATGGATCCAGCCGATCCACGGCGCGTGATACAGCTCGATCGTGACGTAGATCACCTTATAGAGCGAGAAGAAGATCGGGATCTGGATCAGAAGCGGCAGACAGCCCGCGGCGGGGTTCACCTTGTGCTTCTTGTAGAGCTCCATCATGCCCTGCTGCATCTTCTGGCGGTCATCGCCAGCGGCTTCCTTCATTTTCTCCATCTCGGGCTGCAGCTCTTTCATGCGCGCCATCGAGATGTAGGACTTCCGCGCCAGCGGGAAGACGATCAGCTTGATGATGAAGGTCAGCGCGATGATCGCCCAGCCCATGTTGCCGATTGCGCCGTGCAGGAAGTGCAGCAGGCGGAACATCGGCTTGGTGAGGAAGTAGAACCAGCCCCAGTCGAGCGAGTCGACGAATTTCGGAATCGGGACATTGTCCTGATAGTCGCGCAGGGTTTCCCATTCCTTTGCACCGGCGAAGAGGTGGGTCTGCGCGTCGCCCTTGGCGCCCGGCGCGACGTCGATCACCGGCAGGCGGGTCTCGGTCTGGTAGATGTCGGACTTCTCGCCCGAATATTTCACGACCGAGGTGAACGGGCCCGAGATCGGCGCCAGAACGGTCTGCCAGTATTTGTCGGTGAAGCCCGTCCAGCCGGCGTCCTGCACCTGCTTGATCTCGGCCTGACCCTCGGCGCCCTTGTTGTCGAGCTTGGTGATGTTCTTGTATTTGATCTCTTCGAGATTGCCGTCATCCATCGCCACGAGGCCTTCGTGGAGCACGTAAACGCGGCGCTCCTGCGGGATGCCGTGACGCGCGATGATGCCGTAGGGAGCAAGTTTCACGGCAGCGTCGGTGCCATTCTGCACCGACTGCTTGATCGTGAAGAGATACTTGTCGTCGACCGAGATCTCGCGCTGGAAGGTCAGGCCGTGGCCGTTGTCCCATTGCAGCGTGACCGGGGTGTCGGGCGTGAGCTTGCCGTTGCCGACCTGCGTCCAGACCGTGTTCGGACCGGGCACCTGATCGCCGGGCAGACCGCCTGCGGGCAGCCAGCCATAGACGACGTAATAGGGCAGGGTCGAATTGCCGGTATCGCCGCTGATCGGCGACAGAAGCCGCACGTCGGGCGAATCCTCGGCCAGCGTTTCCTTGTATTTCTTGAGCGAGAGGTCGTCGAAACGCCCGCCGAGAGTCGAGATCGAGCCCTCGACCGCAGGGGTGTCGATCTCGATGCGCGCGGCGCTCTGGGATTGGGCGCTCGCGGCTTGGGACATCGTCGCCGTATCGACCGGCGCGCCTGTGGAGCCGGCGGCGGTCTTCGGTGCGATATCAGTGCCTTCGGGCGTAGCGCTCTGCTCTGCGACCGGTTGGCTCGGTGCCGTTGTCGTGTCTTCCGTGGGCGGGAAGAAGTAGGTCCAGACGCCCAGCACGAGCGCGGAAAGCACCACCGCGAGAATGAGATTCTTGTTTTGGTTGTCCATGAAACCCTAATTCCACAAGCCTGTCGAAAACTTGCATGGGTTCAACAGAAGGGGCAGCCAAAGGTCAAGCCATTTTCCCTTGAAACAGTGGATCGGGCATGGTTTGCCATCACGCTTTTGGCCCGGATCCGGGGTTCGCAGTCGCAGCGCCCGGTCTGAGGTGCGGTCTTTGGGGTGGCTCAACGCCTGCCGATTTGCGGCGTGGCGTCGAGCTTGGTGCGATGGCGTTCCGCCCATTCGAGGAATTCGCTGATCGGCATCGGCGCGGCAATCGCTTGGCCCTGCACCGCCGAGCAGCCCAACTGGCACAGCATCGCGTGTTCGGCGATTCCCGGCACCCCTTCGGCGAGCGTCTCCAGCCCCAGCCCCTCGGCCATCGACACGATCGCGGCGGTGAGGCGCTGGTGTTCGGTGTTGTGGTCGATCTCTGCCGTGAGCGAGCGATGGATGCGCAGCCGCTGCGGCCCGATCTGGCGGATCGTCTCCGCCGAGACGGGGCCGGAGCCGAATCCCGCCAGTTCGATCAGGCAGCCTAGGCGCTTGATCGCGTGCAGCGTATGGCTGCAGACCGGATCGTCGAGCCGTGCCACCATCGCCTGCGGGACGATCAGCCGCAGCCGGTTCGGGGCGATCTCGAAGCGGTCGAATTCCCAGGCCAGCCGCTCGGCCAGTTTCGGGTCGCTCATCTGTCCGGGCAGGAAGGGGAGAGAGGCCGGGCCGAAATCGCTGCCATCGCGGGCGATGTCGCGCAGCGCACCGCAGGCCGCGTAAAGCATCACCTCGGAGAAGCGCGCGCCCAGCCCTGCCGCCTCGATTGCGGGGAGTATCTCGCGTTCGGTCAGAATCCCGCGCTGCGCATGAAGCCAACGCGGGATCGCCTGAAATCCGCTGATACCGCCTGTGTCGGTGGAAATCTGCGGCAGGAAAAACGCCTTGATATGGCCCGCTTCGAGCGCCTCTCCGACACTGGCGGACAGCGGATGCGCGCCCGGGTCTTTCGTGGCGATCTTGTCCGAGCGGGAGGAGCGGATCGCCCCCGGGCCGGACTGCATCGCGCGGTTGGCCGCGGTCTCGGCGCGCGAGAGCGCCGCCTCCGCCTCTGTGTTGGCGCGCGCGTCAGCCTTGGCCTGCGTGGCCGCGTCGTCGCAATAGGCCGGGGCGACCGCACTTCGACCCACGAGGTGAAAGCCGATATGCATGGTGATCTCCTGCGTCTGCTCGGCGATCACGTAAGGCTCGCTCACCGCTTCCTGAAGGCGACCGCAAAGCTGGATCATCCCTTCGAGGCCAAGCCGCGGTGTCGGGCGCAGCAGCACCGCGAAACGCGCGCCGTCCCAGCGCGTGACCACATCGCCGCTGCGCAACTGCGCCTGTAGCCGTTCGCCGATCCGGCGCAGCAGAAGATCGAATTCCTTCGGGTGCAGTCGTCGCAGCACCTGATCGGGTGCGTCGAGCCCGAGGATCAGGCATCCGGTCGGGCGATTGCGCCGCTGCGAATCCTGCAAGGAGGCGGCCATCTCGGCAATCGCGGCACTCGGCGGCAGCAGGCCGGTCGCCGGGTCGCAGCCTTCCTCGTCGATCTCGAGCGGAACGGGCAGGGGGCGGGTCATCCAGCCCACCAGAATCGCGGTCAGGCCGATTAGCACCATCGCCTCCGGCCCGACCCAGAGCAGGGCGAGCCCGCAAGCCGGCAAAAAGGCGATCATCTCGCGTCGGAGCAGAACCGGACCCGGCTTGCCCTGATATCTTGCGCGCAGCTCTGATTTGCGGGCGGCGCGCTTGCCCCCGTCATTTCCCATGACACCTACCCCCGTGGCACATGCGGGCCCCTCAAGGCCCCCTTCGCCAGCAAGGCTAGACGTCATTCGTGTTCAGCCGGTTAATCGCGCTCGCGCAAATCCGGGACGTTTTCGTTAAAATCCGCTTCACCCTCCGCGCGGCGCTCGAGCCCCGCGAAGTCGAAGATCGAGGGGTCGCACAGATGCGAGGGGCGCGCGTTCATCAGCGCCTTGAACATCTTGTTGCGGCGGCCGGGGGCGTTCTTCTCCCAGCCGTCGAGCATCATCTTCACCTGCTGGCGCTGCAGCCCGTCCTGAGAACCGCAGAGGTCGCAAGGGATGATCGGATAGTCCATCGCACGGGCGAATTTCTCGCAATCGGCCTCGGAGACGAAGGCCAGCGGGCGATAGACGAAGAGATCGCCTTCCTCGTTCAGCAGTTTCGGCGGCATCGTCGCAAGGCGCGAGCCGTGGAACAGGTTCATGAAGAAGGTCTCGAGGATGTCGTCGCGGTGATGGCCCAGCACGACCGCCGAGCACCCTTCCTCGCGCGCGATCCGATAGAGGTTGCCGCGCCGCAGCCGCGAGCACAGCGCGCAATAGGTGCGGCCCTGCGGGACCTTGTCCATCACGATCGAATAGGTGTCTTGATATTCGATCCGATGCGGCACGCCCATTTTCTCGAGAAATTCCGGCAGCACGGTCGCGGGAAAGCCCGGCTGGCCCTGATCGAGATTGCAGGCCAGCAACTCCACCGGCAGCAGCCCTCGCCATTGTAGCTCATGCAGCACGGCCAGGAGCGTATAGCTGTCCTTGCCGCCCGAGAGGCAGACCAGCCAGCGTTGCCCGCGTTCGATCATCCCGTATTTCTCGATCGCCTCGCGGGTCTCGCGCACGATGCGCTTGCGCAGCTTCTTGAACTCGGTGGTCGAGGGTGCGCCTGCGAAAAGCGGATGGATCGGGCTGTCTTCGTCATCAAGCATCTGGAGTGTCCTTCGCGTCAAGCGCATGGGCGCAACGATGGGCGGCGTCAAATTCGGGATCGGCCCCGGGCACCGGGTCATAGCCATGCCCGCCCCAGGGGTGGCAGCTCAGGAGCCGCTTCCCGGCCAGCCATCCACCCTTCACCGCACCATGCCGCTCGAGCGCTTCGAGCGCATAGGACGAACAGGTTGGCTGATAGCGGCAGCCATGCCCCATCCAGGGGCTGAGCAGCAAGCGATAGGCATGAACCGGTAGGGCAAGGATTCGGGCGAGGGGGCTCATTTGCGTTTGCTCCCCTTGGGCTTGCGCGGCCGCGGTGGGGAGATCGGCAAATCGTGAATGATCGTGAGCACAGTCTCGAATTCGGCCAGCATGGCGGCGAAGTCGCGGGTGGCGGTCGCCTCGGGGCGACCAACCAGAACATAGTCCCAGCCCGGCCGACCCGCCTTGGGCAGAACGGCGCGGGCGATTTCGCGCAGACGCCGTTTCGCGCGATTGCGCGCCACCGCGTTGCCGAGCTTCTTCGAGCAGGTGAAACCCACGCGGATCAGGTCGGGGGCGACGGGCTCGTCTTCGCGGCGCTTGCGCGCCTGCAGCAGAAAGCCGGGCATCCCCTTACGCTGCGCCGAGGCCGCTTTCAGGAAATCCGCCCGCTGTCGCAGAACCGCGGTCGGACGAGACGGATCATCTGAGCGTATGGCGGCCATCAGGCGACCTCCGGCGAATAAACGACGCGCAAAATAGCGAAGCCGCCGGTCTTTTCACCGATCCGACCCGAGGGCCCGACCTGCGAAAAGCATCCGGCGGCGTCAAAAGCCAGTCGCGGCTGTAACGGCCTTAAGCCGACAGACGCTTACGGCCCTTCGCGCGACGGGCGTTGAGAACCCGGCGTCCACCCTTCGTGGCCATGCGGCTGCGGAAGCCGTGGCGACGGGCGCGAACGAGGTTCGACGGCTGGAACGTGCGTTTCATCGTTTTCACTCCGGTTCGGGCCCAGAAACAGGATTCGAGGGCCAGATAGCATTTCGAAGCCGCTCTTTAGTGACCTCTCCCCAGCAAGTCAATTCGCCAAAGCGGGTTTTTTCCGGCTTTTCCGGTCGCTTCGCACGGATCGTGACCGCTCACGGGGTTTTGCCTTCTGCGCGAGCCGCCTATCTTGTGCGCAAAGCGCGGCTGACGCAGGGGACGGTATCCTTGCATCCTGACCGGCGGTGCATCAAGAGTGACATTGAAGGGGACGGGCCGATCCTGCGGGACGGCCTTGCGTTTGATAGGCGATGAAAGTGAACACTCTTTCAGGGCGGTTTCTGATCCTGACCACGGTTTTCGTGGTGCTCGCCGAGGCGTTGATCCTTTTGCCGGGTTTGGCGAATTTTCGCGAAGACTATCTTTTGACGCGACTTGAGCGTGCGCAGATCGCCTCGCTTGCGCTTCTGACCACCGACACCACTATAGCGCCCGATCTGGAAAAAGAGCTTCTGTCCAATGCGGGCGTCTTCAACGTGGTGCTGCGCAGAGACGCGGCGCGGCAGCTGGTGCTGTCCTCGCCGATTCCCTCTCCAGTGACCGAAACCTACGACCTGCGCGATTCGACCGAATGGACGCGGATTCGCGATGCGGTCCACGCGCTCTTCGATTCCGGGGATCGCGTGATCCGGGTGCTGGGTCAGCCGGTGCAGAAGGGCGGTATCGTGATCGAGGTGACGCTCGCGACCGAACCGATGCGGATCGCGATGGTCGAATACGGGCTGCGGCTCCTGTCGATCTCGGCGGTCTTCTCGGTGATCACCGCCGTTTTGCTGTTCCTTCTCGTGCGTCGCCTGATGGTCGTGCCGATCAAGCGGCTGGTCGCGCATATGTCTTCTTATGCGGACGCGCCCGAGGATGCGCGGCGCATCATAACTCCGCAGGCCAGCGTCGAGGAGCTGCGCGTGGCGGAAGAGGCGCTGGCCTCGATGCAACAGCAGCTCACCGCGTCGCTGCGCCAGAAGGAGCGTCTCGCGCAGCTCGGGCAGGCGGTCGCCAAGATCAGCCACGACCTGCGCAACATCCTGACCACGGCGCAGCTCTTTGCCGATCGGATGGAAAGCTCCGACGATCCCGGCGTGAAGCGCGCGGCCCCGAAGCTGACCGGCTCGATCGAGCGCGCGATCAACCTTTGCGAAACGACGCTCGCCTTCGGCAAGGCCAAGGAGCCGCCGCCGACGTTGTCGCGCTTCATGTTCGGCGAACTGGCGCAGGAGGTTCTGGAGAACGAGGAGCACCCGAGCGAAGGCCCGCTCGTCGATTTCGTCACCGACATGCCGCCGAATCTGGTGATCCGCGCCGACCGCGAGCAGCTGTACCGCGTGCTCAACAACCTCGTGCGCAACGCACGACAGGCGATCGAGGCGACCGGTCAGAACGGCACGGTGGAGATCGGCGCGGGCGAGAATGCCGATGGCTGGTGGATTCGCGTCCAGGATAGCGGCCCCGGCCTGCCGGAGACTGCGCGCGAACACCTCTTCAAGCCCTTCACGGGCGGCACGCGCGCGGGCGGCACAGGCCTTGGCCTCGCCATCGCCGCAGAGTTGATTCGTGGCCATGGCGGGCGTCTGGACCTGGTTCGGACCGACGGCAACGGCACCGAGTTCCGGATCTTCCTGCCCTCAGATATCGCGCTCGATTGCGCTTCCGAGAAGGGCGCAGGCGCAATTTCCTGAGCCTGCGCGGGGTTACGTTCCGGGAGGTGCGTGCCGATCTTCAGGGCTTCCGCGAGGGCATCCAAGAATTTTGACGGTTTTCCAAAATTGCCTCGAATTTGCTCTTGCATCGCTCCGACGTGGCCGTTACATCGCCCCACATAAGCGGACCCGTAGCTCAGCTGGATAGAGCACTTGACTACGAATCAAGGGGTCGGGCGTTCGAATCGTCCCGGGTCCGCCATTTCCCCCTCCTGCTGAAAATAAATGCCTCGCAGGCCATACCTGTCGTTCGCGCTGTTGTCTGCTGCGGTCTGCGCGCTCTGTCGGTCGTGCATGTTGAGCCGTGGGCCCTCGATCGTTCTTAGAGTTGCCTCGTCCGACAAGCTCTCGCTGCGCTGCGAGAGGAGCTCCGGGTCGCGCATGGGTGTGGGGTGCCGCGGAGATGTTTGAAGGGTGGCTATGGGCGCTGATCGACGCTCTGCGTCCTCTCCCGGGCGGGGTCCAAAGGCAAGACGCTTGGAGGTCCTCTCGAGGCTCTCTCAGGCGTCTGTCGGGAGCGCCGTGATGCTCAGCTGCTTTCAGAAAACAAAACCCTCGGAAACGCGAAACCCCGCCACGAAGGGCGGGGTTTTCGGCGTGTCGAAGTTTGTTTGGTGGAGCCAAGGGGAGTCGAACCCCTGACCTCTTGAATGCCATTCAAGCGCTCTCCCAACTGAGCTATGGCCCCACCGGAGGTCCAGCGGGTAGCCCCGCTGTGTGGGGAGGCGTATAGGCAAAGCGCCGCGGCGGCGCAAGAGGAATTTCGTCCCGAACCGCGCGAAAATTTCGTCACTCTTACCTTCCCGAACGTCAGTCATCATCTGTACCCAGAAACCGGGCGCGAGGCCGCGTGCCGGGGCAGGGCGCCGGGCCAAAGAAAAAGGCGCCACGGTTTCCCGTCGCGCCTTGATCAATGGTCCCGAGCGGCCCAGCCGATCAGTTGTCTTCCTTATCCTCGGTGCTGACATCCGCGATGTCATCGAGCGAGACATTGTCGTCATCGTCGTCGTCGTCGAGCAGATCGTCGTCGAGATCCACGTCACCGTCATCGGTGTCGAGATCGTCATCTCCGAGACTGACGTCATCGTCTTTCTGAGACGACGTCTTGTCGGTCGTAAGCGTACGGCCGCTGCCCGAGGTCAGAGCCTCGAGGGTAAAGGTGTTGTTGCAGACCGGGCAGGTCATCGGGTCGTTATTCAGGTCGTAAAAGCGGCTCGCGCAATGCGGGCACAGACGCTTGACGCCCCATTCCTCTTTCGGCATGGAATTCTCCTGCGCACTTAATCCAGCAGAGTCGCAGCCACCTGCCACATGCCGGGCAGGGTGTCAAAGCCTTTTCGTGCCTTTTCTGGTCGGGCTGCGACCCGCGGGCCACCCCTCGCTGTCGAACCTTTCGGAGAAAGCTTCTGTCCCGCACGCCCCCCATTCCCGAACTGCCTGAGGTGGAGTTGGTTCTCCGCCGCTCCGGGCGCGCGCGCAGGTTCTCATTGCGGGTGTCGCGGGTGGACGGCCGGGTGGCGCTCACGATCCCGCGGGGTGCGTCCGAGCGCGAGGCTTTGGCCTTCGCGCGCTCGCAAACCGAATGGCTACGCAAGACCCTCGGGGCGATTCCGCCCGCGCAGGCGGTGCGATTCGGGCAAGGCATCCCTTTCGAGGGGCAGATGCTGACATTGGAGCCCGCACGATTGCGCAGCCCGAAGATCGATGGCGCGCGGCTCTTGGTGCCCGAAGATCCGGCGCGGCTGGGCGTGCGGGTCGAGACCTTTTTCAAACACGCGGCCCGGATGCGGCTCCATGCGGCCAGCGCGCGCTATGCCTCCGAGATCGGGCGCGACTTCGCCAAGATCACGATTCGCGACACGCGCTCGCGCTGGGGCTCGTGCAGCTCGACCGGGGCGCTTTCCTATAGCTGGCGCCTGATCATGGCGCCGCCGGAGGTGCTCGACTATGTCGCGGCCCATGAGGTCGCGCATCTCGAGGAGATGAATCACTCGCCCGCCTTCTGGCGCGTCGTCGAAGCCCTGCGTCCGAGCTTCAAGACAGAGCGCGCCTGGCTCAAGCGCGAAGGGTCTGCGTTGCATGCGATCCGGTTTCGAGATTGACCCCGGCTGCTAACGTGATCACAAAAAGCGCATGACCACGATTTCCACACGCCCCATCGAGACCGCCGCGCATGATCGGCTCTACCGCGCCTTGCGCCAGCAGATCATGGTGGGGGAGTTGCTGCCGGGCACCGCGCTGACGCTGCGGGGCTTGGGCAAGCAATATGGTGTCTCCATGACCCCCGCGCGCGAGGCGTTGCGGCGGCTGGTGGCGGAAGGGGCGCTGACGCTGTCGAGTTCGGGCCGCGTCGCCACGCCGGAGCTGTCGAACGAGCGGATCGAGGAGCTGGCGGCGCTGCGCGCACTGATCGAGCCGGAGCTGTCGGCCCGTGCCCTGCCGCGCGCCCACCTTGCGCTGATCGATCGTCTCGGCGCGATCAACGTCGCCAATGCCGAGGCCGTCGCGAAACAGGATGCGGTCGGCTACATCCGCACGAACCTCGAATTCCACCGCACGCTCTATCTGCGCGCGCAGGCGCCCGCGATGCTCGCGGTGATCGAAACCGTCTGGCTGCAACTGGGGCCGACGATGCGCGCGGTCTACACCAAGCTGCAGCGCAACGAGCCGCCGCGCCACCACCGAATGATTCTCTCGGCTCTGCGTGCGGGCGACGAACCGGCGCTTCGATTGGCCGTACGCACCGATGTGACCCAGGGTTTGCGCCATCTGGCCCAGCGTGGCTGGTAAAACCGCCCCTGAAGCGATGCGTGAGGGGCATAAAAACGGCTTGGGCGACTTGACGCGAGACGCCATTGCCCGTATTCCGCGCCAACAGATTTTCGGGCGCTGCCATGCGGCGCCTTCTCATGTTGGGGCCGGGCGCGCGATTCGCGTAACTTCGGCCAGGTAAGAAACGAAGGAAGAATGCCATGTCGCGCGTTTGCGAACTGACCGGCAAGGGCCCCACGACGGGCAACAAAGTGAGCCACGCGAACAACAAGTCGCGTCGTCGCTTCCTGCCGAACCTGAACGATGTCTCCCTGATCTCGGACACCCTGGGCCAGAGCTTCAAGCTGCGCGTTTCCGCAGCCGGCCTGCGCTCGGTTGACCATCGCGGCGGTCTCGACGCGTTCCTCGCCAAGGCGAAGGATGCAGAGCTGTCGGTGAATGCTCTGAAGATCAAGAAAGCGATCGCGAAAGCTCAGGCAGCCGCCTGATCCTTTCCGGATCCACAGTTACGAAAACCCCGCGCCTCGGCGCGGGGTTTTTGCTTATGCGGCGTTATCTGCCATATTTCCCTCCCAGCGTCGTCACGCTAGTGTGAGCGCCATGTGGAGGACGCGCTTCAAGCTGCCAATCGGGATCGCCGCGGCGCTCATGCTGGCTATGACCAGCATGACGATGGCGGTCGCACGCGGTCAGGCGCGCGTCGCGGGCGAGGTGGTGCTCTGCACCGGCTACGGCGTGACCACGGTCAGCGTAGATGCCGAGGGCAAACCGACCAGTCCCGCCCATATCTGCCCCGACATGGTGCTGGCGATGATGGCCGCCGTCGCGCTCGCGCCGGCTCTGCCGACACCGCCGAAGGGCGAGGGGCGCAGCGTCGAGACGGTCGAGCCCGAGACCGCGCAGGCGCAGGCCGTCTTGGTGCCGCGCGCCCGCGGACCGCCCGTGACCGTCTGACCCCCAAGCTTTCAGACGAATACACCCACAGGAGACGCAAATGATCCGCAAATACCTGATGAGCGCGGCCCTGATCGCCGCAGCTCTCCCCGCCTTCGCCGCCGAGCCGATCCAGATCCTCGACCCTTACGTCCGGGTCTCGACCCCGATGTCGAAATCGGCGGCGGCCTTCATGGAGATCAAGAATATCTCCGATCTCGACGATCGCCTTCTTTCGGTCAGCTCGAACGTCGCCGCGCGCGTCGAGCTGCACACCCACAAGCAGGGGCCGAATGGCGAGATGCAGATGCTCGAGGTCAAGGAGGGCTTCGAGATTCCCGCCAAGGGCGAGCATGTCCTGCAGCGTGGCGGCGATCATGTCATGTTCATGGGGCTGGTTCAGCCGCTCCATCAGGGCGACATGGTCACGCTCAACCTGCGCTTCGAGAAGACGGGGCTTATGGTCGTGGACATCCCGGTCGATCTCAACCGCGATCAACCCGCCGCGGCAACGCCGGATAGTGCACCGGTCGCCGATCCGCAGATTTCACATGAAGACATGACCCACGGGGAGCCCGAGCATACCGAGCCCACGATGGACAAGAAAGAAAGCGATATGTGAGCCGGGCCGGGTAGGGCGGCGTTCAGCCGCCCAACTGCTCCAGCATCTCGGCTGCGGCCGCCGAGGCCGCGCTTTCGCCGCTGGCCACGGCATCGCCAAGCTCGCGCATCTTTGCCCGGATCTCCGGGTCCTGACGCAGCCGCGCAAGCAGCCCCTCGCGGACTTCGGCCTCGAACCAGTGGCGCGCCTGCTCGGCCCGGCGCTGATCGAAATGCCCGTTCGCGCGCCGCCACTCGGCCAGCGCGGTCATCTCGTCCCAGGCCTTCTCCAGCCCGTTCTCTTCCATCGCCGAGACCGGCAGCGCCTTGGGGAACCCTTCGGGGTCCTGAGGCCGCTTGCGCAGCAGCCGCAGCGCGCCCGCGTAATCCGAGACCGTCCGCATCGCCGCCGGTTTCAGATCGCCATCCGCCTTGTTCACCAAGATCAGGTCGGCCATCTCCATGATGCCGCGCTTGACGCCCTGCAGCTCGTCGCCGCCAGCCGGGGCTATCAGCAGCACGAACAGATCCACCATCTCGGCCACGAGCGTCTCGGACTGGCCGACGCCCACGGTCTCGATCAGCACCACGTCGAAGCCCGCCGCCTCGCACAGAGACACCGCCTCGCGGGTACGCCGAGCGACGCCGCCCAAGTGCGCCTGCGAGGGCGAGGGGCGGATGAAGGCGTTCGAATCGCGCGACAGCCGCTCCATCCGGGTCTTGTCGCCGAGGATCGAGCCGCCCGAGCGTGCCGAGGACGGATCGACCGCCAGCACGGCGACCTTCAGCCCCTTCGCGGTGAGCATCATTCCGAAGGCTTCGATGAAGGTGGATTTGCCCACGCCCGGTGTGCCCGAGAGCCCGATGCGCAGCGCCTGACGCCCTTCGCCCGCCAGCGTATCGAGCAGTTCGACCGCCTGCGCACGATGCTCCGCCCGGCCCGATTCCACCAGCGTGATCGCTCGGGCCAAGGCGCGGCGATCGGAGGCCAGAATGCGCGGAGCGAGGTCGGCGGGGCTTTGTTTGGTCATCGGCAGGCTTTCGCTGATTTTGGGTATTCGTGTCAAAAATGACATCAGACGTGAAGACTTATCGGTTACTTGCCTGCACCCTGCGACCTATGTCCAGACCCAATGGGAAATTCCTGACACGAGGATGCCAATGACATCTCTTTCGAACCGTTTGCCCCGCGCCTTGACCACTGCGCTGACAGCGGCGCTGGTGATCGCGCCCCTTGGCGCCGCGCCCGCACGCGCCGAGCAAAGCGACAAGATCGTCTTCGACGTGGTGCTCAAAGGCATCCGCGCGGGCGAGCTGGCGATCAACGGCAAGATCACCGACGGAGCGTATGGCGCGAACGGTGTGCTGCAGACGGCTGGCCTCGTGGGGCTGCTGCGCAAGATCAAGTTTTCGGCCAGCGTCTCGGGGCTTCACGACGGCCAGAAATTCACCCCGCTCAAGTATTCCGAGGTGGACGACGCGCCGGGGCGCAAATCGAAGCACCAGATCGTCTACAACAACGGCACGCCCGTTTCCGTCAGCCAGCAGCCGCCGCGCAAGCCCAAACCCCGGGATGTCGATCCCGCGAAACAGGGCGGAACGGTCGATCCGCTGACGGCGCTCTATGCGGTGCTGCGCGATGTACCGCGCGACGAGGCCTGCAAGCTCGACGTGAAGATGTATGACGGTGCGCGGCGCTCGCAGGTGCGCCTGTTCGATCCGAAACCGGACGGCAAAGATCTCGTCTGTTCGGGGGAATATCGCAGGCTCGAAGGGTTCTCGGAAAAAGACATGAAGGAAAAGAGCCGCTTCGCCTTCACCCTCTATTACGAGCCGAGCCCGAAGGGCGGTTTGCAGGTCGACAAGATCGAGACCGACACGCTCTATGGAAAAGGCCGCCTCACTCGGCAATAAGGGGCGGGTGAATACAGACCGCCTCTCTCTTCCTATCGACGTGGTGCTGCCCGATCTGCGGGCGGCGCTGTCTGCGCATGGCCGCGCGGTGCTGATGGCGCCGCCGGGCGCGGGCAAGACGACCCGCGTGCCCCTCGCGCTGCTCGACCAGATCGAGGGCCGGATCGTCATGCTGGAGCCGCGCCGTCTGGCCGCGCGCGCCGCCGCCGAGCGCATGTCGGACACTTTGGGCGAAAAGGTCGGCGAGACCGTCGGCTACCGCATTCGCGGCGAGGCGAAGGTCTCGAAAACCACCCGGATCGAGGTGGTGACCGAGGGCATCCTGACCCGCGTTTTGCAATTCGACCCGGAACTGACCGGCATCGGCTGCGTGATCTTCGACGAATTCCACGAACGCTCGCTCAATGCCGATCTGGGGCTCGCGCTGGCATGGGAGGTGCGCGGCGCGCTGCGCCCCGATCTGGCGCTGGTGGTGATGTCGGCCACGCTCGATGCCGAGCCGGTGGCGGCTCTCTTGGACGATGCGCCCATCGTGGTGTCCGAGGGCCGGGCCTATCCGGTGGAGACGCGCTGGCTGGACCGTCCGGTCGACAGTTCGATGCGGTTCGAGGCCGCGATGGCCGGGCTGATTGCCGAGGCCGCCGAGGCCACCGAGGGCAGCCTGCTGGCCTTCCTGCCGGGCGAGGGAGAGATTCACCGCGTCGAAGCTCTGCTGAAGGGCCGCTTGCCCGCCGACATCGCGATCCGTCCGCTGTTCGGCGCGATGGAGTTCGCCGCCCAACGCGCCGCCGTCGCACCCGCACCCTCGGGCCGGAAACTGGTGCTGGCCACCGCTATCGCCGAGACCTCGCTGACCATCGAAGACATCCGCGTCGTCATCGACGGCGGCCGGGCCCGCCGCGCGCGCTTCGATCCAAGCTCCGGCATGGCGCGATTGGTGACAGAGCCCGTCTCCCGCGCCGAGGCCGAGCAGCGCCGGGGCCGCGCAGGGCGCGTGGCGGAAGGCATCTGCTACCGGCTCTGGACCAAGGGCGCGGAAGGCGCGCTGCCCGCCTTCGCCCCGCCCGAGATCGAGGTGGCCGACCTCACCGGCCTCGCACTGGAGCTTGCGCTCTGGGGCACCGAGGGCGACGATCTGGCCTTCCTGACCCCGCCGCCCGCGCCCGCGATGGCGGAGGCGCGCGCTCTGCTCGAGGAACTCGGCGCGCTGAAATCGGGGCTGATCACCGAACACGGGCGCAAGCTTGCCAAACTACCGCTGCATCCGCGCCTCGGTCATATGCTGCTGACCGCTGGCCCCGATGCTGCCCCCCTTGCGGCCCTTCTGGCCGAACGCGATCCCCTGCGGGGCGCACCTGCCGATCTGACCTTGCGCCTCAGCGCCATCCGCGACCCTAAGCGCTTCGGAGCGAACCACCCCTACACGCCCCATCGCGCCACGATCGAGCGTATCCGCTCCGAGGCGAAGCGGTTGGCCCGCCTCGCCCGCGAGACGCCCGAGACCTATTCGCCCGCCGAGCAACTCGCGCTCGCCTATCCAGACCGTGTGGGGCTGCGCCGCAAGGGCGATGCGCCGCGCTACGTCCTGTCAGGCGGCAAGGGCGCAGTGGTGGCCGAGGGGGACCCGCTGGGCGCGCAACGCCTGATCGTGGTGAGCGATCTCGACGGCGATCCGCGCGAGGCGAAGGTGCGCCAAGGCATCGCGATCTCCGAGGCCGAGGTCCGCCGCCTCTTCGCCGATCAGATCGCATGGCACGATGTCTGCGACTGGTCCAGACGCGAGGGCCGGGTGATCGCGCGAAAGCACGAACGGTTCGGCGCGCTGGTGCTCGACGATCGCGTCTGGAAGGACGCCCCGCGCGAGGCATTGGCGCGCGGCGCGCTGGCGGGGCTGCGCCAGATCGGGCTGCCGATGACGCCCGCCGCGCGCCGCCTTCAGGCGCGGGTGGAGCTGTTGCGCGGGCAGGGGGCCGACCTGCCGGATTTCTCGGATGAGGGGCTGTTGGAGAGGGCCGAGGACTGGCTGCTGCCCTATCTGGGCAAGGCCCGGACCGAGGCCGATCTGCGCAAGCTGGACCTCACCGATCCGCTGCGCGCCGCGCTCGACTGGGAGCAGATGCAACTGGTCGATCGTTTGGCTCCTGCGCATTTCGAGACCCCTCTGGGTCGTCGCGTGCCGATCGACTACGCGGGCGAGGCACCAGGGATCGAAATCCGCCTGCAGGAGATGTTCGGCGTCACGACCCACCCCACGGTCGGCCCGAAACGCCTGCCGCTCAGGATCACGCTGCTGTCGCCCGGCCACAAACCCATTCAGGTGACGATGGACCTGCCGGGTTTCTGGGAAGGCTCCTACGCCGACGTGCGCAAGGATATGCGCGGGCGCTACCCCAAGCACCCGTGGCCCGAAGACCCGCGCGAGGCCGATCCGACCTTGCGGGCCAAGCCGCGCAAGTAAGCTATGCGCACCGTGCGGATTGACCCCACGGGAAGCTTTCGCGCATATGGCCCGGGGCAACGAGGGAAAAACATGACCGAAACGCTGAGCTTCGAGGACCGCAAGCGCCTCGTGATGACCGTGCTGATGACGCCAGATCAGGCGAATTTCTCGGGCAAAGTGCATGGCGGCGCGCTGTTGAACTGGCTCGACCGGGTCGCGTTCTCGCTCGCCTCGCGCTACTCGCAGCGCTACGCGGTGACGCTGTCGGTCGATCAGGTGACCTTCCAGCAGCCGATCAATGTGGGCGAGCTGGTGACGTTTCGGGCCAGCGTGAACCACACGGGCCGCACCTCGATGGAGATCGGCATCCGCGTCGAGGCCGAGAACATCACCGCAGGCACGCGGCGGCACACCAATAGCTGCTATTTCACCATGGTCGCGGTGGACGAGGACGGCAAACCCGCCGCGGTGCCGAAGCTGGAGGCGGAGACGGCAGAGGAACGCCACCGCTGGCGCGCCGCCGAACTGCGGCGCGAACTGCGCCGTGAATTCGCCGCCAAGATGGACGCCGCGGCGGATCACGGCGAGGGGTGAGCTTTCGGGGGCAGGTGAAGCGATAGACGCAGGCCTCCCGCACCGAACTGGATCATTGAGACGCCCCACCGCTCGGGCGAGAGCCGCTCTCCTTTCATCCAGCCCACCGCAACGTTTCCGACCGGAGCCATGTCGTCGCTCTCCGGCAGCCCGACGAGCTTCGGAATCCTTTCGCGCAACTGCATGACCAAGGTCTGGACATTCGCGTCATCAAGCGGCGCGAAGCTATCCGAAATCGAGCAAGCCCCCTTGTTGGTGAGCAGGGAGAGATGGCTTTTCGGATCGACGTATTCATGGTGGTGGATCGTCATAGGGACATCGATCAGGCCTGAGATGTCGGCGCTTTCGCCTGTCAGCATCGGAAGGCAACGCTCCTCGAACATGCTGAGCATGGCGTGCGCCGGATCGTAAACGGTACGCGCATAGCCGTCTCGCAGGAGGTAGCCGACGGGCAGGCCGATCGCGATGGAGAGCGCCAAGTTGACGAAAAATCTGCGGGTCATTCGGAAAATGCGGCAATGAGATAAAGCCCGGGAAGGTTAGCACCCCCCGGAGGCTAAGCAAGTGCGCGCGACAGGCGAGGAACTTCAGCGGATGTCATCGCGATACCTCTCAAACGAAAAAGGGCGCCCCGCGGGGCGCCCTTTCGCATTTCTCACGACCCTTGGCCGATCAGGCGTGGATCGCGCCGTCGCCGCAGGCGAGCGCGGCTTCGCGCACGGCTTCGGAGAAGGTCGGGTGGGCGTGGCAGGTCAGCGCCACGTCCTGCGCCGAGGCGCCGAATTCCATCGCCACGCAGATTTCGTGGATCAGGTCGCCCGCGCCGGGGCCGATGATGTGGCAGCCGAGGATGCGGTCGGTTTCCTTGTCCGCGATCAGCTTCACGAAGCCGTCCGACTGGAACACCGCCTTGGCGCGGCCATTGCCCATGAAGGAGAACTTGCCGACCTTGTAGGCGCGACCGTCCTGCTTGAGCGCCTCTTCGGTCTGGCCCACCGAGGCGACTTCCGGGGTGGTGTAGATCACGCTCGGGATCACTTCGTAGTTCACGTGGCCATGCTTGCCCGCGATGACTTCGGCGACGGCCATGCCTTCGTCCTCGGCCTTGTGGGCGAGCATCGGGCCGGTGACCGCGTCGCCGATGGCGTAGATGCCCTTCGCGGAGGTCTGCCAATGTTCGTCGGTTTTCACCTGACCGCGCGGCAGCATCTCGACGCCAACGCCTTCGAGGCCCAGACCATCAGTATAGGGCTTGCGGCCGGTCGCGACGAGAACGGTCTCGGCTTCGATCGAGGCGTTGCTCTCATCTTTGCGCAGCTGGTAGTTCACCGTGGCCTTGCCGTTCTTCACGTCGACGCCCTGCACGGCGGCGCCCATGACGAATTTCAGGCCCTGCTTGGACAGGATCTTCTGGAAGTTCTTGGAAACCTCGCCGTCCATGCCGGGGGTGATCGCGTCGAGATATTCCACGACGGTTACATCCGCGCCGAGACGGGCATAGACCGAACCCATTTCCAGACCGATGACGCCCGCACCGATGACGACCATCGACTTCGGGATCTTGTTCAGCGACAGCGCGCCGGTCGAGGTCACGACGGTTTTCTCGTCGATCTCGATGCCCGGCAGCGAGGAGGGCTCGGAGCCGGTCGCGATCACGATGCTCTTGGCGTTGTGGACGTCCTCGCCCACTTTCACCTTGCCGGCTTCCGGGATCGAACCCCAGCCCTTGAGCCAGTCGATCTTGTTCTTCTTGAACAGGAACTCGATGCCCTTGGTGTTGCCGTCGATGACTTCCTGCTTGTAGGTCAGCATCTGCTTCCAATCAACCGAAGGCGATTTGCCCTTCAGGCCCATCTTGGCGAAGTTATGCTCGGCTTCGTGCAGCTGATGCGTGGCATGCAGCAGCGCCTTGGAGGGGATGCAGCCCACGTTGAGGCAGGTGCCGCCGAGGCTGTCGCGGCCTTCGACACAGGCGGTTTTCAGGCCCAGCTGGGCGCAGCGGATGGCGCAGACATAGCCGCCCGGGCCGCCGCCGATCACGATCACATCATAGTCAGCCATTGTTCTTGCTCCTTGGATTGGGGCGCGAGGGGGCCTCGCGCCGGGAGGTCAGATCAGCGCGGCAACTGCCAGCGCCAGAATTGCGAAGAAGGAAAAGCCCCAGATGAGCGAGCGCCACGGCACCCAGCCCAGCAGATAGGACGGAATGTAGAGAACCCGCGCGATCAGGAAGATCCAGGCGAAGGCCGCAGTGGCGGCGCTCGACTGCCCGGTCAGGCCAATGACCAGCGCGACGGGGGCAAAGAGGATAAGCCCCTCGAAGGAGTTGTTCATCGCGCGCTGAATCCGACCGAGCAGGGTCGAGATCGGCGGCGGCGTCTTGTCGCGCGGAGAGACGGGGTATTTCGTGCCGAGTTCCGTATTCGCTTTGACCGAATAGGCGATCATCAGCCCCAGATGGAGCAGGATCGCGAGGATGAGCACGGTGAGTTCGGGGGTCATGGGTCGCTCCCGGTGGAGAGGGCGGACCGGAGGGCTGTCTGCCCCCCGGACCCCCCGAGGATACTTGGATCAAGAGGAAGGGGCAGGGGGTTGCCGCCTTCGTCCCGGTCTTACAGGTCCATAAGCAGGCGGCGCGGGTCTTCCAGCGCTTCCTTGACGCGCACGAGGAAGGTCACGGCGCCTTTGCCGTCGACGATGCGGTGGTCGTAGCTGAGTGCGAGATACATCATCGGCTTGATGACGATCTGGCCGTTCTCGACCATCGGACGTTCCTGGATCTTGTGCATGCCGAGGATACCCGATTGCGGCGGGTTGAGGATCGGCGAGGACATCAGCGAGCCGTAGACGCCGCCGTTCGAGATGGTGAACGAACCGCCTTGCATCTCGGCCATCGAGAGTTTGCCGTCACGGGCGCGGGTGCCCATCTCGGCGATCGTCTTCTCGATCGACGCGAAGCTCATCTGGTCGGCATCGCGCACGACCGGCACGACGAGCCCGTTCGGGGTGCCCACGGCCACGCCCATGTGGACGTAGTTCTTGTAGACGACCTCGTTTCCGTCGATCTCGGCGTTGACTTCCGGGACCTCTTTGAGCGCGTGGCAGCAAGCCTTCACGAAGAAGGACATGAAGCCGAGCTTCACGCCGTGCTTCTTGTTGAACAGGTCCTTGTACTCGTTGCGCAGGTTCATCACGCCCGACATGTCCACCTCGTTATAGGTGGTCAGCATCGCGGCGGTGTTCTGCGAGTCCTTGAGGCGCTTGGCGATGGTCGCACGCAGGCGGGTCATCTTCACGCGCTCTTCGCGCGACGCGTCATCGGCATTGACCGGGCCGCGCGGCGCTTGCGAGGGCGTCGAGGCGACGTTGACCGACGCCTGCTTCGGCGCGTTTTCGGCCTTGGCCACGTCTTCCTTCATGATCCGGCCGTCCTTGCCAGACCCCTGAACGGAGGCCGGGTCGATACCCTTCTCGGCCATCAGCTTCTTGGCCGAAGGTGCATCCTCGACATCCTTGCCGCCCTTGCTGCCGCTCTCGGCGGGGGCTTCGGATTTGGCCTCTTCCTTCGCGGGGGCACTGTCGGAGGCGCCACCGGATTCGCCTTCAGCGATCACCGCCAGCTTGGCCGAGGCATCGACGGTCGTGCCCTCTTCGGCGACGATCTCCTTGAGAACGCCAGCCGCAGGAGACGGCACTTCGACGGAGACCTTGTCGGTTTCCAGCTCGCAGAGCATCTCGTCGGCCGCGACCTTGTCGCCAACCTTCTTGAACCACGTCGACACAGTTGCCTCGGTGACCGATTCACCAAGGCTGGGCACCATCACGTCGGTCATTTTTCCCTCATTCGATTGGGGCTGTTGGGCGGGTTTTTCCGCCGGTTTGTCTTCTTTCTTCTTCGGCGCGGGGCTGGCGCCGGCCTCTTCGATCGTCGCGAGAAGCGCATCGACGCCGACGGTCTCGCCTTCGGCGGCCACGATCTCGCCGAGCGTGCCGGCCGCGGGGCTCGGCACTTCGACGGTCACCTTGTCGGTTTCGAGCTCGCAGAGCATCTCATCTGCGGCCACCGTGTCGCCGGGCTTCTTGAACCAGGTGGCGACGGTAGCTTCCGTGACGCTCTCGCCGAGCGTGGGAACGCGGACTTCAGTGGACATCTATTCAACCCTCCAGTGCATCGTTGACGAGCGCGTCTTGCTCGGCCTTGTGGCGGCTTGCCAGACCCGTCGCGGGCGAAGCGGAAGCTGCACGGCCTGCATAGCGCGCACGGGCATGTTTCGCGTCGATCTTGGCGAGGACCCATTCGATATAGGGCTCGACGAAGAACCAAGCGCCTTGGTTCTTCGGCTCCTCTTGGCACCAGACGATCTCGGCATTCTTGAAGCGGGTCAGCTCTTTGGTGACCGCCTGCGCGGGGAACGGGTAGAACTGTTCCAGACGCAGCAGGTAGACATCGTCGAGCCCGCGTTCGTCGCGCTGTGCGAGCAGGTCGTAATAGACCTTGCCCGAGCACATCACGACGCGCTTGATCTTGTCGTCGGACTTCAGCTCCATTTCCGAGTTGCCGCGCTGCGCGTCGTCCCACAGCACGCGGTGGAAGCTGGAACCGGTGGTGAAGTCTTCCGTGGTCGAGACCGCCTTGGGGTGACGCAGAAGCGATTTCGGCGTCATCAGGATCAGCGGCTTGCGGAAGTCGCGGTGGATCTGGCGGCGCAGGATGTGGAAGTAGTTCGCCGGCGTCGTGCAGTTCGCGACGATCCAGTTATCTTCCGCCGACAGCTGCAGGAAGCGCTCCAGACGGGCCGAGCTGTGCTCCGGGCCCTGACCTTCGAAGCCGTGCGGCAGCAGGCAGACGAGGCCCGACATGCGCAGCCATTTCCGCTCGCCCGAGTTGATGAACTGGTCGAACATGATCTGCGCGCCGTTGGCGAAATCGCCGAACTGCGCTTCCCAGAGCGTCAGCGCCTTCGGTTCCGCCAGCGAGTAGCCGTATTCGAACCCGAGCACCGCGTATTCGCTGAGCATCGAGTCGATCACCTCGTAGCGGGCCTGACCCTCACGGATGTTGTTCAGCGGGTAGTAGCGGTCTTCGTTGTCCTGATTGACCAGCGCCGAGTGGCGCTGCGAGAAGGTGCCGCGGGTGGCATCCTGACCCGACAGACGGACCGGGTAGCCCTCGGTCAGGAGCGAGCCGAAGGCCAGTGCCTCGGCGGTCGCCCAGTCGAAGCCCTTGCCGGTCTCGAGCATCTGCTTCTTGTTGTCGAGCAGACGCCCGACCGTCTTGTGCAGCGCGAATTTCTCAGGCGCGGTCACGAGCGCCTTGCCGACCTCTTCGAAGGTCTCGGGCGCGATCGCGGTGGTGCCACGCTCGTATTCGCTCTTTTCCTGCTCCATGCCGGACCAGCGACCGTCGAGCCAGTCCGCCTTGTTCGGCTTGAAGACCTTGCCGGCTTCGAACTCCTCGTTGAGATGCGACTGGAACGAGGCTTTCATATCCTCGATCTCGCCCTCGGGGATCAGGCCGTCCGCCACGAGACGCTCGGTGTAGAGCTGCAGCGTGGTCTTGTGGGTCTTGATCGACTTGTACATCACCGGGTTGGTGAACATCGGCTCGTCGCCTTCGTTGTGACCGAAGCGGCGGTAGCAGAAGATGTCGATGACCACGTCCTTGTGGAACTTCTGGCGGAACTCGGTCGCGACGCGGGCTGCGTGCACGACGGCCTCCGGATCGTCGCCGTTCACGTGGAAGATCGGAGCTTCCACCATCAGCGCGAGATCGGTCGGGTAGGGCGAGGTGCGCGAGAAGTGCGGCGCGGTCGTGAAACCGATCTGGTTGTTCACGACGAGGTGGATCGTGCCGCCCGTGCGGTGACCGCGAATGCCCGAGAGCTGGAAGCACTCGGCCACGACGCCCTGACCGGCGAAGGCCGCGTCACCGTGCAGCAGCACCGAGACGACCTTGGAACGGTCCGAACGGTCGGCCAGCTGGTCCTGCTTGGCGCGGACCTTGCCGAGCGCGACCGGGTTCACCGCTTCGAGGTGCGAGGGGTTCGCGGTCAGCGACAGGTGGACCTTGTTGCCGTCGAACTCACGGTCGGCGGAAGCGCCGAGGTGGTATTTCACGTCGCCGGAGCCGTCCACGTCCTCGGGCTTGAACGAGCCGCCCTGGAATTCGTGGAAGATCGCGCGGTAGGGCTTTTGCAGCACGTTGGCGAGGACCGAGAGGCGACCGCGGTGGGGCATGCCGACCACGACCTCTTGCAGGCCGAGCTGACCGCCCCGCTTGATGATCTGCTCCATCGCGGGGATCAGCGCTTCGCCGCCATCAAGGCCGAACCGCTTGGTGCCCATGTATTTGACGTGCAGGAACTTCTCGAACCCTTCCGCCTCGACGAGCTTGTTGAGGATCGCGCGGCGGCCGGTCTTGGTGAAGGTGATTTCCTTGCCGTAGCCTTCGATGCGCTCTTTCAGCCAGGCCGATTGCTCGGGATCGGAGATGTGCATGTATTGCAGCGCGAAGGTGCCGCAATAGGTGCGCTTCACGATATCCATGATCTGGCGCATCGAGGCGATCTCGAGGCCGAGCACGTTGTCGATGAAGATCGGGCGATCCATGTCGGCATCGGTGAAGCCGTAGCTCTTCGGATCGAGCTCCGGATGCTGACCGGTTTCGCGCATGTTCAGCGGATCGAGATCGGCGGCGAGGTGGCCCCGGATACGGTAGGCGCGGATGATCATCAGCGCGCGGATCGAGTCCAGCACGGCACGCTTAACGGCGGCTTCATCGACCGGAACGCCAGCCTCGGCGGCTTTCTTCTTGATCTTGTCGCCAGCGGCCTTTCCCTCGGCAGGGGCGGCGGGCCATTCGCCGGTCAGCGCGGCGGTCAGGTCGTCGGCGACCACCGGCGGCCAGTCGCGACGCTCCCAGCTTGCGCCTTCGGCGGATTTCTTCACGTCCTGATCGGGATCACCGAGCGAGGCGAAGAAGGCAGCCCAGGCGGTATCGACCGAAGACGGATCTTCGGCGAACTTGGCGTAGAGCTGCTCGACATATTCGGCATTCGCGCCTTGCAGGAACTGCGAGGCATTGAACTGGTCGTTGGGGGATTGGTCGGTCATTTTCCTCACCTTCGGTCGGTGAAACAGGGATCTGTGGAACTCGAACGTCTATCAGCGGCCCATTGAACGGTTGGTTAAACGCTGGGCGCGTGTGGTGGCGGGGTCACGCGGCGCGCGAACGCCCCCGCGACGGATACAGAGGTGGAACGGGACATGATGTAGGGTCCTTTCCTTCGCGCGCGGGGCCATCACGGATACTCCGAAACCGGCACCTGCAGTCCCGGGCATATTGCCTTCTGGGTCAGTGATGTAGGTGCTGATGTCAGGACTTCCATGCAGGGCAGGGATGCGCGCAGGCTGAACCGCGACCGGTGAGCGGACGACCGCGACCGGAGCGAGGCCGCTATGGACGCGCTTTCCGATGCGGTTGGCGACGCGCTCAGACGCAGAAGAAGACCGGCCCCCGTCGCTGCTTTCAAGCAGGGCGCATGCGACCGTCCCCGAAACGGGGAGGGAGGCGCGCCGTGCGATCCGCAGCGACATGGGTCCGGTCCTTTCCTTGGTCAGGATGCAGGGCCGCGTGCGCCGCGACCCCGCCTGTCTCAATAGGGCTTATTCGCCCTTGATCGCTTTCATCACGGCTTCGCCCAGCGTAGCGGGGCTGTCTGCGGCGACGATACCGGCCGATTTCATGGCTTCGATCTTCGATTCCGCGTCGCCCTTGCCGCCCGCGACGATCGCGCCGGCGTGGCCCATGCGGCGGCCGGGAGGGGCCGTGCGGCCAGCGATGAAGCCAGCGGTCGGCTTCCAGCGACCTTTCTTCTTCTGCTCGGCGAGGAATTCCGCGGCTTCTTCTTCCGCCGAACCACCGATCTCACCGATCATGATGATCGATTCCGTTTCCGGATCGTCGAGGAACATGTCGAGCACGTCGATATGCTCGGTGCCCTTGATCGGGTCGCCGCCGATGCCGACGGCCGAGGACTGGCCCAGACCCATATCGGTGGTCTGCTTGACCGCCTCATAGGTCAGCGTGCCCGAACGCGACACGACGCCGACCGAACCACGCTTGTGGATGTGGCCGGGCATGATGCCGATCTTGCAGGCGTCGGGCGTGATGACACCGGGGCAGTTCGGGCCGATCAGGCGCGATTTGCTGTCGATCAGCGCGCGCTTGACCTTCATCATGTCGAGGACCGGGATCCCTTCGGTGATGCAGACGATCAGCTCCATTTCCGCGTCGATCGCTTCGAGGATCGAGTCAGCCGCGAAGGGCGGCGGAACGTAGATCACCGAGGCGTTCGCTTCGGTCTTGGCTTTCGCCTCGTGGACCGAGTTGAAGACCGGCAGGCCGAGATGCTCTTGGCCGCCCTTGCCGGGCGTCACGCCGCCGACCATCTTGGTGCCGTACGCGATTGCTTGCTCGGAGTGGAAGGTGCCCTGCGAGCCGGTGAAGCCCTGGCAGATGACCTTGGTGTTTTCGTTGACGAGAACTGCCATGATTCTTAGCCTTTCACCGCTTTGACGATTTTTTCTGCGCCATCCGACAGGTTGTCGGCGGCGATGACGTTCAGGCCGGAATTCGCGATGATTTCCTTGCCTTTTTCGACGTTGGTGCCCTCAAGACGGACAACCAGCGGCACTTCGAGGCCGACTTCCTTCACCGCAGCGATCACGCCTTCGGCGATGATGTCGCAGCGCATGATGCCGCCGAAGATGTTCACGAGGATCCCTTTGACGTTCTTGTCCGAGGTAATGATCTTGAACGCTTCGGTCACTTTCTCTTTCGTGGCGCCACCGCCAACGTCGAGGAAGTTCGCGGGCTCGGCGCCGTAGAGCTTGATGATGTCCATCGTGGCCATTGCCAGGCCAGCGCCGTTCACCATGCAGCCGATCTCACCGTCGAGCGCGATGTAGTTGAGGTCGTATTTCGACGCTTCGAGCTCTTTGCTGTCTTCCTCGGTTTCGTCGCGCAGGGCGGCGATGTCCGAGTGACGGTAGACGGCGTTGCCGTCGAAGCCGAGCTTGGCGTCGAGAACCTTGAGGTTACCGTCGGTCATGACGATCAGCGGGTTGATCTCAAGCATCTCCATGTCCTTCTCGACGAAGGCTTGGTAGAGCTTGCCGAGAAGGCCGACCATCTGCTTCACCTGCGGGCCTTCGAGGCCGAGCGAGAAGGCGACGCGGCGACCGTGGAACGGCTGGTAGCCGGTTGCCGGGTCGATCGAGAAGCTGAGGATTTTCTCGGGCGTGTTCGCCGCGACTTCCTCGATGTCCATGCCGCCTTCGGTCGAGGAGACGATCGAGACACGCGAGGTCACACGGTCGACGAGCAGAGCGAGATACAGTTCGCGCTCGATGTCGGAACCGTCTTCGATATAGATGCGGTTGACCTGCTTGCCCGCCGGGCCGGTCTGGTGCGTCACGAGCGTCTTGCCGAGCATCTGCTTGGCGAGCGTTTCAGCCTCTTCGACCGATTTGGCGAGGCGGACACCGCCCTTTTCGCCGGCTTCGGCTTCCTTGAAGTGGCCCTTGCCGCGACCACCTGCGTGGATCTGCGCCTTGACGACCCAGAGCGGACCATCGAGTTCGCTGGCTGCGGTCTTCGCTTCTTCGGCCTTGAGGACGACGCGGCCGTCCGAGACCGGTGCGCCATAGCTCTTGAGAAGCTGTTTGGCCTGATATTCGTGGATATTCATCCTTGGATACCCCATGCTGGTGCGATTTGAGGGGGTTCTAGGCTGTTAAGCGGGGCGGACAAACCGAAATCGCGACATTCTGCCCCACTCGCCCGGAAAAAGCGACATACGTGATCACAGCACGGAAAGGTGTGATCACAAATCGGAAAATGCTGCGCTGTGGCATGGGAGCACTGGCACGACTCGGTTAATTGAACCTATCTGCGCAGAGGGCATCGGCAGGAACCGGATTTAGATGACGCAAGGGCAAGATATGCCGCGCTGGGGCGTGGTGGCGACGGTGGACGAGCCCGCGGCGCTGGTGGCCGCCTATGTCGCGCATCATCTGAGCATCGGCGCGAGCGAGGTCCACGTCTTCTTTGACCGCCCGAACCCCGAAGCCGAGGCGCTGCTCGACCCGGTCGATGGAGCGTTCATTCACCATTCCGGCGATGACGACTGGGCGCGAAGCTGGCGCAAGAAACGCCCCGCGCGCCATCAGGGCCGCCAGAAATACAATGCGACCCGCGCGCTGAACGAGACCAACCTGGATTGGATGATCCATTGCGACGCGGACGAGTTCGTGAGCCTCGCGCGCCCGCTCGAATGGGAGCTGGCGAAGACGGGGGAGCAGAAAGCGTGGCTGCGCTTGGAGGTCGACGAACGCTGCTATCTCGACCGCACTCTGGGCCCGGATATTTTCAGCGGTGTCTTTAGGCGACGCTGGGACGGATTTCAGGAGGACGGGCTGATGTTCTACGGCCTCCGGTCGCGCTTTCTGAAGAAGGGTCTCGCGGGCCATGTCGCCGGGAAACCCATCGTGCGGGCTAGGCGCGGCTATGCGATCGGGGTGCACTTCCCGCTGAAAGACTGGGACAGCAAGGAAAACGATCTGCCTTATCGGCCCAGCTATAATGGTCGGCTGATGCATTTCGACGGGCTGACGCCGTTGCATTTCCTCCTCAAGATGCTGCGCCGCGCGACGACCAAGGTGAAGGGCCAGCCCGTTCCCTATGTCGGGTCCCGCAAGGCGCAATTCGCAGAAGCTGCCGAGCGCGCCGCCGATCCCGCCGAGCTGATGAGCCTCTGGTGGGAGGTGCAGGGGATGCGCGATTACGAGGCCGATGAGCTGGAAACCCACGAGCTGCTGATCCGGCCAGACGTGAAGATCGCGGCTGAGACCCGCGCGTTGTTCGGCGACAAGGTCGATCTTTCGCCCGCCGCCTTCGATCGCGCACTGCTCCTCCATGAGGCCGAGCTGATCGCGCGGCTGCGCGAGGAATTCGGCTTCGACCCGGAGCCGCTCGTCAGTTCAGCGTGAACATCATCATGCCGGTCCGTCCGCCAACCATCCGCGAAAAGCGCGTCCAGTTTTCGGGCGTCAGCATCGGCGTATCGGTGAAGTAAGGATCGAGCGCCCAACCCTGAACGACTCCGGTGAGCGGCAGCGGCGCGGGATTTTCCAGCCACGCCCCCAGATCGACCCCGACCGGCACACGCCAGAAGGGGAAGGACTTCTCGCTCGTCAGCAGTGCTTCGCCATCGCTCAGGACCGCTCGCCATGTCTCTCCCAGACCGTCGGGGAATTCCACGCCAAGCGCCTGATCCTGCGAGTCGCTCGGAATCCACTCCGCCTGATTGTCGGTCTCGGCCTCAGCTAGTTCCCAGAACTGCCGGTTCTGCGCGATCATCGCCAGCCAATGGTCGCGTGCGGCACGGGTGCGCGTCGGATCGGGCTGCTGGTGGAGCATGTCGAGCACCGCCGCCGCCGGGTCGATGAAGCTGAACATCATCAGACCGTCCATCGACGTGGCTTGCCCGGTCCCCATCGCCTTGTCGCGCGCGTCCACGAGTTTCGCATAGGTGTCCATCACGCGAGCGATGGCCGGTTCAGGGTCGAAGGCCAAGATTAGCTCGCCCACGCCCGAGACCAGATGCGTATAGGCCGAAAGCCAGGCCGCATCCGCATTGTCGAAGCGCACGATCCGCGAGGCGCCCGGGGTGGCCTCCGGTGCGCGGGGCATGAAGGCACCGCGCAACAGCGTCACCGCGTCCTCGCCGTCGTCACGCGTGCCATTGCCGTTCAGGTCAAACCAGAGATCGTTCAGGTCGATCGCAAGACCGAACTCCGGTCCATCGGCCAGCCCGTCGAGCGCGGTCTTGGCGCGATCCATGCCGGCGATCAGCGCCTCGCTTTCGCGCGGGACCGCGTCGGCGGTGAAGGTTTCGCGCGGCGCGTCGCGCCTGCCGGGAAGGTTGCCCACGAAGGGCATCAGCACACGAGCGCCGCCTGCTTCCAGCTGCCAGCGCATCGTCGCCTCGAGGCTCGCGAGGAATTCCAGCCCGCCGAGCGCGAAACGGTCCTTCGGGCCAAGCGCGTCCCGCGATTGCAGATCGGCCAGCACCGGCGCGATCCCTTCCGCCGCGATCTGCGCCGAGATCGGATCGGCGGCAGGCGCCTCGCTTCGCGCGATCTTGGCGGTCACCGGCCCGTCCTGCGCATGCGCGCTGATCGGTGAAAGGGCGAGAAGAACGGCAAGACACGGGGCGAGACGGGCGGAACACATGGCACTCTCCAAAACAAAGGGCGCGCCTACGAAGGCGCGCCCCAAGATTGGATCAGTCCTGGCTTTCGATCAAGCGAGCGTGCTGTCGATGCCTTTGCAGGCGGCGACGAGGCCTTTGACCGCGTCGACCGACTTGTCGAACATCGCCTGCTCGTCCTTGTTGAGCTTGATGTCGATGACCTTCTCGATGCCTTTCGCGCCGATCACGGTCGGCACGCCGACATAGAGACCGTCGAGGCCGAGCGCGCCTTTGACGTAAGCCGCACAGGGCAGAACGCGCTTTTGGTCTTTCAGGTAGGCTTCCGCCATCTCGATTGCCGAAGTGGCCGGGGCGTAGAAGGCCGAACCGGTCTTCAGCAGGCCCACGATCTCTGCGCCACCGTCACGGGTGCGCTGGATGATCGCGTCGAGCTTCTCCTGCGTGGTCCAGCCCATCTGCACGAGGTCGGGCAGCGGGATGCCGCCAACGGTGGAGTAGCGTGCGAGCGGCACCATGGTGTCGCCGTGGCCGCCGAGCACGAACGCGTTCACGTCGCGCATCGAGACGCCGAATTCCAGCGACAGGAAGTGACGGAAACGAGCCGAGTCCAGAACGCCAGCCATGCCGACGACTTTCTCGGCCGGCAGGCCGGAGAATTGCTGCAGCGCCCAGACCATCGCGTCGAGCGGGTTGGTGATGCAGATCACGAACGCGTCCGGTGCGTGGGCTGCGATGCCTTCGCCGACCGATTTCATGACCTTGAGGTTGATGCCCAGCAGATCGTCGCGGCTCATGCCCGGCTTGCGCGGAACGCCAGCCGTCACGATGCAGACATCCGCGCCCGCGATACCGGCGTAATCGTTGGTCCCCTTGAAGGAGCCGTCGAAGCCCTCGGACGGGCCCGATTCCGCGATGTCGAGCGCTTTGCCCTGCGGCGTACCTTCGGCGATATCGAACAGAACGACGTCACCGAGTTCCTTGATGGCGGCGAGATGGGCGAGCGTACCGCCGATCTGGCCGGCGCCGATAAGGGCGATCTTGGGTCTGGCCATTTGGTCCTCCGGGTGGATGGATTGGAAAATAGATCGCAGGTGGAGTAGCCCTTTGGCTCGCAAAGGGCAAGGGCGCTGCGCTGCGGCGACACTGTTTGTATGCACTCGTATGCCGAAACTGGTTCCGCACACTGACGTGCGGTTCCGTTTCGTCACGCGCCGTGTCAGCAAGGGGGCAAGACGGGGCAGAGCGATTCTGTGACCCGCAGGGAAGGGAGCATCCGAATGGAGTTGAGCCTGCTCGGCTGGGCGCTGGCACTGCTCGCGGCGGTGATGGTGGGACTGTCGAAAGGCGGCATCCCGATGGCGGCCTCGATCTCAGTCCCGGTCCTGACGATCGTGATGGACCCGGTCGCGGCGGCGGGGCTGTTGCTGCCGGTCTATATTGTCGCGGACATGTTCGGTCTCTGGGCCTATCGCAAGCATTTCGACAAGCGGGTGCTCGCGATCATGATCCCGGCCACGACGATCGGGATCGGCATTGGCTGGGCCACAGCCGAGGTCGTGTCAGAACGCTGGGTGACGCTGATGGTCGGGGTGATCGGGGCGCTTTTCGCGCTGAACGCGCTGTTCCGGCATCGGCATGGCGCGCGGCAGGAGGCGAAAGTCGCACCGGGTCTGTTCTGGGGCACCATCGCGGGCTTCACCAGCTTCGTCAGCCATTCTGGCGCGCCGCCCTTTCAGGCTTACACAATCCCGCTGAACCTGCCGAAACAGGTCTTCGCGGGCACGGCGACGGTTCTCTTTACCTATGTGAATCTTGCGAAACTCGGTCCGTTCATCGCGCTGGGCGAGGTGAACTGGGACAGTCTCGGCACCGCGCTGATCCTGGCGATCCCTGCCTCGGCCTCGGTATTCCTTGGTGTCTGGCTTGTGAAGCGCATGCCCACGGAGATCTTCTTCAAGGTGGTGATCTGGGCACTTCTGCTGATCTCGCTGAAGCTGATCCAGCAAGCGATCACCGGGTGAGGGCGGCGCCTAGAGCGCCGCGTCCTTTTCCTTGAGCGTCCCGTCGAGCTCCTCGAACGCCTCGCCCGAGGCGATCAGGCAGCTCACACCATCTGCCGGTGTGACGATGATCGTCCAGTTGCCTGCCTCGGCTGCGAATATCTCCAGCACGGAGTTGTTCGCGGAGAGCGCCACCATGCGGCGGCTCTCGTGATATTTCGCTTCGAGATTGGCCACGATCTCATCTCGCTTGCCGCAGGCGCGCGACGGATCAGACGGGTCCCGTGTCTCTCCGTAAGAAGCCTGTGCGAAGCCGATCGCTGCGGCCAGGCCGAGCGTTAGCACATAAGTTTTGTTCAGCATTTTGATCCCTCTGAGGTCATCATCAAAGAGTGACGGCCTAGCTGTCAAGAAAGCTTTACGTCGCGACCCCGTATCGTCGGACCCTGTGATTTTTCTGCGTTGCGGCAAATCGGGGCTTGCCGATTCTGTCTCATTCGTGCGATTTGGCGAAAGAAAATTGCGAGATGGAGAATCAAATGGCCCGCCCGACCCGTTCCGTGCTCTACATTCCCGGCTCGAAAGAGCGTGCGCTGGAGAAGGCCACCGGGCTTGCCTGTGACGCGATCATCTTCGATCTCGAGGACGCCGTGGCGATCGACGAGAAGGCCAATGCGCGCGCGCTGCTCGCGAAGACGCTGACCGAGGTCGATTACGGTCCGCGCATGAAGATCGTGCGGATCAACGGTCTCGACACCGAATGGGGGCGCGAGGATGTGCTGGCTTTTGCCGACGCGATCCGTAACGGCGCCAAGGTCGACGCGATCCTGATCCCGAAAGTCTCCACCCCCGCCGATCTCGTCGAGGTGGCCGATCTCATTCAGGGCGTGCCGCTCTGGGCGATGATGGAGACCGCGCTGGGGATGCTCAACGCGGGCGATATCGCTGCCTATCCGCGGCTCGAAGGCATGGTGATGGGCACGAACGACCTCGCGAAGGAGTTGGGCAGTCGTTTCCGCGCCGACCGACTGCCGATGCTGCCGGGGCTGGGCCTGTGCCTGCTGGCCGCGAAAGCGCATGGCAAAATTATCGTCGACGGCGTCTATAATGCCTTCAAGGATGACGAAGGTCTTAAGGCCGAATGCGAACAGGGCCGCGACATGGGCTTCGACGGCAAGACCCTGATCCACCCGGCGCAACTCGAGGTCTGCAATGCGGCCTTTGCGCCCTCGGAGGCCGAGATCGATCTCGCCCGACGTCAGATCGCTGCCTTCGAGGAAGCCGAGAAAGCGGGGCAGGGTGTCGCGGTCGTGGATGGAAAGATCGTCGAAAATCTGCATATCGTCACGGCGCGGCAAGTCCTCGCCAAGGCGGAGGCGATTGCCGCGCTTGGCAGCTAAGAGGCAATCGCAATGGCACTACTCATCCTCGGCGTCCTGATCTGGTCGCTCGCACATCTGGCAAAACGGATATTTCCGGGCTTCCGGCGCGCGCTCAAAGGGGCCGAGCGTCCGATGGTCGCCGCGCTCCTCCTGATCAGCCTCGTTCTGATGTTCGTCGGCTGGCGCGCCGCCGATCCGGTCTTCTACCTCTGGACGCCGAACGCGGCGCTCAAGGGGATCAACAACCTGCTGATGATCTTCGCGGTCTACCTGTTCGCCGTTTCGGGCATGAAGCTCTGGCTCAGCGGCAAGATCCGTCACCCGCAGCTGACCGGCGTGAAGACCTGGGCGTTTGCGCACCTTCTGGTCAATCCGACCCTGCCGGGGATCATCCTGTTCGGCGGTCTGCTGGCGTGGGCGGTGGTCGAAGTCATCCTGATCAACAAGAAGTCGAAGCCCGCCAAGGTCACGCCCGAGGTGAAGATGGGCAAGGAGATCGGCGGGATCGTCGGCACACTGGTCCTCTACGGCCTGATCGCCTCGATCCACATCTGGTTCGGCCACAACCCGTTCGGAGCCTGATATGCAGATCTACCGCCTTCTGACCGAGGAAGACACCTCGGCCTTCTGTCACAAGGTTAGCCTCGCGCTGTCCAAGGGCTGGGTGCTGTATGGCGATCCGCAATATGCCTACGATCAGGCGAATGGCGTGATGCGCTGTGCCCAGGCCGTGACCAAAGAGATCGAGGGTGAGTATCACCCCGACATGAAGTTGGGAGAGCAATGATGGGCAAGACCAATCCGGGCCGTTTCTTCGAGGATTACAAGCTGGGCGACGTGATCCGTCACGCCGTCCCGCGCACCGTGGCGGAAGGGGAGCGCGCGATGTATCACGCGCTCTATCCGGCGCGCCATGCGCTCTATTCCTCGGACGAATTCGCGGCGGCTTGCGGATTGGATGGCTCGCCCCTCGACGATCTGATCGCGTTCCACGTCGTGTTCGGCAAGACGGTCCCGGATGTGTCGCTGAACGCGGTCGCCAATCTTGGCTATGCGGAAGGGCGCTGGCTGAAGCCGGTCTATCCGGGCGACACGCTGCGCTCGGAGAGCGAGGTGATCGGGGTCAAGCAGAACTCCAACGGCAAGTCGGGCGTGGTCTATGTCCGCACCCGCGGCCTGAATCAGGTGGGCGAGACCGTGCTGGAATATGTCCGCTGGGTGATGGTGCGCAAAGGCGATCTGGATGCGCCTGCGCCCGAGACCGTGCTGCCCGATCTGGCATCGGTCGTGGCGCCTGCGGATCTGGTGATTCCCGATGGGCTGAGCTTCGACGATTACGATTTCGATCTGGCGGGCGAGCCGCATCGCTGGGGCGATTACGAGATCGGCGAGAAGATCGACCATGTGGACGGCGTCACCATCGAGGAAGCCGAGCACATGATCGCCACGCGCCTGTGGCAGAACACCGCCAAGGTGCATTTCGACGCGACATTCCGCGAGGACGGCCAGCGTCTGATCTATGGCGGTCATGTGATCTCGATGGCGCGGGCGCTGTCGTTCAATGGCTTGGCCAATGCCCAGATGATCGTGGCGCTCAATGGCGGGGCGCATGCCAATCCCTGCTTCTCGGGCGATACGGTGAAGGCATGGTCGGAAGTACTCGACAAGGCCGAGACCGGCGCGCCCGGCGTGGGGGCGATCCGTCTGCGTCTGGTGGCCGTGAAGCAGGGTGCGCCCGAGTTCGCCTATAAGGGAGAAGACGACAAATACCTGCCCGAGGTCCTGCTCGATCTCGACTACTGGGCACTGATGCCGATCTGATCGCGCCCCGAGAGACTCACTCGCGGGGGCAGGGCGCCCGCGAGCGTTAACATGTGATCACGCACAGAATTTATGTGATCACAAAGCGAATTTTTCGCCGCTCTTTATGCGTAAATGACAGGTTTTCAAGCTTGCCCCCCGTGACTTGGGAGAAATTTACGCTACTAAAAGAGCCAATTCCGGCCAGCTCCGCGCCAGCGCGTGCCTCCGATTGAGGCCGACGAGAGCGCCGAGCCCAGCGAAAAGGGACCGATCATGGCTGAAGCGAAACAGGTTGAGCGTCCGCTTTCCCCGCACCTTCAAATTTACCGCCCGCAGATGACGTCTTTCTCGTCGATCATGACGCGGATCACCGGCAACGGCATCATCGTCGGCGTGCTGCTGCTCGTCTGGTGGCTTCTCGCCGCTGCGACCAGCCCCGACTACTTCAACTTCGTGAACGCGATCGCGACCTCGTGGTTCGGCGATCTCGTCTTCACCCTGTCGCTGCTGGGCGTTTGGTATCACTACCTCGCCGGCATCCGGCACCTCATCTTCGATGCGGGTAAATACATGGACATCAAATCCGCCGAGATGCTCGGCTGGATCTGCACCATCGGTTCGGTCGTGCTGACCGTGCTGACCCTCATCATCATCCAATTCTGACGGAGGCCCTCATGCGTTACCTCACCGACCGCAAGCGCGCCGTGGGCAAGGGCGCCTCGGGCACCGGCCCCGAGCATCACTGGTGGATGTCGGCCTCGGCCGTGGCTCTCGCCTTCATGATCCCGACCTGGCTCTACATCGTCGGCACCACGCTCGGCGCCGATCAGCAGACCGTGATCACGACCTTCTCGCAGCCCTTCCCGGCCATCCTGACCGCGCTGGTCGTGATCGTCGGCATGCGCCACTTCGCGAAGGGCACCGAGATCTGGATCGAGGACTACATCCACGGCACCGCCGCAAAGGCGACCAAGATCGCGATGCATTCGCTGGCTTACGTGATCATGGCGACCGCACTCTATGCACTCGGCAAGATGGTCTTCATCGGCCTTCTGCTGGGCAACTGAACGGGACGAGATAATGGCTGCTTACGAATACGAAACGCATAATTACGACGTGGTCGTGGTCGGCGCCGGTGGCTCGGGTCTGCGCGCCACGCTCGGCATGGCCGAACAGGGCCTGCGCACCGCCTGCGTGACCAAGGTCTTCCCGACCCGCTCGCACACGGTCGCCGCACAGGGCGGCATCGCCGCGTCCTTGGGCAACATGGGCCCGGACAGCTGGCAGTGGCACATGTACGACACGATCAAGGGCTCGGACTGGCTCGGCGATAACGACGCGATGGAATACCTCGCGCGTCACGCCCCCAAGGCCGTCTACGAGCTCGAGCATTACGGCGTGCCGTTCTCGCGCACCGAAGAGGGCAAGATCTACCAGCGTCCCTTCGGCGGCCACACCACCGAATACGGTGAAGGCCCGCCCGTGCAGCGCACCTGTGCCGCCGCGGATCGCACCGGTCACGCGATCCTGCACACGCTCTACGGTCAGTCGCTGAAGAACAACGCCGAGTTCTACATCGAGTATTTCGCAATCGACCTGATCATGTCCGATGACGGGCAGTGTCAGGGCGTCGTCTGCTGGAAGCTCGACGACGGCACGATGCACGTCTTCAACGCGAAGATGGTGGTTCTGGCGACCGGCGGTTACGGCCGCGCCTACTTCTCAGCCACCTCGGCCCATACCTGCACCGGCGACGGTGGCGGCATGGTCGCGCGAGCCGGTCTCGCACTGCAGGACATGGAATTCGTGCAGTTCCACCCGACCGGCATCTACGGCTCGGGCTGCCTGATCACCGAAGGCGCGCGCGGCGAGGGTGGTTACCTGACCAACTCCGAAGGCGAGCGCTTCATGGAACGCTATGCCCCGACCTATAAGGATCTGGCGTCGCGCGACGTGGTGTCTCGCTGCATGACGATGGAGATCCGCGAAGGCCGCGGTGTGGGCGAGCACAAGGACCACATCTTCCTCAACCTCAGCCACCTTCCGCCGGAAGCCCTGGCCGAGCGTCTGCCGGGCATTTCGGAATCCGCGAAGATCTTCGCCGGCGTCGACGTCACGAAAGAGCCGATCCCGGTTCTGCCGACCGTTCACTACAACATGGGCGGCATTCCGACGAACTACCACGGCGAAGTCATCAACCCGAAAGAGGGCGACCCCGATGCTATCGTGCCCGGCCTGATGGCCGTGGGCGAGGCGGGTTCGGCGTCTGTGCATGGTGCCAACCGTCTGGGCTCCAACTCGCTGATCGACCTCGTGGTCTTCGGCCGCGCCGCTGCGATCCGCGCTGGCAAGGTCGTCGACGCGGATGCGTCCAACCCGGTCATCCCCAAAGCCAAGATCGATGCGATCTTCGAGCGCTTCGACAAGGTGCGCTACGCCGATGGCGGCACGCCGACTGCCGAGCTGCGCCTCGAGATGCAGCGCACGATGCAGGCGGATGCGGCGGTGTTCCGCACCGACAAGACGCTGGCCGAGGGTGTCGAGAAGATGAAGGCGGTCGCCGCCAAGCTCGACGATCTCAAGGTCACCGACCGCTCGCTGATCTGGAACTCGGACCTGATGGAAACGCTGGAACTCGAGAACCTGATGCCGAACGCGCTGGCGACCATCGTCGGGGCCGAGGCGCGCAAGGAAAGTCGCGGGGCGCACGCCCACGAGGACTATCCCGATCGCGACGACACCGAATGGCGCAAGCACTCGATCATGCATGTGGAAGGCGCGAATGTCGATCTGACCTTCCGCCCGGTCCACATGGACCCGCTGACCCCCGAGGATCAGGGCGGAATCGAGATCAAGAAGATCGCGCCGAAGAAGCGGGTCTACTGATGCGTCACGCACCGGCATATGGGCTTCTCGCGGCAGGGCTTGGCCTTGCCGCCTGCGGCCCTATTCCGGTCGAGCAGGCAGAGCGCCAGTGCTACGCCCAGTTCGCGCCCAAACCGCCCATCTCGGGCGAGGCGGGCATGGGGGTGACCAATGACGGCTTCCGCTCGAACATGAAGGTCGAGCTCAATGTCGGGGCCTATGTGCAGGGCGATCCTTCTGCGGCCTACGACTCCTGCGTTTTCAGAAAATCCGGCCGAATGCCCACGCGGCCGCTCTATTCGTACTGACGGAAAGGGGACCAACCATGGTTCAGTTCACGCTTCCGAAGAATTCCAAGATCCGCGTCGGCAAGACCTGGCCGAAGCCGGATGGCAAGAATATCCGCAAGTTCCAGATCTATCGCTGGGACCCGGATACTGGGGAGAACCCGCGTCTCGACACTTATTTCATCGACATGGATAAGTGCGGGCCGATGGTTCTCGATGCGCTCTTGAAGATCAAGAACGAGATCGACCCGACGCTGACCTTCCGCCGCTCCTGCCGCGAAGGCATCTGTGGCTCCTGCGCGATGAACATCGACGGGATCAACACGCTGGCCTGTATCTACGGCCTCGACGAGGTTAAGGGCGACGTGAAGATCTACCCGCTGCCGCACATGCCGGTGGTGAAAGACCTGATCCCCGACCTGACCATGTTCTACGCCCAGCACGCGTCGATCATGCCGTGGCTCGAGACCAAGACGAACCGTCCCGAGAAGGAATGGCGTCAGTCGATCGAGGACCGCAAGAAGCTCGACGGTCTGTATGAGTGCGTCATGTGCGCCTCCTGCTCGACTTCGTGCCCGAGCTACTGGTGGAACGGCGACAAGTATCTCGGCCCGGCAGCGCTGCTGCACGCCTATCGCTGGATCATCGATAGCCGCGACGAAGCGACGGCTGAGCGTCTCGATCAGCTCGAAGACCCCTTCAAGCTCTATCGTTGCCACACGATCATGAACTGCACCAAGACCTGCCCGAAAGGTCTGAACCCGGCGAAAGCGATCGCCGAGATCAAGCGGATGCAGGTCAACCGGGTCGTCTGATCCAATGCATATTTTGGGGTGATCCTATGGTTCACCCTCAACGATTTGTGGAAGGGGCGGCACGAGCCGCCCTTTTTGCTGCGTTGCGGCAAATGCATATCGCACATGCAGCATTTTGGGTTTGAATCCGCGGAAAAATCCCTAAATCGGGTGGCAGGGAGGAACTCGAAACGTGACTGGAGAGAGTTCCATGGTCGACATCGTCAAATTCCCCAAAGGGGCGCAACCGATCCAGGTGGCCGAAGAGCATCTGGCTTACTACACCCCTGAGAAGTCCACGCCCGTATTCATCCCGACTGCGAAGACCGAAAATACCGACGGTCTCGAAGCGGTCGAGCTGATGTACGAGTATTACACCGCGGCTTGAGCGGTGACCTCCCGAATAGTTCTGTCGTGACTGCCCCGGCTTCGGTCGGGGTTTTTCTTTGCGCCTTTCGCTCTTGGTCGGGGCAGGGCAGAGTGGCCGCGACAAGGAGGGAGCCCCATGCATCCGACCCCCGAGCACGCCGCACCCGAAGACGCCGAAGCCCGCCGCGATATCGCGCCGGTGATCTGTTACCCGACCGACGCGCTGCCCGCGCCGGATCTGTCCGCCTATCGCGCCGCGCGTGAGGGCTGGGAGAAGATCGCCGATCTGCGCGTGCCCCCGCGCGAGGCGCTGGCTTTCGACGTGCCCGCCGGCCATTTCTTCCGCATCACTTCGGTCGAGGGGCCGCAGGTGGGCGATCTGAACCTGTTCTCTGCGGACCTGTCCGAGCGGTTCTATTCGGGCAAGACGCGCGCGCTATATGGCACGCATCTGAGCCGCGGCGACCGGATGTGGTCGGGCTTTCCGACGATGCGTCCGCTCGCGACGATCACCGAGGATACGCTCGACTGGTATGGCATCGACGCCTTCGGCGGCGCGGTCCATGACGTGATCGGCACGCGCTGCGATCCCTACACGCATTGCCTGCTGTCCGATGGCGGGCAGTATCACCATTGCTGCCATTCGAACCTGACCCGCGCGCTGGCCGAGGCCCGCGATCTGCCGCTGCGCGAGGCGGAGGCGCTGGTGCATGACGTGCTCAACGTCTTCATGTGCACCGGTTTCACCCGCGACACCGGGCAATATTTCATGAAGGCGAGCCCGGTGCGGCCCGGCGACTATCTCGAATTCTTCGCGGAGACAGATCTGCTGGGCGTGCTCTCGGCCTGTCCGGGCGGGGATTGCTCGTCTGAGCACAGCTCGGACACGGCCGCCTGCTACCCGCTGGGCGTCGAAATCTTCCTCCCGAAATCAGCGCCCGAGGGTTGGGCGCCGCCTGCGCCCAACGCCTACGACCGCAGCCACGGGCTTTAACGGTTCGAGGTAAGCGAGACGAAGACTTCCTCCAGCCCCGGCTGTTCACTCGCGATGTCGCGAATCTCGATGTCGGCTGCGCGCAGCGCATCGAGGATGTCCTCCGCCGAGGTCTGCTCGCGCGAGTAGGAAAACGCCATCTGCCCGCCCGGGCGGGTCTCCATGGTAACCCCTTCGGGCAGGCGAATCTCTTGGCTAACCTCATTGCGCGGCTCGACCACCAGCGCCTTGCGGTCCATCCGCTTGAGCAGGTTCGGCGTGGTGTCGCGCACGATCAGTTCGCCATTGTTGATGATGGCGATCTCGTCGCACATTTCCTCGGCTTCCTCGAGGTAGTGCGTCGTCAGGATGATCGTCATGCCCTGCTCGTTGAGCTTGCGCACATTGCGCCACAGCATCGCGCGCAGCTCGATATCGACGCCTGCGGTGGGTTCGTCCAGCACGAGGATCTGCGGGCGATGTACCAGCGCCTTGGCCAGCAGAAGCCGCCGCTTCATCCCGCCCGAGAGGTTGCGCGCATAGGCCTCGGCCTTGTCCGAAAGGCCGACCAGTTCGAGAATCTCATCGGTCCAGCGCTCGGATTTCGGGACGCCGTAGAGGCCTGCCTGCATCTCCAGCGCCGCGCGCGGCGTGAAGAACGGGTCCATGTTCAATTCCTGCGGCATCACCCCGATCGCGGCGCGCGACTGGCGCGGGTTCACGTCCTGATCGAAACCCCAGATCACGACGCGCCCGTCGGTTTTCTTCACCAGACCCGCAAGAATATTGATCAGCGTCGACTTGCCCGCCCCGTTCGGCCCCAGCAGCCCGAAGATCGAGCCTTCGGGGATCGACAGGTCGAGCCCCTTCAACGCTTCCTTCGGTTCCTGCTTCTTGCCGCCTGCATAGGTCTTGCGCAGCCCGGTAACTTCGATTGCCTGCTGTTCCAACTTGCCCCGCCTTTCGCGATTGCTAGAATGAAGCCCAAATTCAGGGCGCGGTTTTCGTGCCTTATATAGACGGAGCATCCATGACTGCCACCCATTCGCCTAATGCCCCCGAGGCACCCGAGACCGAGGTCGTCACCACCTGGAAGGTCGCCTGCGATGGCGGCGAGGGGGCGTTGGGTCATCCGCGCGTCTGGCTGTCGATTCCGCGTGACACCGGTTTCGTCGAATGCGGCTATTGCGACAAGAAATATGTGATCGACCGCGATCACGCGCATGACGATCACTGAACCACTTTTGCCAGCCGAGCGTGCGGCGCGGGTGAAGGCCAGCGCGGCGCGTCTCGATTTCGAGGATCCGTCGCTGTTTCGCGACGCCTTCGCGCGGCTCTTCGCGGCCCATCCCGAGCTTGATCAGGTGTTGCCCAACAGCGAAGGCGGGCAGCAGCTGAAATATGCCGCGATGATGGAGGTGATCCTCTCCACGCTCGATCCACCCGAAGAGCAGGAGCTGGAACTGCCCGGCCTCGGCCAGATGCATGTGCTGTTCGGCGCCGAGCCGGACTATTACACGTGGCTGTCAGAGGCGGTGATCGCAGGCCTCGCGGCCAAGCTGGGCGATCACTGGACGCCCGAGCTGGCCGCCGACTGGGCCGAGTTGTTCAGCAAGGTCTCGGCGCAGATGATGGCCGGGGCCGCGGCGCTGGAAGATCAATTTTAGGCGCCAGCCTGCCGCGCCTCACTTATCCTTCTTCGCCGCCGCCTTCATCCGTTCGAGCAGCGCAGCCTTCGGGTCTTTCTTCCCGTAAGGCGTCTTGTCACTGCCATAGGCGTTATGCTCGGCATGTTTGGGCGTGTTCTTCGGCGGCCTTGCGCCACCCATTTTGGAATAATCCATCGGTTCGATCCTTTGCGGTTGCCGCTTGAGATGGGGGATTTCAGGGGTTCTGGCAAGAGGGCGCTTCGCTATGAGGGGCGCGCCCGAGCCTCGGGTGCGCGCTTTGATCCCTTGGAAGGTCGGGCGCGGCCCTCCGCTTCCAGCCTCCCCGATCCTCTTCCCCTCCGCACCCCCCTGTGGCACAACCGGGGCCAACGCGCGAAGGAGGGCTCTCGCAATGGCATTCGGCAAAGGCTGTCACCTGCATCTTATCGACGGTTCGGCCTTCATTTTCCGCGCTTATCACGCGCTGCCGCCGCTCACGCGCAAGTCCGACGGGCTGCCGATCGGGGCGGTCGCGGGCTTTTGCAACATGCTTTGGAAGTACATCGAAGACGCCAAGGGCTCGGACGCGCCGACCCATGCGGCGGTGATCTTTGACAAGGGCAGCCATACCTTCCGCAACGACCTCTACGATCAATACAAGGCAAATCGCGACGAGATGCCCGAGGAGCTGCGCCCGCAGATTCCGCTGACCCGCGACGCGACCAAGGCGTTCAACATCGCCTGCGAGGAACTGGCCGGCTACGAGGCCGACGACATCATCGCGACGCTGGCGCGGCAGGGCCGCGAAGCGGGCGGGCGTGTGACGATCATTTCCTCGGACAAGGACCTGATGCAGCTCGTCGGCGGCGGCGTCGAGATGTTCGACGCGATGAAAAACCGCGCCATCGGCGTCGAGGAGGTCGAGGCCAAGTTCGGCGTCGGCCCCGAGCGCGTGATCGACGTGCAGGCGCTGGCGGGCGACTCAGTCGACAACATCCCCGGTGCGCCCGGGATCGGCGTGAAGACCGCAGCGCTTCTCATCAACGAATATGGCGATCTGGACACGCTGCTGGAGCGCGCCTCCGAGATCAAGCAACCCAAGCGCCGCGAGACGCTGATCGAGAAGGCCGACCAGATTCGCCTCTCGAAACAGCTGGTGACGCTCGACGATCAGACGCCCATCGAGTTCACGCTCGACGATCTGGAAATCCGCGAGCCTGATGTGGACACGCTGATGGGCTTCCTCAACGAGATGGAATTCCGCACGCTGACGCGCCGTGTGGCCGAGAAATTCGGTGCCGAGCCGCCGGCCGCGCCCGAGGTCTCGGAAGTGCCCGCAAGCCATACCGATACGGCTCCCGAGGTCGAGCAACCGCCCTTCGATCCCGACAGCTATATCTGCATCCGCGATGCCGAGACGCTGACGCAATGGCTCGATGAGGCCCGCGCCAAGGGCTGGGTTGCGGTCGATACCGAGACGACCTCGCTCAACGAAATGCAGGCCGAACTGGTCGGCGTATCGCTCGCCATTGAGGCGGGGAAAGCGGCGTATCTGCCGCTCGGGCATAGCAAAGGCGAAGGCGATCTCTTCGGCGGAGCCGAGCGCGCCGAGGGGCAGATGGACCTCAAAGAGGCTCTCGCGCTGCTCAAGCCCGTGCTCGAGGATCCTGCGATCCTCAAGATCGGGCAGAACATGAAGTATGACTTCAAGATCTTCGCCCGCCACGGCATCCGCGTCGCGCCCATCGACGACACGATGCTGATGTCCTACGCGATGTTCTCGGGGCTCCACGGCCACGGGATGGATGCGCTTTCGGATCGCTACCTCAACCACCAGCCGATCCCGATCAAGGAACTGATCGGCTCCGGCAAGAGCCAGATCACCTTCGACAAGGTCGAGATCGACAAGGCCACGCGCTACGCCGCCGAGGATGCCGATATCACGCTGCGCCTCTGGCAGCAGTTCAAGCCGCGGCTCCATCGCGAACAGGTCACCACCGTCTACGAGACGCTGGAGCGCCCGATGGTCCCGGTGCTCGCCGATATGGAAATGGCCGGCGTGAAGGTCGACGCCTCGGTGCTGTCGCGCATGTCGAACGCCTTCGCGCAAAAGATGGCGCAGCTAGAGGACGAAATCGCCGAGATCGCGGGCCAGCCCTTCAATGTCGGCTCGCCGAAACAGCTGGGCGAGATCCTGTTCGACACGATGGGCGTCGAGGGCGGCAAGAAGGGCAAGACCGGCGCCTATGGCACCGGGGCGGACGTGCTCGAAGACGTGACCACGATGGAGGACACCAACCCGCAGGCTGCGAAGCTGGCGGCACGGGTGCTCGACTGGCGGCAAATTTCGAAACTGAAATCGACCTATACGGATGCGCTGCAAACCCATGTGAACCCGGAGACTGGCCGCGTTCACACCTCCTATTCCATCGCCGGCGCGAACACGGGGCGTCTGGCCTCGACCGATCCGAACCTGCAGAACATCCCCGTGCGCTCCGAGGAAGGCCGCCGCATCCGCGAGGCGTTCGTCGCGCGCGACGGCTGCAAGATCGTCTCGCTCGACTATAGCCAGATCGAGTTGCGCATCCTCGCCCATGTCGCGGACCTTCCCGAGATGCGCGAAGCCTTCAAGGACGGCCTGGACATTCACTCAGCCACCGCGTCCGAGATGTTCGACGTGCCGCTGGATCAGATGACGCCCGAAATCCGCCGTCAGGCGAAGGCGATCAATTTCGGGGTGATCTACGGGATTTCGGGCTTTGGTCTGGCGCGCAACCTGCGCATCCCGCGGGCCGAGGCGCAGGGCTTCATCGACCGCTATTTCGAGCGTTTCCCCGGTATCCGCAAATACATGGACGACACCGTGGCCTTCGCCAAAGAGCACAAATTCGTCCAGACCCTGTTCGGGCGCAAAATCCACACGCCCGATATCGGCGCGAAGGGACCGTCGGCGGGCTTCGCCAAGCGCGCCGCGATCAACGCGCCGATCCAAGGGGCGGCCGCCGATATCATCCGCCGCGCGATGGTGCGGATGCCCGAGGCGATCGAGGGGCTTCCCGCGCGGATGCTCCTACAGGTGCATGACGAACTGATCTTCGAGGTTGAGGAGGCCGTGATCGACGATCTGATCAAGACCGCCCGGGCCACGATGGAAGGCGCGGCGGAGCCTGTGATGAAACTCACCGTGCCGCTCGTCGTCGATGCGGGGCAGGGCGATAGCTGGGCTGCCGCTCACTGAGCCGCGGGCTGACGCACCAGCAGATTGGTCACGCGCCGTGCAAACGGCGCGACGATCAACACCGACGGGTAGGAGAGCATCCAGCTGGACACCCAGCTTGCCACCCACAGCGCCGTGAAGTCTTCGACCATCCCCGTCGCGCGGTAGGTCGCGATGCCCGAGACCAGAAACGACATGATCCCCGACAGGATCAGGCTGAAAATGAAATGCGCGTAGCGGGCGGGGATCATCGGGTCTCCTCCTTGGGCCGGAAAGTCAGTCGCTCGCATTTTGGTGATTGGACGTGAGGAGGCAACGCACAAACCTGTGTGTTCATCCGCGCAGAGACACCGTCCCGCATTGACCCTGCCGCCCGGCAATGTTGAGACTGCGCAAGCCTCCGGCGGGGATATTTGCGCCAAGCCGAATTGCACGCTTGGTCTTCGGCTTGGTCCAAATATCCCCCGCGGAGCGTCCCAACCGCGCCTCAGGCGCCGAGAACCGAGAAGAGCGCCCATGCCCCACGATCATCACCACCACCACAATCTAGACGATGCCAGTGACAACCGTGTGCTCTGGGCGGTGGTCGTCAATGTCGTGCTTACATTTGCGCAGGTCTTCGGCGGGGCGATCGCGGGCTCGATGGCGCTGATCGCGGACGGGGTGCACAACTTCTCCGACGCGGCGGCGCTGGTGCTGGCCTTCGGGGCGCGCAAACTGGCCAAGCGCGGGGCGGATGCGGCGATGAGCTTCGGCTGGTCGCGCGCCGAGGTCATCGCGGCCTTCGTCAATTACATCGCGCTGATCCTGATTTCGGTCTGGCTGGTCGTCGAGGCCGTGGGGCGGATGATCCATCCGCCGCAGGTCGATGGCTGGATCGTGGTCTGGCTGGCGACGCTGGCGCTGATCATCGATCTGGCGACGGCCGCGCTGACCTATGCGCTTTCCAAGCACAGCCTGAACATCCGTGCGGCCTTCCTGCACAACCTCGCCGATGCCGGGGCCTCGGTCGCGGTGATCGTGGGCGGTATCGTGATCCTGCTCTACGATTGGCGGCTGGTCGACCCGATTCTGACCATTGGCATCTCGGTCTTCATCCTGTGGCATGTCGCGACCGATCTGAAACCGGTGCTGCGCATCCTGATGCTGGGCGCGCCGCCCGAGAAGGATTGTACGGAAGTGCAGGGCGCGCTGGGCGATGTCGAGGGCGTTTCGAGCGTCCACCACGTCCATCTGTGGCAGATCGACGAGAAGCGTGTCTCCGTCGAGGCGCATCTGGTGCTGGACGAGGGGCGGGATTACGCAACGGTCATCGCGCGGGCCAAGGATATGCTGGCGCATCAGTTCGGGATCCACCACGCGACGCTGGAGCCGGAAAGCGCGAGCCTTGGTTGTGCCGATCACGCGGACCATGACGACCACGAAGATCACGATCATTCAGATCATGCCCACGCCGGCCACCCGGCGCATTGAGCTAGCGCGGGAGCCAGCCCAGCGTTTCGCGCGTCTCCGTCTGCGGGGTGTATTCCGCTGACGCATAACCCTCGTAGCCGTCGGCATCGAGCGTCGCGAAGAAGCCTTCCAGATCGATCATTCCCGAACCGGGGCCGCCGCGCCCCGGGGCATCGGCAAATTGCACATGCGCCGCACGGTGACCATGCTTCGCCCAAGCTCCCGCCACATCGCCGGTCAGCATCTGCGCGTGATAGGCGTCGAATTGCAGATGCAGGTTCGGGGCGGCGACCGCATCGAGGATATCCGCGGCATGATCGAAATCGTTCAGGAAATAGCCCGGCATGTCGATCGGGTTGATCGGTTCGATCGTCAGACGCCGTTTCGGTGCGCGCGCCGCCGCCCATTTCAGGTTCTCGATATAGGTCGCACGGGCCTCCGCGCCCTCGGCCTTGCCCGCCATGATATGGATGACTCGCGGCTTCAGGATGTCGGCGAAGCGCATCGCGCGGTCGAAATCGCGACGGAAGCGGTCTTCCAGCCCCGGCACGGCGGCGAAGCCCCGATCGCCGCCCGTATAATTCGGCGGCGGCACGTTCATCAGCGCGAAGCTCAGGTCGTGACGGATCAGCTCGTGGCGCATCTCCTGCGCGGAGGCGTCGTAGGGAGACAGAACCTCAACCGCATCGAAGCCGGCCTGTTTCGCCGCTTTGAACCGTTCCATGAAGGGCAGTTCGGTGAAGAGGAAGGTCAGGTTCGCGGCGAATTTCGGCACGTTACAGCTCCGCGGCGCGCAGGATCGGGAAGAAGCTGCCCGCGGAGATAACGCCAGTCCAATCCTCGCCCTCATGCTCGCGCGTCACGGCCAGATCGACGAGCCGGTAGAAGCTCTTGCGATCGATCAAAGCCTCCAGCCCGCGGCGCACATGCAGGTAAGGGCGGGGCTCGCCATCCTCGCTATGTTCCACCCGGATCGCGTGCTCCGCATCGGCCAGAACCACGTCGCCCACATTGGTCGTGAATCGAATCGACTGATCGTCGCCTTCGCCCTCTGTTGTGAAATCGACGGCGATGAAAGGAGCGTCCTCGACCCGGATACCGACCTTCTCGACCGGGGTGACGAGGTAGTATTTCCCGTCCTCGAGTTTCAGAATCGATGAAAACAGTCGCACCAGCGCCTCGCGCCCGATGGGCGTGCCAAGATAGAACCATGTCCCGTCCCGGCGGATCTCCATATCGAGATCGCCACAGAAGGGCGGATCCCACAAATGCACGGGCGGCGGGCCCTTTTTGCTGGCTTTCTTGGCGGCATCGGCAAGCCCGTCTGCCGTCGGGGAAGGGGTCGAAACTGTCTGTTTGTGATCCGTCATGTAAATTTGGCCGTTGGTCGGAGCGTGGATATCTGCTTTGCTGGGAAAGATAGGCATCAACGGGGAGAATGTCATGGCCGAGCCCGAAAAGCTGATGGAAGATATCGAACGACTTGGCGGCAAGCTCGCACAGGCGCGCGCGTCGATCGACCGGCGATTCATCGGGCAGGACCAGGTGGTGGAGCTGGTTTTGGCCGCGATGCTCTCCGGGGGGCATGCGCTTCTGGTGGGCCTGCCGGGCTTGGGCAAGACGCTTCTTGTCGAGACGCTGTCCACGGTGATGGGGCTGGGCTCGAACCGCATCCAGTTCACGCCTGACCTGATGCCCGCCGATATTCTCGGGAGCGAAGTTCTGGAAACCGCGCCCGATGGCAGCCGCGCGTTCCGCTTCCTCGAAGGTCCGGTCTTCTGCCAGCTGCTGATGGCCGACGAGATCAACCGCGCCTCGCCCCGGACCCAATCTGCGCTCTTGCAGGCGATGCAGGAGCGTGAGGTCACCATCGCGGGCGAGCATCGCCCGCTTGGCCCGCCCTTCCACGTTCTCGCTACGCAAAACCCGATCGAGCAGGAGGGCACTTATCCGCTGCCCGAGGCGCAGCTCGACCGTTTCCTCGTGCAGGTCGACGTCGATTACCCGGACCGCGAGACCGAGCGCTCGATCCTGCTGGCGACCACCGGCGTCGCGGCGGAGGGCGCGCATACCGTCTTCACCCCGGCCGAGCTGATCGAGGCGCAGGGGATCGTGCGGCAGATGCCCGTGGGCGAGAAAGTCGTCGATGCGATCCTCGATCTGGTGCGGCTCTGCCGTCCGCGCGAGGCCGAGGCGCCCGACTTCATCCGCGATGCGCTGGCCTGGGGGCCGGGGCCGCGCGCCGCGCAGGCGCTGATGCTGACCGTGCGGGCACGTGCCCTGATCAATGGCCGCCTCGCGCCGACGCTGGACGACGTGCAGGCGATGGCCCGCCCGGTGCTGATCCACCGCATGGCGCTGAGCTTCGCGGCTCGCGCCCGGGGCGAGACGCTGGGCGATCTGATCGACCGCGCCGTGGCAGAGGTCACCGGGCCGCGCGCCGCCGGTGCCGCCGCTTGAGCGCAATCTCCGATACCGCAGCGCCGGGGCAATCCCCCGCGCTGAGCCTGCGCCGCGAGGCGGAAGGGGCGGCCTCTGCGCTGCCCCCGCTGCTGGTCGCGGCGGAGCATCTGGCGGCGACCGTCCAGATGGGCGCGCATGGCCGCAGGCGCGCGGGATCGGGCGAGGAATTCTGGCAATACCGTCCCGCCCATGTGGGCGACGAGCTGCGCTTCGTCGATTGGCGGCGCTCGGCGCGCTCGGACAGCCAATATGTGCGCCAGCGGGAATGGCAGCTGGCGCAATCGGTCCATCTCTGGGTCGATGACGCGGCCTCGATGCGCTTCACCGGGGCCGAGAGCGGGCGAAAGGCGCGCGTCACCAAATCAGAGCGCGCCCGGGTGTTGGGCCTCGCGCTTGCGGTGCTGATGGTGCGCGGCGGCGAACGCGTCGGGCTGACCGGCCCGCTCGCGCCGCCACGTCCGGGCCGCGCGCAGCTGATGGAGCTTGCAGGCCTTCTGTCGCGCGAGGCGGGCGTGCAGGATTATGGCGCACCCGAAATCGCAGGCGTCACGCCGCAGTCGCGGGTTGTGCTGCTGTCGGATTTCTTCGGCGATCTCGGCCCGATCGAGGCGGCGCTGGGGCGTCTGGCCGATCGTGGTGTGTCGGGCGTGATGATGCAGGTGCTCGACCCCGACGAAGAGGCCTTCCCCTATGACGGACGCACGATCTTCCAGTCGATGGCGGGCGGGCTGATCCATGAGACCCGCAAGGCGGGTGATCTGCGGGCGCGCTATCTCGACCGGCTGGCCGCGCGACGCGATCAGCTCGCCCGGCTGGCGCGCAGCGCGGGTTGGCAATTCTCGACCCATCACACGGGCGATCCGGCGCAGGCGGCGCTGCTGTGGCTTTATTCCGCGCTCGAGAGGGGGCGCTGATGTGGATGCTCGGCCCCATCGGCTTCACCGCGCCCTGGCTTTTGCTGGGGCTCGCTGCGTTGCCGATCATCTGGCTGATCCTGCGCGCGGTGCCGCCCGCGCCGATCCGCAGGCGTTTTCCCGGCGTCGCGCTGCTCTTGGGTCTCAAGGACGAGGAAGTGCAGGCCGCGCGCACGCCGTGGTGGCTGCTGGCGCTGCGTCTGCTCGCGCTGGCTGCGGCGATCATCGGTTTTGCCGGACCGGTCCTGAACCCGCAGCGCGCCGTGCCCGGAACCGGGCCGCTCCTGATCGTGGCTGACGGTAGCTGGGCCTCCGCGCGCGACTGGCCGCGCCGGGTGGAGCGGATGACGTCGGCGCTGAAGGATGCGCAGCAGGCGGGACGTCCCGCAGCAGTGATTTCGCTGACCGATCCGCCGCCCGCACAGGTGAGTTTCACGGATGCGGGCGCGCTGATCCAGTCGCTGCCCGGTATCCAGCCGCAGCCCTGGGCTCCGCAGAGCTTCGACGCCGCCAATTTGCCGGAGGGGAATTTCGAGACGCTCTGGCTGTCGGACGGCTTGGCCCGCGACAGCCGCGCGGGCGTTCTGAATGCGCTGGAGGCGCGTGGTCCGGTCAAGGTCTGGCAACCGCAATTGCCGGTCTTGGCGCTGGGCGCTGCCCGGATCGAGGATGGTGCGCTTGTCGTGCCTGCGCTCGCCTCAACCATCCCACCCAGCCCGCGCGATGTCGCCGCCGTGGGGCGCGACCCGGCGGGGATCGAGCGAGAACTGGCCAGCCAACCGCTGCAATTCACCGACAGCCGCGAGACCGAGCTGCGCTTCGATCTGCCGCCCGAGCTGCGCAACCGCATAACCCGGATCGAGATCACCGGCATGCGCTCGGCAGGCGCCGTCAGCCTGACCGACGACGCGGTGAAGCGCCGCAAGGTCGCGATCTTGTCGGGCGCGCGCGACCGCGAGGGGCTGGAGCTGCTTTCGCCCACACATTACCTGCATCAGGCGCTCGCCCCCACGGCGGACCTGATCGAGGGCACGCTGGCTGATGTGCTGACCGCCGACCCGGACGTGATAATCCTCGCCGATATGGCCGATCTGCCCGAGCAATCGAAGCTGCACGACTGGGTCGAGAAGGGCGGGCTGCTGATCCGTTTCGCGGGGCCCCGCATGGCCAATGCCGATCTCGATGCCGATACGCTTCTGCCTGTGCAGCTGCGCGCGGGCGGCCGCTCGCTTGGCGGCACGATGAGCTGGGGCGATCCGCGCGCGCTGGCGCCCTTCCCGGAGAACTCGCCCTTCGCCGGGCTGCAAGTGCCCGACGATGTGACCGTGAAGGCGCAGGTGATGGCCGAGCCCACGCCGGACCTCTCCGAGCACACCATCGCCGCGCTGACCGATGGCACGCCGCTCGTGACCCGCGCCAAGATGGGGCAAGGGGCGGTCGTGCTGTTCCATGTCACCGCGAATGCCGAATGGTCGACCCTGCCGCTGTCGCTTCTGTTCCCGCAGATGCTGGAGCGGCTCGCGGTCTCGGCCCGGCCCGCCGCGCCGGAAGAGGCTGATCTCGCAGGCCAGACCTGGGTGCCGCAGAAACTGCTCGACGGGTTCGGGCGGCTGCAGGACGCAGGCGCTGCCGCAGGTGTGCCGGGCGAGGAGCTGGCCAAGGCCGAGCCGGGGCCGAAGCTGCGCCCGGGCATCTACACCGCCGAGGATCGCTCGGTCGCGCTGAACGCTCTGCCGCGCGGCGCGACGCTGTCCCCGGCCAGCTGGCCCGCCAATGTCCCCGTCGAAGGGGCCTTCGAGCAACGCGAAATGCCGCTGAAGGGTTGGCTGCTGGGCGCGGCGCTGGCGGCACTGCTGATCGATATTCTCGCGACGCTGGCGCTGTCGGGCAAGCTCTGGGGGCCGCGCGCGATGAAGGCCGCCGCCTTCGGGGGCGCCCTGATCCTCGCCAGCTTCGCACCGCCGCAAACTCATGCCGAGGATATGGATCCGGCCCGCGCGATCGAGGCTGCGTCCAATGTGGTTCTGGCCGCGATGCCCACCGGCGATGCCGAGGTGGACCGGGTGTCCATGGCGGGGCTGAAGGGGCTGTCGCAGGTTCTCAATCGCCGCACCACGGTCGAGCCTTCCGCGCCGATGATGGTCGATCTCCAGAACGACGATCTGGCGGTCTTCACCTTCATCTACTGGCCGATCACCGCAGATCAGCCCGCGCCGAGCCCGATGGAATATGCCAAGCTGAACCGCTACCTGCGCGGCGGCGGCATGATCCTGTTCGACACGCGCGACGCCGATATCGCGGGCTTCGGCGAGGCGACGCCTGCGGGCAAGCGTTTGCAGGCGCTGGCCGCGCCTTTGGACATTCCGCCGCTCGCACCGATCCCCGACGATCACGTGCTGACCCGGACCTTCTACCTGCTGCAAGATTTCCCCGGCCGCTATGACGGCACGATCTGGGTCGAGGCCCCGCCCGCCGATGCCGAACGCGCCGAGGGGATGCCGTTTCGCAACCTCAATGACGGGGTGACGCCGGTGGTGATCGGCGGCAATGACTGGGCCTCGGCCTGGGCTGTCGACGATCGCGGAATGCCGATGTTCCCCGTGGGCCGTGGCCGCACCGGCGAGCGTCAGCGCGAGATCGCGGATCGCTTCGGGGTGAACCTGATCATGCATGTGCTGACCGGCAACTATAAATCCGATCAGGTCCATGTGCCTGCGCTTCTCGAAAGGCTGGGGCAATGAACGGGATGTCGATCATCTTCGCACCGCTTCTGCCGTGGCCCGTGATCGCGGGCGCGGGCGCGGTGGCGGTCGTGCTGCTGGCGCTGGCGCTGTGGCGCGGGCTGAAGGGCTGGGCGCTGCGGGCGCTGGCGGCGCTGGTGCTGCTGGCCGCCCTCGCGCAGCCTTCGTTGCAGCGCGAACAGACCGCGCCGCTGTCCAATATCGTGCTGCTGATTGACGACCGCTCCTCGTCGCAGAAACTTTCGGATCGTGTCGCGCAGACCGATACCGCCCTGACGCGTCTGCAAGCACAGCTCGACGCGATGCCAAACGTCGAGACGCGCCGGATCACCGTTCCGGACGGGGCCGACAATGCGGGCACCGAACTGGGCTCGACCTTGGCCGAGGCGCTCGCCGCAGAGCCGCGCGCGCGGGTCGCGGGCGCGCTGATGGTCACCGACGGGCAGGCGCATGATGCGCAGCTCGCCCCCGATCTGCCTGCGCCGCTGCAGGTGCTGCTGACCGGCAAGCGCAGCGACTGGGACCGTCGCATCCTGATCGAGACCGCGCCGTCCTTCGGCATCATCGGCGAGGAGACCGATATCCGTCTCAAGGTCGAGGATATGGGCAACGTGCCCGCAAGCGCGGGTGGCACGGCGGATCTGACCATCTCGATCGACGGCAAGGATCCGAAAAGCTACACGGTGCGCACCGACCGCGATCTGGAACTGCCGCTGACGCTGACCCATGGGGGGCAGAACGTGGTGCAGTTCACGCTGTCGCCGACCGAGGGCGAGCTGACCGACCGCAACAACGTCGCCACCGTCCAGATCAACGGCGTGCGCGACCGGCTGCGGGTGCTCTTGGTCTCCGGCCAGCCCCATGCGGGCGAGCGGACATGGCGCAACCTTTTGAAATCGGACGCAGGCGTGGACCTCGTGCATTTCACAATCCTGCGCCCGCCCGAAAAGCAAGACGGTGTGCCGGTGACGGAACTGTCGCTCATCGCCTTCCCGACGCAGGAACTGTTCGTCGACAAGATCGACGAGTTCGACCTGATCATTTTCGACCGCTACGGCGCGCGGGGCATCCTGCCGTCCGCGTATTTCGACAATATCAAGGATTACGTCGAACGCGGCGGGGCGATCCTCGTGGCCGCCGGTCCGGAATTCGCGACCGTCGAAAGCCTCTATCAGACCAGCCTTGGCGATATCATGCCCGCGCGTCCGACGGGCCGGGTTATGTCGGAAAGCTTTCTGCCGCGTCCGACCGATCTGGGGCTGCGCCATCCGGTGACCGCGGGACTGGAAGGGGCGCCCGCGCCCGAGGGCGAGCAGGATACGGCCGCCGAGAAAGACGGCCCGCATTGGGGCCACTGGCTGCGCCAGATCGAACTGACAAACCCCACCGGCGAGGTCGTGATGTCCGGCGCCGAGGGCAAGCCGCTTCTGGTGCTCTCGCGCGAAGGCGAGGGGCGCGTGGCGCTGCTGGCCTCCGATCAGGCATGGCTCTGGGATCGCGGCTATGACGGCGGCGGGCCGCAGCTCGAATTGCTGCGCCGGATCGCGCATTGGGAGATGAAAGAGCCCGAGCTGGAAGAAGAGGCGCTCTATGCCGAGATCGATCCCGGCGCGCTCTCGATGCGGATCATCCGCCGCACGATGGAAGACAGCGCACCGCCGGTGACCGTGACGCTGCCGGATGGCTCGACCGAGCAGGTGCCGCTGACCGAGACAGCACCCGGCCGCTTTACCGCGCGCTGGACCGCACCCGAGGCGGGGCTCTATCGCCTCAAGGACGGTGATCTGGAGCGGGTCGTGGCGATGGGGCCTGCAAGCCCGCGCGAGTTCGAGCAGACGATCGCCAGCGGCGATCCCCTCTCCGCCGTGGTCGAGGCGTCCAATGGCGGCGTGACGCGGCTCGAGGACGGGGTGCCCTCCATCCGCGAAGTGCGCGCGGGTCGCCCGACATCGGGGCGCGGCTGGATCGGCATCACGCCGCGTGGTGCCACGGCCACCACCGATATCCGGGTGCAGCCGCTGCTGCCTGCCTGGGCCTGGCTGATCCTGGCGGCCCTGCTGACCGTGGGCGCGTGGCTCATCGAAGGGCGCAACCGGCGCGGCAGTGTCGGCGATAAGGGCGGGCCGACCGCAGCGTGATCCCTGCGGGGATTGCCCGGACACCGCTTCGCGTGTAGCAGGTGTTGGCGGTATCGGAATGAGGAGGCCCCCGATGATCCTGAGTTGTGGCGAAGCCCTGATCGACATGCTCCCGCGCGAAAGCGCGCAAGGCGAAGCGGCGTTTGCGCCCTATCCTGGTGGCGCGGTGTTCAACACGGCGATTGCGCTGGGGCGGCTCGGTGCGCGTTCGGGGTTCCTGTCGGGCCTGTCGGAAGACCTGTTCGGCAAGATGCTGATCCATTCGCTCTCCGATAGCGGGGTGGATGCAGGGCTTGCGGTGCGCTCGGACCGACCCACGACGCTCGCCTTCGTGACGCTGACCGATGGCCATGCGAGCTACGCTTTCTACGACGAGAACACCGCCGGTCGGATGCTCAAGATCGAGGATATGCCCGCAATCCCGGTAGAGGTGAAGGCGATGTTCTTCGGCGGCATCTCCCTGCCAGTCGAGCCTTGCGGTGCGGCCTATGAGGCGCTGATGCTGCGCGAGGCCGAGAGCCGCGTGACCATGATCGACCCCAATATCCGTCCCGGGTTCATCGGCGACGAAGCGGCCTATCGCGCGCGGCTGGAACGGATGTTCGCCGTGGCCGATATCGTGAAGGTCTCGGACGAGGATCTGCGCTGGATCGAAGGGCCGGGCACCATCGCCGATCTGGCGCGCGGGCTGCTGGCGAAAGGGCCGAAGCTGGTCTTCGTCACCGAAGGCGCGACCGGCGCGCATGGCTTCTCGAAACACTGCGAGGTCTTCGTGCCCGCGCGCAAAGTCGAGGTCATCGACACGGTCGGCGCAGGCGATACGTTCAACGCAGGCGTTCTGGCCGCGCTGGACCGTGCCGAGGCGCTCGACAAAGGCGCGCTCGCACGCGCCGAGGAAGGGCTGATCTCGGATTGCCTCAAACTGGGCGTCGCCGCCGCTGCGGTGGTCGTCAGCCGGGCAGGGGCCAACCCGCCCTGGTCGGACGAGCTGGCATGAGGGCGCTGATCCAGCGGGTCTCCGAGGCCTCGGTCACCGCCGACGGCACGCGCATCTCCGAGATCGGATCGGGCCTCCTGATCCTTTGCTGCGCGATGCAGGGCGATGACGAAAAGGTCGCCGAGAAGCTGGCCGAGCGGGTCTCGAAACTGCGCATCTTCAAGGATGAGGCGGGCAAGATGAACCGCGCGGTGGGCGATATCGGCGGTGCCTGTCTGGTGGTCAGCCAGTTCACGCTGGCCGCCGACACCTCGCGCGGCAACCGCCCCGGTTTTTCTGCGGCAGCCCCGCCCGAAGACGGCGATCGGCTGTATCAGCATTTCGCCCGGCACCTCGAATCTCTGGGCCTGCCGGTTCAGACCGGGGAGTTTGGTGCGGATATGAAAGTGGCGCTCCTGAATGACGGGCCGGTCACGATCTGGATGGACAGCGCCGACCGTCCCTGAGCGTCGCGTGGGCAGTCTTGCTCCCCTGAAAATCGCGGGCTATTGCAGGCCATGGCCAAGCTCTACTTCCATTATTCCACGATGAACGCGGGCAAGAGCACGATCCTCTTGCAAGCCTCCCACAACTATATCGAACGCGGGATGGAGACCTTCCTCGTGACCGCGCGGCTCGACAATCGCGCGGGCGACGGGCGCATCGCGAGCCGGATCGGCATCGGTGCGGAGGCGGCTTGTTTCACCGAAGAGACGGACATGTTCGCGCTGATCGAGGCGCGGCTGGCCGATGGCCCCTGTGCCTGCATCTTCGTGGACGAGGCGCAGTTCCTGACCGAGACGCAGGTCTGGCAGATCGCCCGCGCGGTGGATGATCTGCGCGTGCCGGTGATGTGTTACGGGCTGCGGGTGGATTTTCAGGGCAAGCTGTTCCCCGGCTCGGCGGCGCTGCTGGCGCTGGCCGACGAGATGCGCGAAGTCCGCACGATCTGCCATTGCGGCAAGAAGGCCACGATGGTGGTGCGGATGGGCCCGGACGGACAGGCGCTGCGCGATGGCGATCAGGTGCAGATCGGCGGCAACGAGACCTATGTCAGCCTCTGCCGCCGTCACTGGCGCGAAGCGATGGGCGAGGCGTAGGCCTCAGATCTTCTCGAGAACGACCGAGCCCACCGAATAGCCCGCCCCGAAGGAACAGATCAGCCCGATCTCGCCCGGTTTGAAATCGTCGGAATATTTCGAAAACGCGATAATCGACCCGGCAGACGACGTGTTGGCGTAATCCTGCAGGATGTTGGGCTGCTCGCCCGGCTCGGGATCGCGACCCAAGACCTTCTTGCCCACGAAGTCGTTCATCGTCTTGTTGGCCTGATGCAGCCAGAGGCGGTGCAGATCTGTGGGCTTCACCTCCGCGTCGGCGAGATGGCCGAGGATGTGCTGCGCGACCATCGGCATCACTTCCTTGAAGACCTTCCGACCTTCCTGCATGAATTGCATGTCGCGGCGGTCGGCCACGCCATCGGGCCGGGTGCGGCGAAGGAAGCCGTTGTTATTGCGGATGTTGTTGGAAAACTCCGTCGCGCAGCGGGTGGAGCGGATCAGGAAGCCATGCGGCGCATCCTCGCGCCGTTCGATCAGGGTCGCGGTCGCTACGTCGCCGAAGATGAAGTGACAATCCCGGTCGCGCCATTCGAGGTGGCCCGACGTGATCTCGGGGTTCACCACCAGCGCGCGGCGCACGGAGCCGGTGCGGATCATGTCGGCGGCGGCCTGAATGCCGAAAGTGGCCGAGGAGCAGGCGACGTTCATATCGAAAGCGAACCCGCCCGCCCCAAGAAGCTTCTGGATCTCGATGGCGACGGCGGGGTAGGCGCGCTCCATATTCGAAGCGGCGCAGATCACGAGATCGACGTCCTCGCCCTTCCGTCCGGCCTGCGCCAGCGCCTTGTTGCAGGCATCGAGCGCGATTTCCGCCATGATGCCCGGCTCGTCATCCGAGCGCTGGCGCAGGCGCGGATACATGCGCGTCGGATCCAGCACGCCTTCCTTGTCCATCACGTAGCGCTGCTCGATCCCGGAGGCTTTAAGTATGAACTCGACCGAGCTATGCGGCTTGGCCTCGATCTCGCCCGCGGCGATGGCCTCTGCGTTCTCGGCGTTGAACAGATCGGCATAGGCGTTGAATGCCTCGACCAGTTCGGCATTCGTGATGACGTGTTCCGGCGTATAGACCCCGGTCCCGGTAATGACGGCTTGATGCATCGGATCCTCCTTGGCAGAGCCTCCCGCCAAGGAGGTGAAAGGTCAAGACGACACGCGATTGGGCGGCGTGTTGCCGTCACGAAAGGCGATGAGATTGTCGACCGCCATGTGGCCCATGTCGTCACGCACCTCAAGAGCGGCGGTGCCGAGATGCGGAAGCAACGTGACGTTATCCAGTGCGCGCAGGGCTTCCGGCACATAAGGCTCGCGCTCATAGACGTCGAGGCCTGCGCCCGCGATCGCATTGCCCTGCATCGCCGCCACCAGTGCGGCCTCGTCGACGATATCGCCGCGCGCGATGTTGATCAGATGCGAATGCGGCTGCATCTTCGCGATCTCGGCCGCGCCGATCAGATGATGCGTGGCGGGGCTGGCGGGTACCGCGATCACCACGAAATCGGAAGTTGCGAGCAGCTCGTCCTGGCTCAGATGCGTCGCGGGGAAACCCGGATCGACGGGGGTGCGCTTGGTGTAAGCCACCTCCATGCCGAAGCCGAAATGGCAGCGTTTCGCGATTGCCGTGCCGATGCGGCCCAGACCGATGATGCCGACTTTCTTGCCCGAGACGTGCTGGCCAAGGAATTGCGTCGGCGTCCAGCCGGTCCAGTCGCCGCGCCGCACGAAGCGCTCGCCCGCCGAGGCACGTCGCGCGCTCATCAGGATCAGCATCATCGCGATATCGGCAGTGGCATCGGTCACAGCACCCGGCGTATTCGTCACGGTGATACCCTTCGCCTCGGCGGCACCCACGTCGATATGATTGTAGCCGACCCCGAAGTTGGCCACGATCTTCGCGCGCGGGCTGCCCTCGAAGGCCGCTGCCGTCACCTTGTCGCCCAAGGTCACAAGAAGCGCATCGTATTCGGCCAGCGCCTGCCGCGCCTCTTCTTCGGTCATCGGCGCGGCCCCGTTGCGGAAGGTCACGTCGAATTCCTTCGCCACACGGGCCTCGACCTCATCCGTCAGCTTGCGGGTCACGAGGAGCTTCATCAGAACATCCTCCCGCCGATCGGCACGTCCTTGTCGGGCGTCAGCAACACGACCTCGCCTGCCTCATCAGGCACGCCCAAAACCAGCGCCTCGGACATGAAGGGCCCGATCTGGCGCGGCGGAAAGTTGACCACGCCGAAGACCAGCTTGCCGACCAGCTCCTCGGGCGCGTAATGCACCGTGATCTGGGCAGAGCTTTTCTTCACGCCGATCTCCGGGCCGTAATCGACCCAGAGCTTGATCGCGGGCTTGCGCGCCTCGGGGAAGGGCTCGGCCTCGGTGATCCGGCCGCAGCGGATGTCGACCTTCATGAAGTCGTCGAAGGAGATGGTCATTTCCCCAGCTCCCGGTTGCGCGCGATATTCGCGGCGACCGCTTTGCGCATCAGGGGCGGCATGCCGGTCTCGGGGTCCATCAGAACCTCCAGCGCCGCTGCCGTCGTCCCGCCGGGCGAGGTCACGTTCTCACGCAGCTTGGACGGGCTTTCGTCGCTATCCTCGGCCAGCTGCCCCGCGCCACCCACGGTCGCCTTGGCGAGCCGCAGCGCCAGATCAGGGTCGAGCCCCTCGGCCTCGCCTGCCGCCGCCATCACCTCGATCAGGTGGAAGACATAGGCCGGGCCCGAGCCGGAGACGCCGATGACGGCGTTCATCTGTTCCTCATCGTCGAGCCGCACGACCTGACCCACGCCGGTCATCAGCGCATCCGCGGTGTCCAGATCGTCGCCGGTCGCGTTCGGATTGCCGACGATCGCGGTCACGCCACGGCCGATCGCGGCGGGCGTGTTGGGCATCGCGCGCACCAGCCGGGCCTGTTTGCCCAGCATCTTCTCGTAGCCCTCGATGGTGATCCCGGCGGCGACAGTGACAAACAGCGTATCGCCCTCGGCCATGGCCGACAGCTGCGGCAGCGCATCGGCCATCATCTGCGGCTTCACCGCGACCAGAACGACAGCCGGAGTCTCGGGCAGATCGGCGTTGAGGTTCACGCCGGACTCTTTCAGCCAGTCGGACGGATTCGGATCGACCACCCAGACCGAGGCTGCGGGCAGGCCGCCCTTCAACAGCCCCTGAAGGATCGCGCCGCCCATGCGTCCGCAGCCCAGAATTACGAGGCCGCGGTCGGAAATCTTGTCAAAGCTCATGCTTCCCCCTTTGGTTCGGGGGGAGATTAGGCGCGCCCGTAGGCCTCCGCAATGGCCACCTGCATCGCGTCTTCGGGATCGCGCTCGCCCCAGGTCGCCAGCTGGAAGGCCGGGTAGAACCGCTCGGAGGACACGACAGCCGCGCCGATCAGACGGTCGATCTGCTCCGGCCCGGGCAGCTGCCCGCCCGAGAGCACAAGACCATGCCGCCAGACCATCAGCCGCTGATCGGGCCAGAAGGTGAAGGCGCCGGTCCAGACCCGGTCGTTGATGCGGTTGAGAAGCTCGTAAAGCGCGCCTTCGCGGGCCGGCGGCGGGTCCATCTCGAAGGTGCAGATCAGCCGCAGGGTCTCGTCCATCGGCGACCAGGCGAGGGTGATCGAGTAGGTCCGCCACTGACCCTCGACCGCCATTGCGATCTGGTCATCGGTGACCCGGTCGAATTCCCATTCATGGGCTTCCGCCAGCGTCTCGACGATGTCGATCGGGTGGAGTTCTTCGGCGTACAGATAGTCTTCGCTCAGTGCCATGCTCGTATCCCCCTGCCTTTTCTAGATGCCCGGGGTGCAGCTCCCCTAGGGCTTGTCGGCTTTACAAGGAACGGCGGTAGCAGCCGCCTGTCCCTACAAGATATCGTGTAGGCAGGTTGCTATTGTGTAAAGCAATTTCTGGTGGATAAGCCGGGTGGCCCCCACGAAATCTGGGGATAGTTCATCCACAACGCGGGGCGGATTGCGGATTGCTACGCGCTAAGTATTTGAGATTGTTCGGAAACGCAAAAAGCGCCCGAAGAACGGGCGCTTTTTGAAGCGGTTTGGTGGAGCCTAGGGGGATCGAACCCCTGACCTCGTCATTGCGAACGACGCGCTCTCCCAGCTGAGCTAAGGCCCCGAACCGTGGCGTGGTATTTCGCGCAAGGCGCGGGCGTTGTCAAGCGGCCCGCCCGCGCCGCGCGCGAAATTTTCTGCCGATCCGCGTTATGCGGGCACCGAGATTTTCGACTTCACGAAATTGACCAGATCGCCCGCCGGGCGTGCCCCTGCGGCGCGGGCGACCTCGCGGCCCTTGGCGAACAGGATGAAGGCGGGAATGCCCTGAATCCGGTAGCGCTGGGTCGCGGTGGGGTTCACCTGCGTGTTGATCTTCGCCAGCCGCACATGCGGGGTCAGCTTCTCGGCGGCCATGTTGAACTGCGGCGCCATCGCCTTGCACGGGCCGCACCACGGCGCCCAGAAATCGACCAGCAGCGGCAGGTCGTCCTTCTCGGCCTTGGCGAGCGTCTTGAAATCGACTTCGGTCACCTTGTGCGAGACGAGCCAGCCGCCGCAGGTACCGCATTTCGGGTTCGCGCCCAGCTTCTCGGCGGGGACGCGGTTCGCCTGCCCGCAATCGAGGCAGGTCACACGGTAGGTCTTGGAGGATTGGGTCATGTCACCCCTCCTTTACATTGGGTTGCAAGATATATCGGGAACCCACTTCGGCTTTGCAAGGAGACGACATGACGCGCTGGAAAGAGCTGAGCCCCGAACGCCAGATGGACCTTCGCGCCGCCTATGACATCGAGATGGCGCGGCAAACCAATACCTGTTCGCTCGACGAGAAGATCGCGCGCTTCGCAGAATGGCTCGCCCCGCAGGGCATCGCCTTCGGGATGGACGATCTCGCGAAAGGCTGACTCGCTCAGCGGCTCTTCAGGTAGAAGAGCGTCCCCCCGACGATCACCGCAGCGAGGACCGCCAGCGCGATCTTCCATGCCGACCACGGACGATCCCCGCGCACGCGGCCCGTCTGAGCGTTCACGACGAAGCGGTAGGAGCGGCCACGAAACTTGTAGGCGGCGGTCCAGATCGGCAGCAGGATGTGCTTGAAGGTCTCGGCCGAGAACTGCGGGTCCATCGCGCCGATACGCTGCTCGTCGCCGCCAATATCGCGGCGGATGTCGGTCTGGATGACGCGGATCATCTCGGCCTGCGCGGCGTGATGTCCCTCCTGCAGTTGCACCGTGTAGCCCTCGGCGGTGAAGCCCGCGAGATAATCGCGCCGATAAGGTTCGAGCGCCGTCAGGTCCCACGGGCGCAGCGCCTGCACGTAATCGGGCGGCAGCGAGCGCGCGGCGTAGATCACCACATCGTCGAAATTGCGCGCCACCTGACCCGAGACCGGCGTCCAGCGGATGCGGCGGACCTGCTCGGTGCGCGGGCCCTTGTCGGTCTGCACCGTGCGCGTGACGTAATAGGCGTCGCCGCGCTGGCCGGAATAGCGCGTGCGGGTCGCGGCATCGAAGGTCCAGAAGGGCGCGTAGATGCCGGTCATGCGCCGACCCTTGCGGGCATATTGCGACAGCCCGTTGGGCGCGAACCAGAGCGAGCCGAGCCATTTCGAGAGCGCCGCGCGCGCTTGGTCCTCGGTCAGTTGGAAGGGCAGCACCCCTTGCGGCTTGATCAGCCGCGTCGTGCCCGTATCGACCACCACGGGCGTCGCGCAGAACGGGCATTCGGTCGCGTGCTCGCCGTTCTGCAACTCGATCGAGGCGCCGCAATTGGGGCAGGAGACGGTGCGGTGCTCCTCCATCTCCTGTGCGGGCAATTCGCGGGTCAGCGCATCGTCGAGCGGCAATTCGCGCAAGCGCGCCTCTCCGCGTCCGGTGGCGGAGGGAATGTCCTGCACATGGCCGCAATGATCGCAGACGAGCCGCGTCTGGCCCGGCGCAAACCGTAGATCGGCGCCGCAGCTTTCGCAGTGGTAGTGGCTCTCGCCGCGTGGGTCGTCAGGGGCGGCAGCCGCGCTCCGCCCCACTTTCGGGAAACCCAGCATCGGATCAGCTCGCAGGTGGCGCGGCAGGCGGGGGCGGCGGCGGCGCGATGGTGAAGAGCTGCGCCAGTTCGGTCACGTCCTCGGCGCGCATCCAGCCGTTCTGGCCGGGCGTCCAGACGAGGCTGTCGCGGGTGAGCGAGCCTTCCGACACCATACGCCCCAGATGCCCGCGCCCGTACGGGCCCTGCGTTTGCCCATTCACCGCGAGATGCCAGACCTTCTCCACCGGCGGCGGGGGAGGGGGCGGCGGTGCGGCGGCGGGTTGCTGACCCATCTGCCCCCAGGGCCCCATCTGCTGGCCCATCGCCATACCCATCCCGGCGCCCATGCCCGCGCCCATCGCGGCGCCCATCCCGGCGGAGGCGCCCGAGCCCGGCTGGCCCATCGCCTCGGCGGCATTGTATTGCATGTATTTGTTCAGATCGCCCACGATCCCCATCGAGGTGCGCTTGTCGAGAACCGCCTCCACCGCCTCGGGCAGCGAGACGTTCTCGATGTAGAATTCCGGCAGCTCCAGCCCGTAATTCGCGATGGTGGGCGCGATCGCCTTGGTGATCAGCTTGCCCATGTCGGCGGTGTTCGCGGCCATGTCCAGGATCGGGATGCCCGAGCTGGCAATGGCGCGCGAGAACTCCTGCACGATCACGTTGCGCAGCTGGTAGCTGATCTCGTCAGAGGTGAACTCGCCATCGGTGCCCACGATCTCGGTCAGGAACTTGCCCGGATCGGTGACGCGCATCGAATAGGTGCCGAAGGCGCGGATGCGCACCGGGCCGAATTCCGGATCGCGCGCCATGACCGGGTTCTTCGTGCCCCATTTGAGGTCGTTGAACCGGGTGGTGTTGACGAAATAGATCTCGGACTGGAAGGGCGATTTGAAGCCGTGATCCCAGTGCTGAAGCGTGGTCAGGATCGGCAGGTTGTTGGTCTCGAGCATATAGAGCCCGGGCCCGAAGATATCGGCCAGCTGCCCCTCATGGACGAAGATCGCGGCCTGCCCCTCGCGCACGGTCAGCTTCGCGCCGTATTTGATCGCGTGACCCTCGCGCTCGAACCGCCAGACCATCGTGTCGCGGGTGTCGTCGGTCCAGCCGATGACGTCGATGAATTCGCCGGAGAGGAAATCGAGAATGCCCATGGATGCGGTTCCTTCTTGGTTCTCAGCTTGCGCCGCCCAGCAATTCGGAGGCGATGGTGGTGACGATCGGGCGGGCCTCGCGTTCGGTCATGCCGGGCGTCAGGCGCGGGTCGTAAAGCATCTGCAGCAGCAACTCGTCATGCTTGGTCAACAGCGAGAATTCCTCGTCATCGTTGAAGATCGAGGGCCGCGCGCGCGGATAGTCATTGGCGAGGCCCAGCCCCTGGGCCAGTTCCTCATGGATGCAGCTCGTGCGCAGTTCCGGCGGGTGTTCGCCCCGGATCACCGCGACGGCGTCGGTATAGATCGGACTGTCGCCCTGCGAGAAGGCGAAGACCACGCAATAGGTCGAGAGCGGCAGATTGGTGATCGCCTCGACCGAGCTGTCATCGATCCCCGGCACCAATTGGCGCAGGCGCGGGCCGATGGCACGGCGCTCGTCCTCGTTGAGGAACAGGACGTGGAAATTGCCGCCCCGGTTCACCACGCTGACCGGATGGCGCGAGGCGCGCGCAAGCTTGCCCGCATAGGCGCGCACTTCGGCGATATCCGAGGCGCGGTCGGCCTTGGGGATCGAGGCGCCGAAGTCGATATCCATCCGCACCGGCTTGTCCCAGCGCCGCAGGCGCGAGGGGGTCTGACGGGCGACGAACCCGCCACCCTGCGCCGCGTATTCGTCGTAAAGCGCGATATGGACGAAGTCCTGCACCAGTTGCCGCTGGTTGAACGGCGCATCGCGCGGCGCGACATCGGTGCGCAACTGGCCGCGCGCTTCCATCTCGGCTGCGGTCTTGGCGAAATAGGCCGACATCTCCCGCGAGAGCGCGCTTTGCTTAGTGGCGTTCGAGCGATCGAGATCGGTCGGCGCGCTGGGCGGGCGCGCGGTCTTGTCCGGTGCGAGCGGCGAGCCGCCCAAGCCCGGCGCGCAGGCCGAAAGGGCCAGTGCCGCCAGCCCTGCAAGAACCGGAAAGGCCGCACGCATCCGTGTCATCCCGCAGCCCCGCCAGCCTGTGCGGAGGATTTCGCCGCCGACAGGGTGTCGCGCAGTTTGTCCTCCATCTCGACCAAGTCATGCTCTGCTGCGGCGCGCTTGCGCTTGCCCTCGTCGGCGATACGCAAGGAGTCCTCGATCGTGGCGACCAGATCGGCGTTGGCGGCCTTCACCGCCTCGATATCGAAGACGCCACGCTCCATCTCGGTGCGGATCTCGGCATTGGCTTCGCGCAGGTTCTTGGCATTCGATTTCAGAAGCTCGTTGGTCAGATCATTGGCCTCGCGCACAGCGCCTGCCGCCTCGCGCGAGCGCTGGATCGTGACCGCCTGCGCCAGCTGGGTCTCCCAGAGCGGCACGGTGTTCACGAGCGTCGAGTTGATCTTGGTCACTAGGCTCTTGTCGTTTTCCTGAACCAGCCGGATCGAGGGCAGCGACTGCATCGTCACCTGACGGGTCAGTTTCAGATCATGCACCCGGCGCTCCAGATCGTCGCGGGCTGCGCGCAGATCGCGGATTTCCTGCGCCTTGAGCACTTTCTGATCCTCGGAGGCGGCTTCCATCGCCGCCTCCTTCGCGGGGATTTCCTCCCGGTCGAGCTGGGCCAGCTTTTCCTCGCCCGCCGCGATATAGAGCGCGAGCTCGTCATAGAAATGAAGCGTCTTGTCGTAGAGCATGTCGAGTGATTTGATGTCCTTGAGCAGCTTGTGCTCGTGGCTCAGCAACTCGTCGGTGACGCGGTCGATCTGGCCCTGCACCTCTTCGAACCGGGCGATGAAGTTGCCAAACGGCGCGGCGCGGCCCAGCAGCTTTTCCCACCAGCTCCGCTTGCGGCGCACGTCGAGTTCCGAGACCGAGAAGCCGCGGATCGTGGTGACGATCTGGCGCAGGCTGTCTCCGGCGGGGCCGACATCCTTGTTCTTGACGCCCGAGAGCATCTCCTGGCTGATCGATTGCAGATCGACCTGCGCGCGCGAGCCGAACTGCACGATGGAATTCGAGTCGCCCATGTCCAGCTCGGCCATGCGCTTGCGGATTTCCTCGGCGGTCTCGGGCGGGGCCTGATCGAGCGGCGTCACCGCCTCTGCCGGGCCCGGCTCGGGCAGCAGCGAACCGCTGACACCTTCCACTTCGGTCATCAGCTCGGTTGCCTTTTGGCGGGTCGTCTCGGTCATCTCAGGGCCTCCTTGCGCCTGTCGGGGCAGTTCCCGGTGTCACTCTTCAACTCACGCTTCGTCAATTCTCGCGGGTCGTCGGCACGACCCCTTCGCGCGCCAGCCGGTCGCGCAGCACGTCGATCTCGATCTCCAGCCCTTCGCGGCCATCTTCCAGCATCTTGCGGGTGCGGGCGGTGAAATTCGCCTCCAGATCATCGAGCAGCGCCGCGTAATCGTCGCGTGCCTTTTGATCGCGCGTGTTGCGCCACAGATCGGCGAACTTGATCGTCGCGTCGCGCGCGCCCTCCAGATAAACGGTCATGTAGCGTCGCGCCTGCGCCAGATCGCCGGGATCTTCCTCGACCGCGCGGAACAGATCGCGCGCGGTGGTGGCGAATTGCTCGACGCGGGTGATCAGAACGCGTTCGCCCGAGGGGGTGATGGCCTTGCGCATCTCGGCCAGATAGGCCTCGCCTTCCTTGACCACGCGGGCGACGCGCTCTTGCTGAAACTCGTCTACGCCGTCCATCCCCTTGTCTTTCAGCGGGTCGATACCGAAGGCCACGAGCGAGACCACCGTGCCGATAGCCCCGATCCCGGCCGCGCCGATCACGCCCAGTTCGGGGGCCTGTGCGCCCAATGCGAGACCCAGACCATAGGCGACGGAACCAAGAATTTTCCGCGGGAAGGCCGGGCGCTTGGCCGAGCTGCGTGCGACATAGGCAAACTCGGCCCGCAGCCCTTCGCGGATCGTCCAGGCGGCGCCTGCGATCAGGGCGAAGGCGCCAAGTGCGCGGGCCAGTGCGAAGGGGCCTTCGCCGAAGGCGCCCAGCAAGAAGGGCAGGGCGGCGGCCACGATCCAGAACGGTCGGCCTTCTTCGGGGTGGCGGGCATCGGGACGACGATGGGGCGGCACGCTGCGGGGATCGTGCAGGTCGGGCCCGCTGGCCGGGCCTTGGGGCGAGTATTTTCCGCCATAGCGTTGAGCCATCATACGCTCCCGGTGAGCGCGACCGACAGCGTCAGCGCGATCATCAGCCAGAAAGCGATTCTCTTTTGCGCCTCGCGCGACATCGCCAGCCCCTGCCATCGGACGCGAATTTCGACGTCCTCAGGGGAATTTATAAGCAGGCTGGCGGGTCTATGCCAGAGAGACGGTGTGAAATTCGCGTAAACTCGCCGAGGAAAAAGAAGAGGGGAAAACCACGGCGGTTATCCCCTCCCTAAAAGCGCGTTTTCGCCGGTCAGTCGCGATTGCCGCCGCGCGGCTTGCCACCGAAGGGCTTGCCACCGGGTTTCCCGCCCGGTTTGCCCGAATGCGACTTGAAACCGCCCGAGCGTGCGGGCCGGTCGCCGTGGGATTTGAACCCGCCCGAGCGCGGTTTCCCGCCCGGTTTTCCGCCATGCGATTTGAAGCCGCCCGAGCGGGGCTTGTCGCCGCCACGGTCGTCACGGCCACCTTCGTCGCGATCCCGGCTGAAGCGCGCCTTGTCGCCGAATTTCCCGCTGGGCTTGCCGCCGAACTTCCCGCCCGAGCGGTCATCGCGGTCGCGGTTGAAGCTGGGCTTGTCGCCGCGCGGCCCACGATCGGGGCGGTCGCCGCGATCTTTCGAGAAGCGAGGCTTGTCGCCCCGGTCGCCGCGCTCGCCTTCATCACGATGCGACTTGAACCCACCGGTGCGCGGCTTGCGCGGCCCGTCGCGGAAGGGGTGATCCTCGCGCCCGCCATCTTCGCGATCCTTGCGGAAACGCGGTTTGTCGTCACGGCCACCCTCGTCGCGGTCGCGGTTGAAGCGCGGCTTGTCGCCACGCGGCCCGCGATCCGGACGGTCGCCGCGGTCTTTCGAGAAGCGAGGCCCCCGATCGCCGCGCTCGCCCCGATCACCGCGGTCGCCCTCGTCTCGATGCGATTTGAAGCCGCCCGTGCGCGGCTTGCGCGGACGATCCTCGCGACCACCTTCGTCGCGATCCTTGCGGAAGCGCGGCTTGTCATCGCGCCCGCCGTCGTCGCGATCCCGCTTGAAGCGCGGCTTGTCGCCCCGATCCTTGCGGTCGCCACGCTCGGGACGATCCCCACGCCCTTTGCGCTCGGGCTTGGCTTCGCCGCCCACCGGCTTGTCGTCGAGCAACCCGCCAAGCTGATCGCGCAACATCCTGCGCTTCACTTCCATCACGTCGCCCGCCTTCATGTCCATCAGGCGGAACGGGCCGTAGCTGATGCGGATCAGGCGGTTCACCTGGAAGCCGATCTCGGTCATCGCGCGGCGGATCTCGCGGTTGCGGCCCTCGCGGATGCCCACGGTCAGCCACGCATTCGCGCCCTGCTGGCGGTCGAGCGAGACTTCCATCGGAAGGAATTCCTCGCCCTCGATGGTGATGCCCTGACGCAGCGGCTCGAAGCTCTGCTCGGTCGGGCGGCCATTCACGCGGACGCGGTATTTGCGCAGCCAGCCGGTCTCGGGCAGCTCCAGACGGCGCTTCAGCCCACCGTCATTGGTCAAGAGCAGCAGCCCTTCGGAGTTGAGGTCGAGACGGCCGACGTTCAGCACGCGCGGCATGCCCTCGGGCATCTCGTCGAAAATCGTGCGGCGGCCCTGTTCGTCCTTCTCGGTCGTGACCAGACCCAGCGGTTTGTAGTAAAGCCAGAGCCGCGTTTCCTGCGGTGCGTCGATCGGCTTGCCGTCGATGGTGATCTTGTCGGACGCAGCCACGTCGAGCGCGGGCGAGTCGATCTGCTTGCCGTTCACCGCGACCTTGCCGGCGAGGATCATCTTCTCGGCGTCGCGGCGCGAAGCCACGCCGGAGCGCGCGATCACCTTGGCGATGCGTTCTTTCGCGCCGGATTTCTCGGCGGATTTCGAAACGGAATTTTGGGGGGAGTTGTCGGGAGTGTCGGTCATGTCCGGTTCCTTCAAGGGGAGGGGGCGCGCGAGTCGCTCGGGCGCGAAAGATGGCGATCTACACCTTTCTGCTGCGCGTGGGAAGCGTCTTGATAAGCGCGGATTTGCAAGCGATGAAGAGCCATGAAATTCCGGTCTTTCATGCAACAGGCACTGGCAGAGGCGCGCGAGGCGGCCAAGCGCGGCGAGGTGCCCGTCGGCGCAGTCGTCGTCGCCCCTGACGGTAGGGTGGTGGCCGCCGCTGGCAACCGCACCCGCGAGCTGGGCGATCCGACTGCCCATGCGGAGATCCTCGCGATGCGCGAGGCTTGTGCGCAGATCGGCTCGGAGCGGCTGCCGGGCTATGATCTCTATGTCACACTCGAGCCCTGCCCGATGTGCGCCTCGGCGATCTCTCAGGCCCGGATCGCGCGGCTTTATTACGGCGCGGCCGATCCGAAATCGGGCGGCGTTGCGCAGGGGCCGCGCGTTTTCTCGCATCCGCAAAGCCACCACGTGCCGGAAATCTACGACGGCATCGGCGCGGCGGAGGCCGAGGCGCTTCTGAAGGATTTCTTCGCCGCGCGCCGCTGAGCGACGCCCGTCTGGACGGATTGCCTTTCCTGTGGCATATCAATCGCATCGCAGGCCTCAAGGGCCGCGACCCCCGACATTGGTATCAGTCAGAAGGAGCGGGCATGCGTCCGGCACTGCGTCTGCGCGAAGGTGGCCTTGCGGCCTATCAGCAAGAGATGAAATGGGTCGCTCTGGCCCTCGGCATCGCCTCGACCATCGCCATCGTGCAGAACTGGTACCCGCTCAATCTCTTTCTCAGCCTGCCGTTCTGCCTGATCTGGGCCTATCACGCCTGGCTCCATACCGAGCGGCAGCTGAAATATCTCAATATCATGTTCACCGGTTTCTACCTCTACGGGATCGCGCGCTATTTCCTGATGTCGCAGGGGCAAGGCTGAGGCGCGGGTCTTGTAACCCCGTCGGCCAGCGGGGATAGTCGCGCAAGATATTCGGGGATGATTTCATGAGCGACGAGACCGACAAGATACTCGCACAGGCGCGCCAGTTCATCGAGGCGATCCCGCATTCCCGCGCGCTGGGGATGCAGATGGACGAGATCCGCCCGGGCTGCGCGACCCTGTCGATGCCCTATGATGCGCGCTTCGTGGGCGATCCGCGCACCGGCGTGATCCATGGCGGCGCGGTCTCGGCGCTGATGGATACCTGCGCGGGCGCCGCCGTGATGAGCCATCCGCAGGCCGGGGCCTCCACCGCGACGCTCGATCTGCGCATCGATTACATGCGCCCCGCCACGCCCGGCCAGCGGATCACCGCGCGGGCCGAATGCTATCACGTCACCCGCTCGGTGGCCTTCGTGCGCGCCACGACCCATGACGAGGATGCCGAGCGTCCCGTGGCGACCGCCACCGGTGCCTTCACCGTCTCGCGCCCCGACAAACCCAAATCGGAGGGGCAAGCATGAGCCGTCCCAAGCCCGAACCCGTCCAGCAGGTCAAGCAGCGCCGCGACGGCGCGCTCAAGATGCTCGTCGAGGGCATTCCTTACGCGCAGTTTCTCGGCATCGGCTTCGACCGGCGCGGCGACGAACTGACCGGCGTTCTGTCCTATGACGACAAGCTGATCGGTAACCCGATGCTGCCCGCGATCCATGGCGGGGTGACGGCGGCCTTTCTCGAGGTCACCGCGATCATCGAACTCAGCTGGTCCTACCTGTGGGACGATATCGAGGCGGGGCGGATCGATTTCGACGCGCTCACGCCGGAGAGCCTGCCGCGGCTGCCCAAGACGATCGATTTCACCGTGGACTATCTGCGCTCCGGCCTGCCGCGCGACGCCTATGCGCGGGCGCGGGTCAACCGCTCGGGGCGGCGTTACGCCAGCGTCCATGTCGAGGCGTGGCAGGACAACCGTACCCGGATTTTTGCCCAAGCGACCGGCCATTTCCTGATGCCCGCGCGGGACGACACTTCCCCCAATGGCTGAGATTACCCATGCGCGGGTTCTGAAGATCGCGCTGCCCATCGTCCTCTCGAACGCCACGATCCCGATCCTCGGCGCGGTCGACACGGCCGTCGTCGGGCAAATGGGCCTGCCCGCGCCCATTGGCGCGGTGGGGATCGGCGCGGTAATCCTATCCTCGCTCTACTGGATCTTCGGCTTCCTGCGGATGGGTACGACGGGACTGGTCAGCCAGGCGCATGGCACGGGTGATACCGGCGAGGTCTCCGCCGGGCTGATGCGGGCGCTGATCATTGCGGGCATCGCCGGGCTGAGCCTGATCGTGCTGCAAATTCCGCTGTTCTGGGGCGCGTTCCAACTGGCCCCCGCGAGCGACGAGGTCGAGCGTCTCGCCCGCGACTACCTGCAGATCCGCATCTGGGGCGCGCCGCTGACGATCTCGCTCTACGCCTTCACCGGCTGGCTCATCGCGTTGGAGCGGACCCGCGGTGTCCTCTTGCTGCAAGTGACGATGAACGCGCTGAACGTGGGGCTGGATCTGTTCTTCGTGCTGGGCCTCGGCTGGGGCGTGCAAGGCGTCGCCGGCGCCACGCTGATCTCCGAGATTAGCGGTGTGGTGCTGGCGCTGTGGCTGTGTCGCGCGGCCTTCGTAAACGGCTTGTGGCGCGCGCGCGCAATCTTCGACCGGCTGAAACTGGCGACGATGGCGCGGGTGAATACCGACATCATGCTGCGCTCGATCCTGCTTCAGGCGAGCTTCACCTCCTTCCTGTTCCTCGGCGCGGGGCAGGGCGATGTGACGCTCGCGGCCAATCAGGTGCTGCTGCAATTCCTGCAGATCACGGCCTTCGCGCTGGACGGGTTCGCCTTCTCCGCCGAGAGCCTCGTGGGCCAAGCGGTGGGTGCGCATTCGGTAGCAAGGCTGCGCCGGGCGAGCATCGTGTCCTCGCAATGGGGGATCGGCGGCGCGCTCGCGCTGGGGGCGGTCTTCCTGCTCGCGGGGCCTTCGATCATCGACCTGATGACCACCGCCCCGAATGTCCGCATCGAGGCGCGCGACTACCTGATCTGGATCGCCGCCGCGCCGCTGATCGGCGGCCCGGCCTGGATGCTCGACGGCATCTTCATCGGCGCGACCCTGACGCGCGAGATGCGCAACGCTATGGTGATCTCGGTCGCGATCTACACGGCCGCGCTTTTCGTGCTTATCCCGCTTTTCGGCAATCACGGGCTCTGGGCGGGGCTGATGATCCTCAACGCCACGCGCGGCCTGACGATGGCGCGGCTCTATCCCCGTGCCGAGGCGAAAGCGGCAGCCGGGTAGGGGCGCGGCCCCTCTGCCTGCACCCGGCCTTCCCCTTCCCCTTGACGGAAATATCCCGGGGGAGCGCGTCAGCGCGGGGGCAGCGCCCCCTTAGACCGTATCCAGGTAAAGCTCGGTCTGTTCCTGATCCGACAGCTCCGCCATGTAATGCAGCTCCTGCCGCTTGGTCATGGCGAAATTGGTGATCAGGTCGCGGTCGAAGATGCGCGGCATGATCTCGCAATTCTGGAAGGCGTCGATCGCCGCTTCCCAGTCGGTCGGCATCTGCGGCAGGTCGAGCGCATAGGCGTTGCCCTTGATCGGCTCGGGCGCTTCCATCTTGTCCTCGATCCCGATTAGGGCGGCACCCAGAATCGCTGCGATCATCAGGTAGGGGTTCACGTCGCCGCCCGCCACGCGATGCTCGATCCGCCGCGCCTGCGGGCCCGAGGCCGGGATGCGCAGCGCCGCAGTGCGGTTCTCATAGGCCCAGGCGATGCCGGTCGGCGCATGGGCGTCGGGCACGAGCCGATCATAGCTGTTCTCATGCGGCGCGAAGATCAGGCCCGAGCCCTCCATCGCGGCCAGACACCCGGCCACCGCGTGACGCATCTGGTCCGAGCCTTGCGGCGTGCCGTCGTTGAAGATGTTGTTGCCCTCGGCATCGAGCACCGAGAAATGCATATGCATCCCGTTGCCGGGCCATTCGTCGTAAGGTTTCGCCATGAAGGACGCGGCGAAGCCATGCGCGCGCGCCAGACCCTTCACCAGCATCTTGAACAGCCAGCTGTCATCGGCGGCCTTCAGCGGGTCGGGCTGGTGGCTAAGGTTGATCTCAAACTGCCCCGGACCCGCTTCGGAGATCGCGGTATCGGCGGGAATATCCATCGCCTCGCAGGCGTCGTAGAGCTGGCTGAAGAAAATGTCGAACGCGTCGAGGGCGCGAAGCGAGAGCACCTCACCGCCGGTGCGCCGCTTGCCCGAGCGGGGCGAGGGCGGCACGCGCAGCGTCTTGCCGCTGTCGTCGATCAGGAAAAACTCCAGCTCGGTTGCGACCACCGGGGTCAGCCCCAGCGACTTGTAGCGTTCCACCACGCGCGCCAGCGCCTGCCGGGGGTCGCCCGCATAGGGCTTGCCGTCCATATGGAACATCCAGATCGGCAGAAGCGCGGTCGGCGCCGAGAGCCACGGCATCGGCAGGAAGCCGCGCTCGGTCGGCATCAGAAGCCCGTCGGCATCGCCGGACTCGAAGACAAGCGGGCTGTCTTCGACATCCTCGCCCCAGATGTCGAGATTCATCACCGAATAGGGAAAGCGCGTCCCTTCGGTGAAGACCTTGTCGGCAAAGCGGGCTGGCAGGCGCTTGCCGCGCGCCACCCCGTTGAGATCGGCCGCCGCCACGCGGATCGTGCGAACGTCGGGATGGTCGTGCAGCCAGTTCATGTGTCACCTGATAATCTGCGGCCTGAACCGGAAGCGCTTGCGGCTTTCCTGCGGCAGATGGCGGTTCAGGCGGCGGTTGATCACCCCGAAGACCGCGATGACGCAGAGCGTAAGCAGGATGAAGTAGAACGCCGCGATCGGGTAGGGGATGAAGGGGTTGAAGGTCTTGTCCGCGAAATATTTCGCGTAATAGAGCGCGTCGCCCTCCTGCCGGAACGCCGGGAAGCCCGAGAAGAACACGAGCGTCGTGGCGTGGAACAGGAAGATCGCCTCATTTGTGTAGGACGGCCAGCCGAGCCGGAGCATCGTGGGCCATGTCACGCGGCGGAACTTGGTCCAGCCGGTCATGCCGTAGGCGTCGGCGGCCTCCATGTCGCCTTTCGGCACGGAGCGCAGCGCGCCGTAGAAGATCTCGGCGGCATAGGCGGAGGTGTTGAAGAACAGCACAATCAGTGCGCCTGCCCAGGCCCGCGTGATCCAGTCCGTCGCGACCGTGATCCCGAGGATCGGGAAGCCCGCACGGGGCAGCATCGCGAAGGCCTCGTAGGCGAGGAAGAACTGGATGAAGAGGGGCGAGCCGCGGAACAGGAAGATGAACCATTCGGCCGGTTTGCGGAAGATCGCGCGATCGGAGTTCTTCGCCACCGCGAGCGTCGTGGCGAGGAAGAACCCTGCCAGAAGCGCGAGAATGCCGAAATAGAGGTTCCAGATCATCCCCGAGCCGATCAGGGTGAATTGCTGGCACATGGTGAAATCGGAGCGCGGCAGCAGCCGCTCGCCGATCCCGATCGACCGCAGCCCGTAATCCGCGATGGTCTGAATGCAGCTCATGCGTCCGCCTTTCTCAGCGCTTCCCCGGCCGCCGTGGCCTGCCCGAAGGCGAGGCGGCGGTTGATGCGGGCCAGCACGATCTCGGAGAGCTTGGTCATCACCAGATAGAAGACCAGCAGCACGAGGAAGTAATACAGACGCCAGTCGGGATGCGGATAGGCGTAGATGCTCGACTTGGTCGCGCCCAGTTCGCGCGCCCAATAGACGATATCCTCGATGCCCAGAAGGAACAGCAGCGGCGTTGCCTTGATGAGGATCATCCAGAGGTTCGACAGACCGGGGATCGCATAGGCCCACATCTGCGGGATCAGCACCCGGCGGTTCACCTGCGCGCGGGTCATGCCGTAGGCCTCGGCGGTCTCCAGCTGCGCGCGCGGCACCGCCTGCATCGCGCCGAACAGCACGTTGGCGGCGAAGGCGCCGTAGACGATGGAGAAGGCCACCACGGCCAGCGCGAAGCCATAGGCCTCGTGATAGAATTGCGGGGCCGTGCCGAGCGGGATTTTCGCGGAGGCACAGACGTGGAATTCGTTACCCGTCCAGGCTGGGCCGGGATCGGGGCAGACTGCGCGTGACTTCAGGTACTCAAGCCCCTGGTCCATCGCGATCGGCACGAAAAGGAAGAAGATGATGTCGGGCACACCGCGCACCATCGCGATGTAGCCCCGTCCGAGAAAGCGCAGCGGGGCGGCGCTCGACCGGGCGGCCAGCGCCCCGCCGAAGCCGAAGATCAGCGCCACCGGCGCGGTCACGGCCAGCAGGATCAGCACGATGCCGAACGAGCCATAGAACATGATCTGCTTACCTGTGGTCAGGTAGCAGAGCAGCCAGCCAAGCCCGTGAAGGGCAGAGGGATCGGAACAGCTTTCGAACATCGGACTTTCGGTCGGGACCGGAGCGGCTCATGCCGCCCCGGCCTCGTTTTCTGGATCAGTTCTTGAAGGTCAGGGCGTCGTCGCCGAAATACTTCTTGAGCAGTTCGTTGAGCGTGCCATCGGCTTTCAGCTTGGAAATGCCGTCGTTGAACTTGTCCTTCAGCTCGGTGTCGGACTTGCGCAGGCCGATGCCGATGCCTTTGCCGAGCTGCACGTCGTCGCCCACGAATTCCATGTTGTCCTGGCCCGCGAAGGGCTTGAGCGCGTCCTTGTCGGCGAAGACCGCGTCGGCCTCACCGTTCTTCACGGCGGCGATCGTGTCGTCGAGGGTCGCGTATTCGGCCAGCGTCGCGCCGGTTTCAGCGACATGCGCCGCCTGAATGGTGCCGGTCTGTGCCGCGATCACGCCGCCCTTGAGATCCGCGCCCGGGTCCATCGCCATGTAGGACGAGGCCGCCGGCGGGTAATAGGCCTGGGTGAAGTCGATGGTCTTCTCACGCTCAGCGGTGATCGACATGCCAGCCATGATCGTGTCGTAGTTGCCCGAGAGCAGGTTCGGGATGATCGAATCCCAGTCATTGGTGACCCAGGTGCAGTCGAGGCTCTCCATCTCGCACAGCTTGTCGCCGAGTTCGCGCTCGAAGCCCGCGACTTCACCGTTATCGTCGATGAAGTTGTAGGGAGGGTAGGCGCCCTCGGTGCCCATGCGGACGGTCTGTGCCGCAGCGACGCCAGCCGAAAGGCCGAGGATGGCAGCGGTCAGGATCAGTTTTTTCATTTTGGTTCCCCGTTGTTAATTCTTGGGTTGGTTCACGCCGGCGCGGTGGCCGACAGGAATTGTTGCAGGCGCGTCGATTTCGGCGCGCCGAACAGAGCCTCTGGCGGGCCCTCTTCCTCGATCTTGCCCTGATGCAGGAAGACGACGTGGTCGGAGACGTCACGCGCCAGTCGCATGTCATGGGTGACGAGGATCATGGTGCGGTGTTCGGCGGCGAGGTCCTTGATGACCTTCACCACCTCTTGCTGCAATTCCGGGTCGAGCGCCGAGGTGGGCTCGTCGAAGAGAAGCGCCTTGGGCTCCATGCACAGCGCCCGCGCGATCGCCGCGCGCTGCTGCTGGCCGCCCGAGAGCTGCGCGGGCCAGGCGCCGCATTTGTCGCCGATGCCGACCTTGTCGAGCAACTGGCGCGCCAGCGGTTCGACCTCTGCCTTGTCGCGGCCCAGCACCGTCACCGGCGCTTCCATCACGTTCTGCAGGATCGTCATGTGCGCCCAGAGATTGAACTGCTGGAACACCATCGACAGGTTCGTGCGGAACCGGGTGACCTGCGCGCGGTCGGCAGGGCGACGATTGAGCCCCTCGCCACGCCAATGCACAGACTCGCCTTCGAAGATCACATCGCCCTTCTGGCTGTCTTCAAGCAGGTTGCAGCACCGCAAGAGGGTCGATTTGCCCGAGCCGGAGGAGCCGATCAACGACACCACATGGCCGCGCGGCGCGGTGATCGAGACGCCCTTGAGCACCTCGAGCGAGCCGTAGCTCTTGTAAAGGTCACGGATTTCGATGACGGGCGCGTCTTTGGGCGCAGGCTCGTTTCGGGTCACGCAGGCAGCTTCTCTTTGTCCATCCGCGCAATCTGGCGCGATTTGACCGGTGAATGCAACTGCGTCTGCCCGGTTGACGATGGGGAAGGGGCCGAAATCACGAGCATCTGAGGAAAAAACAGGCGCGGAGCGGTCGCGCTCCGCGCCGGTGTGCCCGTCGAATTCAGGTGCGGCGGGCTTCGACTCGTTGCCTTGCGACCGCCGAATCGACATCGTTTACGCCCAGAAGTTTCGCCGCGAGCCGGATCAGCGCATCCTCATGGGCATCGCGCACGCCATCGGCCAGCGCCACGTCCCACAGCGCCTCGATCACGCCGGTGCGGTCCTCATAGGCGACCTTGTCCTTCAGTGCGCGTGTGAAGCGGACCGTGTCGGGCGCGCCCGCCTCGACCTCTTCGGCGCGCTTGCGCATCTCGGTCGCCTCGAAGCCAGAGAGCCCGTTGCGCTGAGCGAGAACCCGGTCGATCCGGATTTTCTCCTCTTCGGTATAGTTTTCATCCGACCGCGCGAGCCGCACCAGAAGTGCGCCAAGCGCCAATTCGCGATCTTCCCCCTCCATCGGATCGGGGGCGGGATCGTTGAGCATATCGAAAAGGCGTCCAAACATAGAGATAGAGATAAGCGATGCGCGGCGCAGGGCAAGTCACGGATGCGAAAGCCCTGCGCGCGTGCCTCGCTTTTAGCCGACTTTCACGACCATCTTGCCGAAATTGCGGCCCTCCAGCAGGTCATAGAGCCCCTGCGGCGCGGCTTCGAGGCCCTCCACCACCTGCTCCTTGTACTGAACTTTGCCCTCTTTCAGCCAGCCGGTCATCGCTTCGGAGAATTCCTGATAGAGCTCGATCGGGAAGCTGTCGAAGATGATGAAGCCTTGCACCTTCACCTTCATGCGCAGGATCGTCGAGAGGATCTGCGGCCCGTGATCGGGCCCCTCGGGCAGGCCTTGCAGATTATACCACGCGACCATGCCGCAGACCGGCATCCGCGCGAAAGGGTTGAGAAGCGGCAGCACGCCGTAGAGCACTTTGCCGCCGACATTCTCGAAATAGACGTCGATCCCGTCCGGGCAGGCTGCGGCCAGTTGCTCGGCGAAATCCTCGGCGCGGTGGTCGATGCAGGCGTCAAACCCGAGCGTGTCGGTGACATGGGCGCATTTCTCGGCCCCGCCCGCGACGCCGACGACGCGGCAGCCCTTGATCTTGGCAATCTGGCCGACCGTTGCGCCCACCGGCCCTGAGGCGGCGGCAACCACGACCGTCTCGCCCGGCTTCGGCTCGCCGATCCTCAGGAGGCCCGCATAGGCCGTGTAGCCTGGCATCCCGAGGACGCCCAAGGCCCAGCTCGGGTTCTCCGGCTCCGGCCCGAGATTGAGCACCTGCGTGCCATCAGAGACGAAGAAATCCTGCCAGCCCGAGGGCGAAAGCACAAAGTCGCCCTTCGAGAAGCCCGCGACATCGCTCTCCATGACCTCGGCCACGACCTGACCGGTCATCACGCCCCCGATCTCGACCGGGGTTGCGTAGGATTTCGCATCCGACATCCGCCCGCGCATGTAGGGGTCGAGAGACAGCCAGACGGTGCGCAGCAGCATTTCACCCTTGCCCGCCTGCGGCACGGCCTCGGTCTCGAGCTTCAGCGTGTTCTCGTTCGGTGCGCCTTTCGGGCGCTCGGCGAGGATGATCTTGCGGTTGGTGTCGGTGGTCTGTGCCATGAAAGCCTCCTGTTTGAGAGGCCAGCTAGCACGCGGTTCGCGCGGGGAAAGGGGGCGCTGCCCCCTCGGGCTTCGCCCTCACCCCCGGGATATTTCGGCAAGAGCGAAGGCAGGCACGGGCCGCCCCTTCGCTCTTGGAAAATATCCCGGGGTGAATGCCGTAAGGCAGAGGGGCAGCGCCCCTTAACTGCGCGCGGCTTTCTCGGCGATGCCGGACGTCCCTTCGCGGCGCTCCAGTTCGGCCAGCACATCGGCCAGCTTCACGTCGCGCGCCGCCAGCATCACCAAGAGGTGATAGAGCACATCCGCCGCCTCATAGGTCAGGTTCTCGCGGTCGTTCTTCGCTGCGGCGATGATCGCTTCCACCGCTTCCTCACCGAATTTCTCGGCGCATTTCTCCGGGCCCTTGGCCAGCAGTTTCGCGGTCCACGACGTGTCGGGATCGGCGCCCTTGCGGCTCTCGATGGTCGCGGCGAGTTGGTCCAGAATGCTCATTGCAGCCTCATCGGAATGCCCGCGGCGGCCATGTATTCCTTGGCCTCGCGGATCGTGTATTCGCCGAAGTGGAAGATTGACGCCGCGAGCACGGCCGAAGCCCCGCCCTTGGTTACGCCTTCCACCAGATGATCGAGATTGCCGACGCCGCCGGAGGCGATCACCGGCACGTCCACCGCGTCCGAGATCGCCTTCGTCAGCTCCAGATTGAAGCCCGCGCGGGTGCCGTCGCGATCCATCGAGGTCAGCAGGATTTCCCCCGCGCCCTTCGCAGTCACGGTGCGCGCGAATTCCACCGCGTCGATCCCGGTGGATTTGCGCCCGCCATGGGTAAAGATCTCCCAGCGGCCCGGCTCCACCGTCTTGGCGTCGATCGCGCAGACGATGCATTGGCTGCCGAAGCGATCGGCGGCCTCGGTGATGACGTTCGGATCGGCCACGGCGGCGGAGTTGAACGAGACCTTGTCGGCCCCCGCCAGCAGCAGCGCGCGCACGTCGTCATGGGTGCGCACACCGCCGCCCACGGTGAGCGGCATGAAGCATTGCTCGGCGGTGCGGGTCACCAGATCGAACATGGTGCCGCGGTTTTCGTGCGTCGCGTGGATGTCGAGGAAACACAGCTCGTCGGCGCCTGCCGCGTCATAGGCCTTGGCGGCCTCGACCGGGTCGCCCGCGTCGATCAGGTTCACGAAATTGACGCCTTTCACGACGCGGCCGTCGGCGACGTCGAGACAGGGAATGATGCGGGTCTTCAGCATGGGCGGCGCTCCTTTGGCGCTTTCATAACGCGCAGGTGCCGCGAGGCAAAGGGGCAGAGTGCTCAGACCGGCTCGACCGGGCAATGCGGCAGGAGGCGGCGCACCATCGCGGCCGAGCAGAGATCGGTCGCAGGTGTCGTCACGGCGGCCGCTGCGCCTGCGGCGCCTTGCTGCAACGCCTCGCGGAAGGACTTGCCGCGGGAAAGCGCCAGCGTGAAGGCCCCCACGAAACTGTCGCCCGCGCCCACTTTCGACACGACGTCGACCTTCGGAGCCACAGCGAACCAACGCGCATCCTTGGTGGCCAGCACATTGCCGTCCGCGCCGCGTGCCACGATCACCGCATGGGCCAGCCCGCGCCGCACGAGGTCTTGGGCGAAATCGGCGCTATCCCGGCGTTCGGGAAGTTTGCGACCCGCCAGCCCCTCGGCCTCCAGCTCGTCCATCCGCAGCACGTCTGCGGGTTGCGCCTCGCTTTCCATCAGCTGGTGCAGAGCTTCGCCGGAGGTGTCGAGAAAAAGTCGCGCCTTGGTCCGCGCCATCTTCGTCGCCAGTCGCGCGGGGAAATCTTCGGGCACGCCGGGCGGCTGCGAGCCGGACAGAACCACGATCCCGCCTTCGGGCGCGGCGCGCGCGATCCGGCTGAGCGCTTTCGCGACATCGCGCGCGCCCCAGTCCGGCCCCGGCATCACGAAGCGATATTGCGCGCCCGTGCTTTGATCCGTGGCGGTCAGGCTCATCCGCGTCTCGCCCGGCGCGGGGAAGGGGAAGACGGCGATCCCGGCCTCGGCCAGAAGCCGCATCACCCGGTCGCCGGTGGTCCCGCCAAGGGCCACGAAAGCGGTGGAATTGCCCCCCAGAGCGGCGATCGCGCGGCTGACATTCAGGCCGCCGCCGCCCGGATCTGTGAGCGGCCGCGTACAGCGCAGCTTGCGCTCGGGGGCGACCTCGGGGGTCTCGATCGACAGATCGACCGTCGGGTTGAGCGTGATCGTGAGGATCGAGGTCATCGCGTCTCCTTTTGGCCCAGAGCCCGACTTTGCGGCGCGGAGCGCGCGCCTGTCAACGCAGTGTTAAGGGGTGGTGCGCTATGACTGCTCCCGTGCTGTTTCAAAGGAGTGTGAGGATGGTTCCGGGTGCCGATGATCCGCGATGGAAGCGGGTTTTGACGAGTCAGAGCGATTTGAGTGCGGCGTCGCTGGCAACGAAGATCTTGATTGCGCGCCTGCGTCGCGAGGTGGCCGCGCGCCCGGCCTCGCTTGGCGACAAGATTGCGGAGCTGCGTGAGTTCGTGACGATAAATGCCTTTGCCGCCGGCGATGTCGCGGCGTTCTAGGCTCGAGAGGGGATCCGGGATGAAAAATGAGATGTTGAGCGTGGCCGAGGCCGCCGCGCGGATCGAGGCGGGTGACGTCATGGTCGTGGCAGGGGACGAGGCGCTTCTTGCGCAGCTCCCGCGCGGCAAATGGATCGGCGGCACCACCGTTTACTTCGTCACCGAAGAGGGCGGGGCGGTGGTGCGCGACAAGCTGTTCTGCACCCGTTTCGAGCGGGCGACGGGCGCAGCGCCGCGTTGGCTCGAGGTGGGCGAACTGCCGAAGATTTCCGAAGGCTACGCCGAAAATGGCTTCACCATGATCATGATCCCCGCCTTCTCGGTGGCGCATTCCGACTTCGCGGTGGAGGGGCAAGGCTATCCCGGTCTCTTCGATCAGCCGCTGGCGGGCTGGATCACCGGGGTGCATCTCGATGAGCTGGGCAAACGCGCGCCGAAGGTGTTCGACGGCGCGACGGGGGTGGCGCATGACGAAGGGGCGGTGCTGCTGCATGTCGAGCTGCCCGATGGTGTCGCGGCCGATCTCGACATTCTCAATATCTTCGCCCAAGGCGAGGCCGAGGCGCTGACCTTCACCTTCCCGAAGGCGGGGTTCGAAGCGGAGGTGGCGACGGTCGAGGGGAAAGAGGTCAATCTCGCCCGCTACATCGCCGAGCATGAGCTCGACACGCGCCTGCCGCTGGTCGCAAATTACGCAGGCACGCTCGTCAATGTCTCGATCCAGGAGGTCGATGCCCAGGCCGGCAAGGTGAAATTCTACGCCCCTGTTGTCGAGGGGGTCGAATACCGTCTGGCGCAGGCGCTGGGCTCTTACGCGCAGGCCTTCGCTGAAGGCGCGGGGGGCAAAGGCGCCAACGAATATTCGTGCAACTGTATCCTGAACTATCTCTATGGCGAGTTGGAAGGGCAGCGGACCGGCGGCTTCACCGGCCCCGTCACGTTCGGCGAGATCGCCTATATCCTGCTCAACCAGACCCTTGTGCGCATGGAGTTGCATGAGGGCGATGCCGCCGCCTGACGGGCGGGGCGCAGCCAGTCGCGGCCCTTAGGGGCGTGCCCCTCTCAGAGCGAGCTGATATAAGAAAAGCGCGCGCCGATCGGGCGCGCGCCTGAAATATCTCGGCGCGGGCTTGGCCCGTACCCATCACGGATCAGACGTTGAGCTGATAGGTGATCGGGTGGAAGTGGAAGCCGGTGTCCAGCGCCTCGAGATGACCCACACCGGGGAAGGGCATGTGATAGCCGACGAAGGCCAGCTTGTCGGCGGCGACACGGCCGAGAAGTTCCTTGCGGGTCTTCGCGGCCATCTCCTTGTCCATGTCGTATTTCACTTCCCAATCGGGACGCTGAAGCGACCAGACATAGTGGTTCGAGGTATCGGCGGCGAGCATCAGCCCCTTGCCACCCGACTCCACCATGAATGCCATATGGCCCGGCGTGTGGCCGAAAGCCTCGACCGCCGAGATGCCGGAGACGACCGAATCGCCGCCCTTGAGGTAGCTCATCTTCTCGGCCAGCGGACGGACCTTGGCTTCGAACGTGTCGTTGCCCGCATTCGACCAGTGGTCGAATTCTTTCTGCCCGGTGATATAGGCGGCATTGGCGAACGTCTCTCCGCCATCGCCCATCAGCCCGCCAATATGGTCGCCATGCATATGGGTGATCACGACATGGGTGATGTCCTCGGGCGCGTGTCCGGCTGCGGCAAGCGCCGAGGTGATCCCCTCCGGCGACAGGCCGGTGTCGAAGAGGATTTTCTCCGAGCCGGTCTCGATCAGCGTCGGAGTAAAGAAATTCAACGACTTGTCGGCGGGGATATAGGCGGCTTCCGAGACGGCCGCGAAGTCTTCGGGGCTGGCATTCATGCCGAAGATCGTCTGCGGGTTTTCCAGCTCGCGCGATCCGGCGAGCAGCGTGGTAATCGTCAGATCGCCCATCTGCATCCGGCGATAGCGCGGGATCGCGGGCGGGGCTTCGTTCGAGCTTTGCGCGGCGGCGCCGCTCCCGGTCAGAAGCGCGGGGGCGGCGGGCAGGAAAGCGGCGGTTTTCAGGGCAGTACGGCGGGTCATGAAGGTCCTGGTCATCGGGTCTCTCCCTCTCGATGGTTGATCTTCGCAGGTCGAAGTCTAGCGCATCGCGCCGCTTCCACAGAGTCGTGAACGTTGCGTGAGCCGCTTCGGTTCACTCCCACCAGCGATCGATTGAAGAAATATCGCCATCCGACCACCCCAGATGATGCGCCAGTTCATGCACGAAAATATGGGTGACGAGGGTTCCGAGGGGCTCGTTTCCGCGCGAGACCCACTCGTCGAGGATCGGGCGGCGGAAGAGCCAGATCACATCCGTGTGGCCGCCGGGGTCCATCACGGATTTCTCGGTCAGCGGGATGCCGTCATAGAGCCCGGTCAGATCGAAAGGGTCCTCGATGCCCAGATCGGCGAGCATCGCCTCGGAGGCGAAGTCTTCCACCCGGATCGCGACACCTTGCGCGGCGCGGGCGAATTCCGGCGGAAGCGCCGCGCGTGCGGCCTCGGCCAGAGCCTCGATTTCCTCGATGCCCGGCGCCGTGACCTCCGTCCAGTCGTAACCTTCGCTCATCGTCCCCTCCAAGCCGCTCTGCACGCGCCGCATGGCCCCTCATATGGACAAACGGGCCGCCTTGTGAAAGAGCAGGCGCCAACAGGAGTTTGCCCAGATGACCACCGTTACCCGTTTCGCCCCGTCGCCCACCGGCTATATCCATGTCGGCAACCTGCGCACCGCGCTGATGAACTACCTGATCGCCCGCAAGACCGGCGGTCAATTCATCCTGCGCCTCGACGATACCGATCAGGAGCGTTCGAAGCAGGAATATATCGACGCGCTGAAGCAGGATCTCGAATGGCTCGGGATCGAATGGGACCGGGAAGAGCGTCAGTCGCTGCGTCTGGACCGCTATGCCGAAGTGGCCGAGCAGCTGAAGGCCGACGGTAAGCTTTATGAATGTTTCGAGAGCCCGACCGAGCTGGACCTCAAACGCAAGAAGCAGCTGAACATGGGCAAGCCGCCGGTTTATGACCGCGCGTCGATGCATCTGTCGGATGCCGAAAAAGACGCGATGCGCGCGGCAGGCAAGGAAGGTTACTGGCGCTTCAAGCTCGAGCTCGAGCGGATCGAGTGGAAAGACGGCATCCTCGGCGATCTGTCGATCGACGCGGCCAGCGTGTCCGATCCGGTGCTGATCAAGGCCTCGGGGCAGGTGCTCTATACCTTCGCCTCACCGGTCGACGACGCGGATATGGGCATCACCCATATCGTGCGCGGCGGCGACCACGTCACCAATACCGCGACGCAGATCCAGATCATCGAGGCGATCGGCGGCAAGGTTCCGAGCTTCGCGCACCATTCGCTGCTGACCGGCCCGCAGGGCGAGGAGCTGTCGAAGCGCCTCGGCGCGCTCTCGATCCGCGATCTGCGCGCCGAAGGCATCGCCCCCGAGGCGCTGCTGTCGATGATGGCGCGTCTGGGCTCGAGCCAGCCGATCGAGCTGAAAATGTCGATCGACGAGCTGGCCGACGGGTTCGATCTGAACCATTTCGGCTCGGCGCCGACGAAATTCGACCCGGCGGACCTGATCCCGCTGACCCGCGCGCGCAACCAGCACCTGCCGTTCTCGGCCGTGGCAGATCGTATCGCGGATCTCGGCATCCCCGAGGAGCAGCGCGAGCGCTTCTGGAAGGTCGCCTCGCAAAATATCGACAAGCTCGACGATCTGAAGGGCTGGGCCGATCTGTGCCTCAACGGCGCGGAGCCGGAGATCGACGAGGAAGATCGCGACTTCATCGCTCAGGCCATGACGATGCTGCCCGCGCCGCCCTATTCCGACACCACGTGGAAGGACTGGACCTCGGACGTGAAAGAGGCGACCGGGCGCAAGGGCAAGGGGCTGTTCATGCCGCTGCGCAAGGCCGTGACCGGCATGGCGCACGGGCCCGATATGGGCGAGCTGATGCCGCTTCTGCACAAGGTTCCGGCGCGCGGCTGACGGCTCCGCCGCAGGCTTGCACAACCAATTCCAAAGGCGCGAGGGGAGAACCCCTCGCGCTTTTTGTTTGTGCAATTCGCGACCTCGTGAGGTCGTTTTCGGCGGTAAAGCGGCGCTTTTGGCGATTGGGGCTTGTCAGTCGCGCGGGGCCTCAGGTAATCGGGAGAAGTTGGATACGGGAGAATCCGGGGGAAACCTCGGTGCCGAAGGAGCAACCGCCCCGGTAAACTCTCAGGCAAAAGGACCGTGCCCGACGAAGGACTCTGGAGAGTGATGCGGCGCGCAATCGCGGCATCCGCCGAAGGGATAACGATCTCAGGCGTCTGCATGGCAGGCACGGACAGAGGGGGCATCGGGCGAGCCGGAAGGCTCATGAATCGATGCCGGATCATCCGGCTGAAGGGGAGGCCGCGATGAGCGAGTTGAAACGCACACCGCTATACGATCTGCATGTTGAGCTGGGCGCCAAGATGGTGCCTTTCGCGGGCTACGAGATGCCCGTGCAATATCCGCTGGGCGTGATGAAGGAACACCTGCACACCCGCGCCAAGGCCGGGCTATTCGATGTCAGCCACATGGGGCAGGTGATCGTGCCGGGCGAAGGCGCTGCCGAGGCGTTCGAGGCGCTCGTGCCGGTGAGCCTGATGGGTCTGAAAGAGGGCCGCCAGCGCTATGCGATGTTCACCGATGAGAACGGCGGCATTCTCGATGACCTGATGGTGGCGAACCGTGGCGATCATCTGTTCGTCGTGGTGAACGCGGCCTGCAAGGAAGACGACATTGCGCACATGCGGGCGCATCTGGAGGCGGTCGAGGAACTCACCGACCGCGCGCTCTTGGCGCTGCAAGGGCCCGCCGCCGAGGCTGTGCTGGAGGCGCTTGTGCCCGGCACCGCCAAGATGCGCTTCATGGATGTGGGCGTCTATCACTGGAACGGGACGGAGCTTTGGATCTCGCGCTCTGGCTATACCGGTGAAGACGGCTACGAGATTTCCGTGCCCGCGGACCGCGCGGTGGAATTCGCCCGCAAACTGCTCGCCGATGAGGCGGTGGAGCCGATCGGTCTGGGCGCGCGCGACAGCCTTCGGCTCGAAGCGGGGCTTTGCCTCTACGGGCATGATATCGACACCACCACGACCCCGGTCGAGGGCAATATCGCTTGGGCGATCCAGAAGGTGCGCCGCAAGGGTGGGGAGCGCGAAGGCGGCTTCCCCGGCGCGGATCGCATCCTGAGCGAATTGGAAAACGGACCGAGCCGCCTGCGCCTCGGCCTGCGCCCCGAGGGCCGCGCACCGATGCGCGAAGGCGTCGAGATTTTCGCCGAGGCCGAGGGTGGCCAGCCCATCGGGCGTGTGACCTCGGGCGGTTTCGGCCCCTCGATCGAGGCGCCGATGGCGATGGCCTACCTACCCGCCGAAACGCTCGAAGGCACCACCGTCTATGGCGAGGTGCGCGGCAAGCGTCTGCCCGCCAAGGTCGTGCCGATGCCCTTCCGCCCCGCCACTTACAAACGCTGAACAACCAATCGGGAGACGTTACATGAAATTCACCGAAGACCACGAATGGCTCAAAACTGAAGGCGACGTTGTGATCGTCGGCATCACCGAGCACGCTTCCGAGCAATTGGGCGATGTCGTCTTCGTCGAGCTGCCCGATGTCGGCGACACGGTCGAGAAGGGCGACGAGATCTGCGTGATCGAGTCGGTCAAGGCCGCCTCCGACATCCTCGCGCCGCTGGGTGGCGAGATCGTCGAGATCAACGAGGATCTGGCCGACAATCCGGGCCTCGTGAACGAAGACCCGCTGGGCAAGGCGTGGTTCTTCAAGATGAAACTCACCGACGCCTCCGCGCTCGACGGCTTCATGGACGAGGCCGCTTACAAAGACTTCATCGGGTAATATCCATGACCTTCACCCCCACGACTTACGACAGTTACGATTTCGCCAATCGCCGCCATATCGGGCCTTCGCCGGCCGAGATGGAGGAGATGCTCAAGGCCGTGGGGGCGCCGGACCTCGACGCGCTGATCGCCGAGACGGTGCCGAAAAGCATCCGTCAGGCCGAGCCGCTGGGCTGGGCGCCGCTGACCGAATATGGCCTCCTGCAGAAGATGGAAGGCGTCGCGAAGAAGAACCGCGTGATGACCAGCCTGATCGGGCAGGGCTATTACGGCACCGTCACGCCGCCCGCGATCCAGCGCAACATCCTCGAGAACCCGGCCTGGTACACGGCCTACACGCCCTATCAGCCCGAGATCGCGCAGGGCCGTCTTGAGGCGCTGCTGAACTTCCAGACGATGGTGTCGGACCTGACCGGGCTGCCGGTCGCCAATGCCTCGCTTCTGGACGAGGCGACGGCGGCGGCGGAAGCCATGGCGATGGCGCAGCGCGTGTCGAAATCGAAGGCCACCGCCTTCTTCGTCGACGAGAACTGCCACCCGCAGACCATCGGCGTGATCCAGACCCGCGCCGAGCCACTCGGGATCGAGGTGATCGTGGGCGCGCCCGAGACGCTGGAGGCCGAGAAGGTCTTCGGCGCGATCTTCCAATATCCGGGCACCTATGGCCACGTGCGCGACTTCACCGCCGAATGCGAGGCGCTCCATGCAGCGAAAGCCGTGGCCGTGGTCGCGACCGATCTTCTGGCGCTGTGCCTGCTCAAAGAGCCGGGCGCGATGGGCGCGGATATCGCCGTGGGCTCCGCGCAGCGCTTCGGCGTGCCGATGGGCTATGGCGGCCCGCATGCGGCCTTCATGTCCTCCACCGACAAGATGAAGCGCGCGATGCCCGGCCGGATCGTAGGCGTGTCGATCGACAGCCACGGCAATCGCGCCTATCGCCTGAGCCTGCAGACCCGCGAGCAACATATCCGCCGCGAGAAGGCGACTTCGAATGTCTGTACCGCGCAGGCGCTTCTGGCCGTGATGGCGAGCTTCTACGCGGTCTTCCACGGCCCCGTCGGTCTGCGCGCAATCTCGGAACGCGTGCACCTGCTGACCGTGCAGCTGGCCGAGGCGTTGAAAGCCGCTGGCGCTCTGGTGGAGCCTGCGAATTTCTACGACACGATCACCGTCGAGGTGGGCGTGGGCCAGCAGGGCATCCTCGCCGCCGCCCGTCATCGGGGGATCAACCTGCGCAAGGTGGGTCGCGACCGGGTCGGGATTTCGCTCGACGAGACCAGCGATCCGGGCGTGGTGGCCAAGGTGCTCGACGCCTTCGGGATCACCGAACCCGCCCCCGAAGCCACGCAACCGGCGGTGCCGGATGCGCTGCTGCGCGAGAGCGACTACCTCACCCATCCGGTCTTCCACATGAACCGCGCCGAATCCGAGATGATGCGCTACATGCGCCGCCTCTCGGATCGCGATCTCGCGCTCGACCGCGCGATGATCCCGCTCGGCTCGTGCACGATGAAGCTGAACGCAGCCGCCGAGATGATGCCGCTCACCTGGCCGGAATTCGGCTCGCTGCACCCGTTCGTGCCGCTCGATCAGGCGCAGGGCTATGCGGAGATGATCGACGATCTGACCGCGAAGCTTTGCGAGATCACCGGTTATGACGCCTTCTCGATGCAGCCCAATTCGGGCGCGCAGGGGGAATATGCGGGGCTTCTGACAATCGCCGCTTATCACCGCGCCAATGGCGACGATCAGCGCGATGTTTGCCTGATCCCGATGTCGGCGCATGGCACGAACCCGGCCTCGGCGCATATGGCGGGGATGAAGGTCGTCGTGGTGAATTCCGCGCCCAATGGCGACGTGGATCTGGAGGATTTCGAGGCGAAGGCGGCGGAGGCGGGCGACAAGCTCGCTGCCTGCATGATCACCTATCCCTCGACCCATGGCGTCTTTGAGGAGACGGTGAAGCGCATCTGCGACATCACCCACGAATATGGCGGTCAGGTCTATCTCGATGGCGCCAACCTCAACGCGCTGGTGGGGCTGGTGAAGCCGGGCGAGATCGGCTCGGATGTGAGCCACCTCAACCTGCACAAGACCTTCGCGATCCCGCATGGCGGCGGCGGTCCCGGCATGGGGCCGATCGGGGTAAAGTCGCACCTCGCGCCCTTCCTTCCGGGCCACCCGGAGACGGGCGGCGAAGAGGGGCCGGTGAGTGCCGCGCCCTACGGCTCGGCCTCGATCCTGCTGATCTCCTGGGCCTATATCCTGATGATGGGCGGGCCGGGCCTGACGCAGGCGACCCGCGTCGCGATCCTCGCTGCGAACTACATCGCCGCGAAGCTGAAAGAGGGCTACCCGATCCTCTTCATGGGCAATCGTGGACGTGTCGCGCATGAATGCATCATCGACACGCGGCCCTTCGCGGACGTGGGCGTGACGGTGGACGATATCGCCAAGCGCCTGATGGATAACGGTTTCCACGCCCCTACGATGAGCTGGCCCGTGGCGGGCACGCTGATGGTGGAACCCACGGAATCCGAGACCAAGGCCGAGATCGACCGCTTCATCACCGCGATGCTGTCGATCCGCGACGAGATCCGCGAGATCGAGGCGGGCGAGATCACCCCCGAGGACAGCCCGCTGCGCCATGCGCCGCATACGGTGGAAGACCTCGTGGCCGATTGGGACCGGAAATATACCCGCGAACAGGGCTGTTTCCCGGCAGGCGCCTTCCGCGTCGACAAATACTGGCCGCCCGTGGGCCGGGTCGACAACGTCTTCGGCGACCGCAACCTGATCTGCACCTGTCCGCCGGTCGAGAGTTACGCCGACGCGGCGGAGTGACCGCCAGCCAGAATGAAGAAAGGCCGGAGCATCGCGCTCCGGCCTTTCTCTTCTTCTCGATAAAAATATCCAGACGCGCCGGTTACTTCACCGGGTTGCGGTAGATCACGCGGCGCAGCGAGCCGGTTTTCGAGCGCATCAGCATCGTCTCGGATTCGATATAGGTCGGCTCGCGCTTCACGCCCTTCACGATGGACCCGTCGGTCACGCCCGTCGCAGCGAAGATCACGTCCGAGCGCACCATGTCGTCGCGCGCATAGACCTTGTCGAGATCGGTGATGCCTGCCTTCTTCGCACGGCCACGCTCGTCGTCGTTGCGGAACAGCAGCTTGCCCCACATCTGACCGCCCATGCATTTCAGCGCCGAGGCCGCCAGCACACCCTCAGGCGCGCCGCCGGAGCCCATATACATGTCGATGCCGGTGAAATCCGGCTCGGCGCAGTGAATGACGCCCGCCACGTCGCCATCGGTGATCAGGCGGATCTTCGCACCGGTCTCGCGGACCTCGGCGATCATGTCCTCATGGCGCGGACGGTCGAGGATGCAGACTGCGATGTCCTTGGTCTCGACGCCTTGCGCCTTGGCCAGCGCCTGAACGCGCTCGGTCGGGGTCATGTCGAGCGAGACCACGTCTTTCTCGTAGCCCGGGCCGATGGCCAGCTTGTCCATGTAGACGTCAGGCGCGTGCAGCATCGTGCCGCGCGGCGCCATCGCGATCACGGTCAGCGCGTTGGGCATGTCCTTCGCGGTCAGCGTGGTGCCTTCCAGCGGGTCGAGCGCAATATCCACTTCCGGGCCGACGCCCTGACCGACTTCCTCGCCGATATAGAGCATCGGCGCCTCGTCGCGCTCACCTTCCCCGATGACCACGGTGCCGCGGATTTCCAGCTTGTTGAGCTGATCGCGCATCGCGTTCACCGCCGCCTGGTCGGCAGCTTTCTCGTCACCGCGACCGATCAGGTCGGCGGAGGCATGAGCAGCCGCTTCCGACACGCGGGCGAGGCCCAGCGAAAGCATGCGGTCGTTGAAATCACTCGGAGGGGTCATTTGGGTCTTCCTGTCTGCCTAGGCGTTGTGGGCCGGGCATAGGTAAAGCCTGTGGGGCCGCGAAGGGCAACCCCGTGAACGCTAACAGGAGGGGCCAGCCGCTATTGCGGTGAAAAATAGCACGCAATGCGGGGTTTGGGCCACCTGAGGTCGCGAAAATAGGCGGCCGAATAACCGGTGTGAGTGGGCCGGGCGCGCGTCGTCAGGCCGCCCGGCGGAACCTCGCGGTCGGGTTGACGGCGTCCGGCGGGAAAGGGCCGAGACTTGCGGCCCTATCAGACCTCTTCGATGCGGATCGCGATCGGCTCGCCCTCGACTACGCGGGTCGCGGGCAGGGCGTCGATCGCGGCGTCGACCGCGTCGCGCGTCGTCTTGTGGGTGACGATCAGCACCGGGGCCGAGGTGTCGGCATGGCCGTATTGGCGCATCCGGCTGATCGAGACGCCCGCCTCGCCCAGAACGGTCGCGACCTTCGCCAGCGCGCCGGGTTTGTCCGACAGCTGCAGGCGCAGGTAATAGGGCGCGGGGATCGCGGTGACGGCCGGGGTAGGGGCCTCGAGCTTGTCGGCGGGCTGGCCGAAGACCGGCAGCCGCAACCCGCGTGCGAGGTCCATCACGTCGCCCATCACGGCGCTCGCGGTCGGGCCTTCGCCCGCGCCTGCGCCACGCAGCACGATCTGGCCGACCGAGTCGCCTTCCAGAACGGTCATGTTGGTGCCGCCGGTCAGTTGCCCCAGCGGCGAGGTGGCGGGCACGAGGCAGGGCGTCATGCGCTGCTCCAGCCCACGACCGGTCATCTGCGCGACGCCCAGAAGCTTGATCTTGTAGCCCATATCGCCCGCGCGGCGGATATCGTCGATCGAGATGCGCCCGATCCCTTCCAGCGTCACGTCGTCGAAAGCGACCTGCGTGCCGAAAGCGATGGCGGCGAGGATGGCGAGCTTGTGGCCCGCGTCGATCCCGCCCACGTCGAGGTTCGGATCGGCCTCGAGATAGCCGAGCGCGCGTGCCTCTTCGAAGACCGTGTCATAGGGCAGGCCCGCATCTTCCATCCGCGTCAGGATGTAGTTGCAGGTGCCGTTCATCACGCCCATCACGCGGCGGATGCCGTTGCCCGCGAGCCCTTCGGTCAGCGTCTTGATGACCGGGATGCCGCCCGCGACGGCAGCCTCGTAGCGGATCGTGCGGCCGAGGCTTTCGGCGAGTTCCGCGAGCGCCTGACCGTGATGCGCGAGCAGCGCCTTGTTCGCGGTCACCACGTCCTTGCCCGCTTTCAGCGCGGCTTCGGTGGCGTCTTTCGCGGGGCCTTCATGGCCGCCCATCAGTTCGACGAAGACGTCGATGTCGTCGCGCTGTGCGAGCGTCACCGCATCGTCTTCCCATGCATAGCTCGACAGGTCCGCATCGCGGTTCTTGGTGCGATCGCGTGCGGTGATGGCGGTGATTTCGACCGGACGGCCCGCACGGGCTGCCAGCAGATCGGCATGGCGTTGCACGATCTTCACCACACCGATGCCCACGGTGCCGAGACCCGCGATGCCAAGACGCAAGGGTGCGGTATCGGAGACGGCGGACATAGGGACCTCATGAGCGAAACTGGTGGTTTGCGCCCTGTTAGCGGGAAAGCGCAGGCAGGGCAACGCGGCGTGCGGCTTCAACCGCGCTATGGCGAGATTTTATTGGCTGCGCATCGTGTCTGCGCGGGCGCGCAGGGCGTCGGCGCGCGCTTCCAGCTCGGGGGCCGGGTCGGGGGTGAGCGGCTGATCGGTCAGGATCTCGTCCATCGGCAGCAGTGCCGGATAGTCCTCCGTCGACTGCTTCGAGCAGGCGGCGAGCGAAGCCAGCAAGGCAAACAGGGCGATCAGGGCAGGGGCGCGCATGGTTTCTCCTCTCGGGACAGGGGCAAACTATTGCGCCCACGGCCCCATTGCCAGTGCCGATTGCGCCGCAAATCGGGTTTGATATTGAACATCCGTTCAGTTAGCGTCGGTATCATGGCACGCAAGACTGGCTCCCATTCCGAGATTACCGGCCCGAAGATCCGCGCCGAGGCGCAAAGGCTCTTTGCGCGGCACGGGTTTGCCGCTGTCTCGATGCGCCAGATCGCAGGCGCTGTGGGGGTCCAGGCGGGGGCGCTCTACCTCTATACGCCCGACAAAGAGGCGCTGCTGTTCGACCTGCTCAAGACCCACATGGACGAGCTGATCGCCGCGTGGCACGCCGAGCCCGCCGGGGGCGATGCCCATGCACGGCTGGAGCGTTTCGTGCGCTTCCACATCCGCTTCAACCTCGAGCGGGCCGAGGCGGTGTTTCTCAGCTACATGGAGCTGCGCAATCTCGGTCCGGAGAATTTCGCGGTGATCGAGGGGCTGCGCAAGACCTACGAGACCGAGCTGGAAGCGATCCTGAAGGCGGGGCAGGACGAGGGCGTGTTCCTGATCCCGGATACCAAGCTTGCGACGATGGCGATCATCGCGATGCTGACCGGGGTGAATACATGGTTCCGCGAAGGTGGTCGTCTGAGCCGCGCCACCGTGGCCGATATCTACTGGGATATGGTGCGCAAATCGGTGGGTGCCTGAGCTAAGGAAAAGGGCGACCGAAGCCGCCCTGTACCTCTGTGATGAATTGCTTAACACGACTTAGCCGGGCTGAGCCTCCTGCGGCGGCGGCTCCAGAACCGGTGCTGTGGGCGCTTTCGGCCGGTCGAACTGCAGGCTGTGAATGCCGCCGAAGCCTTCCCAGCCGCCTTGGAAGAAGAGATCGCCGCCGACGTTCCAATGCTCGCCCGTCAGCCCGCCCGTGCCGAACCAGCCGCGGCTGCCATAGCCCATGCCCAGTTCCGCCATGGCATTGTCCTGACCGGCGACACCGGTCAGCTTGATCTTGCCTTGCACCGGCCCCGGACCGATGCCGAGATGCAATGACAGCTTCGCGCCGTTGATGTCGCCATCCGGATCGAGGTCGTAATTCATCGCGCCGAACACCCCTTCAAGGCCGCTCGCGCCCGGGCCGAAGGTCCAGTTCAGACCCACAAAGCCTTTGGTATCATTCGCCATGGCCGCGCTTGCGAGGCAAGCGGTCACCGCGGCAATCGTCATCATGCGTTTCATGGCACCCTCCACACTTGGTGTTAACGCTGGGTTAACCCTCACGCGGAAATTCACATGGCGCAATGATTTGTGTCACTTGCGGTGGATTTCCTCAGCGCTGTGTCAGGCGCGCAGCGCGGCCAGCGCCTCGGTCAGATCGAGCGCGCCGTCATAGATCGCCCGCCCCGAGATCGCGCCCGCGATCACGCCCGTGTCGCGCAGGGCGATCAGGTCGGGCAGGGACGACACGCCACCGCTCGCGATGACCGGGATTTCGACCGCGCGGGCCAGTGCCTCGGTAGCAGCAATATTCGGCCCGCCCATCGCGCCGTCGCGCATGATGTCGGTGTAAATGATCGCGGCGACGCCCGCGTCCTCGAAGGACTTCGCCAGATCGGTGACCATCACATCGGTCTCTTCCGCCCAGCCCTTGGTCGCGACTTTGCCGTTGCGCGCGTCGATCCCGACGGCCACCTGACCGGGGAAGGCTTTCGCGGCCTCGCGCACAAGATCGGGGTTCTCGACCGCGACGGTGCCGAGGATCACCCGCGCCAGCCCTTTATCCAGCCACCGCTCGATCGTCGCCATGTCGCGGATGCCGCCGCCCAGCTGCGCGGGCACCTTGATGCGCGACAGGATCGCCTCGACGGCGGCCGCGTTCACCGGCTCGCCCGCGAAGGCTCCGTTGAGGTCCACCAGATGAACCCATTCGCAGCCCGCTGCCTCGAACTTGGCCGCCTGCGCCGCCGGGTCGTCGCCGAAGACCGTGGCCTTGTCCATCTCGCCATGCAGCAGACGCACGCATTGGCCATCCTTGAGGTCGATTGCGGGGTAGAGGATCATCTGTGGGCACTCCTGAACTGTCGCGATGCCTCTTGCCACGGGTTCGCGGATTTTCCAAGCCTGACGCGGACGTCACGTCAGTCTTGCCGGGAATCGCTCTTGCATGGCCTGATGCGGCCAGCAGGCAAAAGGGAGGAGATTTGCCATGAAGACTTTGATGATCGCCGCAGCGATCCTGGCACTGGGCGCAGGTGCGGCGCTTGCCGACCCGATCGAGGGCACCTGGAAGACGCAGCCCGATGACGGCGCCTATGCCTATGTGGACATCGCACCCTGCGGGTCGAAGTTCTGCGGCACCATTGTGCGGACCTTCAAGGGCGGCAGCGAGTACAAGTCGGAAAACCTCGGCAAGCAGCTCGTGATCGGGATGGAGCCGAAGGGCAACAACAAATACCAGGGCAAGGTCTGGCGCCCGTCCAACAACAAGATCTACCTCGGCAAAGTCACCGTGAACGGTAACGCGATGGCGCTGGCCGGTTGTGTGGCGGGCGGCCTGTTCTGCAAGTCGCAGGACTGGCAGCGCGTGAAGTGATGCCTTCCCCGGCCCCTGCGAGGATGCGGCGGGCCGGGATTTCTTGCCGGGCTTACTCCGGGATCAGATCGGCATAGGCGAAGCCGTCGCGCATCACCGTCTCGCCCACCCGCACCGGGATCGGCGCGTCGAAGATCGGGCCCGCGCTGACGGCGGTGTGAAACTCGCCATTCTCGCCGCAGGGATCGACGCCTTCGGGCAGATCGGCCAGCAGGCTTTCATCGAAACGCCGCCCCGCGAAGCTGGGATCGAGCTTGCTCGGGTCCACCGTCACCAGATGCGTGACGAACTCCGCCGCGATCATCTCGCGCGCCAGCTGATCCGTGGGGCGCTGCCAGAGCGGGAAGAGCGCCTCGACACCGAGCGGTTTCAGCTTCTCGATCCGGTAATCGCGCACGTCTTCGAGGAAGAGATCGCCGAAGACCATCGTCTCGACGCCAAGCGCCTTCACCTGATCCATGGCAGAGGCCATCCGCGCCTCGTAATCCTCGTTCGAGCAGGGCCAGGGCAGCGGCACCTCGATCAGCGGCAGGCCCGCAGCCTCCGCCTGACGGCGCAGCAACTCATTGCGCGTGCCGTGCATCGCGACCCGGTCGAAAGCCTCGTTGGCCGTCGACAGCAGCGCCACGACATCCGCATGGCCTTCGGTCCGGCAGGCATGCAGCGCCATTGCGCAATCCTTGCCCGAGGACCATGAGAGAACCGCCTTGGGCGCCATCAGGGTTTCCAGCCGAGGAAATTCGCGATCAGCCGCAAACCGGTGGCCTGCGATTTCTCCGGGTGGAACTGGGTGCCGACGATATTGTCGCGGCCCACGATCGCGGTGATCTCGGTGCCATATTCGGCATAGGCCAGACGGTGCTGCGGCTCGGCCACCTTGAAGTGGTAACTATGCACGAAATAGGCGTGATCGCCGGTCGAAATCCCGTCGAGCACGGCGTGATCGTTGTCGATCACCAGATCGTTCCAGCCCATATGCGGGACCTTCATCGACGGATCGGAGGGCTCGATCTTCACCACTTCGCCGGGGATCCAGCCGAAACCCTCGGTCTCGCGGAACTCGAGCCCGCGCGTCGCCAGCATCTGCATGCCGATGCAGATCCCGAGGAAGGGGCGGCCTTTCACGATCACCGCCTCCTCGATCGCCTGCGCCAGCCCCTCGAAGCGATAGAGCGCCGCGCTGCAGGACGGAAACGCCCCGTCGCCCGGCAGCACGATCCGGTCGGCGCGCGCGACGACGTCCGGCTCCGAGGTCACGACGATCGTGCCGTGACCCGTCTCATTCGCCATGCGCTGAAACGCCTTCTCGGCCGAGTGCAGGTTGCCCGAATCGTAATCGACCAGTGCCGTGAGCATCAAAGCGCCCCTTTGGTCGAGGGCAGCACACCGCCCATACGCGGATCGGTCTCGACCGCCATGCGTAGGGCGCGGGCGACCGATTTGAACGCGGCCTCGGCGATGTGGTGGCTGTTGAAGCCATGCACGCGGTCGATATGCAGCGTGATCCCGCCATGGGTGGCGAGGGCCTGGAAGAACTCGCGCACCAGTTCGGTGTCGAACGTGCCGATCTTCGGGGAGGGCATGTCGCAATTCCACACGAAGAACGGCCGCGCGGACAGATCCAGCGCGCAAGAGACCTGCGTGTCGTCCATCGCCAGCGCAAAGTGGCCGTAGCGGCGGATGCCCCGCTTGTCGCCAAGCGCCTGCACCAGCGCCTGACCCAGCGCGATCCCGGTATCCTCGACCGTGTGGTGATCGTCGATATGCAGATCGCCCTTCGCGCGCACGGTCATGTCGATCAGCGAATGCCGCGCGAGCTGATCGAGCATGTGGTCGAAGAAGCCCACGCCCGTCTTGTTATCGAATTGACCGGTCCCGTCGAGATCGATCTCGACGCTGATCTCGGTCTCGGCGGTCTTGCGGCTGATGGTGGCCTTGCGCATGCGGCGCCTCCTTGAAACTCACCGCCTTATAGGCCGAGGCAGGGGGCGCGCTCAAGCGGGGGCATGTCGATTGACGGGCAGTGGGGCGGAAAAACAAAAGCCTCCCCGAAGGGAGGCTTTTTTGTATTGGAGCGGGCGAGGCGATTCGAACGCCCGACCCTAACCTTGGCAAGGTTATGCTCTACCCCTGAGCTACGCCCGCATCCTTGGGTATTTGACCGAACTGGAGCGGGCGAGGCGATTCGAACGCCCGACCCTAACCTTGGCAAGGTTATGCTCTACCCCTGAGCTACGCCCGCGCCGGTTCGGTGGAGGCGGATTTAGGGGATAGCGGCGTAGGCTGCAAGAGGAAATTTTGCGCGAAGGGGAAAATTCCTGCCTGACGTTTCGGCAGGCGGCGCTTTGCCTCAGTGGGAGCGGCAAATGCTGCAAGCCGGGGCTGGCACATCTTCACCATGAAGGAGTTTTCCTGCGCCACGCGAGGGGGCTCTGCCCCCGCTGGCTGCGCCAGCCCCCCGGGATATTTGAGCCAAGCCGAAACCGAAAAATGCCCGACTCGATCCGCAGAAGGGCGGGCGAGCCGGGCACGTTCGTCTTGGGCGGTCATCGGCGTCCCCGCCTGTTCCGCGAATCCTTGATAACGTGAGCGTAGTTAATGTTCCGTTGCGCGCCTTCGGCTTGGTGGAAATATCCCGGGGGGCGCGCGGAACGCGAGCGGGGGCAGCGCCCCCTGTCACGCCTCAGCTCAGCGCCCGCCAGCCGATATCGCGGCGACAGAAGCCCTCGGGCCAGTCGATCGCATCGACCATTTCATAGGCCCGATCGCGCGCTTCCTGCAGGCTCTCGCCGCGGGCGGTGACGTTGAGCACGCGGCCGCCGCTTGCGACGACGTGTCCGTCTTTCTCAGAGGTGCCCGCGTGGAAGACCATGCGCGAGCCGTCCTCGGGCAGCGCGTCGAGCCCGCCGATCACCGAGCCTTTCTCATAGGCGCCGGGATAGCCCCGCGCGGCCATCACCACCGTCATCGCGTGATCCGGCGCCCATTGCGCCTGCACCTCGCCCAGACGCCCTTCCGCGCAGGCCAGCAGCAGATCGAGCGCCTGCGCGCCGAGCCGCAGCATCAGCACCTGACATTCGGGATCGCCGAAGCGCACGTTGTATTCCACGAGCCGCGGCTGGCCATCCTTGATCATCAGCCCGGCATAGAGCACGCCCTGGAACGGGGTGCCGCGCTTCGCCATCTCGGCGACGGTGGGGCGGACGATCTCGTCCATCGCCTTCGCCTCGATCTCGGGGCTCAGGATCGGGGCGGGGGAATAGGCCCCCATGCCTCCGGTGTTCGGGCCGGTATCGCCTTCGCCGACGCGTTTGTGATCCTGCGCGCCGCCCACGGCGAGCACGTTCTCGCCATCGCACAGCACGAAGAGCGAGGCTTCCTCGCCCTCCATGAATTCCTCGATCACGACTTCCGCGCCCGCGCTGCCGAACGCACCGCCGAAAATCTCGTCGATGCCGTTGAACGCCTCATCGAGCGTCATCGCGACGATCACGCCCTTACCGGCGGCCAGACCGTCTGCCTTGACCACGATCGGGGCGCCCTGTTCGCGGACATAACCCTTTGCGCCTTCCGCGCTGGTGAAGCGGGCATAGGTTGCAGTGGGCGCGTTGCAGGCGTCGCAAATCTCTTTGGTGAAGGCTTTGGAGGCTTCCAGCTTCGCGGCCTCAGCCGAGGGGCCGAAGGTCAGGATGTTCTGCGCGCGCAACGCATCGGCCACGCCCGCTGCCAGCGGCGCTTCCGGCCCGATCACCACGAAATCGACCGCATTGGCCTCGCAAAGTTCCAGCACCGCCGCCGCATCACTCGGATCGATCGCCGCGCAATCGGCGATCTGCGCGATCCCGGCATTGCCCGGGGCCACGATCAGCCGGTCGCATTTCGGATTTTGCTTGATCGCCCAAGCCAGCGCATGTTCGCGCCCGCCGCCGCCCAGAACCAGAATGTTCATCGCTCGCCCCCTTGGCCTTCGCTTTCCCGCCTTCTAAGCTGCGCGAAACTCTGAGGCAAGGCGCCCCGGACCAACGCTCAAGCAGGCAGGCATATGGACCTTCTCGACGACGAAAGCGGCTCGAACGCGCATGACTACACGGTCTCCGAGATTTCGGGGGCGGTGAAACGCGTGATCGAGGGGGAATTCGGCCGCGTCCGGGTGCGCGGCGAAGTTGGCCGTGTGTCGATGCCGCGCTCGGGGCATATGTATTTCGACCTCAAGGACGACCGCTCGGTGATCGCCGCCGTCAGCTGGAAAGGGCAGGTGGCGAAGATGCAGGTCCGCCCCGAGGAGGGGATGGAGGTCATCGCCACGGGCCGGATGACGACTTTCGCGGGCCAGTCGAAATATCAGCTGATCGTCGACAATGTCGAACCGGCGGGCGCGGGTGCGCTGATGGCGATGCTGGAGGCGCGCCGCAAGGCGCTGGCCGCCGAGGGGCTGTTCGACGCGGGCCGCAAGAAGCCCATTCCGTGGCTGCCGCAGGTGATCGGCGTGGTGACCTCGCCCTCGGGCGCGGTGATCCGCGACATCCTGCACAGGCTCGCCGACCGCTTCCCGCGCCATGTGCTGATCTGGCCGGTGGCGGTGCAGGGACAGGCCTGCGCTCCGGAAGTGGCGCGCGCGGTGCGGGGCTTCAACGCGCTGGCGCCGGGCGGGGAGATTCCGCGTCCCGATCTGATCATCGTTGCGCGCGGCGGCGGCTCGATCGAAGACCTTTGGGGGTTCAACGAAGAACCCGTGGTCCGCGCCGTGGCCGAAAGCGACATCCCGGTGATCTCGGCGGTGGGCCACGAGACCGATACGACGCTGGTGGATCACGCCGCTGACCGGCGTGCGCCTACGCCCACGGCGGCGGCGGAAATGGCGGTGCCAGTGCGCGCCGAACTGGCCGCGTGGCTGTCGGAGGCACAGACGCGGATGATGCGGGCGGCGCGCGGGCGGCTCGATCAGCGCGGCCAGCGGCTCCGCGATCTGGCCCGTGGTCTGGGGCGTCCCGAGGCGCTGACGCAACCGGCGCGGCAAAGCTTCGATCTCTGGGCCGAGCGGCTGGGGCCTGCGCTGCGTACGCTGGTCCTGCGCAAGAATACCCGTTTCGCGCCACTGGCTGCGCAAATCTCGCCGAACCTGCTGCGGCGCTTCATCCGGGATCGCTCGCGGGAAATCGAGGGGCTGTCGGCGCGGCTGGCCCCTGCGCCTGCGGCGCGGATGCGGCGCGCGACCCAGGATCACACGCAGCTTGCGCGGCGGCTGGATGCGGCGCGGGTGCGGATGATCGGCGATGCGCAACGGCGCAACCGCGACGGCGCGGAACGGCTGGCGGGGCTGGAAGCCCGGCTCGAGCGCTCCTTGCCCGCGCGGCTCGAGGCGCAGCGCGAACGGCTCGAGCGGCTCGACCGGATGCGCCAGACGCTGGGCTATACCGAGACGCTCAAGCGCGGCTATGCGGTGGTGCGCGGCCCCGACGGCGTGGTGACCTCGCAGGGGGTCGCGGAGAAGCAGTCCGGTCTCGAAATCGAGTTCGCCGATGGCAAGCTCGCTGTCATCCCGGGCGGGGGCGGCAGTGCGACCGCGCCGAAGCCGAAGAAGAAAAAGCCCGATCCGGGCCCGTCTCAGGGCAGTCTGTTCTGAGGCTTACACGCCCACATCCGGACCCTGACAGACCAGCGGGTCCTGACTTTCCGACAGGCTGACCAGCGGTTCCTGCGAGGGATCACCTTTGAACTGTGCGAGCAGCCCCTGCGCCGTGTCGTAGAAGGTCCAGCATTGCAGCGGCGCATATTCGCCGTAGTCGAAGCAGATATACTGCCCGTCCTGATACCAGTCGCCTTCCTTGCACTCGCTTTCGGTGAAGGCCCAGATCACCTTGTGGCCGGGCTTGTATTGCTCGGAGCCGTAGGGCTGGCCGAAGACCGAATAGGTGATTGTGCGCCCGACGGTGCGCTGATCGAATTGCTCCGCATTGAGCGGCGGGCCGAGCGGATCGGCAGCGGCCGCCAGCGTCGGCATCAGAGCCAAGGCCGCAAGGGATAGAGACAGGATCGGGTTCGGGCGCATGGGAGGGCTCCGGCAAGGTCTTTCGCCCAACCTGCCAGATCGCGGCCCGCTTGCCTAGCGCGCGCTCGCCCCTTCGGTGTCGGCTGGCTGCGCTTTGCCCAAGGTCTTTACGCGCTTGTCCATGACCTTGCGCCAGAGCGGCGGGAACAGCGCCAGCGCCGCCATCGCGGGCAGGCTACGCGGGAGAACGGGCCGCTGCGGCTCGGTCAGGTCGCCAAGCCGCAGCGCCGGGTATTCCCGCGCCGGATGCGCGTGGTGATCCGAATGGCGCGGCGCGTTGAGCATCCACAGCGAGGTGATCGGCGCGGGCGCGTCCCAGCTGTGATGCGCATCGACCGGATCGAAACTGCCATCGCCACGGCGTTTGCGTGACAACCCGTAGTGCTGGACGTAATCGGCGAGCAGGATCTGCACCTGCGCATAGGCGCAGAGCATCAGGTAAGCCACCACGCCCTCGGCCCCGAAGAGCATCCCGAACAGCACCGCGAACCACAGCCCGCCCAGCAGATAGGACGGGTAGGGGCCGAGCCGCGCGATCCTCGCCTTGATCCGCGCGCTCAGCGGCGCTTTCGGATCGATCGCAGGTAGACGGGCGAAGCGGTTTCGCTCCATCTCGTAGCCGCCGATGAAGCTGCCGATCCAGGCCCGCGGCGCAAACGACCAGAACCCCTCGCCAAGCTGCGCGGAATTCGGATCGTCCGGCGTCGCGACGAAACGGTGATGGACGAGCCGATGCGCCGAGGTGTGATGCCCGAAAAGCAGCGAGATATAGACCCATTTCCCCAGCAGAAACAGCCGTTTGTCCGAGCGGTGGATCAACTCATGCGCGTTGGAATTCGACACCTGCCCGAAGAACAGCCCAAAGGCCAGCCAGACCGCGATCCAGCTCGGCCCCTCCAGCAGCGTATGCCCCGACATCGCCGCCACGCCGAGCACGAGCAGCACGAAATGCACCACCGCCAGCGTCGTCGACAGCGCATCCGCTGCCGGGAATTCCGAGCCTTCCGGCGCATCGGGAGAGGGATGCTTCAGCGCCTCATCCAGGATAAACATGCACAGCCCGATCCAGACCAGTGCCGCCCAGGCCGCGATCCCGCCGAAGACGCCCGCCACAAGCAGAAGCGGCACCGGCAGAAGCGTCACGACCGCGAAACTGTCGACCCCGGGGATCTCGCGCGACCGCCGCAGCAGATTTGCAATTGCTCCGCTCAGGCGGCGCTTGCGTGAAGGGTCTTTGCCTTGGGTCACGTGCTGCGGGTCCGCTTCGCTCACTCTCAATAGTGCAATGGTTTTGCGCTATTCTTTCGCCAATTTCGACCCTTTTATGACCCCGCTTGCGGCAGCCGGGCTTTTCTGCGCGAGATGTGGCCATGATGTCCGCAGCCCCGATCAGTCTCCTCATCGCCGCCGTCTTCGCGCTGATTTACCTCGCGCGCCATGCAGGCGCTGGGGAAAGCGGCGCGAAAACCCTTGTGAAGACCGCCTCCGTCGTGGCGCTGATTCCGATGGCGGCGGCCATGGGCGCGCCGCTTGCGATCCTCGCGGGCCTCGCGCTCGGGGCGGCGGGCGATTTCGCCCTGTCGCGCCCCGGTCAACGGGCCTTCCTGATCGGCATGGCGGCCTTCGCGGCGGGGCATCTGGCCTATCTTCTGGGGTTTCTCGACATCGGCGCGCGGCCCTCCGCCTGGACCATCCCGCTCATCGCCCTGGGGCTGTCGGCGGAGTTCTGGCTGCTGCCGCGCACGGGCGGGCTGTGCTGGCCGGTGCGCAGCTATATCTGGATCATCGTGGCGATGGCGGCGGTGGCGATGGGCCTTCCTGCGGGCTATCTGATGGTGGTCGTGGGCAGCCTCGCCTTCGTCCTCTCCGACCTGATCCTCGCGCTGGAGATGTTCGTGCTGCGCGACGCAGGCCGCAAACAGCTGGCGGCACGCGCGCTCTGGGTGCTCTACTGGGGCGGTCAGGCCTTGATCGGCTGGGGCGCGGGATCGGGTTTTGCCGGGGGATAAGCCTTCCATCCGGGCCTGCGATGAACTAGGTGGAGCGTAAGGAAAGGCCTGATCCATGTCGTTTTTCAAAAAGCTCAAATCGCGTCTGACGCGTTCCTCCTCGAAGCTCGAGCAGGGCCTCGAGGATATCGTCGCCGAGAATGCGGCCAGCGAAGACGAGGTCGCGGAGACGCCGGAGCCTTCCGCGCCCGCGACGCCCGCAGAGACCTCCCCAGAGGCGGCGCCGCAGACCCGCGCCGAACCCGCCCCGGAACTGGAGCCCGAGGCAGAGCCGGAACCCGAACCCGAGCCGCGGCACAGCGAGACGATCAACCTCCCCGATCCGACCCCGCCCGCGCCCGGCTACGTGCCCGCGCCGGTAACCGAACCGGTCGAGGAGGAGAATGCGCAGATCGCCAAGGCGCCGCTCGACGTCGAGCCCGCGCCCGAGCGCCCCAGCCCCGAGCCGAAAAAGCCCGGCCTTCTGGGGCGCATCTTCGGCGGTGGCGAGGCGAAAGTGGCCGAGCCGCGCCGCGTCCTCGATGACGAGATGTTGGAGAGCCTCGAGGAATTGCTGATCGCCTCCGACATGGGCGTGGACACCGCGCTGCGCGTCTCGGCGAACCTCGCCGAGGGGCGGATGGGCCGCAAGCTCTCGGTCTCCGAGATCAAGGGGCTTCTGGCCCAAGAGGTCGCCCGGATCATGGAGCCGGTCGCGAAACCGCTGCCGCTTTACCCCAAGAAGCCGCAGGTCGTGCTGGTGGTCGGCGTCAACGGCTCGGGCAAGACCACGACGATCGGCAAGCTCGCCTCGCAATTCCGCGCCGCGGGCAAGCAGGTCGTGATCGCCGCGGGCGACACGTTCCGCGCAGCCGCCGTCGAACAGCTGCAGGTCTGGGGCGATCGCGCCGGTGTGCCGGTCCTGACCGCGCCCGAAGGCTCGGACCCGGCCTCGCTCGCCTATGATGCGATGAAGAAGGCCGAGGCCGAGGGCGCGGACCTTCTGATGATCGACACCGCAGGGCGGCTGCAGAACCGCGCCGACCTGATGGAGGAGCTGGCCAAGATCGTCCGCGTGATCCGCAAGGTCGACGAGAGCGCGCCGCATAACACGCTTCTCGTGCTCGACGCGACGACGGGCCAGAACGCCCTGCAACAGGTCGATGTCTTCCGCAAGATCTCGAACGTTTCGGGGCTGGTGATGACCAAGCTCGACGGTACTGCGAAAGGCGGTGTGCTGGTGGCGCTGGCCGACAAGTTCGGCCTGCCGATCCATGCGATCGGGGTGGGCGAGCAACTCGATGATCTGGCGCCTTTCGATCCGGAGGAATTCGCGCAGGCCCTCGTCGGTCTCGAAGACTGACGCCGCGAAGGGGGGCGCCGCCCCCCGCGCTTGCGCGCGCCCCCGGGGATATTTGTGCAAGAGCGAAGAGAGGGATGCGCCTTTCCTCTTCCCCTTGGTCGAAATATCCCGGGGGTGAATGGCCCCTGAGGCCAGAGGGGGCAGCGCCCCCTTGCCGCCGACATCACGAAGGACTTCCCCTTGAGCGACTGGATCATCTCCGTCTCGGGCACCGAGACCGGCAAGCACCTCGCGCTGAGCCTCGCTCTGCTCGCGGCCTTTCTTCACGCGCTGTTCGGGGCGTTGCAGAAGGGGCGCCACGATCCGTGGCTCAGCCGCGCCGCGATCGATGCGAGCTACGGGATCATCGCGGCCCCCTTCGCGCTTTTCGTCGTGCCGTGGCCCGAGCCCTTCATGTGGCCGATCTTCGTGGGCGTGTTCTTCATCCATGTCGCCTACAAGCTGCTGCAGGCGGCCTGCTACCAGCGCGGGGCCTATACGGTGGTCTATCCGGTCGTGCGCGGCACCGGACCGCTTTTCGCGGTCATCGGGGCGGGGTTCATCTTCGGTGAGCATTTCACGATCGGCCAATGGGCCGGGGTGGCGACGCTTCTGGCGGGCATATACGGGCTAGCGCTCTACAACCTGCGCAATGTGACGGTCGATCGCGACACGATGGTGCCCGCCCTGATGCTGGCCGTGGCGACCGGCGCTTTCGTCGCGCTCTACACCACCTATGACGCCTATGGCATCCGCGCGACCGCCGATCCGTTCACCTTCCTTGCGTGGTTCTTCTTCATCGACGGCTGGTTCATGCCGATCTTTACCGCGCGGCGCTGGACGAAACTGCCGAGTTCGGAAATGGTGCCGCTCATCAAGAGGGGTATTATCGGCGCGATTGTTGCTTATTTCTCCTTTGGCTCGATCATGTTGGCGACACGGCTCGACAAGGTGGGCGAGGCGGCGGTGCTGCGCGAGACGTCCACGGTCTTCGCAGCGCTCATCGGCTGGCTCGTGCTGGGCGAGAAAGTGGGGCCGCGGCGCACGGCTCTGATGGCGCTGATCGCGGCAGGGGCCGTGATCGTTGAGATAGCAGGCAGGTAAAGGCAGATGGCAGAGAAAAAGATTTCCCCCTGGGTGAAAGCGGCGCTCGACTGGGGGCCGCTCATCGTGTTCTTCGTCGCCTTCAACCGGCTCAAGGACGGCACCTACACGATCCTCGGCACCGATTACTCGGGCTTCGTCGTGGCCACCGCGCTGTTCATCCCGCTGATCGCGGCGACGACGCTGATTCTGTGGCTGCTGACCGGCAAGCTCTCGGCGATGCAGATCGCGACGCTCGTGCTGGTGGCGATCTTCGGCGGGTTGTCGGTCTGGCTGAATGATCCGACTTTCTTCAAGATGAAGCCCACGATCATCTACCTGCTGTTCGCGGGCATCCTCGGGGCCGGATTGCTGCGCGGCAAGGCGTGGCTGCAACTGGTGATGAACGAGGCGATGCCGATGGCGCATGAGGGCTGGATGATCCTGACCAAGCGCTTCGTCTGGCTGTTCCTCGGGCTTGCCGTGGCCAATGAGATCGTCTGGCGCACGATGTCGGACGCGCATTGGGTCGATTTCAAGACCTTCGGTCTGCCGATCATCATGATCGCCTTCATCATGTCGCAGGCGAAGCTGTTCGAGCGTCACGGGATCGATAAGGAGGAAAGCGAAGAGGGCTAACTCCGCCCTGTCCGCGCCCGCCGCGATCCGTTACACCTTTCGCGACTGCCAAACCCGGAGCCGCTTATGAAAATCGCCACCTTCAACATCAACGGCATCAAGGCGCGCCATCAGGCGCTGGTCGATTGGCTGAAGGAAGCCGAGCCCGACGTGGCTTTGCTGCAGGAGATCAAGTCGGTCGACGAGGGTTTCCCGCGCGAGATCTTCGAGGAACTGGGCTATTCGGTCGAGACGCACGGCCAGAAAAGCTTCAACGGCGTCGCGATCCTCTCGAAGCTGCCTCTGGAGGATGTGACGCGCGGCCTGCCCGGGGACGAGGGCGACGAACAGGCGCGCTGGATCGAGGCCACCGTGGTCGGCGACAAGGGCGCGGTGCGGCTCTGTGGTCTCTATCTGCCCAATGGCAACCCGGTGGAGCTGGACGATGCGGGTCAGCCCGTCGAGGGCGGCAAATACGCCTACAAGCTGTCATGGATGGAGCGGATGAAGGCGCGGGCCGAGGCGCTGCTGGCGCTGGAAGAGCCTTTCGTGATGGCGGGCGATTACAACATCATCCCGCAGGACGAGGATGCCGCGAAGCCCGAGGCGTGGCGCGGTGATGCGCTGGCGCTGCCGCAAAGCCGCGAAGCCTTCCGCCGTATCCTCAATCTCGGTTTCACCGAGGCGTTCCGCGCCCGGGTCCAAGGGCCGGGGCATTACTCCTTCTGGGACTATCAGGCGGGCGCCTGGCAGAAGAATAACGGCATCCGGATCGACCATCTGCTGCTGTCGCCGCAGGCCGCCGATCTGCTGCGCGATGTCGGGATCGACAAGGAAATCCGCGGCCGCGACAAGCCCTCGGATCACGTGCCGGTCTGGATCACGCTCGACCTCTGAGCGCGATTGCCGCAACGTCATTTCCTCGGCCCGGTCGCACCTGTGCATAGTGGCGGCGGAAGAGAGGAGACCCCACATGCAAGACAAGATCAGCCGGCATCCTGTGCCGAAACTCGCAGACATGCCCGAGGATATCCGCACGCGGATCGAGGCGGTTCACGAGAAGGCCGGGTTCATCCCGAACATCTTCCTCGCGCTGGCGCACCGCCCCGACGAGTGTCGCGCCTTCTTCGCCTATCATGACGCGCTGATGGAGAAGCCCGGCAACCTGACCATTGCCGAGCGCGAGATGATCGTGGTGGCGACCTCGGCGGCCAATGAATGCCAGTATTGCGTGATCGCGCATGGGGCGATCCTGCGTATCCGGGCCAAGAACCCGCTGATCGCCGATCAGGTCGCGGTGAATTACCGCAAGTCCGAGATTACGCCGCGCCAACGTGCGATGCTCGACTTCGCGATGAAGGTGAGCCTGCGCGCGCAGGAGGTCGAGGAGGCCGATTACGAGGCGCTGCGGGCCCACGGGTTCACCGATGACGATATCTGGGACATCGGTGCGATCACCGCGTTTTTCGGCCTGTCGAACCGCTTGGTGAACATGGCCGCGATCCCGCCGAACCCCGAGTTCTACGCGATGGGGCGCTGAGCGCTTCTGGTCTTCGCCATCCGCGCGGTCTAGGCTCTGGCGAAACCAGCCAGTAGGAGCGCGCGATGGGCGAGATCTTGATCCGGGGCGCCGAGGTGATCGTCACGATGGACGGCACCCGGCGCGAGCTGAAGGGCGCGGATCTGCTGCTGCGCGACGGGCAGATCGCCGCCGTCGGGCCGGGGCTGGAAAGCACGGGCGAGGTGGTCGAGGCCAAGGGCTGTGTCGTCACACCGGGCCTCGTGAACACCCATCATCATCTTTACCAGACGCTGACCCGCGCAGTGCCGGGCGGCCAAGATGCGCTGCTATTTGGCTGGCTGCAGACGCTCTATCCGATCTGGGCGAAGATGGGGCCCGAGGAAATCCGCGTCTCGGCGCAGGTGGGGCTCGCGGAGCTGGCGCTGACCGGCTGCACCACCAGTTCCGATCATCTGTATATGTATCCGAATGGCGCGCGGCTGGAGGACACGATCCACGCCGCCGCCGAGCTGGGCCTGCGCTTCCACCCCACGCGCGGCGCGATGAGCATCGGCGAGAGCGATGGTGGCTTGCCGCCCGATAGTCTGGTCGAGCGCGAGGACGCGATCCTGAACGACTGCATCCGGGTCGTCGATGCGTTCCACGATGCAGGCGAGGGCTCGATGTGCCGGGTGGGGATCGCGCCCTGCTCGCCGTTTTCCGTCTCGCGCGAGCTGATGCGCGACGCGGCGCTGCTGGCGCGCGACAAGGGCGTGATGCTGCACACCCATCTGGCCGAGAATGACGAGGATATTTCGTACAGCTTGGAGCAGTTCGGCTGCCGTCCGGGGCAATATGCCGAGGATCTCGGCTGGACTGGCGACGATGTCTGGCACGCGCATTGCGTGAAGCTGGACGCGGGCGAGATCGATCTGTTCGCGCGCACGAAGACGGGGGTTGCGCATTGTCCGTGCTCGAATTGCCGTCTGGGCTCGGGCATCGCGCCGGTGCGCCAGATGCGCGATGCGGGGGTGAAGGTCGCGCTGGGCGTCGATGGCTCGGCCTCGAACGATGCAGGCTCCCTCATCGGCGAGGCGCGTATGGCGATGCTGCTGCAGCGGGTGCAAAACGGCGCCGACGCGATGGCCGCGCGCGAAGCGCTGGAGATCGCGACTTTGGGCGGGGCGCAGGTGCTGGGCCGCCCCGATTGCGGCGTGCTCGCGCCCGGAAAACGCGCGGATGTGGCGATCTGGGATGTCTCCGGGCTGGAGGCGGCGGGCGCATGGGATCCGGTCGCGGCGCTGGTGCTGTGTGGGCCGCCCAAGGTGAAACATCTCTTCGTCGAGGGCCGTCAGGTGGTGCGCGACGGGCATGTGGTGACGATCGACCTGCCGCGGGTGATCGAGAGGCAAAACCGTCTCGCGGGACGGCTTATGGGCTGAATTTCTCGCGCCGCACGGCCCCGGCGGCGCTGGCGATCCGCAGCAGGCGGCGACGGTCGCCTGCAAGGGCGGCCTCCATCAGCCCCGACAACCCGCCGCGCGCCTTCAGATGCGGCCCGAGGTCGGAATGGCCGAGATCGGGGAAGATCAGGTGATCGACGTTTTCTGCGCGCGGGAAGTGCATGGCCTGATCCAGATCGTCATGCGCGCCGTGGCACAGGATCGTCCAGCATGGCGCGGGCGGGAGCGGCGTGGTCTCGCGGGCGAATGTTCCGATCCGAGAGGTCCACTCGCTCCAGCGCGTCTCCCCCGGCACGACGCCCGGTTTGACCGAGACTTGCGGCGACAGCGCGAGCACCACATCGACCGGGATCACCTCCGCTGCGACCAGCGCCGAGACCGCGCCCATCGAGAGGCCAATGGCGGCGATGCGGGTGACGGGGCGGCGGCGCGTCACCTCCGCCAAGGCGGCGCGCAGGGCAGGGGCGAAACCCGGATCGTTTGCCCAGCTGCGGCTTTCGTCGCTGATGAACAGCGCTCGGCGCGGGAAGCCGAGCGTGCCGCGCCCCGTGGCAGTGGCGACGAATTCCGGTGCGGGCGGGCGGCTTGGGTCATGGCCGATCGAGGCGAAGGAGATCACCAGATCATTGCCCCCGCCGTCGAGAAAATCGATGGTGAAGGGCGCGCGGGCGTAAATCCTCTCGAAGGCCGGATCGTTCAATGCAGCCGCTTGCCCGCGACCCAGGTGCCCGTGATCGCGCGGTCGTCGCCCATCATGATCGTGGGGAAGATCGCCTCCCAGATATCCTCCGCACGCGCCGCGCGTTGCGAAATGGCAAGCGTCGAGGCGAGGTCGACAGCGATGAAATCCGCCTCCATCCCCGGCGCCAGCGCACCGATCTTGTCACCCATCCGCATCGACTTGGCCGAGCCTTGCGTGGCCAGCCACCAAAGCTGTGCGGGGTGCAGCGGCTGATGCGTGAGCTGCCCGATCTCATAGGCGGCGGCCATCGTGCGCAGCATCGAGAAGCTCGACCCGCCGCCGGTATCGGTGGCCAAACCGATCTGCTGGCCTTCGGCCAGACGCGTCGGCCAGTCGAAGAGCCCCGAGCCGATGAACGTGTTCGAGGTCGGGCAATGGATCAGCGCCGCGCCGACCTCCTTGATCCGGTCGGCCTCGCGCGGTTCCAGATGGATCGCGTGGCCGTAAAGCGCGTTCTCGCCCAGCAAGCCATAGGTCTCGTAAGTGTCGAGGTAGTCGCGCGCGGTGGGGTATAGCTCGCGCACCCAGGCGATCTCGTCCACCTGCTCGCTCAGATGGGTCTGCATCAGACAATCGGGATGCTCCGCCCAGAGCGCGCCCAAGGCGCAAAGCTGATCCGCCGACGAGGTGGGGGAGAAGCGCGGCGTGATGACATAGCTCAGCCGGCCCGTCCCGTGCCATTTCTGCAAGAGGATGCGGCTGTCGTCATAGGCGGATTGAGGCGTGTCGCGCAAAGCCTCGGGGGCGTGGCGATCCATGCAGGTCTTGCCCGCCGCGGCGCGCATCCCGCGGGTCTTGGCGGCGGTGAAGAAGGCTTCGACGCTGGCGGGATGGATCGTGCAATAGCTGCACATCGACGTCGTGCCGTTCATCAGCGCCAGATCGAGATAGCGGGTCGCGATCTCCTCGGCATGGGCGGGATCGGCGAAGGAAATCTCTTCGGGGAAAGTGTAGGTGTTGAGCCAGTCGATCAGGCGCTTGCCCCAACTCGAGATGATCGCGGTCTGCGGGTAATGCACATGCGCATCGACGAACCCGGGCGACAGGAGGTGGTCGCCATGATCGACGATCTCGGCCTGCGGATGGGCCTCGCGCAGATCGTCGGCCTCGCCCACGGCGGCGATCATACCGCCGTCGATCAGCATACCGCCGCGGCGCCGGTGCGTGACCGCCTCCGGCCCCTCGACAAGCGCGTCGCCACGGTATTCCAGAACCTGCCCAAGGTGCAGCTCAGCCATCATTCTCTCCTGTCCGACGCGTCATGCTAGGGCGGGGCGGGGCGAAGGTAAATCTCTGCCGTCGCGGCGCTTCTTTTTCGCCCTCGCCCCCCTGTCCATCTGCGAGAAAACAGCTATGTTTCACGCGCGATCGGAATGGGGGCGACATGGCCGAAGCACTTGCCGAAGAGACAGAGCGCGAGGAAGAGGATTATCGGCTGAGCGGAGAGCTGGTCGAGGAAATTCTTGATGCCGTCGAGCAGGAAGATGCAGATCGCCTGAGCGAGCTGCTCGAGCCCTTGCACGCCGCCGATATCGCCGACCTTATCGAACAGGTTTCCGGCCATGAGCGGCGCGAGATTCTGCGGCTCTGGGGCCGCCAGATCGACGGCGAGATACTGACCGAGATCGATGAGGGCATCCGCGAGGAGGTTCTCGCGAGCCTGCCGCCGGAAGTTCTGGCCGACGCTGTCCGTGAGCTCGATTCCGATGACGTCGTCGACCTGATCGAGGATCTCGAGGAGCCGCAGCAGGAAGCGATCCTCGGCGCGCTCGACGAGACCGACCGTGCCGCGGTCGAAAAATCGCTGGGCTATCCCGAATATTCCGCGGGTCGTTTGATGCAGCGCGAGGTCGTGACCGCGCCCGAGCATTGGACGGTGGGCGAGACGATCGACTTTCTGCGCAAAGCCAAATGGCTGCCCGACCAGTTCTATCACGTGACCCTGGTCGATCCGGGCCATCATCCGGTCGGCAATGTCACTCTGGGACGCATCCTGTCCGCCCCGCGCGCCTCGAAGCTGATCGAGATTTGTGAGGAAGAGTTCCGCAAGATCTCGGCCTATCAGGACGAGGGCGACGTGGCCTATGCGTTCAACCAGTATCACCTGATCTCGGCCCCGGTTGTGGATGAAGACGACCGCTTGGTCGGCGTCATCACCATCGACGACGCGATGTCGGTGCTCGACGAGGAACACGAGGAAGACATCCTCCGCCTCGCCGGTGTGGGCGACGAATCCGCGATCTCGGATACCGTTCTGGAAACCGTGCGTCAGCGCCTGCCGTGGCTCTTCATTAACCTCCTGACGGCTATTCTCGCCTCGGCGGTGATCTCGATCTTCGAGGGTACGATCCAGCAGCTTGTGGCGCTGGCCGTCTTGATGCCGATCGTGGCCTCGATGGGCGGCAATGCGGGCACTCAGACCCTGACCGTGGCGGTGCGCGCACTCGCGACCCGCGACCTGACCGACAGCAACGTCTGGAGGGTCGTGCGACGGGAAGCCATCGTGGGGCTGTTGAACGGTCTGGCCTTCGCGGTGGTGATGGGCGCGGTGGCCGCCTTCTGGTTCTCGGGCGCGCAGCTTGGGATCGTGATCGGGCTGGCGATGGTGATCAATCTCGTGGTGGCTGCCTTGTCGGGCATCCTGATCCCGCTCGCGCTGGAGAAGCTCGGCGCGGACCCGGCCTTGGCCTCGGGTACGTTCGTCACGACGATGACCGATGTGGTGGGCTTCTTCGCCTTCCTCGGGCTGGCTTCTGTGGTCCTGCTATGAGCAAGGATCTCGCGCGCAAGGATGCTTTCGCGGCGCGCAAGGCGGCCCATGCGGCCGATGATGGCGCGGCGACCCGTGCGCTGACGGCGGCGCTGGAGCCTTTCGCGGGCAAGGTGTTGGCGGGCTATTGGCCGATCCGCACCGAGCCCGATCCGCGCCCGGCGATGGTGGCCCATGGCGGGCCGCTTTGTCTGCCGGTGGTGGTCGCGGAGGCGCAGCCTCTGGTCTTTCACCGCTGGACGCCCGAGACCGAAATGATCGCGGGCGCTTTCGGGGCGCATATCCCGGCAGAGGGCGAAGAGATCACGCCCGAGGTGCTGATCGTCCCGCTACTGGCTTTCGACGCTAAGGGCTATCGGCTGGGCTATGGTGGCGGCTTTTACGACCGCACGCTGGAGGGGCTGCGCGCACGCGGCCCGGTCACGGCGATCGGCTTTGCTTTTGCGGCGCAGGAAGTGCCGGAGGTGCCCACCGAGCCGACCGATCAGCCTCTCGACATGATCGTGACCGAGGCGGGCATCCTACATCTTTGATCAGCCCATCCGCTCGGAGGCGTAGGCACCGGGCGAGGCCGGGAAGACGACCGTCTTGTTGTCGTTCAGGAACACCCGGTGCTGCACATGGGCGTGGATCGCGCGCGACAGCACCTGCGCCTCGACGTCGCGGCCAAGCGAGACGTAATCCGACGGGCTTTGCGCATGGGTGACGCGCACGGTGTCCTGCTCGATGATCGGGCCTTCGTCGAGATCGGCGGTCACGTAATGCGAGGTCGCCCCGATCAGCTTCACGCCACGCTCATAGGCCTGCTTGTAGGGGTTCGCACCCTTGAAGCTCGGCAGGAAGGAGTGGTGGATGTTGATGATCCGGCCCGACATCTTCTGGCACAGCGCATCCGACAGAATCTGCATGTAGCGCGCCAGCACGATCAGTTCCGCGCCCGATTCATCGACCACGTCCAGAAGGCGCTTCTCGGCCTCGGGCTTGTTCTCTTTCGTTACCTTGATGTGGTGGAAGGGCAGGTCATGGTTCACGACGACCTTCTGATAGGTCATGTGGTTCGACACCACGCCCACGATCTCGATCGGCAGCGCCCCTATGCGCCAGCGATAGAGAAGGTCGTTCAGGCAGTGGCCGAAATTCGACACCATCACCAGAACCTTCATCTTCTCGCGGGAGTCGCGGACCGCCCAGTCCATCTCGAAATCCTTGGCGACCGGCTCGAAGGCGGCGCGGATCGCCTCGGCATCCTTGCCCTTCTCGGAGACGAAGCTGACGCGCATGAAGAACTGGCCCGTCTTCGGGTCGTCATACTGATGCGAGTCGGTGATGTTGCAGCCCTGATCGGCCAACACGTTCGCGATCCCCGCGACGATCCCCCGCGTCGAGGGGCAGGCAACGGTGAGAACGTAAGCGTCGGCAGTCTGGGTCATGTCGCATCCCTTTTGATCTTTCGCCCGGTTTCCTAGCGCGCCGGGGGTGGGGACACAATCACCCCGACTCCGGGGAGGAGCGCGGGAGAAAGCGACGGCGTTGCGGTGAAAAGCGGCATCGCGTCAGGGGCGCGGCGCGCGGCCTCAGGCCGCCGCGTTTTCGGGCTGCGTGCCGCGCAGGGATTCGATTTCGAGGAAAACGCTCGAAACCTCCGGATGGGCCTCGTGGATTTTCTTCTGCACCGCCTCCACCGCGTGGAAGATCGCTTCGGGCGAGAGGCCGTTCCTCATCTTCAGCTCTATATTCACCAGCACCTGATCGGGCGCGAAATGCATCGTTAGGAGGCGTTTGACCTCTGCGACCTCGTCGAACCCGGTCGCGATCTCGCGGATCGATTTGCGCACGTCGCGGTCTGCGGCCTCGCCCATGATCAGCGCGCGGGTCTCGTAGACGAGGATGATCGCGACGACGATCAGGATGAGGCCGATGACGATGGAGGCCGCGCCGTCGAAGAACGGATTCTCGAACGTCACCGAGAGATAGACGCCAAGCGCTGCGGCGAGGATACCCAGAAGGGCCGCGCTGTCCTCGGCGACGACGACGAAGATCGACGGATCCTTGGAGCGGCGGAAGGCCTTGAAATAGCCTTCGCCCGGTTTGCGCTGCTTCAGAAGCTCACGGATCGCGATGACCCAGGAGGTGCCCTCGGCGAGGAAGGCCACGAGCAGTACGCCATAATTCCAGATCGGTTTCTCGATCGGTTCGGGGCTCTGGATATGGACGATGCCCTCATAGATCGAGAGCCCGCCGCCGATCGCAAACAGCAGCATCGCGACGACGAGCGACCAGAAATACAGCTCCTTGCCATAGCCGAACGGGTGTTTCTCGTCCGGTTCCTTCTTGCTGCGCTTGTGGCCCAGCAACAGCAGACCCTCATTGCCGGTATCGACCACCGAGTGGAACGCCTCCGCCAGCATGGACGAGCTACCCGTGAAGGCTGCGGCCACGAATTTCGCGATGGCGATCAGAAGGTTCGCGGCGAGCGCGCCATAGACGGCAATCGGCTTTTCTTCGGAGGCTTGGGCGTCGGCCATGGCTGGGATCCTGCATCGGGGCGCGCGACGGGGAGGAACGACCGCGCGCCGGTGTCGTGATGCAGGGGTAACATGGGCGGGGGCAGGGCGGTTCCCGAGGCCGGTGCGGGAGGGCTCAGCCGTTGCAGTTCAGCGCTTTCGCGAAACCGCCGGGCGAGGTGTCGGTGCCGAGGCGTGTCCATGCCACGGTTTGTCTGGGCGTGACAGAGAGCGACAGCAACGCGGACCAGTCGAAACTGGCGACGATCATCTCGGGACCAGAGCCGCAATCGCGCACCCCGCCCAGGATCGTGTCAGAGCCGAAACGGTGATTGGTGAACTGCCCGCCCGCGAAGGTCGGGTGCAAGGCGCCGTCACGATATTCGAAAACCCGCAAAACGCCCAAGCGATGCGGCGCGTCGATCAGCGCGATGTCGCGATGCCCGTTGCCATCGAAATCCGCGATGCCGATGGGCGCGAGCCAGTGGTTCGGCTCTCCCACGAAATCGGTCGCGGCGAGGAATTCCGGCTTGCCCGATTTCACCGTGAGCACCAGAAGCCGCGAGCCGAACTTCAGATGCGATTGCACCACGATCACCTCGGCGATGCCATCGCCGTCGAGATCGCTCAGGCGCGGGCTCGTGTCCTCATAGACCATGTCGGGGTCGAGGCGCAGCTCGTAGGTCAACGTGCTGTGGCCTGAGAACAGACCCTTGGGATTGCCCGCCTTGCGGGTCACGTCGATCTGGAGATTTGCGAATTCATGATCGGGGCCGAGCGCGCCGTGACCATAGCGGTCCGTCGGCTCGGTGAATTGCGCGGCGACCGACATCTCGGCCCGCGCGGGCAGGGCGGCAGCGGTGACCAGCGCGCAAGCGAGGGCCACCGCGCGTCGCATCAGATCTGCTTTTCGGGAAGGTTGACGATCAGGCCGTCGAGCTCGTCCGTGACCTTGATCTGGCAGGTCAGGCGCGAGGTGACGGGATCGGGCTCGTAAGCGAAATCGAGCATGTCCTCTTCCATCGGATCGCGCGGAGGCAGTTTCTCGATCCAGTCCTTGTCGACATAGACATGGCAGGTCGAACAGGCGCAGGCGCCGCCGCAATCGGCGTCGATGCCGGGCACGCCATTGTCGCGTGCACCTTCCATCACGGTCATGCCGGGCTTCACGTCGATCTCGTGACGGGTGCCGTTGAATTCGACATAGGTGATTTTCGCCATAGCTCGGGGCCTCTTGTTCGTAATCAAAACGCGCTTGCCGGCGGGGCCGGTCGCAAGTGATCTAAGCTGCTTTCGGCGATTTGGCCAGAGGTGGGCTGTCACGGGCAAGGGATTGCCGCAGCGTAGATATCGGCTAGTGTGCCGGCCCAAGGCAGGCGGAGACGAGAATGCGGCAGATCGCTGAAAACTTCGGCACGGTGCGGGCGGTGCTGGTGGCGCTGGGTGTGACGATGGGGCTGGCGGGCTGTCAGCCCACAGCGCAGGGTTCGGAGGCCACACCGAAGGACCCGCCCGCCAAGACGCTCGCCCATGTGCTGCAAAGCCGCCCGCCCGCCGACGACGCGCAGGGATGTTTCACCCAACTCAAAGGCCCGGCCAAGGTCGAGACCGTGACCGGGCAGGTGCAGGTGCTCCCCGAACAGCGCGATCCGAAGACCGGCAAGGTCACCCAGCCCGCGATCTATCGCGAATTGAGCGGGCAGAAGCTCGTCGATAGCGGCAAGCCGCGCTATTTCGAATCCGTCTGTTCGGAGGATCTGACGCCCGCTTTCGTTGCCATGACCCAGCGTGCGCTGGCGCTGCGCGGGCTTTATTCTGGCCCCGCCGACGGCAAGCTGGACCCGGCGACGGGCCGCGCGATCGCGGCCTATCAAGCGCCGCGCGGCCTCGACAGCCCGACGCTCTCGGTCCGCGCCGCGCAGGAACTGGGGCTCTATATCTGGTCGGAGTGAACCCGCCTGCGCTTGCCATAGCATCGCCGCACAGACCTTTGCGCAGGCGGCGGGGTTGTGCCCACGGGGGGAACGGTCTCTAACCGGGGACCAAGGGATCAGGGGGCATCATGCAAAAGCTTTTCGGCAGCAACCTGCGCTTCATGCGCGACAATGCCCGCTGGCTCGGCGCGGGGTTCCTGCTGACGCTGTTCTCCTCCTTCGGGCAGACCTTCTTCATCGGCCTGTCGGGCAATGACATCCGGGCCACGTTCGGTCTGTCGGGTGGCACCTTCGGGGCGCTCTACATGGTGGCGACACTGGCCTCGGCCTCGACGCTGCCCTTCCTCGGGCGCACGCTCGACCTGATGCCCGGCTGGAAGGTCGTGCGCTTTACCATTCCGCTGCTCGCGCTGGCCTGTGTCGGGATCACGCTCGCGCCGAACCTGATCTTTCTGACGGTGGCGATCTACATGCTGCGGCTTTTCGGGCAGGGCATGATGACCGAGATCGCCTTCACCGAGATCGGCCGCTGGTTCGTCGCGAGCCGCGGCAAGGCGATGTCGCTGATCGTCCCGGGCCAGCCTTTCGGCTCTGCGCTGCTGCCGGTTCTGGTGGTGCTGATCGCGCAGGCGAGCGGCAATTGGCATCTCGCGTGGTGGCTCTCGGCCGGGGTGCTGGTCTTGATCGCCTGGCCGCTCCTGATGCAGCTGATGCAGGTCGAGCGGGTGCCCAACGCGACCGAGGTGCAATCGAGCGCCTCGGGCACCGCCCGCGACTGGACCCGTGCGGAGGTGATCCGCGATCCGGTCCTCTACATGCTGCTGGCGGGGCTGCTCGCACCGCCCTTCATCGGCACGGTGATCTTCTTCCACCAAGGCTACCTGACCGAGCTGCGCGGCTATTCCCCGCTCGCCTTCGCGGCGGCCTTCCCGGTGATGTCCCTCGCGACAGTGGGCTTCGGCTTCGTCTGCGGCGGGCTGATCGACCGGTTCGGAGCGCTGCGCCTGCTGCCCTTCGTGCTGGCCCCGCTGACGCTTGCCTCGCTGACGGTCGCCTTGGTCACGCCGGTCTGGGGTGTCTATGTCTTCATGGCGCTGCTTGGCATGTCGAACGGGTTTTCCGGCACGCTGATGGGCGCGCTCTGGCCCGAGGTCTACGGGGTGAAGAACCTCGGGGGCATCCGCGCGATCATCGTGGCCTCGATGGTGCTCTCGACCGCCGTGGGGCCGGGGATCACGGGCGTGCTTATCGATATGGGAGTGGAGTTGCCGACGCAGATGCTGGGCATGGCGGTCTGGTGCGTGATCGCAGCCGGGAGCCTGACGATCGCCTCGCGCCGGGTGCTGGCGCGCGAAGCGGCGCCATGAAAAAGGCGCCCCGGGGGGCTGCCCTTTGCAGTAACTGGTGCAGCGTGGGGCCGGACGCATTGTAGGCGCAACGCCATGTCGATCAGCAGCTCCCGACGGGAACTTCGAGATCTGTCTGCGGCGGATTTCGGCTAAGCGGACGAAACGCACCTTAGTCCGGATCGCCCGCCCCCGCTCACCTACAGCTGGAACAGACCCAAGGCATTCACCACCTCGCGCTTTGTCGCCTCGGTTCGCTGACGCGCCCGTTCCGTGCCCTCTTTGATTACCTCAAGAACGTATCCCCGGTCTTCGGAGAGCTGTGCCCTGCGCTCACGAATTGGGGCAATGAGGTCCTGGAGAATACCGTCCAGACGCGCCTTGATCTTGCCATCGCCAAGCCCGCCGCGCTGATACTGTGTCTTGAGTTCGGCAAGCTCGTCCTGGTCCTGATCGAAGGCGTCGAGATAGGTGAAGACGACGTTGCCTTCGATGCAGCCCGGGTCTTCGACACGCAGGTGGCTCGGATCGGTGAACATCGCCCTAACAGCGCTTCGGATCTCCGCCGACGATGCGGACAGAGCAATGGCGTTACCACCGGATTTCGACATTTTGGCCTTGCCATCGACACCGGGCAAGCGGCCTGACTTGGGGATGATCGCCCGAGCCTCGGGCAACACGGCGCGACCTGCCGTTGCATTGATGCGACGAACAATCTCGTTCGTTTGCTCGATAAGCGGGGCCTGATCCTCGCCGACCGGAACGACAGTCGCCTTGAAGGCGGTGATATCTGCCGCCTGGGCCGCCGGATAACAGAGAAATCCGGCGGGAATATCGCGCCCGAACCCGCGCGCGCGGATTTCATCCTTGATCGTCGGGTTCCGTTCAAGCCGCGCGACCGTGACAAAGTTCAGGTAGAGCATCGACAGCTCGGCCAGCGCCGGAAGATGCGATTGAAGGCAGATGGCCGTGCGACTGGGATCAATGCCGACGGCCAGATAATCCAGCGCGACTTCGAACACGCTGCGCCGCACTTTCTCTGGATCATGCGCGTTGTCGGTCAGGGCCTGGGTGTCTGCCAGCAGAAGGAACTGTTCGTGGCTGTCCTGGTAGCGCAGCCGGTTTGCAAGTGAGCCTGCATAGTGCCCGATGTGAAGCGGCCCCGTGGTGCGGTCGCCTGTCAGAATGGTCTGTCTGTTCATTTGCGTCTTCTCATGAAATGAGAGGCCGCGCATCAGGAAGCCTGGAAAACAAAAGGCCGCCCATGCGGCGGCCTCGGAATACGTTTGGTCATCCGGCCACCCTGTCAGGAGGCCAGCCACCAGGTCGTTGCGATGATCGTAGTGTTTTCCATGAAATTCGAAATATCGTCGGAACGATCGCGCGTCAATCGAATGGTAGAAAGGGCTCGAAGCGGCCATTGCGCTTCGAGCCTTCAACGTTCTCACGCGCACCATTTACTGAAAAAGGCGCCCCGCGGGGCGCCTTTTCTACCGTTTTGAGCGGTGCGGATCACTCCACGGGGAGGGCCACGAAACGCGGCTCGCCAGCGCGGCGGATCAACAGCAGGATCGACTTGCGCCCCGCATCCTTCGCCGCCTGCACGCGCTCTTCGAAGTCATCGACCGCGGAGACCGGCTTCTGCCCGACCTCTGTGATCAGATCGCCGACGCGGAGACCCTTCTCATAGGCCGAGGAGGTTTCGTCGATCTGCTTGATGACGAGGCCGTTGGCCTCTTTCGTCAGACCCATCTCGGTGCGCAGGTCATCCGTCAGCGGCGTCACGGTCAGGCCGAGCATGTCCTTCTCGACCTCCTGCGGGGCCTGAACGGCCTTCGGGGGCTGTTCGCCCTCGGCGGCTTCGCGACGGCCCAGCGTCACCAGAAGCGTCTTGGCCTCGCCATCGCGCATCACGGTCACGCGGACCTTCTCGCCCACCGGGGCGTCGGCCACGCGACGCACCAGATCGCGGGTGCTCTTGACCTCGCCGCCATCGAAGGAGGTGATCACGTCGCCCGCTTCGATCCCGGCCTCTTTCGCGGGGCCATCGGGCACTTCGGAGACAAGCGCGCCTTCGGGGGCCTCGAGCCCCATCGCCTCGGCCATGTCGGCGGTGACGTCCTGGATTTTCACACCCAGCCAGCCGCGCCGCGTCTCGCCATATTCCTTGAGCTGTTCGACTACTTTCGCGACCACGTTCGACGCCATCGAGAAGCCGATCCCGATCGAGCCGCCATTGGGCGACAGGATCGCGGTGTTCACGCCGACGACCTCACCTTCCATGTCGAAGAGCGGACCGCCCGAGTTGCCGCGGTTGATCGCGGCATCGGTCTGCAGATAGTCGTCATAGCTGCCGGACAGCTCGCGGTTGCGCGCCGAGATGATCCCGGCCGAGGCGGAGAAGCCCTGACCCAGCGGGTTGCCCATCGCCATCACCCAGTCGCCGACGCGCACGGCGTCGCTGTCGCCGAAGGCGACGAAGGGCAGGGGGGAATCGCTCTCGACCTTCAGCAGCGCGATGTCGGTTTTCGGATCGGTGCCCACCAGTTTCGCGTCGAGCCGCTTGCCCGAGAAGAATTCGATCTCGATCTCGTCGGCGTCTTCGATGACGTGGTTATTGGTGACGATATAGCCGTCTTCCGAAATCACGAAGCCCGAGCCGAGCGCGTTCGAGCGACGCGGCGCGCCCCGCCCGTTCGGGCCATTGGGGGCGTTCGGGTTCGGCAGGCCGAAATCGCGGAACAGATCCTCGAAGGGCGAGCCGGGCGGGAAGTTCGGCATTTCGCCGGTCGGCGCGGCCACCGTGGTCGAGGTGGTGATATTCACCACCGAATTGGACACCTGATCGACGAGTTCGGCAAAGCTTTCCGGGGCGGCGCGGGCATAGGCGGGCCCGGCCAGAGGGGCGCAGGCGAGCGCCACGGCAAGCGTGGCGGCGCTCAATCCGGCGCGCAGCATGGATCCGGGTCCGGTGAGGATTGTCATATGGCTCTCCCTTGCTTCGCCGGTGCGGAAGACCGGCGCGATGCTCTCTTTGATTTGAAATGTAGGAGCAGGGAGGGGCGAAGGGAAGTTATTCGCCAAAATTCACGACAGGAAATTGCGTCGCAGGGGGCTGAAGCCGCGCTCTCTTGCGTTTGAGGCGCGGGCGCGGGGGCGATTATCCGAACTGCCGCAGCGCCCAGAGGATCGCCACACCCATCGCCAGAGCCGCAAGGCCAAGGGCGCGACGTTGGCCCGCCGACATGGCGCGCAGCATATCCAGCGCCTCCTCGATACGCGAAGGGGCCAGCGCAAGCGCCAGCCCCTCGATCACAAGGACCAGTCCCAGACCGGTCAGAAGCATCGCCATCACTGGCCGACCTGGCTCGCAGATGCGCTGCCCCGGCCTGCACCGGTTTCGGGCCCCGGGTTCTCCCCGATCGAGCGCAGGAAGCGCCCGTAATCGAAGTAGAGGCTGTCGGGCTGCGTCACCAGCGACGAGGTCTGCGTCTTCATCGATTGCGCGTAGAATTGCAGCGCGCGCACGAAGGCGAAGAACTGGCGATCCTTGCCGTAAGCATCCGCATAGACCTTGTTGGCCTGCGCATCGGCTTCACCGCGCACGATCTCGGCCTGTTTCTTGGCCTCGGACGTGACCTCGACCGCGGTACGGTCGGCGGTTGCACGGATACGCTGTGCGGCTTCTGCGCCGCGGGCGCGCTCGTCGGCGGCCTCACGTTCACGCTCTGCCCGCATCCGGCCATAGGTGGAGGCGAGGTTCTGCTCGGGCAGATCGGTGCGCGTCAGACGCACGTCGATCACGTCCACGCCCAGCGACAGCGCCTCGCGCCGTGCCAGATCGCGGATGCGGTTCATCAGCGGCGTCCGGTCATCCGACAGCACAGCCGTCGAGGGGACCGAGCCCAGAACTTCGCGGATCGCGTTGTTCAGGATGCCGTCGATGCGGCTCTTTGCGGTCGTCTCACCACCTGCGCCCACCGCTTCGCGGAATTTCACCGCGTCGACGATGCGCCAGCGGGCGAAGGCGTCGACCACGAGACGGCGGTCGTCCTCGGGCGTGACTTCGAGCGGCTGCGTGGTCAGGCTCAGGATGCGGTCATCGTATTTCACGATGGTGTCCACGACCGGAATCTTGAACCCGAGACCGGGTTCGGTCTTCACCTGCTGCACCTCACCGAAGCGCAGCACGAGGGCCTTTTCACGCTCGTCCACCACGAAGACCGAATTCAGTCCGAGGAAGATGAGAACAACGAGAACGGCAATTGCGATAGGTCCGCGCATCAGTTGCTTCCTCCCGTGTTAGCGGTCGAGTTGGTGGTGTTGGACGCCGAGCTGGAGTTCTTGCGCAGCTGATCCAGCGGCAGATACGGCACGACGCCGCCAGCGCCGTCCTTGGTGTCCACGACGACCTTGTCGACGTTCTGCAGCAGCTTGCCCATGGTTTCGTAGAACATCCGGCGCTTGGTCACTTCGGGCGCTTTCTCGTATTCCGTGAGGATCGAGTTGAAGCGCGCGGCATCACCTTCGGCTGCGTTCACGATCTGCGCGCGGTAGCCTTCGGCCTCTTCCTTGACCTGAGCGGCCTCACCGCGAGCGCCTGCAGTGACCTTGTTGGCGTAGGCGTCGGCTTCCTTCTCGAGGCGGTCCCGCTCCTGCTGGGCGGCCTGCACTTCGCGGAAGCTGTCGATCACCTCGCGCGGCGGGTCGGCGCGGTTGAAGTTCACACGAACGATGTTGATGCCTGCATCATAGCTGTCGAGCGTGTTCTGCACCGCCGAGCGCAGATCGCCCGCGATCTCGCCACGTGCGGTCGACAGGATCGGCGCGAGGTTCGAACGTGCGATGATGTCGCGCATCGCCGATTCCGACACCGCGCGGATCGTGTCCTGCGGATCGCCGAGGTTGAACAGGTATTTCGCCGGATCGCTGATGTTCCAGACCACCTGGAATTCGAGATCGACGATATTCTGGTCGCCCGTCAGCATCAGGCCGGTATCGTTCGTGCCTGCGCGGCCCGAACCGATATCGACGGTCTGTTCGCGCGTCACCGGAACCTTGGAATAGGTGATGAAGGGCCACGGCGCGAGGTTCAGGCCGGGGCCTTTGGTCGCGTAGTAGCGCCCGAACATCAGCTCCACCGAGCGCTCTTCCGGGTTCACCTTGTAGAGAGAGGAGCCGAGCCAGATCGCAACCAGAGCCACGAGGCCGATGACGACCGCGGTCTTTGCCGGGAAGGGGCTCTTGCCGCCTCCGCCGCCATTGGGACGGTTGGGACGATTGCCGCCTCCCTTGCCGCCCATCAGCACCTTGAGCTGCTCAGAGCCCTTGCGCATGAATTCCTCGATTTCCGGGATCTGTCCGCCCTCGCCGGGACGTCGCTGACCGGGACGCTTGTCTTCGCGGTCGTCGTCGCGGTCATCGCCGCCACCGCCTCCGCCGCCCCAGGGGCCTCCGTTGCTCATATGCTCCTCACCTTTCCGTTATCTTGTCGGACAGTTGGGTATCTTTTCCGTGATTTCAATAATGTCTTACAGGGTTCCGCATGGTCACGAGCTCTTCGCCCATGGTCGGGTGGACCGCGCAAGTCGCGTCGAACTGTTCCTTGGTTGCCCCCATTTTGACGGCGATGCCGACCATTTGGATCAATTCGCCTGCTTCGGGGGCCACGATATGGCAGCCCAGCACGCAGCGCGTCTCGCGGCAAACGATCAATTTCATCAGTACCCGCGCGTCGGAGCCCGCAAAGCTCGAGCGCATCGGCCGGAAGCTGGAGACGTAGACCTCGGCATTGCCGCGTTCTTCTGCCTCTTCCTCGGTGATGCCGACGGTGCCGAATTCGGGCTGGGTGAAGACGGCCGAGGCCACCAGCTCGTGATCCGAGGCGCGGGCATTGGCGCCGAAGACGGTGTCGGCGAAAGCGTGGCCCTCGCGGATCGCGACCGGGGTCAGGTTGATGCGGTCGGTGACATCGCCCACCGCGAAGATCGAGGGCACGTTGGTCTGCGACCATTCGTCGACCATGACCTCGCCGCGCTCGCCCAGCTCCACGCCCGCAGTCTCGAGGCCGAGCCCTTCGGTGTTTGGCGTGCGACCCGTCGCGTAGAGTACTGCGTCGAACTCGTCTTCGCGCCCGTCGCCGCAGGTGACTTTCAGGCAGTTCTCGGTCTTCTCGATCTCGGTGATCACGACATGAGTGTGAATGTCGATGCCGCTCGCCTGCATCTGATCCACGATCAGATCGCGCGCCTCGCCATCGAAGCCGCGCAGCAGGGGCGAGCGGTTGTATTGCGTGACCTCCACGCCCAATCCGTTGAGGATGCAGGCGAATTCGCACGCAATATAGCCGCCACCGACGATCAGGATGCGCTTGGGCAGGGTGTCGAGCTTGAAGATGTCGTTCGAGGTCATCACCAGTTCGCAGCCCGGGAATTCGGGTACGAAGGGCCGCCCGCCGACCGCGACGAGGATGTGCTTGGTGGTGATCTTCGTGCCGTCAGCCAGCGTGACCTCATGCGGGCCAGACACGGTGGCGCGCTGGTCGAAGACCTTCACGCCCGCGTTTTCCTGCCCCTTGCGATAGATCGCTTCGAGCCGGTCAAGCTCCGCATCCAGCTTGCCGCGGAAACCCGGCCAGTCGAACTGACCTGCATCCGCGCTCCAGCCATAGGCGCGGGCGTCTTCGATGGCCGCCGGAGCAGTCGAGGCGAAAACCATCAGTTTCTTCGGGACGCAGCCGCGGATCACGCAGGTGCCGCCCATCCGGTATTCCTCGGCCAGTGCGACGCGCGCGCCATGGCCCGAGGCAATCCGGGCCGCGCGCACCCCGCCCGAGCCACCGCCGATGACGAAAAGGTCGTAGTCGAAGCTCATGGGGGCGCCTTCCTTCCTGATATTCCTTGCGTCTTGGCTTAGCGGTCCATGCGCTCAGGAGCAAGGCGGGGACGGAAAGACGCGCGCAAGGCGGGGATGCGTCACAGCGTTGCATCCCCGAGGCGCGCGTCCGGCGCCAAGATCAGTCCATATCGCGGAAGATATTCTCGTCCTCGGCGAACTCGATGGTCTCGTTGGCCACCGTGCCCTCATTGATGTCGCGGATTTCGACCTTGCCGTCGGTGCCGCCGATGATGACCTTGTCGCAGATGTCGATGAACAGGCCATTCTCGACCACGCCGGGAATCTGGTTCAGCACCAGCGCCAGCTGACGCGGGTTGCCGATGCGGTTGAGATGCAGATCGACGATGTAATTGCCCTCATCGGTCACGAAGGGCTGCTGGCCGTTCAGGCGCAGCGAGGTCTGGCGACCCATCACGTCCATCGAGTCGAGCAGTTCCTCGATCAGCGCGCGGGTGACCTGCCAGCCAAAGGGGACGACCTCGACGGGCAGGGGGAAAGCGCCCAGATGGTTCACTTCCTTGGAGGCGTCGGTGATGACGACCATCTGATCGGAGGCGGTGGCCACGATCTTTTCTTGCAGCAGCGCGCCGCCGCCACCCTTCACCAGGTTCAGGTCGGGGTCGAATTCGTCTGCCCCGTCGATCGTGATATCGAGCCATTTCGCTTCGTCGAGCGCCACGACCTTGATGCCGACCTGGCGGGCGAGATCGGCGGTGCGCGTCGAGGTGGGCACCCCGATCAGCTGCAGCCCTTCGTCGCGGATACGCTCGCCAAGGCAGCGCACCATCCATGCGGCGGTCGAGCCGGTGCCGAGGCCCACACGCATCCCGTCTTCAACGAGGTCAACGGCACGGCGGGCGGCGGCGAATTTCGCCTTGTCGATCGGGGAGAGGTCGGCAGCCATTTGGCACTCCATTCATGGGCAGTCTGAGTTGCCGACGCTTATATGCAATCAAGGGCGCTCAGGCGAGGGCTTTGTCGGCCTGTCTTCAGCGCAGGAGGAATTGTCGCATCCCGCCTGCCTGCTTGGCGTGGCGTCGCGCCTGTCCCGGCGGCAGGATCGGGCGCGCGGGCTGGGTGAGGAGCGGGTTCTCCGCCATCAACCCGCGCAGCCGCGCGGCGGCTTGCGGGTCGACCCCGCGCAGCGCCATCGGGCCGGGCAGAAGGCTTTCTACCGCCGCCCCGTCCGCAAAAACGATCTCATGCGCCTCGAACAGCAGATGCAGCCATTCGATCCGTGGACGCGGCGCGCGGGCGATCCCCGGCAGATCGAGCAACCCCTTGGCCGGGATCAGATGCTCCCGCCCGCCAAGGATTCCCGCGCGGCTGCGAACCAGCAGCCGGTGCTGCGCGGAAACCTCGAAGGCGCGGTCATTGCCAAGCGCGCCTTTCGCGACGCGGATCGGCGCGTTCCCGTCGCGGCCCGTCATCCGCCAGCGTCCCGTCCAGATCAATTCGCGATAGCCATTATCGGCGGTCTGCACCTTCATGCCGGGGCGCAGGTCTTCAACTGCGACTGGGCCGAGTTTCGTCGCGATCCGGGTGCCGCGCGCGAAACAGACCGCGAGATCGCTATAAGGAATGACCGGATCGTTGCTGTCGATTGCGACGATTTCATAGGTTTGCCCCGCGAAAAGGCGGTGAGATGACGCGATGCCATGCACGTCGCCCTCGAATTCGAGCACGAAGATCGTGATATTGTCGGCCGGATCGGAGGAGCCCGCCGGACGGATGACATAGCTGTATTCGATTTCGACATCGCCCGCCGCACCCGCGCCCCAGGCGATGCCGTCGAATGTCATCGGGACGGTGAGTTCCTGCGAGCCGTCGGCATCCTCGAGATTGGTGTCGTCATCGGTCAGATCGATCATCTGCACCGCAGCGGAGGCATCGATTGTGAAGCTGGTCGCACCCACCGCATCGGCATTCGCCAACGCGTTCGACCCGAACGGGTCCGGGCCCGATACGATCAGGTCCGAAAATTGCCATGCACCGAAAATCGGCATCGTGCCCACCACAGCCTTTCGCCGCTCAGGCTGCGCGATAATCCTGAATATCGCGTCAACGATGTTGCTTTTGCGCGTGGCGGGGTCGTTTTGGGGCTGTTGATCCGGGGGCGAACACGGCAGTCTGGGCCAAAATCAGGGCAGGGAGGTCGCATGTTTCTGAGCGTCTTCGATATCTTCAAGATCGGCGTCGGGCCGTCCTCGTCGCATACGATGGGGCCGATGGTAGCGGGCGCGCGGTTTCTCGACGCGCTCCGGGTCTCGCCCTTCACCGCGTATGGGGTGCGGGTGCGCCTGCACGGCTCGCTTGCCTTCACCGGCAAGGGCCATGCGACGGATCGGGCGGCGATCCTCGGGCTCGCGGGCGTGGTGCCCGAGAGCTACGATAACGATCTGGCCGAGAAATTGCTGGCCGCCAACGCGCGCGACCACCTGTTGAAACCTGAGGGCCTGCCGCCTTTGGCTTTCGACCCCGAGGCCGATCTGATCTTCGACTACGAGACGTCTCTGCCCGGCCATGCGAATGGCATGGTGATCGAGGCGCGCGACGCGCAGGGCGACGTGTTGATGCACGAGGTCTATTACTCGATCGGCGGCGGCTTCGTGCGCACCGAGGCGGAACTGGCCGCCGTCGACGATGCCGCCCGCGACGCGCCGAGCCCGGTGCCGTTCCCCTTCAAGACCGCCGAGGAAATGCTGGCGATGGCCCATGCCTCGGGGCAGAGCATCGCGCAGATGAAGCGGCGCAACGAGGCGCGTTTCCGCGGCCCGAAGGAGATCGACGAAGGTCTCGAGAAAATCTGGATCACGATGCGCGACTGTATGGAGCGCGGGCTGACCAGCGAGGGCGAGTTGCCCGGTGGTCTGCGGGTGAAGCGGCGCGCCAAGGCGATCCACGAGAGCTTGAAGGCGGATTGGGGCCAGAACCTCGCGCCGCCGCATCAGATCAATGACTGGATCTCGGCCTATGCGATGGCGGTGAACGAGGAAAACGCCGCCGGTGGGCAAGTCGTCACCGCGCCGACGAACGGGGCGGCGGGCGTGCTGCCTTCGGTGATCCGGTATTGGCTCGATCATGTGCCCTCGGCCTCTTCCGCGAAGATCCCCGACTTCCTGCTGACCGCGGCGGCGGTTGGCGGTCTGATCAAGACCAATGCCTCGATCTCGGGCGCAGAATGCGGCTGTCAGGCCGAAGTCGGATCGGCGGCGGCGATGGCGGCGGCGGGGCTGGCCGCTGTGCTGGGCGGGAGCCCTGAGCAGATCGAGAACGCGGCCGAAATCGCGCTGGAGCATCACCTCGGCATGACCTGCGATCCGGTGAAAGGGCTGGTGCAGGTGCCCTGTATCGAGCGCAACGGTCTGGGCGCGATCAAGGCGGTGTCGGCGGCCTCGCTGGCGCTGCGCGGGGACGGCACGCATTTCGTGCCGCTCGATGCCGCGATCGAGACGATGCGCCAGACCGGTCGCGATATGCACGAGCATTACAAGGAGACGAGCCTCGGCGGGCTGGCGGTAAACGTGCCGAATTGCTGAGGTTGCCTCACTCGTGCTGAGGGCTGCGCCCGACCTCGGGTGGGCGCATGCTCGCTACGTGGTTTGCACTTAATCGTGCCACCTCTCCCGAAGGCCGAGCGCGCGCAGGTTGCGTAGATGCGCCCTCCCGGGGGGAGGTCGGGCGCGGCCCGGGCTGGTCGCCCGGGCGGGGCATCACTCGAAGGGAAGTCCTCAAAACACGCTCCCCCTTGACTTTTCGCGCCACCACGCGCATTTACTCCCAATCGCCGCGCTGCCGCGTGAGCAAGCCGCGCCCGAGAGAGGCGCATCGGCGATACCTCCCGAGTTCCCATTCACGCAGGGTTCTGACACGCAAGACCGGACCACGCGGGACTAGCCCGCCTGTCCCGAGGTCTGCGTCAACCTGCGCTCCGGACAATCCCGTCCGGGCTGATCGCCGTGCGCATCCCCGTGTCGGGAGCCTCGGCCATAAAGGATAGGCATTGTCCGATTTCTCTTCGCTGGGGCTCTCCCCGGCCATTCTCAAGTCGCTCGCACGCGCAAAATTCACCCAGCCGACCCCGATTCAGGAAAAAGCGATCCCGCTGGTTCTTGCGGGCCATGACGTGCTGGGCCTCGCCCAGACCGGCACCGGCAAGACGCTGGCCTTCGGCCTGCCGCTCATCGACAAGCTGATGGCGCAGCAGGGCAAACCCTCGCCCAAGACCTGCAAGGCGCTGATCCTTGCGCCGACCCGCGAACTGGTGAACCAGATCGCCGACAACCTCGCGGGGCTCGTTCAGGGCACCAAGATGAATGTCGCCACCGTCGTCGGCGGCCAGTCGATCAACCGTCAGATCACCATGATGCATCGCGGCAACGACATTCTCGTCGCCACCCCGGGCCGTCTGATCGACCTGATGGATCGCGGCGCGGTCGACCTGCGCTACACCCGCCATCTGGTGCTCGACGAGGCCGACCAGATGCTCGACCTCGGTTTCATCCACGCGCTGCGCAAGATCGCGTCGCGCCTTGGCACGCCGCGCCAGACACTGCTGTTCTCGGCCACGATGCCGAAGCAGATGGAGGAAATCTCGCAGGCTTACCTCACCGATCCCAAGCGCGTGCAGGTTTCGCCCCCCGGCAAGGCCGCCGACAAGATCACCCAGTCGGTGCACTTCCTCGACAGCAAAGCCGAGAAGGCCCGCAAGCTGCGCGATATCCTCTCGGCCGATATGGGCGCGCTGACGCTTGTCTTCGCCCGCACCAAGCACGGCGCGGAAAAGCTGATGAAGAGCCTGCGCGCCGACGGCTACAACGCGGAATCGATCCATGGCAACAAATCGCAAGGTCAGCGTGATCGCGCGATCAAGGGCTTCCGCGATGGCAAGGTCAACGTGCTGGTCGCGACCGACGTGGCCGCGCGCGGGATCGACATTCCGGGCGTGTCCTATGTCGTGAACTTCGACCTGCCGGACGTGCCGGACGCCTACGTCCACCGCATCGGGCGCACCGCGCGTGCCGGTCGCGAGGGCGAGGCGATCGCCTTCTGCTCGCCGGATGAGGCGGATAACTTCCTGCAGATCGAAAAGCTGATGAAGATCGAGATCCCGACCGCGAGCGGCGAACGCCCGTCTGCGGCCGTGCGTCCCTCGGCGCGCGCAGCCCGCGGCCGCGGTCGTGGCGGTCCGCGCTCTGGTGGCAACAAGGGTCGCGGCGGCAAGTCTCAGGGCAAACCGCAGGGGCAGGGGCAGCCGCAAGGTCAAGCTCAGGCCCAGGCGCGCTCGAAACCCCGCACTGACGCCAAGCCCAAGGTCGATGCCGGTGGCAACGCCTCGCCGAAGCGGCGTCGCCCGCGTCGGCGCAATGCAGGCGCTGCATGAAATTGACACCGGGCCGCATCGTAAGATGCGGCCCGTTTCAGTTCCTCCGTCCGGTCCACGTGAGACGCGTCCGAACGACCCAATCGAAACGCATCCTCAGCCGTCATCTGCATCGCTTCAATGTCATGTCCAACGCGGCGGCGAAGCCTTTTGCGGAGAAGTCGAAGACACCCACGTTCGGAATGGAGACGGTGAAATTTGCGTTCCCGCCTGCCGCCTCAACTTGTTTTAGCGCGTTGATCGCAAGCTTGTCGGTGCGTTGATCCAGCCAGGCATATTGCCCTGTCGAACGCAGGCGGAATTTGCTCTGCCCGATCGTGATGGTCAGTCCGCCAGAGCGGGGCAGCCGTCGGTCGGCATAGACGGACAGCTCCGGTTGCCGGCCCGAGTGCTTCGTCACCGCGACATAGAGAAGCGAGCCATTCAGCAGAACCCGCCGATCATTTGCCGTCGCTGTCCAGCAGGTCTTCATGGTGCCGTTTCTCTCTTCGAAAACGCTCCACTTCCCGACATTGCCGATGCTATCGGCGGCATAGGTTGGCGAGAGCGCACCGAGGGCGATCAGGGCGGCGCAGATAAGTACTCTGAGAAAACGGCTCATGCGCGTTCCTCCGACCAACGCAATTTACCTCGCCCACAGGGGGCGAGGTGAAAATAGCATAATTTTCGTCAGTTGGACTGAATTATGCGTCGGGGTGCCTAAGACAGAACGCAGGTGATCTCGCGGTTTGGCGGGTCACCCCACCTCCGCAAACACCTTCTCTAGCGCCGTTTCCAGCTTCTCGAACATCTCGTCCATCTGCGGCTCGGTCAGGATGAACGGCGGACACAGCACCACCGATTGCCCCAAGGGTCGGCAGATCAGCCCCTGATCGGTGCAGGCATTGGCGATGCGTTCCGAGACCGAGAGCGACCCGTCGAACGGCGTTTTGCTCTCGCGGTCCTTCACCGCCTCCAGCGCCCACATATAGCCCACGCCGCGCAGCTCGCCGATATTGGGGTTTTGCGCGATCTGGGCGAGGCCCGCCTCGAGCCGCGGGCTCAGGCGCCGGACATTCTCGGCCAGCCCCTCGTTCATCACCACGTCGATGGCCTTGAGCGCAATCGCGCAGCCGACCGGGTGGCCCGAGGCGGTGAAGCCATGGGGGAATTCCTTGATCGCCTCGGAGGCCGCTTGCAGGCGGTCCGACAATTCCGGGCCGAGGATCACCGCGCCCATCGGGAAGAAGCCGGCGGTGAGGTTCTTCGACGAGATGATCGCGTCGGGCTGGAAGTCATAGGTCTCGCAGCCCCATGTGTTGCCGGTGCGCCCGAAGCCGCAGATCACCTCGTCGGAGATCAGCGGGATGTCGTATTTCTTGAGGATCTTCGCGACCGCCTGGAAATAGCCCTTCGGCGGCGTGATTACCCCGCCTGCGCCCATCACCGGCTCGGCGAAGAAGCCCGCTATCGTGTCCGCGCCTTCCTTGATGATCGTCGCTTCCAGCTCATTCGCGAGGCGCTGGGTGAACTGCTCCTCCGTCTCGCCGGGCTGCCCTTCGCGCCAGTAATGCGGACAGGTGATGTGCAGGAATCCCGGCAGCGGCAGGCCGAAGACCGAGTTGTAGGGCTTGCCGGTCATCGAAGCCGAGACCGCCGTCACCCCGTGATAGGCGTTCTTGCGGGTCAGGATCTTGCGCTTCTGCGGCTTGCCCTCGGCCTCATGCAGAAACCACAGCATCTTGACCATCGTGTCATTCGCCTCGGAGCCGGAGTTGGTGTAGAACACCTTGCCGTCGGCGAAGGGCGAGACCTCGATCAGCTTCTCGGACAGCATCACCGTCTGGTCCGACATCCGCCCGAAGAAGGCGTGATAACCGGGGAAGCGCGCGTATTGCGCCTGCGCCGCCTCGATCAGACCGGGATGGTCGAACCCCGCGACCATGTTCCAGAGCCCCGAATTCGCGTCGAGATATTTCCGCCCCTCGGTGTCGAAGATGTACGGCCCCTCGCCATGGGTCACGACGACCGCGCCGCGGTCATGGATCGTGGGCAGATCGGTGAAACCGTAGAAGCTATGCGCGTCGGCGCGGGCCTGCCAGCTCTGGTCTTTCATCTCGCGACTCCTCCGGGATGGGCGATGGATGAAAGCGAGGCTATCCGCGGCGCGGTCGGCGTCAATGGTCCGCGATGTCCCAGGATGCCGCATGGCTTGCGCGCCGGGGCGGGGCAGGGCAGTCTGCGCCACAACCCTTACCGCCTCCCCGATCACGGAGCCTCCCATGCCCGCCGCCCATCCCCGCATCAGCCTTTGGGCGGTCGAGGTCTTCGTGGCCACGGCGGAAGAAGGCGCGACTACTGCCGCCGCGCGCCGTCTGGGCGTCTCGGCCTCGGCGGTCAGCCAGCAGCTTGCGGGTCTGGAGGGCGCTTTGGGCGCGGAGCTCGTGGACCGCTCGGCGCGGCCTTTCGCTTTGACGGCCGCCGGGCGGGCCTTCCTGCCTCATGCCGAGGCGATGCTGGACGAATTGGCCCGCGGTCGCGCCGGGGTGGGCCAGGCCGATCCGGCGGGGCTCACGAGTTTCCGGCTGGGCATGATCGAGGATTTCGAGGCCGAGGTGACGCCGCTTCTGCTGGCGGGCATGGCCGACGAACTCAGCACGTGCCGCTTCGAGCTGGAAACCGGACCGAGCCACCGGCTGCTGTCGAAGCTCGAAGCGCGCGGGCTGGATGTCGCCGTCGCCGCCGAGCCGCAGGGCGCGGCGCTCGATGGGATCGAGCTGCATCCGCTTCTGACCGAACCGTTCCTCGCCATTCATCCCGCCGATGCACCTGCGAAAAGCGATCCACCGCTGCCGCTGATCCATTATTCCCAGCGCACGCTGATGGGCCGCCAGATCGCCGCGCATCTCGCGCAAACGGGCAAGGCACCGCCGCATCAACTGGAACTCGACAGCTATCCCGCGATCCTCGCGCTGGTCGCGGCGGGGCGGGGCTGGACGATCCTGACGCCCTCGGCGGTGCGTCATGCGCCGCGCGCGGGGCTGGCGCTGTCGCCGCTCGACGGGCCGCCGCTGACCCGACGCATCGTGCTGGCGGCGCGCGACGGGATGATGGCCGATTGGCCCGCGAAAGTGGCTGCCCGCCTGCGGGCGTTGCTGCAAGAACGCGTGGTCGGACCGGCGCTGGAAGAAGCGCCGTGGCTGGATGGGACATTGCGGGTCGAGGCGGGCTAGCGCCTCAGCCGATCCCCAGACCTGTCAGGGCGGCGGCCAATTCCTCGCGCGGCAGCATCATCAGGGCTGGCCCCTCCAACATGATCCGCACAGGCCCCGTCGCCCGGTTCGATGTGCCGACCCGCTCGGCGGGCGTGAAGCCGATCCCGTCCAGCGGCCATTGCAGCCCTTCCGAGCGCGCCTTTACCTCGCCGAATGGAAACAAAGAGACCCGCGTGCCTTCCGTCACATCCAGCGAAAGGGACGGGGGACAACGGAAGATCACCTCTTCCTCGGCCAGCATCACGACCCGGTGCGGCGTGCGGATCAGGTCAGTCATCGCGGCCAGCGTGTGATCGAGCCGCATCCCCGTGAAGCCGAGCGCCAGGATGAACGGCGCTTTGATCCGTTGCAGGCATTTCGCGAAATCGGTGCTGTCCTGCTCGGCCACCTGATGCACGCGCGGGCCAAGTGTCGTGCGCGCCGCATCCGACAGGGAATCGAGATCGCCGATCACCGCTTCGGGCTCGAGACCCATCGACAAGGCCCGATCTCCACCGCCATCTGCGGCCACGAGACAGGGGGCGATTGTCAACGCTTCGTCAACATCCGCATGGTTAACTGCGCCGGCGCCGAGAAGCGAAACCCCGGTTGACGAATGGACAATACTGCTAATCATGGGCTGATTGATGACGATTGTGGCAAAGAAAGACAATCGAGACCGGTAAAAAACCTTTCAAATGCCTTCTTTCGTCCACGCGAAAGAACCAGTTGGACAGGAATGTCGACGCATTGAGGTCCAATAGAAAGCGAGTGGTCCATGGTTGGTGCGAGCAAGATCCTGACCGTATCCTACGGCACCTTTTCGTGCACCTTGGAAGGATTTGATGAGCCTTTCAACACGATGAAGGCGATTGCGGAGTATTTCCGCGATCTGGCTGCCGACGACCGGTATTTTGGTGCAGAGCCGCCCCAGCCCGATGCGGAGATGCTTCACCGTATCGCAGAGCGCGAAATTCAGCGCCGGGTCGAAGCGAAAATTCAAGAAAACGGCGTGGTTCTGCGCCAGCAAGACACCCTTCTGGGTGGCGAGGCTGCAGCCGACGAAGCGCCTGCACCCGCTCAGGAAGAGCCGCTGGTGACGTCGGAGGTGCCGCAAGAAGCCGCGCCTGCCGCCGAAGCGCCCGCGCAGCCCAAGGTCGCCGAGACGCCTGAGCCGGCAGCCGCGCCCGAACCGATCGCAGAGCAGCACGAAGCCGAGGTTGCGGCGCAGCACGCCGAACCCGAAGCAGGCTTCGCGCAGCCGGAAACCGTCGCCGCCAAGCTGCAACGTATCCGCGAAGCCGTGGCCCGCGCCCGCGTGGTTCAGGCCGACAGCTTTGCCGAGGAAGACGAGCCCGTTTCCGTCCCCGAGGCGCTTCTGGACCGCTTCGAGACCGAGCCGTCGAGCGAAGCCGAAGATTTCGGCTATGACCTCGACATTTCCGGCCCGCTGAGCGCCGAGGAAATCGAACCCGAAGCCTCCGAACCCACGCAGCCCGAGGCCGAGATGCCCGAGGCGGAGGTGGCAAAAGAAGCCTCGGCAGAGGCCGCGCTCGAACAGATTGCGGAAGAAAACGAAGAAGTGGCGGAAGTTGCTCGCGAAGACGAAGACGTCGTCACCGAGGAAGAGCCCGTCGCCGAAGCGGATGAGGTTGAAGCCGAAGACATCGCAGCAGCCGAACCCGATGCCTCGGAAGAGGACGCTGCCGACGAAGCCGAAGCCGCGTTTGGCCCGACCGACGACCAGATGGGGCGCCGTCAGGCGGCCCGCCGCGCGCGCCGTTCGGCCAAGCGTGCCAAGCGCATCGCAGCGCTCAAGGCCGCAGCCGAAGAACTCGGTGCGACCGAAGAGGAAACGGTCGAACAGGCCGAGGAACAAACCGAAGAGACCTCGGCCGACATCACCGTTGACGCCGATGCGCCCGCCGCGCCGCGGATGCGCGCGCGTGTGATCAAGGTACGCCGCCGCGAAACGATCGAAGCCGCGGCTGCGGAGGTTGCTGCGGACGCTTCGGAAGAGATTCCGGCGCAGACCGACGACGCGGCCATGGCAGACAGTGCAGAGGATCAGGCGATCCCGGCTGCCGAGCAGATCGACGGCGACGGCGCGCAACAGGCATCCGAAGTGGCTGCCGAAGCCGAGCAAGAGGTGGAAGCCGAGGCCGAGCTGGAAGCAGAAGCCGAGGATGACGACCTCGCCGCACGTCTGGCGGCCGAATTGAGCGAAACGACGGAGGAGGCCAGCCCTGCTCCGGTCGCGCCGCAGGCAGAGCAGCCGCAGGATGAAGGTGATCGCGATAGCCGGATGCCGGGGCGCCTCTCGCCCGAAGCCGAAGCTGATCTCATGCGCGAACTCGCCGCGCTGCAGATGGAGAACCTCTTCACCGGCGCCGAAATCGAGACGGCTGACGAAGCCCCGGACGAGGCGGTTGCGCAGGCAGATGTTTACGAAGGCCTGGAGCTGCCCGATATCGACCTGTCCGATCTGGAAGACGAGTCGGTCGACGCGCCGCTGGTTCTGACGCAAGACGAGGCCGCCGCGCCCGAAGCGGAAGAGCCCGAGGCGACCCCGGCAACCGCATCGCTCGACGCGCAAAACGTGCTGGTTCTGGGCAACGCGATCATCGCCGAAGAGGCCGAAGCCGAAGCCGAGATGTCGGAAGACGACACCGTGGCCGAGGATGAGGCCGAGGATATCTCCGCCGACGTCTTCGCACCGGAATTTGACGCCGAGGCCGCAGACGAGACCGAAGCCGAGGACGCGGAGGCAGAGGCCGAAACCGTCGAGACCGCCGATGCGGAAGACACGGAAGAGGCGGAAGCCCCGACCGAGGTTGCCGCACGCGAGACCGCGTCGCTCTCCGAGGAAGAGACCGACCGCGAAGCCGAGGTGGATCGCCTTCTGGCCGAGGCCGACAAGCAGGCCGAAGTGGTCGAAACCCGCCGCCGCTTCTCCGCGATCGCGCATCTCAAGGCCGCCGTCGCCGCGACCGTTGCGGATCGTCTGGCCAAGGGGCAGGACACCGCGAAAGGGGGCGTCGAGGATGAAGACGGGTCCGAACCCTACCGCGCCGATCTGACCCAGGCTGTGCGCCCGCGCCGCCCGGTCAGCTCGGGCGAGACGGCATCGCGCCGTCCCGATCCGGTGCGCCCCGCGCCGCTGGTGCTGGTGTCCGAGCAGCGCGTCGACGCGGAGGAAGCCTCGGAGGTCGAGGAAGTCGAGCAGCCCGTGGCTCAGCCCGCCGCCGCGATCCGTCCGCGTCGCGTCTCCGCAGGTCAGTTCGCCGCTGCCCAAGGCGACGACTCCGAAGCCACGCCGATGAACCCCGAGCAGGCGACCAGCTTCGCCGAATTCGCGGAAAGCCTTGGCACGCAGGGCCTCTCCGATCTGCTGGAAGCCGCCGCCGCCTATACCTCGGCTGTCGAAGGGCGCCCGCATTTCTCGCCGCCGCAGATCATGCGCAAGCTGTCCGTCATGGACGATGCGGCTGACGTGCCGCGCGAAGAGCGGATGCGCGTCTTCGGCCGCCTGCTGCGTCAGGGCAAGATCACCAAGGTGAAGCGCGGCCAATATGCGATCACCGAAGCCTCGCGCTACTGGGACGAGGCGAAGATGGCCTCGGGGCAGTAAGCCCGGCGACAGATCAGAAGGGGCGGTCCTGCGGGGCCGCCCTTTCTCATTCGATCAGTACAGCCGCGCGCGCAGACACTGGATCAGCACGCGCGAGCCGGGGGCGATCAGCGCGTCGGGAAAATCGTAATCGGGATTGTGTAGGGCCGGGCGGTCGCCCGCGCCCAGAAGCGCCATCGCGGCAGGGCCATGATCGGCGAAACGCCCGAAATCTTCGGAGGCGCGCATCGGCAGATCGGTCTCGGTGGTCTCGATCCCCTCGGCTTGCAGCGCCGCGCGCAGGATGGCGTTCGCTTCGGGGGTGTTTTCGCAATGGCGAAACACGTCGTGATAGGTGATCTCGCGCTCCAGCCCGAGCGCATCGGCGGCCTCGTGCACCATCGTCTCGGCTTTCTCCACGAGCCCCGCCATCCCCGCATCGCGCTGGGTGCGCAGGGTCGCCCAAAGCTCCGCCGCGCCGGGCGCGACGCCGAAGGCGGGCTCGCCGAGCCGCGCATGGGTGACCGTGACACGCGCGAAATCGGGATCGCTCTGGTGCAGATCGTTGCCGAGCGCCGTCAGATCGCTCAGCAGCCGGGCGAGCGCCGGGGCGGGCGAGAGGCCGCTTTCCGGCAGCGAGGCATGAGCGGTCCACCCGGTGAGCGTGATTTTCATGCCGCGCGAGGCGCAGTTCATCACCCCGTCCTGCAGCGCCGCCGCCCCGAAGGGCACGCCGGGCATGTTGTGCAGCGCGAAGGACAGATCGGGCGTGATCTCGGCAAAGCGCGGATCGGCGATCACGGCCGCAGCCCCCGCGCCCGTCTCTTCGGCGGGTTGGAACAGCAAGATCGCGCGGCCGCGCGCAGGACGATTGCGCGACAGCCAGCGCGCCACGCCTGCGAGAATCGCCATGTGACCGTCATGGCCGCACAGATGCCCCTTGCCGGGAAAGTTCGACCGGTAAGGCGGCGTGCCGGTCTCGTGGATCGGCAGCGCGTCCAATTCGCAGCGCAGGAGAATCGTCGGGCCGGGCTCCGCCCCCTCGTAAATCGCGGCCACGCCATGCCCACCAAGCTCGGTCAGCGTCCGGTCGGGGGCGGTCGGCAGCAGCATCGCGACGACCCGCGCGGCGGTGTCGCGTTCCTCGCCGGAAAGCTCGGGGTCCTGATGCAGACGGTGCCGCCACGCGGTCAGTTCCGCGATGTCGGAATTGGTCAGACTGTCGGGCGGGAGGGGGCAGGGCGCGCTTGTCATCGGGCTAATTTGCCCGTTTTTCAGCGCGCCCGCCAGAGGGTGTCACGGCTGCGACGGATCGTCGGGATCGTCCTTGCCGACGCCTTTGAAGATCGGCTTGAGCGGCGCAATCCACAGCAAGCCAAGCACGACATAGACGCCGAACTCGGCCCAGATCGGCAGCCGCCCCCAGCGCGCGCCCGCCCAGTTCACCACCGTCACCGCGACGACGATATAGGCGGGCAGCCCCACGACGAGGGCCAGCAGCGAGAGGCGGCGTCGGGCCTTGTAGCTCAGCGCCATCGGATCAATCCGCGAAGGGGTCGGTCACGAGGATCGTGTCGTCGCGCTCAGGCGAGGTCGAAAGCATCGCGACCGGGCAGTCGATCAGCTCCTCGATCCGGCGGACATATTTGATCGCCGCCGCCGGAAGATCGGCCCAGCTGCGCGCGCCTTCGGTCGATTCGGCCCAGCCTTCGATCTCTTCATAGACGGGCACGCAGCGCTTCTGCTCTTCCGCGGCGGTCGGCAGATAGTCGAGCGTCTCGCCGTCGAGCTCATAACCGGTGCAGATCTTGATCGTCTCAAAGCCGTCGAGCACGTCGAGCTTGGTCAGCGCGATGCCGTTCACGCCGGAGATCGCGCAGGTCTGGCGCACCAGCGCCGCATCGAACCAGCCACAGCGGCGCTTGCGGCCCGTGACGGTGCCGAATTCATGGCCGCGCGTGCCGAGGCGGTTGCCGTCTTCGTCGTCCAGCTCGGTCGGGAAGGGGCCTTCGCCGACGCGGGTGGTGTAGGCCTTGACGATGCCGAGCACGAAATCGATCGCGCCCGGGCCCATACCGGTGCCCGCTGCGGCCTGACCTGCGACCACGTTCGACGAGGTCACGAAGGGGTAGGTGCCGAAATCGATATCCAGCAGCGAGCCCTGCGCACCTTCGAACAGGATGCGCTTACCCTGCTTGCGCTTCTCGTTGAGCACTTTCCAGACGGGGGCTGCATATTTCAGGATCTCGGGCGCGACTTCCTTGAGCTTCGCGATCAGCGCGTCGCGGTCGATCGCTTCGATGCCGAGGCCCTTGCGCAGCGGATCGTGGTGCTGCAGCGCGCGGTCTACACGGGCCTCCAGCGTCGCATCGTCCGCGAGGTCTGCCACGCGGACCGAGCGGCGGCCCACCTTGTCCTCATAGGCCGGGCCGATGCCGCGACCGGTAGTGCCGATCTTGGTGCCTTTCGACGCCGCTTCCTCGCGGGCGCGGTCGAGCTCGCCGTGAATCGGCAGGATCAGCGGGGTGTTTTCCGCGATCATCAGCGTCTCGGGGGTGATCTCCACGCCCTGATCGCGGATCTTCTCGATCTCTGCGAGAAGGTGGAACGGGTCGAGCACGACGCCATTGCCGATCACCGAGAGCTTGCCGCCCCGCACCACTCCCGAAGGCAGCGCGTTGAGCTTGTAGACCTTGCCGTCGATCACGAGCGTATGGCCCGCGTTATGACCGCCCTGAAACCGCGCGATCACATCCGCGCGCTCGCTGAGCCAGTCCACGATCTTGCCTTTCCCCTCGTCACCCCATTGGGCGCCGACGACGACGACATTGGCCATTGCTCTCTCCTTGGCAGGTGTAAAACCGCGCGAGGTATAGCGGCTGAGCGCGCGGTGCGAAAGCCCGCATTTGCGAGAGGTGGTTCGCTCTATTCACGTGTGACGCGCGCGCGAGGGGGCAGGCGCCTCCGGCGGGGATATTGGGGCCAAAACGAAGGGGAGGGCGCAGGCAGGCAGCGCGGCTGTGCCGATTTGACCCCGCGAAAGCCGAAAATCCACCTCTGCGGCCTTGCACCCTCAGTCTCATCCGCCTAGATAGGCGCGTCGCAAGAAAGAAGGCCCGACCCGTTCATGGAAAACGTCGTTCTCTCGATCCATCTGATCCTCGCACTGCTGCTGATTGGCGTGGTGCTGCTGCAACGCTCCGAAGGGGGTGGCCTCGGCATGGGGTCGTCCAACAGCTCCGGCGGCGGTGTCGGCGGGCTGATGACCGGTCGGCAGGCGGCCAATGCGCTGACTCGCGTGACCTGGGTTCTGGCCGCTGGCTTCTTTGCGACCTCGGTGACGCTGACGGTTCTGGCCGCGCAGAAAGCGGGCAGCAGCTCGGTGCTCGATAGCGCCGCGCCCGAGCAGAGCGCTCCGGCAGAGACCGCGCCGGCCAATGACACGACCGGCTCGACGCCGTCGCTCGATGTCGTGATGCCGCCGCCGGCAAGCGGGTCGGATTCCTCGACCGGCGGAAACGCGGGCGAAACCACGACGGATACGCAAAGCGGTCCGGTTACGCCGCCCGCCGCCAACTAAGCCGTCACTTCAGCCGACAATCGGTTCGCACCCACAAAAAGTTGCGGGTGCGTCCAATCCAAACTCAATAGCTTGCGGTCTGGTTGCGGGCAGGCCGCGAATCGTGTAAGCATTAAATCCCGTGATCCTGACCCTCTTTGGGGCAGGGAAACCATTCGAATTTCGCAGATCACGGGGGTCTTCATGGCACGTTATGTCTTCATTACCGGCGGCGTTGTCTCGTCGCTCGGCAAGGGTTTGGCATCCGCCGCCCTGGGGGCATTGCTGCAAGCACGCGGCTTTTCGGTTCGGCTGCGCAAGCTCGACCCGTATCTCAACGTCGATCCGGGCACGATGAGCCCGTTCGAGCATGGCGAGGTCTTCGTCACCGATGACGGGGCCGAAACCGATCTCGACCTTGGTCACTACGAACGCTTCACAGGTGTTTCGGCGCGCAAGACCGACTCGATCTCTTCGGGGCGGATCTACACCAATGTGCTCGAGAAGGAGCGCCGCGGCGAATATCTGGGCAAAACGATCCAGGTGATCCCGCACGTCACCAACGAGATCAAGGACTTCCTCGATGTCGGCGATGACGAGGTCGATTTCATGCTCTGCGAGATCGGCGGCACGGTCGGCGATATCGAGGGCCTGCCCTTCTTCGAAGCGATCCGCCAGTTCAGCCAGGACCGCCCGCGCGGCCAATGTATCTTCATGCACCTCACGCTGCTGCCCTATCTGGCGGCGTCGGGCGAGCTGAAGACCAAGCCGACGCAGCACTCGGTGAAGGAACTGCGCTCGATCGGCCTGCAGCCCGACGTGCTGGTCTGCCGCTCGGAGCAGCCGATTCCGGAGAAAGAGCGCGGCAAGATCGCGCTGTTCTGTAACGTGCGCCCCGAGGCGGTGATCCCGGCCTATGACCTGAAGTCGATCTACGAGGCGCCGCTGGCCTATCACCGCATGGGCCTCGATCAGGCAGTGCTGGACGCGTTCGGCATCTCGCCCGCGCCGAAGCCGGAACTGAGCCGCTGGGAAGACGTGATGGATCGTCTCGACCATGCCGAGGGCGAGGTGCGCGTGGCGATCGTGGGCAAATATGTCCAGCTGGAGGATGCCTACAAGTCGATCGCCGAGGCGCTGACCCATGGCGGGATGGCGAACCGGGTCCGCGTGAAGGCGGAATGGATCGACGCGGAGATTTTCGAGAACGAAGACCCCGCGCCCTATCTGGAAAATTACCACGCGATCCTCGTGCCCGGCGGCTTTGGCGAGCGCGGCACGGAAGGCAAGATCCGGGCGGCCCAATTCGCGCGCGAAAAGGGCGTGCCTTATCTGGGCATCTGTCTGGGGATGCAGATGGCCGTCATCGAGGCCGCGCGGAACCTCGCGGGCGTCAGCGATGCGGGCTCGGAAGAGTTCGACCACGAGGCGGGCAAGAAGCGCTTCACCCCGGTCGTCTATCACCTCAAGGAATGGGTGCAGGGCAACCACCGGGTCGAGCGCAAGGTGACAGACGACAAGGGCGGCACGATGCGTCTGGGCGCCTATTCGGCCGCGCTGAAAGAGGGCTCGAAGGTCGCCGAGGTCTACGGCTCGACCGATATCGAAGAGCGTCACCGCCACCGCTACGAGGTCGACATCAAGTATCGCGAGCCGCTGGAGAAATGCGGCATGACCTTCTCCGGCATGTCGCCCGATGGCCGCCTGCCCGAGATCGTCGAGCACAAGGACCATCCGTGGTTCATCGGCGTGCAGTTCCACCCCGAGCTGAAATCGAAGCCCTTCGCGCCACATCCGCTGTTTGCGGGCTTCATCAAGGCCGCGCGGGATCAGAGCCGGTTGGTGTGAGGAAGCAAGGTAAGTAAGGTCTTTCGGGGGGGGCGATCGCAGAGGTGCGGTCGCCCTTTTCTGATGCAGATTTACGCTTGGGCCCCCTGTAGCGACAAGTCGCAGCTCCCGGATCAATTCTGGGTTGCAACAGGGGGAGGATTTTCTGGCGATTGTGCAACAGGTGCCGCTTTTCCGTGAAAACCTCGTGCGTTCTGCGTCCTAATAATTGCGCAAAATACTATGAATTCTAACCAGTTCCGCGCGTTTTTTATAGGTGCGGGATGCTCGGATCGAAACGCTCCGAGCTGTCTGACTTCCAGGGCGACCTGGCCCGTATTTTTTGCGAGTGACATCTGTGAAACTGCTCCAACTCCTTTCAAGGTATGCCTGAGATGAACAAGACTGCACTGGCGCTCATCGCTTTGTTCGCCTTTCCCGCCCTCGCTCAGAGTGAGCCTTCTTTTTATGTCTCCGGTGCGATCGGCACGATCGGCGGGGGCATGAAGACCTCGGACGATCTGGCCGGCAATCCGCCCACGGCCCCGCATGGGGCGATGGGTGGTCTCGACACCGGGTCAAAGCGAAGCTTTGCACTCGCCGTCGGTTATCAACTCGACCCTAATCTTCAGGTCGAGGTTAGCTATGGGAAATATGAATACGGCGACACTGACTGGGGAACCGATTTCTCCGGCACCTACAATGGAGCTACCGCAACGCCCTTTTCAGGCAAGCTCAGCTCGGATGTGCTCTTCGTCGGCGTCAATTACTTGGGTGACTTCGCACCGAACTGGAATTGGCAAGTCGGCGCGGCCGTTGGCATGGCGCGCAACAAGTTCCACCGTGCTGCGGAAGGCACTTATGCGGAAGTTCGCTCCAACGCGCAGAACGAGTTTGCCTTTAAGGTCAGCGCGGGCCTCGGCTACAAGCTGAGCGAGCACCTCAAGGTGCTGGGCAATGTCGACCTGGTGAGTCTCGGTCGGTTCGAATCCGCCAAGCAAAGGGACGTGGACTGGAGCTCCACTCCGAACCCGATTGCGCCCTACAAGTTCGACACGAATCTTCAGCCTGTCGTGAGCCTCGGACTGTCCTACAGCTTCTGAACTGTTGGTCTGCGAGATGACCGTTGGCCCGGAGCAGAAAGGCTTCGGGGCAACGGTTTTCTGACGTTCAGACCAAAAAGCCGCGCTCAGCTTTGCGCGGCTTTTTTCTTTTTCTTCTTGGAGGTCTTAGGCGCGGGTTTCTCGGCTTTGCCGCCGCCACGTGCGGGGTCGATATGCCGGGCCAGCTCGGCCGGGTCGAGGCGGATCAGCGCTTGGATGTAGCCCGAGGCCGCGTCGAGCAGCTCGCATAGGGCCGCCGCGCGCGGATCAGCGCTGCGGGCTTCAAGTGCGGAAAGGTTGTCACGCGCGGGGCCGATGACGCGACGCTCGCGCTCGGCCAGCATCAGACGTGCCAGTTCCCACGGCTCGGTGGGCGCCACGAAGAAATCCTTGCGCGAGCCCGGCGAGCGCGCGGCCTGCACCAGACCCGCATCGCGCAACTCCTTCAGCGCGGTCGAGACATTGGAGCGAGATAAGCCAAGCTGCGTCACCAGATCGTCGGCCGAGGGGGCTTGCGCCGCGCGCCAGATCGCGCCGAGGCAGCGGCCTGCGGGGCGGGAAAATCCGAAACGGGGGGCGAGTTCGGCGAAGGCTTCGGGCAGTTCGGTTTCACTCATGCATCCATCCTCTGCCGCCTATTTTCGCCGCTCGGTTACGCGCCGGGTCGGCGCGCCGCGGACAGCCCCGCGATCAGCGCGGCCTCCCCGTCGCCCAAAGTGACCTGCGCGCCCTGCGCTTGCAAGCCGCGGGCGCAAATTTCCGACCAGCCGGGGGCGGAGGCGGAGGACAGCGCGAGCACGGTTTGCCCGAGCCACCACGGTTTCGCTGCGGCGAGTTCCGCGCCGAGCACGGCGCCAGTGGCGCGCGGGGCGGGACGTCCGAGGCTGAGGGGCGCCAATTCGCGGGCGAGGCGCTCGGGGCGCGAAAGCGTATCGGCGAGGGCTGCGTCGAACCCGTCGCCTGCCTCCAGCGGTGCGCCAAGAGCGGCCAGCATCGCGGCGGAGCCTGCGCGCATCGCGCTGACCACTTCGCCCGCCGAGATATGCGCCCAGATCGCGCTTGCGCCGCAGATCCAGATCACGCCATCGAATTGCGGGAGGCCGGCGAGGATGCCGGCGATCCGGGCCGCCTCGGGGGCGGTGATCTCGGTGCCGTCGCTGTCTTGGATCAGGCCGGGCAGGGCCGGATAGCTTTGCCCGCCGATTTCGGTCAGCGGCAGCGCGCCTTCGGGGCGAGGGGTGCAGGGCAGGGCGCGCGGGGCAGGGCCTGCAGCGGAGGCCGCCACGATCGCAGCGGCCCCGTCGGGCAAAAGCGGGCGGGCGGCGGGCCCGGATTTGCGGTCGCTCACCGCCCCGTCCGAGACATGTGCAGCGCGCCAGCGCCCGAATTCTTCCGTAAGTGCGATCCAATCAGCCATGGCGCATCAGATCGCACGGAGGTGGTGCGGGATCAACCCTGCGACAGGCAGGCGGTGATCGTGTCCGCCATTCCCTGCATCAGGTCCTCATAGAGGCCGGGGCCATAGGTCAGCGCGGTGCCGGACGGATCGAGCGGCTTGCCGAGCGTCACCGGCGTGCCATCTACGAGGATTTCGACCATTTTCGGGTCGTGGTTCGCCTCCGGGAAGGCGCAGACGGCATCCTTCGCCGAGGCCTCTTCGCGCAGGCTCACCAGATGGGCCGCGCCGGGGGTCGAGGCGTCGCTGGGCGAGAGCGCGCCCATGATGGTCAGCCCGTAATGATCGGCCAGATAGCCATAGGCCGCGTGATAGACGAGGAAGGGCTTGTCCGCGACCGGCGCAAACTCAGCCTTGAGCTTGGCGTCGAGCGTCTCGATCCGCGCCTGCGCCGATTTGGCATTGGCTGCGTAGGTGTCGGCATGGTCGGGGTCGGCCTTGGAAAGATCTTCGGCGATCAGGCCGAGCCAGAGCTTCGCATTGTCGGGGTCGAGCCACGCATGGGGATCGGTCATCTGATCGACCTCGGCGTGGTCGTCGTGCCCCGCCTCGGCGTGATCCTCGTCCTCGTCGAGATCGGAACTGTGATCATGCGGGTCCTGCGCAGAGAAGCTGCGCAGCGTCGTTCCGGGGGCGTGAAGCAGTTCGACCGATTGGCCCTTCACTCCGACGCCCTCGATCGCGCGTTCGAGCCACGGCGTCAGGCGCGGGCCGACCCAGAAGACGAGATCGGCATCCTGCAGATCGCGCGCTTGGCTTGGCTTGAGCTGATAGTGATGCGCGTCCGAATTCTGACCGAGCAGCACTTCGGGCTTGCCCAGATCGCCCATCACCTGCGCGACGAGAGACTGCACCGGCGGCACATCGGTGACGACGCTGGGCACTTCGGCTTGGGCGAGTGCGGGCAGCGCGACGAGGGCGCTCACGAGAACGGGAAGGGTGGGGCGCATCGGATGTCTCCTGTCCAACTTGATCTGAGGAGCGGAACATGTATGTTATAAAATCACTCGTCAAGAAGAAATGTGATAAGGTAACGCTCTCGTGGGATCTTCGACCTCTTCCGCCAAGGCTTTCACGCCGCATGACCACAGCCGATGCGCCGGCACGACGCTGGCGCGCGCCGAGGCTGTCGCCGCCGAAAAGGGCGCGCGTCTGACCCCGGTGCGCAAGCGCGCGCTGGAAATTCTGCTGGAAGAACATCGGGCTATGGGCGCCTACGAGGTGCTCGATCGGCTCGCAGAGGATGGGTTCGGCAAGCAGCCGCCCGTGGCCTACCGCGCGCTGGAATTCCTTGTCGAGCATGGTCTGGCGCATCGCGTGCGCCGCCTGAATGCCTTCGCCGCCTGCATGAGCCCGGGCGAGGAACACGCGCCGGTCTTCCTTATCTGCCGCAACTGTGGCGAGGTCGCCGAGGCCGGGCCCGAAGAGGGGGCCGAAGAAGTGCGCCGCGCGCTGCAGGGCGCCGCCGAGCGGTTGAATTTCCATGTCGAGCGGGCGACCGTCGAGGCGCTGGGGCTCTGCCCGAACTGCGCCGCCGAGGAGGCGCAATGAGCGAGTTGATCACGGCGCAGGGCCTGAGCGTGCGCCATGGCGAGGTCGAAGTGCTTCACGGCGTCGACTTCACGATTTCCCCGGGCGAGATCGTTACCGTCGTCGGGCCCAACGGGTCGGGCAAATCGACGTTGATCCGCGCCCTGATCGGGCTGGAGCGCGCCGCCCGCGGCAAGGTGAACCGTCAGGCGGGGCTGCGGATCGGTTACGTCCCGCAAAAGCTGCATGTCGATGCGAGCCTGCCGTTGACGGTGCGCCGCTTCCTGTCGCTGCCCAAGCGCGTTTCCAACGCGCGGGCCGAGGCCGCCCTGGAGCGCACCGGCGTGCCGCATCTGGGCGCGCGGCAGATTTCGCGCCTCTCGGGCGGGCAGTTCCAACGTGTGCTTCTGGCGCGCGCCTTGCTGTCGGAGCCGCAGATCCTGATCCTCGACGAGCCGACGCAGGGGCTCGACCAGCCCGGCACGGCGGGGTTCTACAAGCTGATCGAGGAGGTCCGTCAGGAAACCGGCTGCGCGGTGCTGATGGTCAGTCACGATCTGCACGTCGTGATGTCGGCCTCGGATCGGGTGATCTGCCTCAACGGCCATGTCTGCTGTCAGGGCACGCCGAAGGTGGTGGCCGAGGCACCGGAATATCGCGCGCTGTTCGGGATGGGCACGCAAGGGGCCTTCGCGCTCTACCAGCATAGCCACGATCATGGCGAGCACGCGGATCACGCGACCTGCAGCCACGATCACGACCACGCCCATGACGAGGCACAAGACGGCACTCAAACCCACGGGCAGGCGCATGTTTGACGATTTTCTTTTCCGCGCGGCGCTGGCCGGGATCGGCTTGACCTTCGCGACCGGCCCCTTGGGCTCTTTCGTGGTGTGGCGGCGGATGGCCTATTTCGGCGATGCGACGGCGCATGCGGCGATCCTCGGCGTCGCGCTGAGCTTCGCCTTCGGTATCTCGGTCTATCTGGGCACGCTTGGCGTGGCGCTGGCGATGGCGCTCACCGTCGCACGGCTGTCGGGGCGCGGTCATGCGATGGACACGCTCTTGGGGGTTCTCGCCCATTCCGCGCTGGCTTTCGGCCTCGTCGCGGCGTCGCTGCAATCGGGGCTGCGGGTCGATCTGTCGGCATGGTTGTTCGGCGATATTCTCGCCGTGTCGCGCAGCGATCTGGCCGTGGTCTGGGGCGGCTCGGCTGTGGTCGTGGCGCTGCTGGCATGGCGCTGGCAGGGGCTGCTGACCGCGACGATCAATGACGAGCTGGCGATGTCTTCGGGGCTCGACCCGCGGCGCGAACAGATGGCGCTGACCATCGCGCTGGCGCTGACCGTGGCCGTGGCGATCAAGATCGTCGGCGCGCTGCTGATCGCGGCGCTGCTCATCATCCCGGCGGCGACGGCGCGGCAATTCGCGCGCGGGCCGGAGGCGATGGCGGCGGGTGCGACCGGGGTGGGGATCGCCTCGGTGCTGCTGGGGCTCTGGGGGTCGTTGCAGTTCGACACCCCCGCCGGTCCGTCGATCGTGGCGGCCTCGACCGTGCTCTTCGTACTGTCCTTGCCGCTGCGTCGCGCGCGCTAAGCCGCGCTGCCGCTTGCCATTTCCCCTCCCGCGCGGTGAGATGCGCGGCAAAGGAGCCCCGATGGATCACCGCAGTTTCAAGACCCCGGCGCAGATATTCGTCGACCTCGCGGCGGGCAATCCGCAGCGTCGCATGGCTTTCGATCCCGCGCAGCGGCGCGCGGCGCTGCAGGCGCTCTCGCGCGCGATCCATGACTACGAAGCGGAGATCCTCGCGGCGCTGGCGGAGGATTTCTCCAAGCCCGAGGCCGAAATTCGCCTGAGCGAGATCCTGCCCGTTCAGGCCGAGATTTCGCACGCGCTGCGCCACCTGAAGACGTGGACGAAGGTCCGCCGGGTCCGCCCGACCCGCGCGATGCTGGGCACCCGCGCGCGGATCGTGCCCGAGCCGAAGGGCACCGCGCTGATCATCGCGCCGTGGAACTACCCGCTGGCGCTGTCTCTGGGGCCGTTGGTTTCGGCCATCGCGGCGGGCTGTGCCGCGATCGTCAAACCGTCCGAGCTGGCCCCGGCCAGCGCCGCCGTGATCGCGCAGATCGTGGAGGAGGCGCTGCCTGCCGATCTCGTGCGCGTTGTACAGGGCGGGGTTGAGGTCAGTCAGGAACTGCTCGACCAGCCCTTCGATCATATCTTCTTCACCGGCTCGCCGCGGGTGGGCAAGATCGTGATGTCGGCGGCGGCGAAGCATCTGACGTCGGTGACGCTGGAACTCGGGGGCAAATCCCCGGTCATCGTCGGCCCTGGCGCGGATCTGAAAAAGGCCGCGCGGATGATCGCCTGGGGCAAGTTCGCGAATGCCGGTCAAACCTGCATCGCCCCCGATCACGTCTATGTCGCCAAGCAGATCGAGGCGCCGTTTCTGGCCGAGCTGAAAGCCGCGATCGCGCGGATGTATGGCAAGACGGAAGAGGCGCAGGCGGCTTCGCGAGACCTCGCGCGGATCATCAACGCGGATCATTTCGCCCGCCTGATGGGCATGATCGAGAGCGCGCAATCCGCTGGCGCAAAGGCGCTGACCGGAGCCACCAGCGAGGCCGAGAGCCGCTATATCGCGCCGACCGTCCTGATGGGCACCGACCCGTCGATGCGCGTCGAGCAGGAGGAGATTTTCGGCCCCGTTCTGCCGGTCATCCCCTTCGACGATGCGGCGGATGTGGTGGCGCGGATCGAGGCCGGACCGAAGCCGCTCGCCCTTTATATCTTCGAGCGCGACCGTGGTCTGATCGACCGGCTGCGCCGCGCGACCAGTTCCGGCGCGGTGGGCGTCAATGTCGCGCTGGTCCATTATCTGCACCAGAACCTGCCCTTCGGCGGGATCGGGAATTCGGGTGTCGGGGCCGCGCATGGCCATTGGGGCTTCGAGGCCTTCACCCATCTCAAGCCTGTGCTCGAGAACCGGTTCGCGCCGCTTGCGATGCTGATGCCGCCCTATCGCAGCGGACGCATGGCGAAGCTCGCCCAGAAATTCCTGCGCTAGTTCCGACAGCAGATTTCACGCGTGATCGCGTTCCGCCACAAGCCCGTGTAATCGCTCCGGTTGGCGAAATCGCGCCCTAGTTGAACCCTTGTGATTAATAAGAAACAGGGGATTAACCAATGGCATCAACAGAAACGATGGCCGGAGGAGGCAAACTGCGGCGTGACGCCGGGGTCATCGGGCTGCTCTTTGCCTCCACCACCTCCATGATCGGCTCGGGCTGGTTGTTCGGCGCCTATCACGCGTCGAAAATCGCAGGACCGCTCTCGGTCTGGTCCTGGGTGATCGGGGCGGCGATCATCATGCTGATCGCGCTGTGCTTCGCCGAGCTCTCCACGATGTTCTCCAAATCCGGCGCGCTCGTGCATATGAGCCATGCGAGCCACGGCGCGACGCTGGGACGGCTCTGGGGCTGGATGTTGTTTCTCAGCTATGCGCCGGTGCCTGCGGTCGAGGCCGAGGGGATCGTCACCTATGCCAATAACTACCTGCCCTATTTCCTGCGCGGGGACGGGTCGGGCACGCTGACGCTGGTGGGCTTCATCACCTCCGCGCTGCTCCTGAGCGTGCTGGCACTGCTGAACCTGCTCGCGATCAAGGCGCTGCTGAAGGTGAACAACACCGTCACGTGGTGGAAGATCGCCGTGCCGCTGATCACCGTGGTCGGCCTGATCGCGGCCTCGTCCCATTGGGGCGTCTGGCATGCGGCACCGGGCACTTACAAGGCGCAGGGCATGTTCACCGCCATTCCCGCCGCAGGGATCGTGTTCTCCTTCCTTGGCTTCCGCACCGCGATCGACCTGGGCGGCGAGAGCGCCAATCCGGGCCGCAATATCCCGATGGCGGTGATCGGGTCGGTCATTCTCGCCGCGATCGTTTATATCCTGCTGCAGGTGGCCTTCATCATGGCGCTCTCGCAGGGCGATCTGGCGAATGGCTGGGCGTCGTTGAGCTTCAAAGGCTCCGCTGGTCCCTTCGCCGGTCTCGCGGCGACGCTGGGCATGGGATGGCTGGCGCTGCTCCTTTACGTCGACGCTTATGTCTCTCCCGGCGGGACGGGGCTGATCTACGTCACCGGCGGCTCGCGTATCCTCTATGCGGTGGGTGACACCGAGAGCGGGCCGAGCGCACTGACCCATACGACCCGCCACGGCGTGCCGTGGCTGGCGGTCGCGGTGATGTGGGCCGTGGGCGTGTTCTTCCTGCTGCCCTTCCCGGCATGGCAGCTGCTGGTGGGCTATATCAGCTCGATCACGGTTCTGACCTACGGCCTCGGTCCGATCGTCCTGATGGTGCTGCGCCGCAGCCAACCCGATGCCGAGCGCGCCTTCCGCCTGAAAGGGGCGGAGTTCCTTGCGCCGCTGGCCTTCATCGCGTCGAACCTCGTGATCTACTGGACGGGTTTCTACACCGACTCGATCCTGTTCGGGATGCTGCTCGGGGGCTTCGCGGTCTATGCGGTCGTCTTCCACGTCGTGCAGAAGAAATCCGCCTCCGAGTTCGGCTGGGGGCATATCGGCTGGCTGGCGCTGTGGTTCGGCGGGCTTTGGGTGATCACCGGACTCGGCACCTCGGATCACGCGCTCAATGTGCTGAACTTCTGGAGCGGGATGGGCCTCGTCGCGGTGTGGTCGCTGGTGGTAATCTGGTTCGCGCTGCGCGCGGCTCTGCCCGCCGAGGAGACCGGCGCGCTGATGGAGCGTATCCAGCGCGGCAACTGAGCCTTTGCGAAATGACAAAAGGGCGCGCGGGGAAACTCGCGCGCCTTTCTTATGCGCGCTTCACCTTCCAGCGGCGATGGATCCAGAGCCATTGCTCCATATGCTTGAGGATCATCTCCTCTAGCCCGTCATTGAGCGTCTGCGTCATCGCCTCGGGGGCGCTGTGCGGGACGGGCTTGTCGGCATAGATCTTGAAACTGAGCCCGTCGGGCTGCCGGATTGCATAGATCGGTACCAGATCGGCTTTCATCTTCAGCGCCATTTCCGCCGCCGACAGCGGCGTGAAGGCGGGCAGGCCGAAGAAGCTCAGCTCCGCGCCCTTGTTGAAATGCTGGTCGAAGCCGAAGGCGACCATCCCGCCGTCGCGCAGGAATTTCATCATGTCGCCCAAGCCCCGGCGCGAGCGCGAGAACAGCGGCTCGGCGATGGCGGAGATGGTCGAGACATATTGCTCGTTGAAAAGCGGGTTGTTCATCGGGCGGTAGATCGCGCCGACCCGGTAGCCGTGGCCTGCAAGCGCTGCGCGCCACGCATCGTAATTGCCGAAATGGCCTGCAGCCAGAACGACGGGGCGACCCTCGCGATGGGCGGCCTCCAGCGTCTCTGCACCGGGGCCTTCGATCGGCAGATCGCGCACGCGCGCCACGAATTCCTCGCCCGAGTAAATCTCCGCCAGCATCCGGCCCAGATTGTCGGGCATCTCGCGCTGCAACCGCTTGATCTCGTCTTCGGACAGGTCCGGGCAGGCGATACGCAGGTTCTCGCGGATCTTGCGGGTGAAGCCGAGGATCGGGGCCAGCCGCGCGACCATCCGTCCCGCCGCGGGGATGCGCCGCTCGTAGGGCAGGCGCTGGACCAGCCGCATCACTGCCACGAAAAGGGCATTCGAGGCGCGGTCGGACAGGGTGGGTTCGCGGTTCTTCATCGTGTCGGGTGTCAGGCTCTGGCTTGGCGCGCGGCACGGCGCTCACGCGACCAGACATAGAGGCCAGCCCCCACGATCACAAGCGCCCCGGCAATGGTGAACCCGTCGGGAAACTGGCCGAACATCAGCCATCCCCAGAAGGATGCGAACAGCAGACCCGAGTAACCGAAGGGTGCGAGCGTCGAGGCTTCGGCCAGTGCGAAGGCGCGGATCAGCAGGAATTGCGACAGGCTGCCCGCCAGCCCGAGACCGAGGAAGATCCACAGATCGGCCAGCGCGATCGGCTGCCAGATGAAGGGCAGGGCGAGCGAGGAAAGCGCAAGCCCGGTAAAGGCCGACCAAAGCTGCGAGGTGGCCGCGCTATCGCCGCGCAGGTAGCGCGTCAGCAGCACCGCGCCCGCGAAGCTGAACGCGGCCAGCAACGCCAGAAACGCCGCCGGATGCAGCCCGCCAAAGCCCGGGCGCAGGATGATCATCGCGCCCATGAAGGCCGCCAGAATGCCGAAGATGCGGTGCGGGCCTAGCCGCTCGCCCAGAAACAGCGCCGCGCCGAGCGTCACGATCACCGGGTTGAGATCGCCAAGCGCGGTGGCAGTGGCCAGCGGCACGTGTTTCAGCGCGTAGAAGAACGACACGATCGCGCCCATCTGGAACAGCGCCCGGCCCAGCTGGAACTTCGGCTGTGCGCTGCGGATGCGGCGGGGCAGGGTGCCGCGATAGATGAAGGCGAGCACGGCGGCATTCACCGCGAAGCGCGCCCAGACGATCAGAAGCGGGTGATAGCCTTGTCCGAGAAGCTTGGCGAAGGCGTCCATCAGCGTCAGCATCGAGAACGCGCCGAGCATCAGCGCGATCCCCATCCCGGGGCGATCGCCCTCGGGATGTGAAGAGGGGGCCACGCCGGGCCCCCTCGCAGTCGCTTTCAAGCCGGGCAGAGCCATCAGAGGAGGCTCTTGACCTTCTCGGCCACGGCCTCGGGGGTGATCCCGAATTTCTCGTAAAGCTCGCCTGCGGGGGCGGAAGCGCCGAAGCCCTCCATGCCCACGAAGCCGGCTTTCGCCTCGCGGCCACGCTCGCCCAGTAGCCAACGGTCCCACGGCTGGCGCACGGCGGCCTCGACGGCCACACGGACCGAGTTCGGCGGCAGCACGCGCTTGCGGTAGGCCTCGTCCTGCTCGGCGAACAGCTCCATGCAGGGCATCGACACGACACGGGTGCCGATCGCTTCCTTCTGCAGCATCTCGCGGGCTTTCAGCGCGATTTCCACTTCCGAGCCGGTCGCCATCAGGATCACCTGACGCTTGCCATCGGCCTCGGCCAGAACATAGGCGCCGCGCGCGGTGAGGTTCTGCGGCTTGTACTCGGTGCGCAGCGTCGGCAGACCCTGACGCGACAGCGCCAGAACCGAGGGCGTGCCCTCCTGGTTCATCGCGATTTCCCACGCCTCGGCGGTCTCGATGACATCGGCGGGGCGGAAGGTCAGCGTGTTCGGCGTCGCGCGGCAGATCGCGAGATGCTCGACCGGCTGGTGGGTCGGGCCGTCTTCGCCCAGACCGATGGAGTCATGGGTCATGACGTAGACGGTCGGCACTTTCATCAGCGCCGACAGACGCATCGCGCCGCGCGCGTAGTCGGTGAAGCAGAAGAACGTGCCGCCATAGGGACGCACGCCGCCATGCAGCCACTGGCCATTCATCGCAGCCGCCATGCCGTGCTCGCGGATACCGTAATGGATGTAGCGGCCCTTGCGGTTCTCCGGGTTGAAGACCGTCATGTCCTTCGACTTGGTCAGGTTCGAGCCGGTGAGGTCGGCCGAGCCGCCGATGGTCTCGGGGCAGGCGGCGTTGATCGCGCCCAGCACCATCTCGGAGGCCTTGCGAGTCGCGACTTTCGGCGCGGCTTCGGCCTGCTCTTTCTTGAACTTGCGGATCGCGCCGGTGAGCTTCTTCGAGACGCCGCCTTCCATGATGCGGGTGAACTCGGCCTGTTTGGCTGCCGAGAGCTTGCCGAAGCGCTCTTCCCACTCGGCGCGCTCAGCCGCGCCGCGGGTGCCGATCGCTTCCCATTGCGACTTCACGTCGGCGGGGATTTCGAACGGGCCGTGATCCCAGCCGTAGATCGCCTTGGTGCGCGCGATTTCCTCGTCGCCCAGCGGCGAGCCGTGGGCCGAGTAGCTGTCGGCCTTGGTCGGTGCGCCGAAGCCGATGATGGTCTTGCAGTCGACCAGAACCGGACCCTTGGCTTTCTTGGCCTTGGTCAGCGCCTCGTCGATGGAGGCCGGATCGTGACCGTCGCAGGCAAAGACCGTCCAGCCCGACGCTTCGAAGCGCTTGCGCTGGTCGGTCTTGTCGGACATCGACACGCGGCCGTCGATGGTGATGTCGTTATTGTCCCACAGCACGATCAGGTTCGACAGTTCCTGCATCCCGGCAAGGCCGATGGCCTCCTGGGAGATGCCTTCCATCAGGCAGCCGTCGCCTGCGATGACCCAGGTGCGGTGATCGACGAGCTTCTTGCCCCATTGGGCGCGCAGCGCCTCTTCGGCGATGGCCATGCCGACCGAAGTCGCGAGGCCCTGGCCGAGCGGGCCGGTCGTGGTCTCCACCGCGTCGAGCAGGAAGTTCTCCGGGTGGCCGGCGGTCAGCGCGCCCGACTGGCGGAAGTTCTTGATCTGGTCGAGCGTCACCTGCTCGTCGCCGCAAAGATAGAGCAGCGAGTAGATCAGCATCGAGCCGTGACCCGCCGACAGGATGAACCGGTCGCGGTCAGCCCATTTCGGGTTCTTCACGTCGAATTTCAGGTGGTTCTGGAACAGAACGGTCGCCACATCGGCCATACCCATCGGCATGCCGGGGTGACCGGAATTGGCGGCCTGCACCGCATCCATCGCCAGTGCGCGGATCGCGGAGGCAAGTTTCCAATGCTCAGGATGGGCGGCGCGCAGCTCTTCGATTTCCATGAAACGTCCTTTCGCGGGGCAGCTGTTGGATGGGTCCGCGCCCCTGATAGCAGGGATCGGCCCAAGATCAAGCGCGGCCCACAAGTGCTTGGGGCAAAAGGGTGGGCTTGCCCTGTCGCAAAAGGTTAGACTTAACGAAACTCGCAGTCGGCCGCGATTCGGTCATGGCAAGCGAAAAACATGAGGACGAGGAGGCGCGTATGAGTGACATAGCCGAATACGAACGCCGCATCGCTTTCGCGCTCGAACGGATCGGGCGCGGGGTCGAAGCGCTCAAGCAGCGCGAGGCATTGCAGGCGCAAGCGACGCAGGAAGCCACGCACCAGCCCGAGCCGGAGACCGCGCCGCCCGCCGAGGCGGAGCTGCCCCACGTGCCGGAGGCACCGCCCGAAGTTGTTGCCGATCCGGCGGAAGTGGCCGAGCTGAAAGCCGCGCTCGCCGCCGAGCAGGAAGCCAACGCGCAACTCTCCGAACGCGTCCGCGCGATCCGCGAGAAACAGGACACCACACTGGGGGCGATGGAGCGCAAATACGGCGCTGCCGTCCGCGCACAGGAAGCCGCCTTCAAAGAGGTCGCAGCTCTCAAGCAAGCCAATGCGGCGCTGGTCGCGGCCAATCGCAAGCTGATGGACGAGGGCGTGGCCTTCTCCGAGGAGGCGCTGATGGCCGAGCTGCAAAGCCTGCGCGCCGCGCGCGACGGCGAGAGCGCCGAACTGGAGCAGATCATCGCGGGTCTCGACCCGATCATCGAAGCGGCGAACCGTGAGGAGGAGACCGATGCCTGAGGTGACGATTTCCATCGGTGGTCGCGATTTTCAGGTCGCCTGCCAAGAAGGTGAAGAACATTTCCTGCGCTCGGCTGCCGGGATGCTCGACAGCGAGGCGCAGGTGCTTCTGGGCCAGATCGGGCGGGTGCCCGAGAACCGGATGCTGCTGATGTCGGGGCTGATGCTGGCCGACAAGGCGGCGGGCATCGAGGATCAGCTGCGCGACGCAATGAACCGTCTGGGCGAATTGCAGGCGAAGATCGACGAGTTGCAGTCGAACCCGGCGCATGTCGAAGTGCCGATCGTGCCGCCCGAAGTGACCGAAACGCTGGCCGAGATCGCCGCGCGCGCGGAGTCGCTTGCCGACCGGGTCGAGGACGACGCGTGAGGCGGGGGCTCTTTGGCGCGGCGCTCGTAGGTGTCGCGCTGGCGGGACCGGTCGCGGCGCAGGACGCGGTGCAGGGCACAGCCCCGGATGACGGATCGGTCGAGCGGTTGGAGCCTCTCAATCCGATTGTCGGCGACGGCCCCTCGGCGGTGGTGAACGCCACCTATCATTGCGAGCGCGGCGCGGAAGTGCACGCGGCCTATCTCAACGACACCGATCCCCAGCGAGTCGTCGTGTTTCTACAGGGGCGGCAGGTTGTGATGAGCCATATCCGCTCTGCCGATGGTGCGAAATATGCCGAGGATGGCGAGGGCGAAGCCGGCTATGTGTGGTGGACGCGCGGCGCGCAGGCGATGCTCGACTGGATCGCCGAAGATGGCGAGGTGCAACCGCTTCTCAGGGCCTGCCGCCAAGAATAAGGGCCGCAACGCGGATCAGCGCGGCGGCCCTCGTTCGTTCGTTCGGGAAACCTGAAGCGCCGCGCGCTTACTCGGCGGCCTTCATCTCGAAGCCCTTTTCAAGCTGATCCGACGGTGTGATCGGATACTCGCCCGAGAAGCAGGCGTCGCAATATTGCGGGCAGGAATTGTCGCGGCCCTCGGCCTCGCCCACGGCGCGATACAGTCCGTCGAGCGAGATGAATTTCAGGCTGTCCACGCCAACCCAGTCGCGCATCTCTTCTTCGGTCATCTGCGCTGCCAGCAGCTTGTCGCGGTTGGGCGTGTCGACGCCGTAGAAGCACGGCCATGCGGTCGGCGGCGAGGCGATCCGGAAATGCACCGATTTCGCGCCCGCATCGAGGATCATGTCCTTGATCTTGCGCGAGGTGGTGCCGCGGACGACGGAGTCGTCGACAAGGACCACCCGCTTGCCCCGAATGAGCGACTTGTTGACGTTGAGCTTGAGGCGCACGCCCATGTTGCGGATCTGCTCGGTCGGTTCGATGAAGGTGCGGCCCATATACTGGTTGCGTGTGATGCCGAGTGCGAAGGGGATGCCGCTTTCCTGACTGTAACCGATCGCCGCCGGGGTGCCGCTGTCGGGCACCGGGCAGACCAGATCGGCCTCGACCGGGGCCTCGCGGGCCAGCTCGACGCCGATCGCGCGGCGGGTCTCATAGACCGAGCGGCCGCCGATCATGCTGTCGGGGCGCGAGAAATAAACATGTTCGAAGATGCAGAAGCGGCCGGTGGAGGGGCCGAAGGGGCGCGAGCTCTCGATATGGCCGTCCTGGATGACGACCATCTCGCCCGGATCGATCTCACGGACGAAATCCGCACCGATGATGTCGAGCGCGCAGGTTTCCGAGCTCAGCACATAGCCATGCTCGCCCAGCTTGCCCAGCACCAACGGGCGCACGCCCAGCGGGTCGCGCACCCCGATCAGCTTGGTCCGCGTCATCGCGACGATGGAGAAGGCGCCTTCCACGCGGCGCAGCGCGTCAGCGATCCGGTCCGCATGCTTGCGCTGGATCGAGCGCGCCATCAGGTGGATGATGCATTCGCTGTCCGAGCTGGACTGGAAGATCGCGCCGCGTTCGATCAGCTCACGGCGCAGCGCGTCGGCATTGGTCAGGTTGCCGTTATGGGCGACCGCGCAGCCGCCCATCGAGAACTCGCCGAAGAAGGGCTGGATGTCGCGGATCACCGCACCTTTGGAGCCTGCGGTGGAGTAGCGCACATGGCCGATGGCGACATCGCCCGGCAGCGTTTCCATCAGGCTCGACTTGGTGAAGTTGTCGCGGACATAGCCGAAACGGTGGGCCGAGTTGAAACCGGTGGCGGCGTCATGGGCGACGATGCCGCCCGCTTCCTGACCGCGGTGTTGGAGGGCGTGAAGACCGAGGGCCACGAAATTCGCGGCGTCGGAAATGCCGACAACACCGAAGACGCCGCATTCTTCCTTGAGCTTGTCGTCGTCGAAAGGGTGGGCGTAGTGGGTCTTCTGGGCGGCGGGGCAGGACATGGCAATCAGCTCCGAATGACGCAAGGGGAGGGCGCTTTGGCCCATTTATAGACAAACGCGAGAGGTGTTAACCCCTCGCGCCTGTAAAACCGTCATGTGACTGACATCAATTCTCGGTCGCCGGAGGCAGTTCATCCGTCCGGGCCGGGGCATCCGCGCCCGGAGGGGCGGGGCAGGCGGCCACAAGTTGTTCGTAACGCTGAACGATCCAGCCGGGTGCATCGGCGGGCATCGATTCGTCGAGTTGGCCCGAGGCGCGCGAGAACACTTTGGCCGAACGCGAGTCGTCGACCACCGGCACGGGATCGTTACTCATCACGCGGTCATAGACCACGAAGGCCACCGCCACGAGGACCACCCCGCGCAGCACGCCGAACAGGAAGCCCAGACCCTGGTCGATCCCGCCAAGCGCCGAGCGTTGCACGGCCGAGGCGAAGAGCGGCGTGAGGATCGAGAACACGACCAGCGCCACGGCGAAGACCACCGCGAAGCCGCCGATCATGCCCAGCTCGCAGCTTTGGCCGATGAACTTGTCGAGGCCGGGGATCTGCTGAACGAGAGGGCGTGCCTCGTTGGCGAAGATATAGGCGACGATCGCCGCTGCGATCCAGCCGACGATGGCCAGCGCCTCGCGCACGAAACCCCGCGAATAGGCGAGGATCGCCGAAAGAATGATGACGACCGCCACGATGGCATCGACAATGGTGAACCCGTCCATTTGCGCTCCTATGTTCTCGGCGTTAACCGGCGCCGAACATCTCCCCGGTAAATGTCACGAGATCGCCCAGCTTGCGCAATGCCATCCCGCTCGAACCTTCGGCTTTCGTTCCCGAGGGTGCGATCGCCTGTGAAAAACCAAGTTTCGCCGCTTCTTTCAACCTGTTTTCCGCCTGACCCACGGGACGCAGCGCGCCCGACAGGCTGATTTCGCCGAAAATGACCATATCGGCAGGCAGTGCCACATCTTCGCGCGCGCTGAGAAGCGCGGCGGCCGCGGCGAGGTCGGCTGCGGGCTCCACCACTTTCATGCCGCCCGCGACATTCAGGAACACGTCGAGCCCCGCAAACGGGATGCCACAACGCGATTCCAGCACCGCGAGAATGGTCGAAATCCGTCCGCTGTCGAGCCCGACCACGGTTCGTCTCGGCGAGGCGAGCGTGGACGGCGCAACCAGCGCCTGAATCTCTGTCAGCACAGGCCGCGTGCCTTCGATTCCTGCGAAAACCGCCGAGCCCGGTGCGGGTTGGCCGCGCTCGGACAGGAACAGCGCGGAAGGGTTGGCGACCTCGGCCAGACCCGCGCCGGTCATCTCGAAGACGCCGATCTCGGAGGCCGGGCCGAAGCGGTTCTTCACCGCGCGCAGGATGCGGAACTGGTGACCGCGCTCGCCTTCGAAATAGAGCACCGTGTCGACCATATGCTCGATCACGCGCGGGCCGGCGATCTGGCCTTCCTTGGTCACATGCCCCACGAGGATCACGGCGGTGCCGCGCTTTTTGGCGAAGCTCACCAATTCGTGTGCGGCGGCGCGCAACTGGCTCACCGATCCCGGCGCGCTGTCGACATTGTCCGACCACATGGTCTGAATCGAATCGATGATGACGAGGTCGGGGCGCTCGGTTTCCAGCGTCGTCAGGATGTCGCGCAGGGATGTTTCTGCGCCCAGACCGACCGGAGCATCGGCCAGCCCAAGACGTTGCGCGCGCATCCGCACCTGGCTCGCCGCTTCCTCGCCCGAGATATAGAGCGCCTTCACGCCTTTGCGGGCGAAGCTGGCCGTCGCTTGCAGCAAAAGCGTCGATTTTCCGATGCCCGGATCGCCGCCGACCAGAACCGCAGAGGCCGCCACGAGACCGCCGCCCAAGACCCGGTCCAACTCCTCCATGCCCGATTTCACGCGGGCCGGCGGGGTTTCCTTCGTGTCGAGCGCGGTGAGCGGGATCACCTTGCCCTTCGCGCCCTTCATGCCAGAGCCGGGCGTGGTCGAGATCGGCGCTTCCTCGTGGATTGAGTTCCACGCGCCGCAGGCATCGCAGCGCCCGGACCATTTGGCATGCGTCGCGCCGCATTCGGCACAGCGGAAGATCGCGGATTGCTTGGCCATAAGGTCAGCTACGTTCCAGATTGGCGGCGATCAGGCTCGCGCATTGCTCGGGATGGGTGGCGGGCAGCATATGACCCGCGCCCTCGACGCAGGCCACGCCCACGTCCGGAAGACGCGCAGCGATCGCCTCGGCCACTTTCGGCATCGTCGCGGGCGAGCGGTCGCCATGGATGATCATCGCGGGCGCGTCGATCTGCTCGATCCCATCCGGTCGCACGATCTGCGCCGGATCCTCGAAATTGGCGCGGGAGATATTCTCGACCATCGGCATGCAGGCGGTGAAGCGCTCGCGCTGCGTCTCGGAATAGCTGTCCCACGGCTGACCGGTGCCCCAGTCGCGCATGAAGCCGCGTGCGGCAGGCTCGTAATCGCCCGCTTCCATCAATTGCTCGAAGTGATCCTGCTTGGCGCGCAGGTCCTGCCAGTCCGGGTCGTTCTCGGGGAGGGCAGCGAACAGCACCGGCTCGATCAAGGTCAGCGAGCGGACGGCCTCGGGGGCGCCCACCGCGATGCGCAGCGCGACCGAGGCGCCGAAGCTATGTCCGATCAGGTCCATGGGGCGCTCGATGAAGCTGGCCGCGATCCGCGTCACCAGCGTCTGGAAGCTGCCCGGCTCGCTCGTGTCGCCGCGCCAAGGGGCGGATTGCCCGTGGCTCGGCTGATCGAAGGCGACGGCGTGGATCTGCTGGCCCAGCGGCGTCAGCGCCTTCGCCCAGAGGTTCGAGCTGCCCAACGTGCAATGGATCGCGATCGCCGGACGCTCGCCCTGACCGAAGCTCTGCCAGAAAACCTCGGCCCCTTGTCGTTGGTCTCTCGGCATTCAGAGCGTCCCCAGGTAGTCGTCGAGCAGCTCCAGATGATCCTGCCCCCAGAACCGCTCGTCGGTATCGGTCACGATATAGAAGGGCGAGCCGAAGACCCCGGCCTCGACCGCGTCTTCGAGGTTCTTCTCATAGGTGACCGCGCCATCGAAGAGGCCCGTGGTCGCCAGACTGCCGTCAAAGCCATTGGCTTCCAGCGCCTCGCGGATCACCTCGTCCGAGGCGATATCTTTATCCTCGGCCCAGCAGGCGCGCAGGATTGCGTTGACCAGCCCGCCGACATCGCCGCCGCCCGCTTTTTGCGCTGCGATGATCGCGTAGGAGGAGGGCGCGGGGTTCGGCGGATAGCCGGGCGGAGTGGTATTCATCTCCATCCCGAGCCGCTTCGACCAGCGCTTGAGCTCCTGCATCCGGTATTCCATCCGGCTCTGGTGACGCTGCGCCGGACGCACCCCGCCGGTGCGGTCGAACAGGCCCAGAAGGTCGAGCGGTTTGTAAGTCACGTCAGCGCCATGACGCGCCGCGATCTCTTCGAATCGCGGGCCGCCAAGGTAGGCCCAGGGGCTGAACGTGCCGAAATAGTAGTCGATGCGTGCCATTCATAACACTTTCTTGACAGTCGAAATTGCCGCCACGCTACCCCGGTGCTAAGGCAGGCGCAATCAAGCGAATCCCGCCGGCACTGACCGGCGTCACGAAGGAACTGGCCCATGTCCGTCGTCACTGAACCGAAGCTCATCTCCGGAAATTCCAACAAACCGCTCGCGCAATCCATCGCGCGGCGCATGTCGATGCATCGCGGCATGTCCGTCGGTTTGGTGGATGCGCGGGTCGAGCGTTTCAACGATGGCGAGATCTTCGTCGAGGTTTTCGAGAACGTCCGCGGCGAGGATATGTTCATCATCCAGCCGACCTCGAACCCGGCCAATGACAACCTGATGGAGCTGCTGATCATCACCGACGCGCTCAAACGCTCTTCGGCCGATCGCATCACCGCCGTGATCCCCTATTTCGGCTATGCCCGTCAGGATCGCCGCACCAAGGCCCGCACGCCGATTTCGGCCAAGCTGGTCGCGAACCTGCTGACCGAAGCCGGCGTCGACCGCATCCTGACGCTCGACCTGCACGCCGCCCAGATCCAGGGCTTCTTCGACATTCCGGTGGACAACCTCTACGCCTCGCCGGTCTTCGCGCTCGATATCCTGCACAACTTCAAAGGCCAGACCGACGATATCATGGTCGTCTCGCCCGACGTCGGCGGCGTGGCCCGCGCGCGTGAGCTGGCCAAGCGGATCGACGCGCCGCTCTCCATCGTCGACAAGCGCCGCGAGAAGGCGGGCGAAGTGGCCGGCATGACCGTGATCGGTGACGTGAAGGGCCAGAAATGCATCATCGTCGACGATATGGTCGACACGGCAGGCACGCTGTGCAAGGCCGCAGATCTGCTGATGGAGCACGGCGCGACCGAGGTTCACGCCTATATCTCCCACGGCGTCCTGTCGGGCCCGGCGGTCGAGCGCGTGACCAATTCGGCGCTGAAATCGCTGGTCATCACCGACTCGATCGAGCCGACCGACGCCGTGAAAGCGTGCCCGAACATCCGCATCGTGCCGACCGCACCGATGTTCGCGCAGGCGATACTCAACACCTGGTCCGGCACATCCGTGTCGTCGCTCTTCGAAACCGACACGCTCGTCCCGATCTACGAGGGCATGTATACCCGCGACTGATCCGCGGCTTGCCCGAGACAGGAAAAAGGCCCGGATCAGAGCGATCCGGGCCTTTTTTCATTGCGCCCGATCCCGAGCGCGGGGTTACGAAGCTTTCTTGAGCGCCTTCTTCGCCTCTTTCAGCTTCTTTTCCTGACGCTCGACCTTGGCCTTGCGCGTCTTCACTTCCTGTTTCAGCTCCTTGAGCTTCGCTTTCTTCGCCATGATCCGGCTCCTCTATGTCAATCCCTAGCAATAGCATCGTGCGGCAACGGTCCCGCGATGTATAGGGCCGGGCGTCGAAGCCATTGTTTTCGCGTCGGCCAAAGGTCGGGCTGGACAGCGCTGCGTGGCGCGGCGATGACTTGGGGATGCGCCTTTTCGCCCTCTCCGCCCTCGTCATGGTCGCCTTCGCGGCCAATTCGGTGCTCAACCGGATGGCGGTGCATGATGCGGGCTGGGGGCCGGCCGCGACGGGCTTCGTGCGGCTCGCCTCGGGGGCGCTGGTGCTGCTGATCCTTGCAATCCGGGCCAAAGGCGCGCGCGGGCTGCGGCTGCCGGGCGCGGTGCTGGGGGCCGGGGTTGCGACGCTCGCGCTTTATATCTTCGGGTTCTCCATCGCGAGCGGGCTGATCGACGCGGGCGTCGGCGCGCTGACGCTGTTCGGGATGGTGCAGATCACCATGTTCGCGGGCGCCCTGTGGCTGCGCGAGGCGATCTCGCTCTGGCGCTGGATCGGCGCGGGGCTGGCCTTTGCGGGGCTGGCTGTTCTGCTGCTGCCCGCCTCGGGCGCCGCCCATATCGACCCGAGGGGCTTCGCAATGATGGCTCTAGCTGGCGTTGGCTGGGGGCTCTATTCGCTCAACGGACGACGCGCGGGCGATCCGCTGGTCGCGACCGCACTCAATTTCGCACTCGCCACGCCGCTTGCGCTGATCTGGATGCTGGGCGCGGGCGATTGGGGGCAGGGGGAAAGCTGGGGCTGGACGCCTGCGATCCTCTCGGGCGCGGTTACCTCGGGACTGGGCTATGCGCTGTGGTATCGCGTGATACCGCAAATCCCCGCGAGCCTCGCCGCCATCTCTCAACTCTCCGTGCCCTTGATCGCGGCGCTGGGCGGGGCGGTTTTGCTCGCGGAGACGCCTTCGGCACGCTTCTGGCTGGCCGCGGCGCTGGTGATCGGCGGGATCGCCCTCTCGCTGAGGCGAAAAACCTGAGCGCATCTCTCGGATTTTGGGGCCGGAAACGGCTTGACCTCGGAACCTCCAGCGCTTCTTTAGTGTTTGACACACGTACCTTCGAACTAATGAGAGGACATCATGGCTTTTGAACTTCCCGATCTTCCCTATGCCCACGACGCACTCGCGGATCTCGGCATGTCGAAGGAAACCCTCGAATACCACCACGACATTCACCACAAGGCCTATGTCGATAACGGCAACAAGGCGATTGCCGGTACCGAATGGGAAGGCAAGTCGGTCGAAGAGATCGTGAAGGGCACCTACCAGCCGAACGCGGTTGCGCAGAGCGGCGTCTTCAACAACGCCTCGCAGCATTGGAACCACACCCAGTTCTGGGAAATGATGGGTCCGGGCGCCTCGGCCATGCCGAGCGAGGTGGAAAAGGCGCTGACCGAAAGCTTCGGCTCGGTCGACAAGTTCAAGGAAGACTTCGCCGCCGCAGGCGCGGGCCAGTTCGGCTCGGGCTGGGCATGGCTCGTGAAGGACACCGACGGGTCGCTGAAAGTGACCAAGACCGAGAACGGCGTGAACCCGCTGTGCTTCGGCCAGACCGCGCTTCTGGGCTGCGACGTGTGGGAGCACTCCTACTACATCGACTTCCGCAACAAGCGCCCCGCCTACCTGTCGAACTTCCTCGACAAGCTGGTGAACTGGGAAAACGTCGCTTCGCGCATGTAATTTCCGCGAAACGAATGAATTGGAAGGGCGTCCTGCGGGGCGCCCTTTTTCGTTTTTGTACCCGTGATGATTGCCGGAACGGAAAGCCTGCAAAGCAGGAACCGCGACCCTGCCAAATCGGTTTTCTTGACAGCTACCAGAAACCAAGAGGAGGATGTGATGGCAGAGCGTATTCGTTCCAAGGACGGCAAGCGCGAAACCGAAGAGGTCCTCGGCGAGAAGCCCGAGAATATCGAGACGCCGGAAGGGCAAGGCAGCTCGGGCGGGAACCTCAATCGCAAGGTCGGCACCCGCGACGAGAAGAAACGCCTGGATGAGACTTCGGCAGGCGCGACCCGTCCGTTGGGCGGTGACGAGCGCGACGGCGGTGAAAAGGAGAAGATGTGATGACCAAGCTTTCCAAAGGCACCTGGGTTGTGATCGCGGATGGCGAGAAAGCGCTGTTTCTCGAAAACATGATGGACGAGCAGGATCCCAACCTCGTCGTGCGCCGCATCGACGAGCAGGAGAACCCGCCGGATCACGAGCAGGGCACCGACAGCCCCGGTCGTATGGCCGATGACGGCCCCGGTCACCGCTCGGCCTTCCAGGAGACCGACTGGCACGAGCTGGCGAAGATGCGCTTCGCCGACGATCTGGCCGAGCGGCTCTACAAGATGGTCCATAAGGGCCGGATCGAGCGGCTGGTGATCGTTGCGGCGCCGCGTGTGCTGGGCGAGATCCGCTCTGCACTGCACAAGGAGGTCTCCGACGTGGTGGTGGCCGAGATCGACAAGACGCTGACCAATCACCCGCGCGACGAGATCGAGAAGCTTGTGAAGGAAGAGCTCGCGACCGCCTGAGCCGCGCCTCGCCAAGATGACAGGAAAAGCGCCGTGCGGGTCTCGCGCGGCGCTTTTTCATTTGGGCTGAAAGGGGAGTGGGGGATGCTGATGGTCCGAGCGCCACCGATCATTCAAAGCGCGATGCTTCTCTGGATGTCTGTCGAGAAACGCAAAACGCCGCGCGAGACCCGCGCGGCGTTGGTTGGATGGGGAGGATCGAGGCGGCTCAGTCGTCGCTCTCGAGGCTCTGCTTGAGCGTCTCGATATCGGGGTCGCTGGCGCGCGGCACGATCCGATAGACGGCGTTGACGATGCAGAACACGGCGAACCCGAGAAGGCCCACGCAGATCGCCCCGGTCAGGAACTGCCCGAACGGGTGTCCGCGCAGCCAGTCGAACACCTTGCCGAGGCCGCCTGCGCTTGAGGGATCGTAGCTATAGGCGGCATAGACGATCAGCGCGCCCATGATCGCGATCACCACGCCCTGCGCCACAAGCCCCGCCTGCAGCACGATATTGGCACGCCGGGTAACCTCGTTTGCTTGCAGATGTCTCAGGTAGGCCTTGGTGATCCCCTTATAGAGGTAGTAGCCACCCGCGCCGATCACGATCAGCCCGATGACGCCAAGCGCGATGCGTCCCATCGGTGCGCTCAGGATCGTGGAGACCAGTTTGCTCGTCCCGTTGTCGCCGCTGGCGCGCGCGACCAGTGCTGTCACCGCGATACCGCCGATACCCAGATGGACGAGGCCGCTCACGACGAGGCCGATCCGTGCGACCCAGCCCTTCATCTCGGAGCCATAGGCTTCGAGGTCCCAGACCGCATCGACCACGCGCCAGATCGCGTAGGCCGCCATGCCGAGCGCGATGGCGACTAGAACCACGGCCCCCCAGCCGCTCGACAGCTTCTCCAGCACCTGCTTGGTGCCCTCGGCACTGCCGCCATGAAAAAGCGACCAGAGCGAGACGCCGGCGACGACGAGATAGACCAGCCCGCGCCCCCCGTATCCCGTGCGCATCACGGGCACTGCCCAAGCGAAATCGTCGGGGTCGTGGCTGTCTGTAGCGGACATTGGCGGTCTCTCTCGGTACTGTGAATTGACGCAGACCCAATGCGTGGACAAGCGCACAGGTTCCCGTGAGGCGCGGCCTTTCCTTTCGCCCGCCAATCGGTCAGGGTCACGCGGTTGAGAGAAGGGAATTTCGATGAACGAGGCGGTCAAGGGCTTCTGGGCGATGGTGACGGCCTGCGTCATCTGGGGGCTGTCGGGCCTCTACTACAAAATGCTCGACGGGATGCCGCCGATCGAGGTGCTTGCCCATCGCACGCTCTGGTCCTTCCTGTTCTTCGCCGTGATCCTCGGGCTGAAAGGCCGCCTTGGCGAGCTTTGGGTCGCGCTGGCGGAACGTCGCGGGCGCGGAACGCTGGTGATCGCGACGGCGGCGTTTATGATCTCGGCCAATTGGTTCACCTTCATCTGGTCGGTCCATTTCGGCCATGCGGTGCAGGCGTCGCTCGGCTATTACATCTTCCCGCTCGTCGCCGTCGTCCTCGGGCTGATCGTCTATCGCGAGGCGCTGAGCACGCGGCAGTGGATGGCGGTCGCGCTGGCGGCCACGGCGGTCATCGTCCTGACGATCGGGCTGGGCGTGGCGCCCTGGGTCTCGCTGATCCTTGCCGCGACTTTCGGCACTTACGGGCTGATCAAGAAGGGGCTGCGTGCGGGTCCGATGGTCTCGGTCTGCGCCGAGGTGCTGCTGCTCTCGCCAGTCGCACTGATCGTGCTCTGGGGCTATCACGCGGGCTGGTGGGGCAGCGCGCCCGGCACGGGTCATTTCGGCGGCGACTGGAAGACGACGCTGCTTCTGATCTTCTCCGGCCCGCTCACCGGCACGCCTTTGCTGCTCTTCGCCTATGCGGCGCAGCGCGTGCGGATGGCGACCGTGGGGCTGGTGCAATATCTCAACCCGACCCTGCAATTCGCGGTCGCGACGCTGGCCTTCGGCGAGACGGTCACGATCTGGCACGCGATCGCGCTGGGGCTGATCTGGACGGCGCTCGCGCTCTATTCCAGCGCCAACCTGCGGATGCGCCGCCCGCAGCCTGCGGCACAGCCCGCCACGCAGCGCGGGTTAGGCGAAAGCTGAGACGAGCGCGCTTTCCAGCTCCGCCACGCTATCGACCGTCACGACGAGATCGCGCAGCGACGCATCCGCGAAACCCTCGCCGATGATATGGTCGATCAGCGCCTCGAGCGGAGCCCAGTAGCCCTCGATATTGAGCAGATAGATCGGCTTCTCATGCAGGCCGATCTGGCGCCATGTCAGCACTTCGAACAGCTCGTCGAGCGAGCCCGCGCCGCCCGGCAGCACCACCACCGCATCGGCATTCATGAACATCACCTTCTTGCGCTCGTGCATCGTCTCGGTGACGACGAAGGTGGTCAGGTCGCGCTTGCCGACCTCGCGCGGGAAGAGATGCTCGGGGATCACGCCAAAGGTGCGCCCGCCCGCGGTTTGCGCCGCGCGCGCGACCTCTCCCATCAGCCCGACATCGCCCGCGCCGTAGACCAGCTGCCAGTCGCGCGCGGCGAGCATCTCTCCGGTTTCCTGCGCTGCTGCCGCATAAGCGGGCTTCGCGCCCGAACGAGAGCCGCAATAGACACAGACGGAACGGGGAAGGGTCATGACGGTGTCTCCGAAAATGCATTGTTATTGAGCGGTGATACCGGGGTTGCTAAGTTCCCTCAAGGGACCGGGTGACCTAGCCGCACATAAGAACAGGCGGCAGGCCCCGAGGGATGACGTGAAGGCGGGACTTAAATGAATGAAAACGTGACGGATCAACCAGTCGAGAGCACCGGGCTCGGGGCGGTGAAAGGCGGGGCGGTCGCGCTGCTCCTCGTGGTCTTGGGGCTGGTGCTTTGGGGCGTGCTGCGCCCGGTGGAACGCGAAGGGACGCAGCCATCGGGGACAGATACGACTGCCGCGACCGGTTCCGCAGGGGCGCCGCAAGCGACACAAGAGGGGGGCGCGGAGACGGCCTCCGGCACCGCCGCACCGCAAAAGCAAAGCGTGGAAACCGTGGCTCAGGAAGCGGAAGAAGCGGCGAGTGCCGTGGCTCCGCTGGCAGAGGAGCCCACCGATAAGCTGGTTGAAACGACTGGTGAGACTGGTGCGAAGACATCCGCGACGGCAACCGCCACCGGGGGTGACACTGGTGCTGCCACCGCGGCCGACGGTGTCACTGCGAAGGCGGCGCCGGACGGCAAGCCGCTCGCTCAAGTGCAATTCGATGCGCTGCGCGCCGCGCCCGATGGATCGGTGACGCTCGCCGGTCGGGCCGAGCCGGGGGCCAAGCTCGATGTTCTTGTCGACGGCAAGGTCGTGGCGAGCACGCAGGCCGATGGCGGTGGCAGCTTCGCCTCGCTCTTCGATCTGCCGCCTTCCGATGGCCCGCGCGCGCTCTCGCTGCGCGTGACCGGCGCGGATGGCACCGCGCGCGACAGTGCCGAGACGCTCGTGCTGCGCGGCCAGCCGAAACAGGAGCGCCTTGCTTCGGCAGGGGAGAGCGCGACCTCCGGAACGGCTGCGGATGGTGCGACAGATGGTAGCGGCGGGGCGACGGCTTCGGCGACCGATGGTGCGGCGATGACCGGCACTGATGCGGGCGCGTCCGCCGCAACCGCGAGCGACGCGGCCCCCTCCACACCCACGCCGCCGGCAGCCCCGCTCATCGCGGATGCCGATGGCGCGCGGCTGCTTGCTCCGAAAAGCGACGATCTGGTGATCGACACGATCTCCTTCGGCTCGGGCGAGGTTGCGCGCAGTGAAGGGCGCGGCGCGCCCGAGGGCACGACGCTGTCGGCCTATCTCGACGACACGCTCGTCGCCGAGGCGCAGCCGGGCGCGGATGGGCGCTGGTCGCTCAGCCTGCCTGGCTTGGGCACGGGCGAGCATAAGCTGCGGATCGACGCGCAGGATGCGTCCGGCAAGGTGGTCGCGCGGGCCGAGACCGGTTTCGACCAGCCCGACGAGATTCTCGTGGCGAGCTCCGCCGATCCGACCGGTGCGCAGGCGGCTTCGGTGCGCGCGACCGGCGAGGTGGGCGACGCGGTGAAGGTGGTGCAGATCGTGAAGGGCAATACGCTCTGGGCGATCGCGCGCGAGGTCTATGGCGACGGGTTTCTCTATGTGCGGGTCTTCGACGCCAATCGCGACCAGATCCGCGACCCCGACCTGATCTATCCGGGGCAGGTCTTCAACATTCCCGCCCCCGATGCACAACCTGCCGAGGCTGCGCAGTAGCGCACAGACCGCTTGCATGGCTGGACTCCTGCGCGCCGCCGAGTAGGTTGCGCGCAGGTTTGACCGGTGAGGGGCGCTGCCCCGCTCCCTGACGGGAGCCCCCGGGATATTTTCGCCAAGAGGAAGAGGAGGGCGCGATGCCTCCGGCACAGATCACGACCAAGGGCAAGATGAATGCCGAGGAACGCGCCCGCGGCTGGCGCACGATCCGCGCGGTGCTGCCCTATCTCTGGGCGCATGAAGCCCCGTGGGTGAAGCGCCGCGTTGTCTTCGCGATGGTGATGCTGGTGATCGCCAAGATCATCTCGGTCTCGACGCCTTTCGTCTATCGCGAGGCGGTCAACGCGCTGTCGGGCGAGGGGACCTCGGCGGCCTGGGCGCTGGGCATGGGGGCGGTGGCGATCACCGTGGCTTATGGCGTCGCGCGCCTGATGACGGTGGCCTTCGGCGAGCTGCGCGATGCGATCTTCGTGAAGGTGGCGCAACGCGCGCTGCGCCATCTGGCGCTGCAGACCTTCACCCATATGCACCAGCTGAGCCTGCGCTATCACATTACCCGCAAGACCGGCGGCCTCAGCCGGATCATCGAACGCGGGGTGAAAGGCGTCGAGTTCCTGCTGCGCTTCATGCTGTTCTCGGTCGGCCCGCTGATCGTCGAGCTGACGCTGGTGGCGATCATCTTCGCGGTGGTCTTCGACTGGCGCTACGCGGCGGTCGTGCTGGTCACCATCGCGGCCTATATCAAGTTCACCTTCAAGGTCACCGAGTGGCGCGTGAACATCCGGCGCGAGATGAACAAGGCCGATACGGCGGCGAACCAGAAGGCGATCGACAGCCTGCTGAACTTCGAGACGGTGAAATATTTTGGCGCGGCCAAGCGCGAGGCGGAACGCTACGACGAGTCGATGAAGGGCTACGAGTCGATGGCGGTGAAGACCGGCCAGTCGCTCGCAGCGCTCAATGCGGGCCAGACGCTGATCATCACGATCGGGCTCGTGACGGTGATGGTCATGGCCGCGATGCAGGTGCAGGCGGGCACGCTGACGGTCGGCGATTTCGTCATGGTGCAGGCCTACATGATCCAGATCACCATGCCGCTGGGCTTCCTCGGCACGGTCTATCGCGAGATCCGGCAGGCGCTGGTCGATATGGGCGAAATGTTCGATTTGTTGCAGCAACCGGCCGAAATTCAGGACAAAGAGGATGCAGATGTTCTGAAAGTGAAAGGCGGGCATATCAGCTTCGACCATGTCGAATTCGCCTATGACCCGACGCGGCCGATCCTGAAGGGGATTTCCTTCGACGTGCCGGCCGGACAGACGGTTGCGCTGGTCGGACCCTCGGGCTCGGGCAAGTCGACGATCGGGCGCCTGCTGTTCCGTTTCTACGATGTGACCGGCGGCGCGATCCGCATCGACGATCAGGACCTGCGCGACGTGACGCAGGAGAGCCTGCAGAAGTCGATCGGCGTGGTGCCGCAGGATACCGTGCTCTTCAATGACACGATCCGCTACAACATCGCTTACGGGCGCGCCGATGCCACGGACGAGGAGATCGTCGCGGCCGCGAAGGCGGCACGCATCCATGACTTCGTGCTCAGCCTGCCCGAAGGCTATGACACGGCCGTGGGCGAGCGGGGGCTGAAGCTCTCGGGCGGCGAGAAGCAGCGGGTGGGTATCGCACGCACGATCCTGAAGAACCCGCCGATCCTGCTTCTGGACGAGGCGACCTCGGCGCTCGATACGCAGACCGAACGCGACATCCAGATGAGCCTGAAGGCGATGGGCGAGGGGCGGTCCGTGATCACCATCGCGCACCGTCTGTCGACCATCGCGGATGCCGATCAGATCCTCGTGCTCGACAAGGGCGAGATCATCGAGCGCGGCCGCCACGAGGAGTTGCTGGCACAGCGCGGGCGCTATGCCTCGATGTGGGCGCGGCAATCGGCGGAAGAGGAAGACGAGGCGGAGCAGGGCGCGGCGTAACGCGTGAAGGGCGGCGCCCGACCCTTGGGTGGGCGCGTCGATCCCTGCGAGGCTTGGCGCTTTATCTCGAAAGCCCGCAGGTCGGTCGTGCCTGCGCCGAAATCGCCATTGCGCCCTCCCGGGGGGAGGGTCGGGCGCGGCCCGGGCTAGCCGCCCGGGCATTTTCGCAGCTTCACTCCGCCGCGTCGGGCCGTGTCACCAGATGCGGCTTCACGCCGCCTTCGGTTTCGCCGTCCTCCCAGATGATCTCGCGCCCTCGCATTTTGCGCATCGCACGTTCCAGCGCGAGGTCGCGCGCGGCCCGGCTGTCGATGCCCTGCATCAGCGCCGAAAGCGCCTTGGTCCCGCGATAGGCGCCGGTGTTGAACCAAACCCGGATCGCCAGCAGCGCGGGCGTCAGCACCAGCGTCAGCACGGTCGCGGTGCCAAGGCCGAACACCACCGCCGTCGCCAGTTGCTTCCACCAAAGCGCCGTCGGGCTGTTGATCGAATAGCCGCCGTTGAAGAAATCGAGCGACAGGCCGAACATCATCGGCGCGAGCCCCGCCATCGTGGTGATCGTGGTCAGCAACACGGGGCGCAGGCGGGCCTCGGCGGTGCGGATGATCGCTTCGAGCTCGGGCATGTAGCGCGAGAATTCCTGATAGGTGTCGATCAGGATGATGTTGTTGTTCACCACGATCCCGGCGAGTGCGACGATGCCGACGCCGGTCATGATGATCGAGAATTGCTGGCCCATCACCAGCATCCCGATCAGCACGCCCGCGGTGGATAGCACGACCGCCAGCAGCACCAGAACCGAATTATAGAAGCTGTTGAACTGCGCGAGCAGGATCACGAACATCAGCGCCAGCGCGCCGCCGAAAGCGGTCATCAGGAAGTCCTGGCTCTCGTTCTGCTCGACCAGATCGCCGGACCATTCGTAGCTGACGCCGGGGGGCAGGGTTGCCTCGGTATCAAGCCACTCCCCCAGTGCCGCGATCCGCTCGTTGCCGGTGATCGGCTGGCCGTCGTCATTGGTGAGGCCCTCTTCGACCCCGGCCTTGATGTCGTAATAGCGGGTCTGGTCGATCCGGTCGATCTGGCCCAGCTTGGGGGCGGGCGTTCGGGTGATGAAATTCGCGAGCGGCACAAGCCCCTCGGAGGTGCGCAGCTTCAGCGTGTCGAGGGTCGACAGCACCCGGTCTTCCTCGGGCAGGCGCACGCGAATCTCGATCTCCTCGTCAGATGAGGGCACGCGCATCGTGTCGAGCAGGATACCGCGCGTCACCAGCTGCACCATGCCACCCACGGTCGCCACATCCGCGCCGAAACGGCCTGCGCGGGTCACGTCCACGTCGATCACCCAGTCGATGCCGGGCAGGGGGCGGGTGTCCTCGATCGCGGTGACGCCCTTCATATCCGCCATATGCGCCTCGACCTGCCGCACGGCCTTGTCGAGCGCTGCGAAATCGTCGCCCTCGAGGCGGAGCTGGATCGGCTTGCCGGAGGACGGCCCGCGATCCTGGGCGAGATATTCGGACTGGATGCCGGGGATCGTGGCGATCTTCGCCATGATCTTCTCCATCACCACATCGCCATCGAGCGCCGGATCGTCCTTGCGCTCGGCCCAGGGGATCATCTCGACCTGAATCTGACCGATCGTGTCGCGCGGCGCGCTGGCCCCGCCATTGTTCTGGTTCAGCCCGCCTTCGCCCGCGAAGGAGAAGACCGCGCCCACGCCGGGCGTGCCGATCACCATGTTTTCGGCTTCCTGCAGCAGCGCGTCCTTCTCGGTCAGCGAGAGGTTGCCGCGGCCCCGGATATAGACGATCGCCTGTTCGACTTCGCTATCGGTGAAGAACTGGGTGCCGTTATTGTTCTTGCCGTAATAACCGAAGGTCATGACGACGCCGGTCACGATGACCGCGACCACGATCAGCGGCATGATCGGATTGCCCGCGATGGCAGCGGTGAAATGGCCAAAGGGGCGGCGGCGATAGCCTGCCTCGATGGGCTTCGGTTTGCCTTGGGGCTTGGCCGCGGTGAAGGTGATCGAGCTGAGCAGCGTCGCGATCACGAACAGGATCACGCCGGGCAGCGAGGCCAGCAGATTCCCCGAGGCGGTATGCGTGCCCGTCAAGAAGGCCGGGTTGAGCGTCAGGAGCGCGCCGAGGAAGACGAGTCCGGCCGAGACTACGGCCAGCAGCAGGCGCAGCGCGTAAGGCCAGCCTTTGATGACGCGCGCGCCCATGTCCAGACGGCGGCTCATCCGGCCCGCGACGCCACCCACCACGGGCAAGTAGATCAGCGCCACGACCAGCGAGGCCGAGAGCACGAAGATGATCGTGACCGGCAGCATCCCCATGAACTCGCCCGGCACGCCCGGCCAGAACAGCATCGGCAGGAAGGCGCAGAGCGTCGTCGCCGTAGACGACACGACCGGCCAGAACATGCGCTTCGCGGCTTCGGTGTAGGCGGCCATCGGGCCGGAGCCTTCGGAAATCCGCTTATCGGCATATTCCACCACGACGATCGCGCCATCGACCAGCATCCCCACTGCGAGGATCAGGCCGAACATCACGATATTCGAGATCGGCACGCCCATTGCGCCCAGCAGCAGGAAGGTCAGCAGGAAGGAGGTCGGGATCGCGAAGCCCACCAGCAGCGCCGAGCGCGTGCCCAGCGTCGCCAGCACAACGATCATCACCAGCGCGATCGCGGTCAGCACCGAGCCTTCGAGCTGGCTGACCATCGCGCCCACCGTCTTCGACTGATCGAGCGAAATCCCCACATCGACGGCGCGCTGCAGCGGCTCGGGCCAGCGGCTCTCGGTCTCGGCCACGGTCTTGCGCAGCAGGTCCACCGTGTCGATGACGTTGTAGCCTTTGCGCTTGACGATCTGCAGCGCCACCGTCGGCTCGCCGTTGAAGCGCGCGGTGCCGGTGCGGTCCTCGAAGGTCAGGCGGATATCGGCCAGATCGCCCAGCGTCACGACGCTCTCGCCGTTCTTCTTCACCGGCAGCGCATAGACATCCTGCGCGGTCTCGAAGGTGGCGGGGATCTTCACCGAGAAGGCGCCGCCATCGGTCTCGACTTCGCCTGCCGCGATCAGCTGGTTATTGGCCTGCACGACATTGATCAGCTCGGGGGCGGTGACGTTATAGGCCTCGAGCTTGAGCGGATCGATCACCACTTCCAGCATCTCGTCGCGTTGGCCTGCGATCTGGGCTTCCAGCACCGGCTCCAGCCCCTCGACCTCGTCCTGCAATTCGCGGGCAAGCTTTTGCAGCGTGCGCTCGGGCGCGTTGCCCGACAGCGTCACCACGACGATCGGAAACTCGGAGAAGTTGATCTCGTTGATCGAATATTTCTCGGCCCCGTCGGGGAACTTGCCCTCGGCGGTGTTCATCGCATCGCGCACATCGGCGATGATCTTCGTTTTGTCCCAGCCGAAGTCGAATTCGAGCATCAGCCCCGCGTAATTCTCCTTCGCGATGCCGGTCATCTTGTCGAGCCCGTCGAGCCCGGCCAGTTCGGTCTCCATCGGCTTGACCAGCAGCTTCTCGGAATCGGTGGCCGAGATGCCGGGGAAGGGGACCGAGATGAACAGCATCGGAATCTCGATATCCGGCTCGCCTTCCTTGGGCAGGCTCAGATAGGCGGTCAGCCCCGCGAGGATCGAGATCGCCACGAAGGCGATCACCATCCGCGCGCGTGCTGCCGCCCAATCGACGATGCCGGTCATTGCGCAGCCCCGTCGGCGGCGTCGCCATCGGTTTGCGGGGCGGGCGTCATGGGGGCAGGCGTGTCTTGCGCCGCATCGCCCGGCGCGTGATCGACGAGGGTCACGGCGACGGGCGAGCCTTCGGTCACATAGTCCTGCCCGACCACGATCACCGTGGCGCTTTCCGGCAGGCCCGCCAGCCAGACGCCCTCGGGCGTGTCACGCAGGAAGTCGACCGGGGCGAAGCGGGCCACGCCGTCCACCGCGAGCCGCACGCCCAGCTTGCCTTGATCGTTCAGCGTCATCGCGGAGGCGGGCAGGAAATGTGCCTTGGTCCCATCGGCGGCGATGATCATCTCGACCGTCTGCCCTTCGCGGATCGAATGGTCGCCATTGGGCGCTTCGGCTTCGATACGGAAGGTGCGCGTGGCGGCATCCGCCGATTGCGAGACGAAGGTGACCTTGCCCATCACCTCGCGCCCGGTCGCAAGCCGTGCGCCGACCATCGCGCCGGTCTTGACCCGGTCAATCTCTGTCTCAGGGACGTATCCCACCAGTTTGATCGGATCGAGCTGGATCACGGTGGCGCAAAGCCCGCCCGCCGAGAGCAGCGCGCCGAGTTCGGCGGTGTCTTCCTCGATCATCCCGGCAAAGGGCGCGGTGATCTCGAGCCGCGCCAGTTCCGTCTGCGCGGCCCCGACGGCGGCGCTGGCCGCTTCGAGCGCCGATTGCGCGGAGGCGGTGGAGGTCTCCGACCGGTAGCCGCCCTCTTTCAGCTTCTCGGCGGCGGTGGCGTTGAGCCGCGCCTCGGCCAGCCGGGCCTGCGCCTCGGCCAGCGCTGCGGGCCGCGTGCCGGGATCGAGCTTGCACAGCAGTTGACCTTTTTCGACCTGCGCGCCCTTTCCAAGGGGTTCGGAAATCACCTTGCCCGTCGTCTCGGAGCGCACCTCCACGCGGCGCGCGGCCTCGGTCTGTCCGCGCGTCAGAACGCCCTGATCGAGCGGCTGCGCGGTCGAGACCATAGCCTGCACCGGTACGGCGGGGGTGCCGGTTTCCTCGACTTGTTGCGCTTGCTCGGCAGGCGTCGCGGCATCTCCGAGATAGCCCATCAGGCGGTCGCGCTCGAACACCAGAAGGTAGAGCGCGACAAGAACGAGGATCGCGTTAAGGATCGGGACCGGACGCATCGGCGGGCTCCTGTATGTGGGCACGGCGTCTCGCCAAAATGGGGACTGAACCGCAGCGTTCAACTTACCGAGAGCGGCGCGTGATCTCAAGGCTTGCATTCCTCAGGGACCGGCATGAACAGCGCAGTCCGTGCGGCCCTTGGCAGCGCCGGGGGAGCCGTGTAAGAGGGGCGCCAAAGCTACGAGGAGACCCGCGCGTGAGTGATACCGACAGTTTCATCGACGAAGTCACCGATGCCGTGCGTCAGGACAAGCTCTGGGCGGCGTTCAAGAAATGGGGCTGGATCGGCGCGGTTATCATCCTCGCGATCGTCGGCGGCACCGCTTGGAATGCGTGGCAGAAGGAAAAGACCGAGGCCGATGCGCGCGCCTTTGGCGATCAGGTGATGGCGGCTGTAAACGGTGACGCCACCAGCGCCGATCTCGCCAAGATCACGCCCGACGGTCCCGGCCGCACCGCAGTTCTCAAGATCATGCAGGGCGACGCCGCGATCGAGGCGGGCAAGCCCGACGAGGCGATCAAGTTCTTCGATGCGGTGAGCGCCGAGCAGGGCCTGCCGCGCTCGATCAGCGATCTCGCGAAGCTCAAGGCGGTAATCGCGGCGGGCGACAAGATGGACGCAGCCAAGCGCGACGCGACGCTGCAGGAGCTGGCCACCCCCGGCGCGCCCTACCGCCTTCTGGCGATGGAGCAGCAGGCGGCCGCAGCCGTCGCGTCCGGCGACACGGACGGCGCGATCTCGATCGCCCAGCAAATTCTTCAGGACGCCGGCCTCACGCCGGGCTTGCAACAACGCGCGACAGAGTTGATTGTGGCGCTGGGTGGCGAAGTGCCGACCCAGCCGGGGCAGTCCGCTCCGGCACCGCAAGAGTAAAGGGTTGAACCGGCGCGCCTTTATCGGGCGTGCGGGCACTGCAAGAGAGCCGAGACAGGCAGGGGGAACGGGCGTGAAGCTGAGCAAGACGATCTGCGTGCTGAGTGTGGCGGCTTTCGTGGCAGGCTGTACCAAGGAAACGATCCTTCCCGGCGAGCGTCTCTCGCCCCGCGACGCGCTGCGCGCCGAAGAGGGGCTGCCGCTGGCCGATGCGCCCGCCCAGCAGTCGCTGCCGATCTCGCTGCCGCGTCAGGTGGGCAATGCCGAATGGCCGCAGCGTGCGGGCTCGGCGACCCATAGTCTGTTCAATGCGGCGCTCGGCAACGGCACGACGCCGGTCTGGTCCGCCGATATCGGTTCGGGCAATGCGCGCCGCTATCGCATCACCGCCGATCCGATCGTGGGTGGCGGCAAGATTTACACTCTTGACAGTCAGGCCCGCGTGACCGCGACCGCGACGAATGGCGGGCGCGTCTGGCAGACCGACATCACGCCTCCGGGCGACCGCGAGGGCGATGCTTCGGGTGGCGGCGTGGCCTATGCCAACGGCACCGTCTACGTAACTTCCGATTTCGCCGAGCTCGTCGCGATCGACGCGACCACCGGCGGCATCAAGTGGCGGCAGTATTTCGACGCTGGCATCGGCGGTGCGCCGACCGTGAAGAACGGTGTGGTCTATGTGGTCGCACGCGATTCCTCGGCCTGGGCGATCCGCGCCAGCGACGGCAAGGAAATCTGGCAAGTGCCGGGTGCGCCGTCGGCTTCGGGCATGACCGGCGTATCCTCGCCTGCCGTCACCGATCGCATGGTGATCTTCCCGTTCTCCTCTGGCTTCCTGAGCGGCGTCCTGCCGCAAAGCGGGATGCAGATGTGGAACTCCAAAGTGCCGGGCGCACGTCCGGGCGTGGGCTACGCCAATATCGTTGACCTGACCGGCGATCCTGTCGTGGTGGGCGATACCGTCTATGCGGGCTCCTCGGCGGGTAAGCTGGCAGCGTTCGATGTGAATTCCGGCGAGCGGGTCTGGACCGCGACTGAAGGGGCCAACAGCCCTGTGCAGGTTGCGGGCGGCTCGATCTTCCTGGTCTCGGATCAGGGCAAGATCGTGCGTCTCGATGCCACGACCGGCGATCAGATCTGGTCCAAGGATCTGCCCTATTACACCAAGGACAAGCCGAAGCGTCAGCGCGATATCGTCGCGAGCTACGGCCCGGTTCTCGCTGGCAACAAGCTGTTCGTCGCGTCTTCCGACGGCGTGCTGCGCGTGTTCAGCCCGATCGACGGCAGCCTGATCGGCCAGGCGAAGATCCCGGGCGGGGCTGCGACCGATCCGGTCGTGGCGGGGCGCACCCTCTACGTCGTCGGCGGCGATGGGAAACTGCACGCTTTTCAGTGAGCCCTTTAGGGTGTAAGGGGGCCGCTTACGACCGCCCAAGGAGGGCATCATGAGCTTTACCCTGGCCATCGTGGGCCGCCCGAATGTCGGAAAATCGACGCTGTTCAACCGGCTTGTCGGCAAGCGACTCGCGCTTGTCGATAACATGCCCGGCGTCACGCGCGACCTGCGCGAGGGCGATGCGCGTCTGGGCGATCTACGTTTCATCGTGATCGACTCGGCCGGTCTGGAACTGGCCGAAGACGACAGCCTTCAGGGCCGGATGCGCCGCCTGACCGAGCGCGCCGTGGAAGAGGCCGATATCTGCCTCTTCATGATCGACGCGCGCGTGGGCGTGACGCCCGCCGACGAGATTTTCGCCGATATCCTGCGCAAGAAGAACGCCAACGTGATCCTCGCGGCCAACAAGGCCGAAGGAGCGGCAGGCGATGCGGGCGCGATGGAGGCCTGGAGCCTTGGTCTGGGCGAGCCGCTGCGGATCTCGGCCGAGCATGGCGAAGGTCTCGACGATCTCTACACCGCGCTGGTGCCGCTGGCCGATGAATTCGCCGAGCGCAACGCCGCGAACGCCCCCGTCACCGATATCGTGATCGAGGACGAGCTCGAGGAAGGCGACATCCCCGCCTACCAGCCGCCCTCCGCCACGAAGCCGCTGCAGCTTGCCGTGATCGGGCGCCCGAATGCGGGCAAGTCGACGCTGATCAACAAGATCCTCAACGAAGACCGCCTGCTGACCGGCCCCGAGGCCGGCATCACCCGCGATGCGATCTCGGTCACTGCCGATTTCATGGGCACGCCGATGCGGATCTGGGACACGGCGGGGATGCGTAAAAAGGCCCGCGTCACCGACAAGGTCGAGAAGCTGAGTGTGGCCGACGGTCTGCGCGCTGTGCGCTTCGCCGAAGTGGTCGTGGTGCTGCTCGACGTGAATATTCCCTTCGAGACCCAGGACTTGCGGATCGCCGATTTCGCCGAGACCGAGGGGCGCGCAGTCGTGGTTGCCGCGAATAAATGGGATCTCGAAGAAGACAAGCCCGAGAAGCTGAAAGAGCTGCGCGAGGCGTTCGAGCGCCTGCTGCCGCAGCTGAAAGGCGCGCCGCTGGTGACCGTCTCGGCCAAGACCGGGAAGGGGCTCGATCGGCTGCACAATGCGATCCTGAAGGCCCATGAGGTCTGGAATCGCCGCGTGCCGACCGCGAAGCTGAACAACTGGCTGACCGCGATGACCGAGGCGCACCCGCCGCCTGCGCCCGGCGGCCGCCGGATCAAGCTGCGCTACATCACGCAGGCGAAGACCCGTCCGCCGGGCTTCGTGGTGAAATCGACTCACACCGACAAGATCCCCGAAAGCTACGAGCGCTATCTGGTTAACGGTCTGCGCGAGAGCTTCGACATGCCGGGCACGCCGATCCGTCTTTACATGCGCGATCAGGGCAAGACGAACCCCTATAAGGATCGCAAGAAGTCGATCCCGTCGCGCCTGAAAAAGCACGTCGATGCGAAGAAGCGCTCGGCCCACAAGGAATCGGCGCGTAAAGCGCGCGAGGCGAAGAAGGGCGAGTAAGGCTCTAATCCTAAAAGAAAACGCCCGCCGGAGGATGTCGAAATCTCCGGCGGGCGTTTTTCGTTTCGGCGATGTCGGCGCGCTTTACAGAAAGCCTAGCCGATCGAGTGCCGCTTGGGCGCGTGCGCGCTCTTCGGTCGAGTCCGAAAGCACGCTCGCATTGATCTCCGCCATCAGTTTCGACAGCGTCTTTTCCCGGCGCATCGCGATGATCTGCGCGGGGATCTGGTCCTCACCGATCTCGAGAATGCGCCTCATCAAGACGCTATCCCGCTTGTGCGTGACTGTTACGGACATGTGCAGCTCTCCCGGCGACTCACTTAGAACACAGAAACGTTAACAACGTTCCCGGCCGGAGTCTTGCGTCGCCGGGTCGCAGTGTCAGGTCAGTTTGCCGTCGACCAGCCGGGTCTTGCCGCCGAGATAGGGGTGCAGGCAGGCGGGCAGGGTGACCGAGCCGTCCTCTTCCTGACCGTTCTCCAGCACCGCGATCAGGCAGCGCCCGACCGCGAGGCCCGAGCCGTTGAGCGTCGCGATGAATTCGGGCTTGCCGCCGCTTTCGGGCTTGTAGCGCCCGTTCATCCGTCGCGCCTGGAAGGTGCCGCAGGTGGAGACCGAGGAAATCTCGCGATAGGTGTTCTGGCCGGGCAGCCAGACCTCGAGATCGTAGGTCTTCTGCGCGCCGAAGCCCATGTCGCCGGTGCAGAGCACGATGCGACGATAGGGCAGCTCCAGCGCTTCCAGCACGGCCTCGGCGCATTTGGTCATGCGCTCATGCTCGTCGTTGGCGGTCTCGGGCGTGCAGAGCGTCACCATCTCGACCTTCTCGAACTGGTGCTGACGCAGCATCCCCGACGTGTCCTTGCCCGCCGAGCCCGCTTCCGAGCGGAAGCAGTTGGTATGGGCGCACATGCGCTGGGGCAGGGCGGCGGCGTCCATGACCTCGCCATTGGCGTAGTTGGTCAGCGTCACCTCGGCGGTGGGGATCAGCCACCAGCCATTGGTGGTCTGATAGCTGTCCTCGGCGAATTTCGGCAGTTGCCCGGTGCCCATCATCGCCTCGTCGCGCACCAGCACGGGGGTGATGTTCTCGGACAGATCGTGTTTGTCGACATGCAGGTCGAGCATGAATTGCGCGAGCGCCCGGTGGACGCGGGCGACCCCGCCCTTGAGCACCACGAAACGCGAGCCCGACAGCTTTGCCGCCGTCTCGAAATCCATCTCGCCACCCACGGCGGACAGCTCGAAATGCTCTTTCGGATCAAAGGCGAACTCGCGCGGCGTGCCCCAGCGGCTCACTTCGACATTCTCGTCCTCATCCGCGCCGTCGGGCACATCGGCCAGCGGCAGGTTCGGGATCGTCATCAGCAGATCGCGCAGCTTGCCGTCGAGTTCGCCCGCCTCGGTCTGCATCTGTGCGACCTCGGCTTTCTTCTCGGTCACCAGCGCGCGCAGGCGCTCGAATTCGGCCTCGTCGCCTTTCGCCTTCGCGGCGCCGACTTGCTTCGACGCAGCGTTCTGATCGGCTTTCGCGGTCTCGGCGGCGTGGATTGCCGTGCGGCGCGCCTCGTCCATCGCGAGAATCTCGGGCGAGAGCGGCGAGAGCCCCCGCCGCGCCAGCTGCGCGTCGAATTCTTCGGGGTTTTCGCGGATTGCGCGGATATCGTGCATCTCACCATCTCCAAGACTGTTGCGGGAAAGGCTTTAGCGCATGAAAGTGAAAGCGAAAACCCCCGGCGATGCGGCCATGACACAGGTCAATGAATTCGGGCCTCTGGAGTGGTTGTATTCTCTCGGGCGAATACATATTCAATAACCGGAATATAAATTGCAGGCGCAGGGGCGCGCCGGTAAGGGAAGGGAACCCGAGATGACGTTGAAGCTTCTGCCGTTGGCATTCGCCGCGTTGATCCTGCCGGGAATCGCGTTGGCGCAGGACGGGGCGATTACGGTCGAACCGCAGGTCGTGACCGATTGGAAGTCTGTCTACGGGCAGGTCGAGGCAAAGAACACGATTGCGGCGCGTGCACGGATTTCCGGCACGATCACCGCGCTTGACGTGACCGAGGGCGACGAGGTCAAAGCCGGTCAGGAGATCGGCAAGATCACCGACCAGACGCTCGATTATCAGATCGGCGCGGTCGATGCGCAGATCAACGCGCTCGAAGCGCAGCTGGAAAACGCGAATACCGAGCTCAAGCGCGGGCAGGAATTGCAGGCGCGCGGCGTCTCGACCTCGCAGAATGTCGATCAGCTTCAGACGCAGGTGAATGTCTACGAGGGCCAGATCGCGGCGCAGAAAGCGCAGCGCAAGGTCTATGAACAGCAGCAGGAATTCGGCACCGTGACCGCGCCGATCGACGGCAAGGTCGTGACGGTTCCGGTCACCAAGGATGCCGTCATCATGGGCGGTGAGACCATCGCGACGATTGGCGGCGGCGGGTTCTTCCTGCGTCTGTCGATCCCCGAGCGTCACGCCGACACGCTGCACATGGGCGACACGATCATGATCACCGATCCCGACGGCAAGGAGATCGACGGCAAGCTCGCCAAGATCTACCCCGAGATCGAGGGCGGCCGCGTGCAGGCCGATGTCGAAGTGCCCGATCTGGATTCGCGCTTTGTCGGCGCGCGGCTTCTGGTGAAGCTGCCGATGGGCGAGCGTGACGCGATTGTCATCCCGCAGGACTATGTCTTCAACCGCACCGGGCTCGATTTCGTCCGCGTGAAGGAAACGGACGGAACCTATCTGCGCACGGTCGTGCCGGGCGTTAAGGTCAATATCGACGGCCAGGACATGGTCGAAGTTCTCACCGGCCTGAACGCCGGCGACACGGTGGTGCCGAACGATGAGCAATAACCAAGGCACCGGGCCCGAGACGCCCGAAGACGACGAAATCCACGTCAAACTGGGGATCGCGGGGGGACTCACGAAGTCCTTCATCCGCTCTGCGCTGACGCCGCTGATGATCCTCGCCGCGATCGCGGTGGGTCTGGTCGCGCTGATCTCGCTGCCGCGCGAAGAAGAGCCGCAGATTTCCGTGCCGATGGTGGATATCCACCTGCAGGCGCCGGGTCTGAAGGCGCAGGACGCGATGAAGCTGGTGACCGAGCCGATGGAAACCATCGTGCAGGGCATCAACGAGGTCGAGCACGTCTATTCGCACACGCAGGACGATTATTCGCTGGTGATGGCGCGCTTCAAGGTCGGTACCTCTTCGGATGCCGCGATCCTGCGCGTGCACGAAAAAGTTCGCGCGAATATGGACAAGATTCCGAAAGGCATCCCCGATCCGGTGATCGTGGGCCGCGGGATCGACGATGTGGCGATCGTCTCGCTGACGCTGACCGGCAAGGACGGCGCGCAGGTGGACAGCGACGAGCTGACCCGTGTCGCGCGCGAACTGCAGACCGAGGTCACGAAGATCCAGAACGTTGGCCTGACCTATCTGGTGGGCGACGCCACGAGCGAAATTCGCATCGAGCCCGAGCCCGACAAGCTCGCGCTCTACGGCGTGACGCTGCAGCAACTCTCGAACAAGGTCACGCAGGCGAACCGCGCCTTCAACACCGGCAATATCCGCCATGAGGGCAAGCAGATCAGCCTCTCGGCAGGGGAGACGCTGACCGCGCCTTCCGAGATCGCGGGCCTGCTGCTGACCACGCGCGACAACCGCCCCGTCTATGTGGCCGATGTCGCGAAGGTCTCCTATGTGCCGGACGCCTCGGACCATATCGTCTCCAACGTGCAGCGCGACGCCAATGGCAAGATCGAGCGCTCACCTGCCGTGACCCTCGCCATCGCCAAGCGCGCAGGCTCCAACGCCGTGGTCGTGGCCGAGCATATCCTAGACCGCGTGCACGAACTGCACGGCCAGCTGATCCCCGACAATGTCGAGGTGAAGGTCACCCGCGACTATGGCGAGACCGCGAACGAGAAGGCCAACGAGCTGCTGTTCCACCTTGGCCTCGCGACGGTCTCGATCGTGGGCCTCGTGCTGGTCGCGATCGGCTGGCGCGAATCCATCGTGGTCGCAGTCGTCATTCCAGTGACGATCCTGCTGACGCTGTTTGCGGCCTATATCATGGGCTTCACGCTGAACCGCGTGTCACTTTTCGCGCTGATCTTCGCGATCGGTATTCTCGTCGATGACGCCATCGTGGTGATCGAGAATATCGCGCGACACTGGGCGATGAAGACGCCCGGAAGTCGTGTGACCAAGGCGATCGAAGCCGTGGCCGAAGTGGGCAACCCCACCATCGTGGCCACCCTGACCGTGGTCGCCGCGCTGCTGCCGATGCTCTTCGTGTCGGGGCTGATGGGGCCTTACATGTCGCCCATTCCGGCGGTGGCCTCGGCGGCTATGATCTTCTCCTTCTTCGTGGCGGTGATCATCACCCCGTGGCTGATGGTGAAGGTCGCGGGCAAGGCGCAACTGCATGGCCATCACGGCGATGACGACGCCTATGGCGGCGAACATGCGGGCGGCAAGCTCGGGCGGATGTACAGCGCTGTGGCGCGTCCGATCCTGAAGACCAAGGGCCGCTCGGGTCTGTTCCTGCTGGTCGTGTCGGTGCTGTCCTTCGGCTCGCTGGGGCTGCTTTATACCAAGCATGTCACCGTGAAGCTGCTGCCCTTCGACAACAAATCCGAACTCTCGGTCGTGGTCGATATGCCTGCGGGCACCTCGGTCGAGGGCACGGATGCGGTCGCTCAGCAGGTGGCCGAGATCGTGACTAAGCTGCCCGAGGTGCTCTCGGTGCAGACCCATGCGGGCACCTCCGCGCCGTTCAACTTCAACGGGCTCGTGCGCCACTACTACCTGCGCGCGCAGCCCAATCAGGGCGATGTTGAGCTTCAGCTTGCGCCGAAAGGGGAACGGGATCGCACCAGCCACGAGATTGCGCTGGAGATCCGCGACAAGATCAAGGCGATCAAGCTGCCCGAAGGCGCGAGCCTGAAGACGGTCGAACCGCCGCCGGGTCCGCCGGTGATCGCGACGCTTCTGGCCGAGGTCTATGGCCCGACGCCCGAGATGCGCCGCGACGCGGCCCGCCGGATCGAGGACGCCTTCAAGCAGGTGCCCTATATCGTCGACGTGGATAACAGCTTCGGCATCCAGCCCGACAAGCTGCGCGCCACGGTCAATTCCGACGATCTGGAGTTCTACTCGGTCTCCGAAGGCGATGTCTGGGATACGCTCGGGATGCTGAACGGTTCGACCACGGTGGGCTATTCCCATCGCGGGCAGGAGCGCCAGCCGATCCCGATCGTGATGGAGCGCTCGAAGTCGAACAAGGTGATGAACGAGGAAACGCTTTCGACGCCGATCCCGGCCAATGTCCTGCCCGGCGCGCGCGGCGTGGTGGAACTTGGCGACGTGGTCAGCGTCGACAAGGAGAAGGCGTCCTATCCGATCTTCCGCCATAACGGGCGCGAGGCCGAGATGGTCACCGCAGAGCTCGCCGGCAAGTTCGAGGCGCCGCTTTACGGGATGCTCGCCGTCGACGATGCGATCAACAACATGGACTGGCCCAAGGGCGAGAAACCGGTCGTGTCGCTGCATGGCCAGCCGCAGGACGAGAGCCATGTGACGCTTCTGTGGGACGGCGAATGGGAGGTGACCTGGGTGACCTTCCGCGACATGGGCGCGGCCTTCGCCGTGGCGCTTCTGGGGATTTACATCCTCGTCGTCGCGCAGTTCGGCTCGTTCCGCCTGCCGCTGGTGATCCTGACCCCGGTGCCGCTGACCTTCCTCGGGATCATGCTCGGCCACTGGATCTTCCACGCGCCGTTCTCGGCCACGTCGATGATCGGTTTCATCGCGCTGGCGGGGATCATCGTGCGCAACTCGATCCTGCTGGTGGACTTCATCCGCCACGGCAGCCACGAGGGCAAATCGCCGACCGAGGTGCTGATCGAGGCAGGGGCCATCCGCTTCAAGCCGATCCTGCTGACCGCGATCGCAGCGATGATCGGTGCGGTGGTGATCCTGGCCGACCCGATCTTCCAGGGTCTCGCGATCTCGCTGCTGTTCGGTCTGCTCAGCTCGACCCTGCTGACGGTGCTCGTGATCCCGGCGATCTACCGGATCTTCAAGACCTGATCCGGTCACCGACCTGCAACGGAAAACCGCCCGCACGTCTCTCTCGTGCGGGCGGTTTTTCTTTATCGGATCGCGGAGCGGCCCCCCCTTCGCCTTGGCGAAAATATCCCGGGGGTGAGGGCGAAGCCCGAGGGGGCAGAGCCCCCTCCCTGTTAAGTTTTGTCGCCCTCCGGCGACGGGGGCAGAGCCCCCTCAGCCCGGTTGCCGCTCAGCCCAGCCTGCGAAGATCTTCTCCAGCGCGACGACGGCGTAATAAAGAAGGATACCCAGGAAGGCCAGGGCGATGAGCACCGCGAACATCAGCGGGTAATCCCCGTTGGTCTGACCCGACAGGAACAGCGCGCCGAGGCCCTTGCCGTGCGGCGAGATGATCTCGACGAGGTTGGTGCCGATGAAGGCCAGCGTGACCGAGACTTTCAGCGCGCCGAAGAATTCGGGCAGCGTTTTCGGCAGGGCGATCTTGCGGAAGATGGTGAATTTCGAGGCCCCGAGTGCCCCGAGGATATCGCGATATTCGGGCTCGAGCGTCGACAGGCCGATCCCCACCGACACCGCGATCGGGAAGAAGGAGATCATGAAGGCCATCAGCACGGTGTTGAAATCATGCGCGCCGATGAACAGCAGCGCCAGCACTGGCACCACGGTCGCTTTCGGCACCGCGTTGAAGCCCACTAGCAGCGGATAGAGCGCATCGCGGGCGGTGCGCGAAAAGCCCATCACCATCCCGAGGAACGTCCCGAACACGATCGAAATCGCAAGCCCCGCCACGGTGCGCCACAGCGTCTGCCAGCTATCGATCAGGAACAGGTTCCAGTAGCGCATATAGGCGGCGGGCAGGTCAGAGGGCGAGGCCATGACGTAATTCGGCCAGCCATTCGCCCAGACGATGAATTCCCAGATCGCGAGGAAGGCGATGATCGACAGGATCGGGGTGAGGATTTTCTTGAAGTCCATCAGTGCATCTCCTCGTCGCGGCCCTGAGCGATACGGATCTGGTCGCGCAGCAAATGCAGCATGTCGACGGCTTTCGGCTCGTAGAGAATGTCGATCGTGCGATCCTTCGGCAGGTCGACATCCAGCACATATTGCGTATGTGCCGGGCGGCCCGAGAGCACGATGACCTGATCGCCGAGGAAGACGCTCTCGCGCAGGTCATGGGTGATCAGAACGGCGGTGAAGGGCTCGGCGGCGCGCAGGTCGCGCATCGTCTGCCACAGATCCTCGCGGGTGAAATTGTCGAGCGCGCCGAAGGGTTCGTCCATGATCAGGACATCCGGCTTATGCACGATGGCGCGGCAGAGCGAGGCGCGCTGGCGCATCCCGCCGGACAGCTCGGAGGGGCGCTTGGTCTCGAACCCCTTCAGGCCCACCATCTCCAGCAGATGCTCGGCGCGCGCGACCTTCTCGGATTTCGCCATGCCCGGAGCCACGATCTCCAGAGGCAGCATCACGTTCTCGATGATCGAGCGCCATTCCAGCATCACCGGGTTCTGGAAGGCCATGCCGACGGTCTTGCGCGGGCTGGTGACCTTCTCGCCATGCAGCCAGACCTCGCCCTGATCGGGCTTCATCAAGCCCGCCACCAGACGGGTGAGGGTGGATTTCCCGCAGCCCGACGGGCCGACCACGGCGCAGAACTCGCCCTGCGGCACGCGGATGTCGAGATGGTCGAGCACGGGCAGGGGGCCATGCTTGGTTTGATAGGCGTGAGTCACGCCGCGAATGTCGATGAGGTTTTCCATGAGGGTCCGGCGCGAGAAGGCAGAGAAAAGGGGCGGGCGCGTCTGCGGCGCCCGCCCCCGAGACGGTGACGGATCAGTCGATCTTCAGCTCTGCCGCGTCGGGCAGGTATTCGCTGTCGAAATAGAGCGCCGCGTCAGGCGTGTTCTGGAACTCGTAGACGGTTTTCGTCTGCTCGATCGCGGTGGCCATACGGTCCGCGTCGATGCCGCCCATGCCGTTTTCCTTGACGTAATCGGTCAGGACGTTGGCATCGATCGCCATCTGCAGGCGCTCGGTCTCCAGATCCTTGTCGGCGGCGGGGTTGCGCTTGAGAAGCGCGTCCACGGCCTTGCCCGGATCGGCGACGGCGGCTTTCCAGCCCTCGGCGGTCGCTTTGATAAAGCCCGTGATCTCTTCGGGATGCGCCTTCGCGTAATCGGTGTTCACGATGATCGCGTTGCCGTAAAGCGCCACGCCGTAATCGGCCATCAGCAGAATCGACTGGTCATCCATGCCGACGCCGAGGCGCTTGAGGTTGAGCGTCGAGGAGAAGGAGAAGCCGGTGACCGCATCGACCTTGCCCTCGGCCAGCATCGGCTCGCGCGTGGGGAAGCCGACGGGTTCGACCTTGATCTTGTCCATGTCGAGGCCGGTCTCCTTGGCGAAGATCGGGAATTGCGCCCATGCGCCGTCCGGCGGCGGCGCGCCCAGCACCTTGCCTTCGAGGTCTTTGGGCTCGTTCACGCCCTGCGACTTGCGGCCGACCACGGCGAAGGGCGGCTTGTCATAGACCATCATCACGGCGGTGACGGGTGCGCCGGGGTTCTGATCGAGGAATTTCATCAGCGAGTTGATATCGGCGAAGCCCACCGGGTAGGCGCCGGTCGCCACTTTCGGAATCGCGTCGAGCGAGCCCTTGCCCTCTGCGATCTCGACGTCGAGCCCGGCCTCGCCGTAATAGCCTTCGTCCACGGCGAGGAAATAGGGCGCCGAGGGGCCTTCGAATTTCCAGTCCAGCGCGAAAGGCATCTTGGTTTCGGCCTGAGCCAGCGTGGCCGAGAGGCCGAGCGCGAGCGCCGCGAAAAGCCCCGGTTTGATGTGCAGCATGATATCCCTCACTTCGTTAATCCGTTTTCGCACCGATCCTGACCGGCGGCGCGCGGGGGTAAACTCAAACCGCGCGCGCCATGCGAACAGGCGGGGCGCTCACGGTTCCGTGATTAAGTTTTGGGCGGGGTGCTGTAAGAATGCAAGAAAATTAGGCGCGGCATCGGCGGGCGCTCAGAGCGAAATCTCCAGGGGCAGAAACCCATTCGCGTCGACCGGTCCGGAAGACGCGCGCAGCCCCGCCTGTTCCAGTTCGGAGAGATAGGCCGCGGCACCGGGACCCGTATGGTAGAGCGCACGCGCGCCGGGCAGGGGAGAGAACCGCCAGATCGGTGGGGCGTCGAGATGGAGCGGTCCCTCCTGCGCGTCGATCTCTTCGAGCAGCAGGTCGCGCACCAGCACCGGCTCCGGATCGATTGGAACGGGGCGGCCCCGCCGCTTGAAGCCGCCGCCGCCCGACAGGCGGAAATCATTGCTGACGACGATGAAGCGGTCGCTGTTGCTGATCCGAGCGCCCTCATGGCGCAGGTCGCGGATGCGCCCGGGCGCGGCGGGGCGCAGGCTGCCATCGGGGCGGAAGCGCGGGGGTTGAGAGAGGTCGATCTCGTAGGTGATCCCCGAGATCACGTCGAAATGGTAGCTCGCGAAGGTGAGGTCGCAGAGCATCCGCAACTGCCCATCGGGATGCTGTTGGTTGTAGATCGAGGCCGCCTGTTCGAGCCAGTCGCGTAGCTCCGCGCCGTTCAGCTCCACCGCGCCGACCGTATTGTTGAACAGGTAGATATCGTCGACATGGCTCATCCGCAGCGGGCCGGGGGGGATGTCGATGAAATGGGCCGAGCCCGCCGCGCCGCCCGATTTGAAGCTCGACGCGGCCCCGAGGAGGGGCAAATCCGCCTCGGGGCGACCGGCGAGCCGTTCGCGGGCGAAGCGCCGTTTCGCCGCGCTGATCAGCGCAAGCGTCCGGTCCGGTGCGATCTGTGTGAAATAGCTGTGCAGCGGGTCCGCAGTGGTGCCGATGGGACGGCGGATGTGATCGAGCGTGCGGCGATGGGCACGGTCGGAGGCGGCAAGCACCGCCGCGCTGTCCGGCCCGGTCTCCTGCTGCGCCGGGCGCAGTTCCGCCCGATGCGCCGCGAGTCTCCAGCCGTCCTGCGTCTGCTCCAGCACGAGGTCGAGCACCCCCAGATGAGTCCCGCGCGCGCCCGCATTGAGTGCGGGCTTGCCGTGAAGCGTGCCGAGAACGGGGTCGATCCCTGCGAAGGCCGGCCGTGTGGCATCGGGAAAGCCATGATGGTCATGCCCGGCCAGCACGACGTCGATCCCGTCGAGCCGCGCGACCGCAAGCGCCGCCCGTTCGGCAGAGTGCTCGGGGTCTTGCGACGCCTCGTCCCCCGGCGGCAGGGGCGAAATCCCGGTATGGGCGAGGGCGATCACAAGATCGGCGCCCGAGGCGCGGATCAGTTGCAGCTGAGCCTCCGTCGCCTCCAGGAGCGAAGAGGTCGAAAGCTCGGCCCCGGGTCGGGTCTCGAGCCAAGCGAGGCTGGGGGGCGGCAGCACGCCGATCACCGCGATGCGCAGGGTCCGCTCAATGCCGTGACTGTCGAGCAGGCTGCGTTCGAGCATCGCCCAGGGGCGGATCGGTGTGCCGATGGAGGCGCGCAGATTGGCGCAGAGCGTGGGAAATTTCGCCGCTTCCAACGCTTGAGCGAGCGGCCCGATCCCGAAATCGAACTCATGATTGCCAAGCGCCGCCGCGTCGTAGCCCAAAGCGTTCATCGCCGCGATCATCGGATTTTCGCCATCGTGGCAGCCTGCGGTCTTGCATGGCTCGCTCCAGAGCTGCGTCAACGGCGTGCCCTGAAGGAAATCGCCGCAATCGAACAGAAGGCAGTTCGGGGCTTCGCTGCGCGCTTGCGCAATTTCCGACGCCAGCGCTGCCAAGCCTCTGCGCGGGGCGGGGCGGTCATTGAAGTAATCGTAGCCCCGAGCTTGACCATGCAAATCGGTCGTCTCAAGAACCCTCAGCGCGAGCGTGACGCGCTGATCCGAAAACTGGCCGGGCCAATCCCGGTCAGACAGTTTTCCCATATGATCCCCTTGGCCCGAAATTGACCTTTTATCGTTGTAATGCCGCCTTTTGGCGGTCGCGTGTCCCCATACGCAACCTAGAGTAGAGGTCGGTCATTTGCCAAGTTTTAAATTGACGTAACGTAGTCGCGAGGTAAGGCGAGTGGTGAATGTGGCCGATGCGCGTCACCTGATCGGCACTGGTCTCCGGTCGGCGGCTCGTGGCATGGGTAGGGCGTTCCGCAGGAGAGTTTCATGCCGCCCGATTCCCTCGCCGAGACCCAGCAACCGATTTCGCAGCCCGCCCGACTGTCTCAGGGGCGCGCGCTCGACCCGCGGGGATTGGCCTTTGCCGAAGCGCCGGGCGCGTTGGAGCGGACGGCCCATCTGCGGGGGGATGCAGAGCGGCTCGCGGAGATACGCGCAGGCGAGACTGCGCGGGTGGTTGCGCTTTGGCGTGGGCGTCCGCTGTTCGGGCCCGAAGGGCTGCACCTTCTGCGCGCGGGCGAAGCGGCGCTAGAGGCGATGCCGGGATCGGAGATTTTCCTTGGCTGTCACGGCGGGCTTGAGCTGTTTTCCCGCGATGTGTCGGCGTTCGAGCCTGATGGCGAACGACCCGATGGGGCAGCGTTCTTCGACGCCTCCGAGCAGCGCCATCCCGATCTGCCCGACGATATCGTCTTCGCCGAGCTGCGCGGTCGGATGGGGTTTCTGAGCCCGGTCGAGGCGGAGATCGCCGCCACCGCGCGCGGGCTCGTCGAATGGCACCGGACCCATCGCTTCTGCTCCACCTGCGGCGCCGAGAGCGAGCCCGAACAGGCGGGCTGGCACCGGCGCTGCCCGGTCTGCGAGCGGCACCATTTCCCGCGCACCGATCCGGTGGTCATCATGCTGATCACCCACGGTAACCGGTTGTTGCTGGGACGCGGCCCGCATTGGCCCGAGACGATGTATTCCTGCCTCGCGGGTTTCATGGAGCCGGGTGAGACGGTGGAGGCCGCCGTGCGCCGCGAAGTCTTCGAGGAAAGCGGCGTCGAGGTGGGCGAGGTCTCTCTCGTGGCCTCGCAGCCCTGGCCGTTTCCGGCTTCTCTGATGCTGGGCTGTCGCGGGGTGGCGACCACCACAGAGATCACCATCGACCCGGTCGAGATCGCCGATGCGCGCTGGATCAGCCGTGAGCGGCTGCTGCAGGTGGTGGCGGGGCGCGATCCTGAGATATCTGCGCCACGTCAGGGCGCGATTGCCGGCTGGCTGATGCGCGAGTGGCTTGCAGATCGGCTGGAATGAGGCCAGTTTGCCCCGCACGGTAGGCCACTCCCCGGCCTCCGATCTGCCCTGAGGACCTGGCCTTATGAAATTGTCGACCCGCACCGATATATCTGCCCCCGCCGGTTTCGTCTTCGAGCGGCTCGCGGATTTCGGCAGCTTCGAGCGGGTGGCGATGCGGCGCGGGATCACGCTGAAACGGCTCGACACGCTGAGCGAACCCGGCGCCGGCATGTCCTGGGATATCGGCTTTCGCTTTCGCGGCAAGCAGCGCCAGATGATCACCGATGTGAAGCATTTCGAGGTGCCGGAGCTGATCGTCTACGAGGGCGTGTCGAACAGTTTCGAGGCGGTGATGGATTTCGATCTGACCGATCTGTCGAAGACCCGCACGCGTCTGCAGGTCGGGCTGGACCTGCGGCCGCGCAGCCTCGGCGCGCGGCTGATGATCCAGTCGGCCAAGCTTGGCAAAGGCAATCTGGAACGCCGCTTCAAGGAGCGGATCGACCAGTTCGCGCAGGATATCGAGCGTCAGCACGAGAAAAGCGCCTGACGCCCTGATCCTCAGCCGTCGCGTTCTGGGGCGGCCGGATAAACGCCCAGAATTTCCAGATAGCTGGTGAAGTAGTCGAGTTCTTCGAGCGCACGCGCCAGCGCCGGATCGTCCGGGTGACCTTCGACATCGGCATAGAACTGGGTCGCGGTGAAATGCCCGCCGACCATGTAGCTTTCCAGCTTGGTCATGTTCACGCCATTGGTCGCGAAGCCACCCATCGCCTTGTAGAGCGCGGCCGGAATGTTGCGCACCCGGAAGACGAAGGTGGTCATCATTTTCTCGCCGCGCGGGCGGCGGTCGGGCTCGGTGCCCATGATCAGGAAGCGCGTGGTGTTATGCGCGTGATCCTCGATATGGCGCGCGAGGATGTTGAGGCCATAGGTCTCGGCGGCCATGTCGGAGGCCAGCACGCCGACGCTGCGGGTCTGCGCCTGCACGAGCTCGGCGGCGGCGCCCGCGCTGTCGGCGGCGGCTTCGCCGCGAATGCCGTAGCGCGCGAGGAAGCTCGCCGCCTGCGGCAGAAGCACCAGATGCGCGCGGACCTTTTCCAGCTCTTCGATCTCGACGCCGGGCAGGGCCATCAGGCTGATATGCACACGCACGAAGGCCTCATCGAGAATATGCAGCCCCGATTCCGGCAACAGGCGGTGAATGTCGGCCACCCGCCCGTAGGTCGAATTCTCCACCGGCAGCATCGCGAGATCGGCATCGCCTTTCTTCACGGCGGCGATCACGTCCTCGAAGGTGCGGCAGGGGACAGGCTCGAGGTCCGGGCGCGCGTCGCGGCAAGCCTGATGCGAATAGGCGCCCAGCTCGCCCTGAAAGGCGATCCGACCGGTTTTCGGCGATTGTCCTTGGCGGCTCATGTGCAATCCCCCGCACTGATCTTGTCTTGCGCCCTGCCTAGCCCGTGCCCGCGCGGAAGGGAAGGGCCGGGGCGCGGGAGGCTCACGCTGCGTCATTCATTATCCACCCTCTGAAAATCCGATCACATCTGGTAAAGTTCCCTTGATCTGAAAGGCCCTGTGCGGATAGATGCGCGGGACGACGACGCATATCAGGGACGAGACATGTTCAATACCATGACCTTTACCAAGGCGGCGGGCGCGTTTCTGGGCGCGTTGCTGTTCTTCCTGCTCACGGCCTGGGCCTCGAGCGCGCTCTACACCGTTGGCGAGAGCCACGACGCTTCGGGCGGCAGCGAGCACGAAATGAAGGACATGATGTCCGCAGCCCCCGGTGATCTGCTGGCGACTGAGGACGCAGGCGATGGCGCGGCTCAGGAAGAGGAAGTCGCCCAGATCGAGCTTGGCACCGGCGACGCGGCCAAGGGCGAGAAGATCTTCGGCAAGTGCAAGGCCTGCCACTCGATGGAAGGCAAGAACGGCGTTGGCCCGCATCTCGATGGTGTGGTCGGTCGCGCGGTCGCCTCGGTCGGGGACTTCTCCTATTCGGACGCCCTCAAGAGCCACGGTGGCGAATGGACGCTCGAAGCGCTCAACTCGTGGCTGGAGAACCCGAAAGACTACATCCCGGGCAACAAGATGTCCTTTGCCGGTCTGAAGAAACCCGAAGACCGCAACGACGTGATCGCCTATCTGCAAGAGAATTCGAACTGAGGCAAACCTCTCTCGAATCTTCTCAAGGCCGCCTCTTTGGGCGGCCTTTTGCATTTCCCGTCCTGCTTTACAGATTCGTAACTTGCTCCCTGCGCACTTAGGCTTTTAGCTAGGCAGACGCGAAAACGCTTTGGAGCAGGGAGCAGGTGTGCATGGCAAAAGCGCGAGTGGCGAGTAAAGCGATCGATACGGATTGGACGCAGGTGGCGCCGCGCGCGCTGAGCGGGCTGGTTGCAGCGGGTCTGATCTGGGCGGGACTGGCCTTCGGCGCACATGCACAAGACAGCACGCAAAGCGGCGACACGATCACATCCTACGGGATCGCGACGCTCGGACATCTGAAATATCCCGCCGATTACACCCATCTCGATTACGTCAATCCGGACGCGCCGAAGGGCGGAGAAATCTCGGAATGGGCGCCGGGCGGGTTCGACAACTACAATCCCTATTCGATTCAGGGCCGGGCCGCCGCGCTGTCCTCGGTTCCGCTGGAATCGCTGATGGAGGGCACCGCCGACACGGTGGGGGAGCTGTATTGCCTGCTCTGCAAGAGCCTCGAATATCCCCCGAGCAAGGATTGGGTCGTCTTCACGCTGCGCGACGGGATCAAATTCTCCGACGGCACGCCGCTGACCGCGCAGGATGTGGTCTTCTCCTATGAACAGTTGCGCGACAAAGGGCTGAGCTCCTTCCGCGCGGTGATCGCCCAGCAGGTCAAATCGGCCGAGGCGATCGACGACACGCACATCCGTTTCGAGTTCCAGCCCGATTACCCGCGCCGCGATATCATCCAATCGGTGGCGTCGCTGCCGATCTTCTCCAAGGTGCAGTTCGAAAAGGAGAACATCGACCTGTCGCAGACCTCGCCGGTGCCCTTCATCGGCTCGGGGCCGTACGTGTTCGACAGCGTCAAAAGCAATCGCGCGATCACCTGGAAGCGCAATCCCGACTATTGGGGCAAGGACCTTCCGATCAACAAGGGTCGCTCGAATTTCGACAAGATCCGCGTCGAGTATTTCGGTGATTACCAATCGGCTTTCGAGGGCTTCAAATCGGGCACCTACACCTTCCGCAACGAGGCCAGTTCGATCATCTGGGCCACCGCTTACGACTTCCCGGCGATGCAGTCGGGCGAGGTCGTGAAGGCGGAGCTGCCCAACGGCAATATCGCCTCGGGGCAGGGCTTCGCGATCAATCTGCGCGAGCCGAAATTCGACGACGTCCGCGTGCGCGAGGCGCTCGATCTGGCTTTCAATTTCGAGTGGTCGAACGACACGCTGTTCTACGGGCTCTATGACCGGGTCGAGAGCTTCTGGGAAAATTCCAAGCTGCAGGCGCAGGGCAAGCCCTCGGACGCGGAGAAGAAAATCCTCGAACCGCTCGCCAAGGACCTGCCCGACGGCATCCTGACCGACGACGCGGTGATCCAGCCGGTCTCGGGCAAGCGCCAGCTGGACCGCAAGAACATGCGCAAGGCGGCGAAGCTGCTTGAAGATGCGGGGTGGGTGGTCGGCGATGACGGCATGCGCCGCAACGCCGAGGGCGAGAAGCTGACCGTGGCGATCCTCAACGACAGCCAGACCTTCGACCGTGTCATCAACCCTTACGTCCAGAACCTGCGCGCGCTCGGCATCGACGCCAGAATGGATCGCGTCGATGACAGCGAATATGAGAACCGCCGTCGCAGCCACGACTTCGACATGATCACCACCCATCTGGGTCAGGACGAAATCCCCGGCTCGAACCTGCAGCAGTATTTCGGTTCGGGCTCGACCGATGACGTGTTCAACGCGATGGGGCTGAAGAACCCGGCGATCGACAAGATGATCCGGATGGTCGAAGAGGCGAATACCGAAGAAGAACTGCTGCCGCGCGTCCATGCGCTGGACCGCAGCCTGCGCGCCCTGCGCTTCTGGGTGCCGCAATGGTTCAAGCCCACCTATACGGTCGCCTATTACGATATGTACGATCACCCGGAAAACTTGCCGCCCTACGCTCTGGGAGAGTTGGATTTCTGGTGGTATGACGCCGACAAGGCCAAGAAACTGAAAGCGAGCGGCGCACTCTGAGCGACCGCCGATAAACGAGCAGAGGGCCGGACATGGGCGCCTATATCCTGCGGCGATTGCTGATGGTGATCCCCACTTTGTTGGGAATCATGATCATCAACTTCACGCTGACGCAATTCGTCCCCGGCGGGCCGATCGAACAGGTCATCGCCCGCGTGCAGGGCGAGGCGGATTCGATGCGCAATATCTCGGGCGGCGGGGATGCGGGCACGCAGAACCAGGGCGGCGTCGAGGATAGCGGCTATCAGGGCGCGCGCGGCATCTCTCCCGAGCTGCTCAATCAGCTCGAGGTGCAGATGGGCTTCGCGCGGATCGTCTGCGATGACGGGTTCACCGGCACGCCTGATCTCGCGGACCCGGCCTGCCACAAGGAGAAGATCCCCGCCTGGCAGCGCTTCGCGATCATGATGAAGGGCTATCTGACCTTCGATTTCGGCAACAGCTTCTTCCGCAACGAGAGCGTCGTGAACCTCGTGATCGACAAGATGCCGGTCTCGATCACGCTGGGCCTGTGGTCGACGATCCTCGCCTATATCATCTCGATCCCGCTGGGCATCCGCAAAGCGGTGCGCGACGGCACGCCCTTCGACACCTGGACCTCCGGCGCGATCATCGTGGGCTACGCGATCCCGGGCTTCCTGTTCGCGGTGATGCTTATGGTGCTGTTCGCAGGCGGTAGCTATTTCAAGATATTCCCGCTACGCGGCCTGACATCGGATAATTTCGACCAGCTGACGATGATCGGCAAGGCGCTCGATTACCTGTGGCACATCGCGCTGCCGGTGACGGCGACGACCATCGCGAGCTTCGCCACCATGACGCTGCTGACGAAGAACTCCTTCCTCGACGAGATCAACAAGCAATACGTGATGACCGCCCGCGCCAAGGGCCTGTCCGAGAAGAAGGTCCTCTACGGTCACGTCTTCCGCAACGCGATGCTGATCGTGATCGCGGGCTTCCCGGCGCAGTTCCTCGGTATCTTCTTCGGCGCGTCGATCATCGTGGAGACGATCTTCTCGCTCGACGGTCTGGGCCTGCTGGGCTTCCAGGCGGCGGTGGAGCGCGACTACCCGGTGATCTTCGGCACGCTCTACATGTTCGGGCTGATTTCGCTCGTCGTGAACATCATCTCCGACATGATGTATGTCTTCGTTGACCCGCGGATCGATTTCGAGAAGAGGTCCGGCTGATGGCATTGTCTCCTCTCAACCAACGCCGCTGGCGCAACTTCAAGGCCAATCGCCGCGCCTTCTGGTCCGCGATCATCTTCGCCGTGCTCTTCGTCCTCGCGATGTTCGCGGAGTTCATCGCGAACGACAAACCCATCGTGGTGAGCTATCGCGGCGAGCTGTATTTCCCGATCTACAACTTCTACCCCGAGACCGCCTTCGGCGGCGATTTCCGCACCGAGGCGATCTATCGCGACCCGACCGTGCAATGCCTGATCGAGACCGGCGGCACCGAGGGCTGCTTCGACGCGGACGACCCGAAGGCCTTCGCGAACGAGGCGCTGCAGGCGGGCGAGGTCGATGGCGAGAAGATCGAGAAGGGCTGGCTTCTCTGGCCGCCGATCCCCTACAGCTTCAACACGATCAACGATGTGGGCACCGCGCCCTCGGCCCCCGATGCCGATCACTGGCTGGGCACGGATGACACCGCGCGCGACGTGCTGGCGCGGGTGATCTACGGCTTCCGCACCTCGGTGCTGTTCGCGCTGATCGTGACCGGGATCGGCTCGATCATCGGGATCGCTGCAGGCGCCGTACAGGGTTATTTCGGCGGCAAGGTGGACCTGTTCTTCCAGCGCATTCTGGAGATCTGGTCTTCCACGCCCGCGCTCTATGTCATCATTATCCTCTTCGCGATCCTGGGCCGAAGCTTCTGGCTGCTTGTCATGGTCTCGATCCTCTTCGGCTGGCCCGCGCTGGTGGGCGTCGTCCGGGCCGAGTTCCTGCGCGCGCGCAATTTCGAGTACGTCCGCGCCGCCCGTGCGCTTGGTGTGTCGGACCGGGTGATCATGTTCCGCCACATCCTGCCCAATGCGATGGTGGCCACGCTGACCATGCTGCCCTTCGTGATCACCGGCGCGATCGGCGCGCTCGCCTCGCTCGATTATCTGGGCTACGGGTTGCCGTCTTCCGCGCCCTCGCTTGGGGAGCTTGCGCTGCAGGGCAAGCAACACCTGCAGGCACCGTGGCTGGCCTTCTCGGCCTTCTTCACCTTCGCCATCATGCTCTCGCTTCTGGTCTTCGTCTTCGAGGGTATCCGTGACGCGTTCGATCCCAGAAAGGTGTTCCGATGAAACCGGTTCTTGAGGTCGAAAACCTGAAGGTCGCCTTCAGCTCCGAGGGCAAATTTACCCCGGCCGTGAAGGGCGTGAGCTTCACCGTGAACGCAGGCGAGACCGTCGCGCTGGTGGGCGAGTCCGGTTCGGGCAAATCGGTGACCGCGCTGTCGACCGTGGCGCTGGTCGGGGGCAATTCAAAAGTCGAAGGCTCGATCCGCTACGAGGGCCGCGAGATGGTCGGCGCGACCGAGCGCGAGCTGATGCAGGTGCGCGGCAACGATATCAGCTTCATCTTTCAGGAGCCGATGACCTCGCTGAACCCGCTGCACACGCTGGAAAAGCAGATCGGCGAAAGCCTCGCGCTGCACCAGGGCGTCACCGGCGAGCAGGCCAAGAAACGTATCATCGACCTGCTCGACAAGGTCGGCATCCAGAACCCGGCGGACCGGCTGCAGGACTATCCGCACCAGCTCTCGGGCGGGCAACGTCAGCGCGTGATGATTGCGATGGCGCTCGCGAACGGGCCGGACCTGCTGATCGCGGACGAACCGACGACCGCGCTCGACGTGACGATTCAGGCGCAGATTCTCGAGCTGCTGGCCGATCTGAAACGCGACATGGGGATGAGCCTGCTGTTCATCAGCCACGACCTCGGCGTGGTGCGGCGCATCGCGGACCGGGTCTGCGTCATGCAGCATGGCGAGATCGTGGAGCAGGGGAAGACCGAAGACATCTTCGCCAACCCCAAGCACCCCTATACGAAGAAACTGCTCGAGGCCGAACCCACCGGCCGCGCCGAACCGGTGCCCGAGAATGCGCCCGAACTGGTGCGCACCGAGCATCTGAAAATCTGGTTCCCGATCCAGCGCGGTCTGCTGCGCAAGACCATCGGCCATGTGAAGGCGGTCAACGACGCCTCGCTGTCGGTGAGGGCAGGGGAGACGCTGGGCATCGTCGGCGAATCCGGCTCGGGCAAGACCACGCTCGCGCTCGCGATCATGCGGCTCATCGCCTCCGAAGGGCCGATCATCTACGAGAACCAGGACATCTCCAGCTGGCAGGCGAACAAGCTGCGCGCGCTGCGCCGCGACATGCAGATCGTGTTCCAGGACCCGTTCGGCTCGCTCTCGCCGCGCATGACGGTGGAGCAGATCATCGGTGAAGGCCTGACCGTCCACGGTGTCGATCCGGGCCGCAACCGCCGCGAGATGGTCGCCGAGATCATGGAGGAAACCGGGCTCGATCCGTCGATGATGGAGCGTTACCCGCATGAATTCTCGGGTGGTCAGCGCCAGCGGATCGCCATCGCCCGCGCGATGATCCTGCGCCCCAAGGTGGTGGTGCTGGACGAGCCGACCTCCGCGCTCGACATGACGGTGCAGGTGCAGATCGTGGACCTGCTGCGCGACCTGCAGAAGCGCCACGGCCTCGCCTATCTGTTCATCAGTCACGACCTGCGGGTGGTGCGCGCGCTCAGCCACAAGATCATGGTGATGAAGCGCGGCGACGTGGTCGAGGCGGGCAACGCGGCGGAGGTCTTCGCCAATCCGCAGACCGCCTATACCCGCCAGTTGATGGTGGCCGCCTTGGGGGAGAGTTCGCTGACCCCCGAGATTGCATGAAGATCCTCTTCGTTCACCAGAACTTCCCGGGCCAGTTCGTACATCTGGCACCGGCTCTGGCCGCACGCGGTCATGACATTCTGGCCCTGACGGTCGAGACGAACCAGCGCCCCTCGCCGGTGAAGGTGGTGAAATACCGCAAGCCCGCGCCGGTCGAGATGTCCTCGCGCCTCACGCGCCTTTACGCCGATTGCGCCGCGCGCGGGGCAAAGGTCGCACTCGCCGCCCGGCAGTTGCGCGACAAGCACGGCTATGTGCCGGATGTGATCCTCGGTCATTCCGGCTGGGGCGAGACGCTGTTCCTGCGCGAGGTCTGGCCCGAGGCGAAACTCTTAGTCTATGCCGAGCTGATGTATCGCACGACCGGGATGGACACGGATTTCGACGCCGAGTTCCAGCGCCCCAGCCTCGAGACCCGGATCTCCACTACAGCGCGCTCGGCCCATCTGATCCAGTCCATGGTGCAGGCCGATGCGGGCCTCTCCCCGACCGAGTTTCAGGCCGAGACCTTCCCGCCGGAGCTACGTGCCAAGCTCACGATCTGCCATGACGGGGTGGACTGCGCGCGGCTCGCACCGAACCCGCAGGCGCGCTTCACCGTGCCCGGAACGACGCTCACCCTCCGCCCCGGCGACGAGGTTCTGACCTTCGTGAACCGCTCGCTCGAACCCTATCGCGGCTATCACTCCTTCATGCGCGCGCTGCCCGATGTGCTCGCCGCGCGGCCCGAGGCTCATGTGCTGATCGTGGGCGAGGAGGGGCAAAGCTATGGCGCTCCGCCGAAGGACGCCAAAAGCTGGAAGCAGAAATTCCTCGACGAGGTGCGCGATCGGCTGGACATGAGCCGCGTGCATTTTCTGGGCCGCATCCCTTACGGCGATTACGTCGACATGCTCCATGTCAGCCGCACCCATGCCTATCTGACCTATCCCTTCGTGCTCAGCTGGTCGCTGATGGAATCGATGGCCGCGGGTTGCGCCATCGTGGCCTCGGATACCGCGCCGGTGCGCGAAGTGATCACCGACGGGCAGACCGGGCGGCTGGTGGATTTCTTCGATATCCCCGGCTGGTCGCGCGCGCTGAGCGAAGGGCTGGCGACGCCGCAAACATTCGCCCCGATGCGCGAGGCGGCCCGCGCCCATATCCTCGAGCGGTACGACCTGCGCACCCATTGCCTGCCGCGCCTGATCGCCTTCGTCGAGGGCGCGATCGCCACGCCCTGATACGCGCCCTTCCGCGAGACGGACTCGACTCCGCGTCCTGCGAGACTTAAAAAGAACAAAGCACGAACAAATGACTCGAACCCTAGGCTCAGCGACATGCTCGACGGGCGCACACGGCGTATTCTCACCCTCTGGTTTCCCCGGCTGGCGAGCGACCGGGTTCTTCGGGCACGGCCCGTCGAAGGGCCCTTCGCGCTGGTCCTGCGCGAGGGTAATACCGACCGGCTGCACTGCCTGAACGCCGCGGCCGAGGGGCAGGGGCTCGCGCGCGGCATGGCGCTGTCCGAGGCCCGGGCCTTCTGCCCCGCGCTGCAGACCGCGCCCGCCGATCCTGCCCGCGAGGCGCAGTTTCTCGAAACCCTGCGCCGCTGGGCCACGCGCTATTGCCCGTGGGTGGGGCTGGAGGACGAGGGTCTGGTGCTCGACATCACCGGCTCGGATCACCTCTGGGGCGGGGAGGAGCCGATGATGGCCGAGATGGCCGCCCGGCTGGAGCGCGCCCGGATCACCGCGCGGTTGGGCCTCGCCGATACGCGCGGCGCGGCTTGGGCGCTGGCGCATTTCGCCCCCGGACGGGCCGCGCCGGGCGCGCGGCTCTCGGCACTGGGCAAGCTGCCGGTGGCCGCGCTGCGCCTGCCGCATGACACGGTCACGGGGCTGCAGCGGCTGGGCCTGCGCGAGATCGGCGATCTGACCCGCACACCGCGCGCGCCCCTCGTGCGCCGCTTCGGGGCGGGGCTGATGGCGCGGCTCGATCAGGCTTTGGGTGATCTGCCCGAACAGGTCTCGCCCGTGGCCGATCCGCCCCATTACGGCACCCGCCTGACCCTGCCCGAACCGATCGGCCAGCAGGACGACGTGATGGCGGGGATCGAGCGGCTGCTCGACCGGCTCTGCGTCAAACTCAAAGAAAACGAGACCGGGGCGCGGGTGCTCTGCCTCACCCTGCGCCGCGTCGATCAGGCCAGTCAGGAGGTCGAGCTGCGCCTCGCGACCCCGCTCCGCGATCCCACCCGGATCGCGGCGCTGTTCGCGCGCGGCATCGAGGATATCGATGCAGGCTTCGGGATCGACCAGATGCGCCTCGCCGCCACGCAGGTCGAGGCGCTCCCCGCCCGTCAGATCGGCGCCATCGCCACCGAGCGGCGCGACAAGCTGGGCGATCTCATCACCCGGATCGGGCTGCGCATCGGGCTGGAAAACGTTCAGCGCTACCTGCCCGCCGACAGCCATATTCCCGAGCGCAGCTTCCTGATCGCGCCCGCCGCTTTCACCGAGCCCGAGGGCAACTGGCATCAGCCGCCCCCCCGCCCGCTGCGGCTGTTCCCGCCCGAGCCGCTCATCTCCGACGCCCCCGATCCGCCGCGCCGCTTCCGCTGGCGACGGCAATCGCTCAGCGCGGAACGCATCGAGGGGCCGGAACGGCTGACCCCGGAATGGTGGTTCGACGATCCGAACTGGCGGCGCGGCATGCGCGACTATTGGCGCGTCGAGACCGGGCAGGGGTTGCGGCTCTGGATGTTCCACACTCCCCAAGACCCCGGCTGGTATGTCGAGGGGGTGTTCGCATGATCGCCCCCTTCCTCTTGGCACAAATATCCCGGGGGGCGCCCGACGGGCGCGGGGGCAGCGCCCCCTCCACGGTCGTGACCACCGCCAACACCCCCGCCATTCCGCTGGCCTATGCCGAGCTTTGCACCACCTCCAATTTCACCTTTCTCACCGGGGCGTCGCATCCCGAGGAGCTGATGGTGCGCGCCGCCGAGCTGGGCCTCGAGGCCATCGCGATCACCGACCGCAACTCGCTCGCGGGCGTGGTCCGGGCCTTCTCGGCGCTCAAGGAACTCAAGCGCGAGCTCGGCGAGGCGCTGCGTATCCGCTCGGAAGTCCAGCGCGACGAAAGCTCCCGCCAGCCCATCGGCTCGCCGCAGGATCTGGCCCGGCCCACAACCGCGAAACTGCCGAAGCTGATCGTCGGCGCGCGGCTGGTGCTGACCGATTGCCCGGTCGAGTGGGTGGCGCTTCCCACCGACCGCGCGGCCTATCACCGGCTGAGCCAGCTTCTGACCCGCGGCAAGCGCCGGGCGGGGAAGGGGGAGTGTCACCTGACCCGCGCGGACCTGCTGGAGGGCTGCGCGGGGATGATCCTGATCGCCCTGCCGCCTGCCGATCTGGCCCGTGCCTATCGCCCGCTGCAGGAGATGCGGCGGCGCTATCCGGGGCAGGTCTTTCTTGGCGCGCCACCGCGCTATGACGGCTCGGATCAGCGCTGGTTCGACGCCTGTGCGGCGCTCGCGCTGAGGGCCTCGACGCCGATGGTGGCGACCGGGGATGTGCTGATGCATCGCGGGTCGCGCCGGCAACTGGCCGATGTGCTGACCTGCCTGCGCGAGGGCTGCACCATCGACGCGCTTGGCACCCGCGCGCTGCCCAATGCGGAACGCCGCCTGAAAGGGGCCGAGGACATGGCGCGGCTCTACCGTCGCCACCCCGCAGCCCTGCGTCGCAGCTGCGAGATTGCGGCGCGCTGCGGCTTCGATCTCGACGAACTCAGCTACGAATATCCCGATGAGGTCGCTCAGAACGAACCTGCGCAGGACCGGCTTGACCGGCTCGCCCGCGAGGGGCTGGCCCGGCGCTCTCCGGGGGGGATTTCGGAACGTCACGCGGGGTTGCTGGAGAAGGAACTGCGGCTCGTCTCCGAACTGGGCTTCGCCGCCTATTTCCTCACCGTCCATGACATCGTGAGCTTCGCGCGCAGCCGCGGTATCCTGTGTCAGGGGCGCGGCTCGGCGGCCAATTCGATCATCTGCTGGGCGCTCGGCATCACCGATGTCAGCCCCGACCAGATCGGTATGGTCTTCGAGCGGTTCATCTCGAAATATCGCGGCGAGCCGCCCGATATCGACGTCGATTTCGAGCATGAGCGCCGCGAGGAAGTCATCCAGTGGATCTACGAGCGCTACGGTCGCGACCGCGCCGGGCTTTGCGCCACCGTGATCCATTTCCGCACCCGCGCCGCGATCCGCGAAGTGGGCAAGGTGATGGGGCTGAGCGCCGATGTCACGGCAAGCCTCGCGGGCCAGATCTGGGGGATCTCCGGCAAGGGGCCGGACCATGCGCGGATGGGCGAGCTGGGCCTCGACCCCACCGATCGGCGGCTGTCGCAGACGCTGAAACTGATCGGCGAGATCATCGGATTTCCGCGCCATCTCAGCCAGCATGTCGGCGGCTTCGTCATCACGAAAGGCCGACTCGACGCGCTCTGTCCGATCGAGAATGCCGCGATGGAGGGGCGCACCTGCATCGAATGGGACAAGGACGATATCGACACTTTGGGCATCCTGAAGGTCGATGTTCTCAGCCTCGGGATGCTCACCTGCATCCGCAAAAGCTTTGACCTTCTGGCGGGTCACGAGAAGCTGGATATGTCGCTCGCCACCGTCCCGCAGGAGGACACGCCGACCTATGACATGCTGTGTCGCGCCGATGCGGTGGGGGTGTTTCAGGTGGAAAGCCGGGCGCAGATGAACTTCCTGCCGCGGATGCGTCCGCGCATCTTCTATGACCTCGTGATCGAGGTCGCGATCGTCCGCCCCGGCCCCATTCAGGGCGGCATGGTCCACCCCTATATCAACCGCCGTCAGGGCCGCGAAAAGGTCGATTTTCCTTCCAAGGAACTGGAAGGCGTGTTGGGCAAAACCCTCGGCGTGCCGCTGTTTCAGGAGCAAGCGATGCAGATCGCGGTGGTCGCGGCAGGCTTCACGCCGGAGGAGGCTGACCGCCTGCGCCGCTCGCTCGCGACCTTCCGCAAGATGGGCACGATCGGCACCTTCCGCGACCGCTTTGTCGAAGGCATGCTGGCGCGCGGCTACACGCCCGATTTCGCCGATCGCTGCTTTTCCCAGATCGAGGGCTTCGGCGAATACGGCTTCCCCGAAAGCCACGCGGCAGCCTTCGCGCATCTCACCTATGTCTCGTCCTGGCTCAAGTGCCACCACCCCGCGATCTTCGCCTGCGCGCTGCTGAATTCGCAGCCGATGGGCTTTTATGCGCCCGCCCAGATTGTGCGCGACGTGCGGGAACACGGGGTCGAAGTGCGGCCCGTTTGTGTGAACCATTCGGGCTGGGACAGCTCGCTGGAACGCCGCGCGGACGGGGCCCTGGCGCTGCGTCTGGGCTTTCGCCAGATCAAGGGATTTCGCGAGGAGGATGCGGGCTGGATCGTCGCTGCACGGGGCAATGGCTACCCCGATCCCGAGAGCCTGTGGCTGCGCGCGGGCACGCCGCCGCATGTGCTCGAACGGCTCGCCGAGGCCGATGGATTTGCCGGAATCGGCCTCACGCGGCGCGATGCGCTTTGGGCCGTGAAGGCGATCCGCGCGCCCGCGCCGCTGCCGCTTTTTGCCGATCCGATGGATGGGGAAGGGGGGCGCGAACCGGCCGTGGAGCTGCCCGCGATGCATCTGGGAGAGGAGGTCGTGGAGGATTACGTGGCGCTAAGATTGAGCCTGCGCGCCCATCCGATGGAGCTGCTGCGCCCCTCGATTTCCGGCCTCACGCCGCATTGCGAACTGGTCGGCACGCGGCAAAATCGGGTCACGGTTTGCGGCCTCGTGATCACCCGACAGCGCCCCGGAACGGCCTCCGGGGTGATCTTCATCACGCTGGAAGACGAGACCGGCGTGAGCAATGTCGTGGTCTGGCCGAAGCTCTATGAGCGGTTCCGCCGGGCGGTGATGGGCGGGCGTCTTCTGCGGGTCTCGGGGCGGCTCGAACGGGAGGGGGTGGTGGTCCATCTGATCGCCGAAAAGATCGAGGATCTGTCCCCGCGACTGGCCGATCTGGGGCACCCGCTCGACGACGTTCTGGGCCTCACCACACCCCAGGCGGACGACGCCCCGAGACCCCGTCCGCAGACCACCGCGCGCCATCCGCGCGAGCAGGCGAAACGGCTTTTCCCGAGCCGGGATTTCCATTGAAATCCGGCCTCTACCGACCGTCGCGCGACACTTTGCCCGGTGCGGCGATTCGCCTCGCTTTGGACGCAATTGTTCCCGTTACGTCAAGAACGCCCTGTGGATAAGTTTCATTGTTGACGCTAAGTAAGGATATTAAGTTGCTGAAATATATATGTTTCATATGATTTCGGCGCCCTGTGGATACTATTTTCGTTGCAATATTGCTGCGTGAGTTCAGCCTAAAGGAGAACAAAATTTCGTCAGATGGCGGAACCGCGTTCATATCGCAACTTGGGGAGGGAGCTTGCCGATATCGGTGAGCTTCAGGCGCGTCTTGTCTTTATTTGGCTTGACCAGTGTGACGAAATTCCTGCGTCGGACCCGCTCCGACGTGCAGGATGCTGTCGGTCTGGCCAATGACACCGCTCTCCACGAAGCCGATAACACCCTTCACCGCGAGGAAAATTACCGCATCGAGGCTCTCGAGCCGCGGCTTTTGCTCTCGGCGGACCCGGTGTTCGGCGAATTGGCCCGCGTTGCAGCAACCGCACATCAAATCGACCCGATCGAAGGGCTCTCCGCCCTCGTTCAGACCGTCGATGACCTGCATCAGCAGGACGAATTGGCAGCCGATCACGATCCCGAGGAAGGCCCGCAAAGCGATGTGGCCTGGCCCGAGGATTGGGCGCATGAGCCGGAAGTGGCACCGCTCGAAGCGGTGGCCGAACCGGCGCGCGAACAGGCCGCAGCGCAGCTGGAAACGGCTGCGGAACAGCTTCATTCCGGTGGTTTCCTGACTGCCGTTCAGGTGCAGCAGCTGCTGGAATCGGCGCTGTCTTGGCTGGAAAATATGCCCCATGCAGGGCAGGACCCGATTGGCAGTTCCGTGGCGGATCTGACGGGTCACGAGGCGACTGGCCCCCCGGCTGCGACCTCTAATGCACTGGAAAACAACGAAAATACTGACAATCCGGACGCCGGGTTCGTCGCTGCTGGCTCCGACGATGCCAGCGAAAATCAAGGGGATAGCCCGGCTGAAGAGGGCGCAGAGCCGCAATATCTGCATCTCGACGCCACCGCGGATAGCACCGATACCGGCGCTGCGGATCTCACCGAGGCACAGCTTGCCCCCCTCGTTCAGGAAGCCCTCGCTCAATGGGCCAGCCGCACCGACGCGGCGATCCTGTCGCAACTCACCTTCACCATCACCGATCTCGAGGACGGCGCGCTCGCGCGGATCACCGGCACGCTGATTGAGATCGACGCTGACGCCGCCGGGGCCGGTTGGTTCATCGACGCGACGCCGGGCGACAGCACCGAGTTCGACCTGCTCGCAGGCGACCGTCTGGTGGCGACCGACGGTGCGGCCTCCGAGGGCGTCGACCTCTACACCGTCCTGCTCCACGAGATCGGTCACGCGCTCGGCCTCGACCATGACGCGGACGCAGCGGTGATGGGCGCGACGCTCGGCACCGGCGAGCGCATCGGTCTTCCCGACGCGGCCCCGAGCCTCGGTGCTCCGGTGGCCGGCGCGATCTCGGAAGCGGGGGGCGCGCTCGACGGCACCGCCGACAGCAACCTCACCTACACCGTGAACCTCGACGGCACCATCACCGTTAACGGCACGACCTATGGCACGCCCGGCGCACCGATCACCTCGATCGCGGCAGGGGCGGGCTTCAGCGACACGATCGAGGGTCCGGACGCCGCGACGGTCTGGACGATCACCGGCATCAACGAAGGGTCGCTGAGCTGGAACGGCCTCACCATCACCTTCACCGGGGTCGAGCGTCTCGAGGGTGGCACCGAGGCGGATGCCTTCGCGATCGACGGTCCGGGCTTTGTGACCTCGGGCTTCGCGGGCAATGCCGGTCTGATGGAAATCTCCGTCGGCGACTTCGTGAGCCTCGCGACCAGTGACGGCGTCGGCTCGCCGCTGGGCTACACCACCGACACCGGCCTCGACGGTGTGCTCTACGAAGTGGGCACCGGCACGACCACCGCCGTCACCGCCGGGTTCGACGTCACCACCATCTCGCTCACCGGCGGCTCGTTCTTCGCGGGCAGCGGCGCGAACGGCTACTTCACCCTCGGCCAGCCCAGCAGCTCGGTCGGCTTCGCGGTCGACAACCTGAGCTTCTCGATCACGATGATCCGCGAGACTGCGACGGACCGTCAGTGGGTCATCGCCAATGGCGCGGTCGATGCGCTGGGTCTGGTCAACGTCGACAACGTGACCGCGACGCTCTCGAACGGCACGCTGGAGCTGGTGACCTCGCAACTGACCGACCCGAACGATGCGCTGAGCGCCAAGCTCGTCGTCTCCGAGATCGACAGCGTGGCGACAGGCGCGACCGCACCGCTGGCCAAAGTCTCGGGCGATGTGACGCTGGCCATCGGCGGCGAGGTCCTGATCGCGGGCGGATTCAGCTTCACCAAAACCATCGTCGACGGGCTGACCGGCGCCACCGACACGGTTGGCGACCTGATGGTCTTCGGCTTGGACGCGGTCGATTTCTTCGCGGGCACCGGCGCGGTCTTCGACACGAGCGGACCGGTCACCGTCGACACGACCGACGCCTTCGGCTTCTCGGTCACCGGCTTCACCGGCACCTTCGCGGTGCTGAGCTCGGGCGGCACCACCTATACCGGCATCGATTTCTCCTTCGCCAACGCGACCCCGGTCGGCATCACCGGGCTGACCGCCGAGGTCAGCAATGTCGCGGTGCAGGTGAACACGGCGTCGGGCGTGGCCACCCCGCTGAACTGGGGGCAGGCCAAGCTGACCGATGCGGGCCTGACGTTGAGCGGGGCGCTCACCAAGGTCGAGGCCACCGCGACGCTGATCGTGAATGACGCGGTCTATGTCAGCGGCACCTTCGCGCTCGAAAGCTCGGCCAAGACCGGCGTGACCTTCGACGGCGCGACGGTGGATGGCGATTACTTCACGCTGTCGATCATCGGCGGGCGTCTCTTCGCGGGCGTCGGCGCCGAAGTCTCGGGCGGTAGCTACGACCTGACCAATGCCACCGGCTTCGAGATCCCGACCCTCGATCTGACGCTGGCGATGTTCACCGTGACCTCGGCTGGGGCCAACCTCGGCCAGAAGGTCACCGCGCTGGAACTCTCGACCGCGGCCACGCTGCACGGGATCACCGATGTGACCGCGACGGTCGATGCGCTCGACGTCACCTATGCGAGCATGGCCTTCGACTGGAGCCAGGTGGGCGGGCCGAGCTTCAGCTTCGACAGCACTTTCACGGGCTTCACCATCGATGTGCGCGCGGTCTTCACGGTCAAGAGCACCGTTCTGCTCGCGGGCGACATCTCGATCACGGTGACCAAGCAGACCATCGCCGCGGCGGATAATCCGCTTGGCACCGATCTGACCGATGCGCAGGTGATGACCTTCGCGCTGGCCGATGGCTACATCTTCGTGGGCAGCGGCGGCGGCTTCACCACCGATGGGAATGGCAAGGTCAACGGGCTGACCCGCGATGGCGACAGCAAGCTGGTCGGCACCGGCTTCGGCGCGGAAGGGGTGCTGTTCGAATTTGCCTCGGTGAAGAATGTCGATGGAACGACCGGCGCCGTTCTGAACGCCTGGAGCGCGATCAAGCTCTATGTCGGCACCGTCGAGGTCGCGGGCATTCCGGGATTCACGCTTGCCGTCAGCGATTTCGTGGTCGAAGTGAACGCCGCCGATGCGATGGTCGCGGTGAACCCGACCGTGATGACCTGGAAGGGTCTCGATCTGGGCACGACGCTCGCGCTGACCGATGCCACGAACGGCTTCGACAATACCGAGCGTTTCTTCATCGGCGCCACCATCGACGAGCTGAACATCTCGGATACCGTGCTGCTGACCGGCAGCTTCTCGGTCGAGAAGACGGCGGGCACCTCGGTCGGCGGCGTCACCGGCGATCTGCTCTACATCACGCTCACCGATCTCAGCCTTTTCGCCGGTTCGGGCGCGACCATCGGCGCAAGCGGTATCGATACGACGAACGCCATCGGCTTCTCGGCGGCGGGTGGCAATTTCTACATCGGCATCCTGACCACCACCGACCCGATCCCGGTCAGCTATACCGGCGTGTCGGCGAGCCTCGCGAGCCTCGGTCTCGTGAATGTCGAAGGCGTGACGCTGAACCTTGCGAGCCTGAAAGTGCTCTACAACTCGGTCAGCGACACCACCCTCTCCAATCTCGACTGGTCGAGCCTGACCGGCCTCGAAGATGTGACCGACACGGTGAGCCTCGCGGTGTCGGGCAAGCTGACGCTGGCGGTTGGCGATTTCGTCTATCTGCGCGCGGGTTTCGGGCTGAAGGCGATCGACGTGACGGCGCAGGCGGGCAGCACCGAGACGCTCGATCTCGTCGATATCACCACGGGCACGCTGACCTTCGTGACGCTCAGCGATGTCGAGTTCTTCGCGGGCACCGGCGCGTCGACCACCACCGATGAGGCGACCGGCACGACGACGCTGAACCTCTTGGGCGATGCCGCGGGTTTCTATGCGAATGGCGGTAATCTCGCGCTCGGCCTGCTGACCGACACGACGACCGGCGTAAAATATACCGGGGTGATCGGCTCGCTGAGCGCGCTGGAGGCCAAGGGCATCGACGCGGTTCAGATCATGCTGTCGGGCATGGCGCTGGCCTCGAACTCGACCACCGCGCTGACTGGCCCGCGTCTCGACTGGTCGACCGTGAACGATACAGACGTGACCACGGCGCTTGGCGATCTGGGCCCGGGTGATCAGCTGGCGGTGTCCGGCACGCTGTCCGTCGAGATTTCCGAAACGGTCTTCGCGCTCGCCACCTTCAACTTCTCGGCCTCGACCGAGACGATCGACGACACCATCCAGGCGGCGATCACCGATGCGCAGGTCACGCGGCTGACCCTGACCAATGTGAACTTCTTCGCCGGTGTCGGCGGTGCCTTCGATGATGCCAATGCTCCCACCGCGATTGCCGATCAGGGCACGGGCTTCCTCGCGTCGGGTGGCACGCTCGAACTGATCGTCGTGAAAGAGAAACTCGGCACCGCCACACCTCACAGCTGGAGCGCGCTGTCGCTTTCGGTCGATTACGTCGGGATGCGCGGCCTGCCCAACGAGTTCGCGCTCGGGGTCACCGGTCTCTACTTCCGCATGAACACGGCCTCGATGGGCGCGACCAAGCTGGACTGGTCGGCCATTGTCGATGCGGCTGAGAACCCAGGTATCGCTCAGATCAATGCCAATACCGGCATCGCCTTCGGCGGCACGCTCGATCTGGCGCTCGACGGGTTCGTGCTGGTCTATGGCACGGTCGAGGGCTCGATCTCGACCGCCGATATCGATGACGGCGTGATCACCCTGACCGCCGCCGATATCACCAGCTTCAAGATCACCGGTGCGCAGATCTTCGTCGGCGCAGGCGGCGCATTCGACCGTGATGCGACCACGAACGAGGTGACCGGGCTGCTCGATCAGGGCACCGGCATCTATGCATCGATGGCGACGGGCGATGCCTTGGAATTCGCGCAGGTGACCCGCCTCGGCGTGCTGACCGATAATGCGGCGACGAATGACAACGACGCGACCACGCAATGGGACGATGAGACCGTCACCATCGGCTGGACCGCACTGCGCGTCACCGTCGCGAGCCTTGGCCTGCGCGGCATCGACGCCTTCCAGATCGCGCTGGCCGATCTCGCGGTCGACGGGAATTTCGCAGCCATCGACGGCACCTTCCTGAACTGGGCCTCGCTGGGCGCGGTCACCGGGCTCGACACGCTGAGCCTCGCCGACGCGACCGACGGCCTGACCCGCGACGACGGCTTCTCGGTCTCCGGCACCGTGTCGGAACTGAACGTGGCGGGCGTGATCGTCGCCTCGGGCAAGTTCGGCATCAAGAGCTTCGCGAGCGACATCATCGTGCCCTCGGGCGTGACGACCGAGACCGTGCTGGGTGCGAATATCCTAATCTTCACTCTGTCGGATCTGAACCTCTTCGCGGGTGTCGGCGGTGCGCTTCTGGGCGACGGCACGATCGACCCCGATCAGGGCACCGGCTTCGTGGCCGAGAACGCCTCGCTGCAACTGGTGCTGGTGAAGGAAGATCCGCTGAGCGTGACGCTTCCGGCAGTGCCGCGCAGCTGGACCGCCGTGGCGCTCGACGTAGCCACGGTGCGCCTGCAGGGTCTGCCCAACACGGTCACCGTGCAGGGCCTCGACCTCTATTTCGGCTTCAACGGCGCGGATGCGGTGAACGGCGAGCGGATCGACTGGGCCGCGACCGGCGTCACCGAGATCGGCAACCTCGCTTCGGTCGACGTATTCGACGTCACCGAGATGGGCGCGAGCTTCAACATCGCCTTCGGCGGCTATGTCGAGTTCACCGTGGACGGCTTCGTCACCGTCGCGGGCACGATGGCGGGCCAGATCCTGACCGAGACGCTCGACGACGGCAACGGGCTGATCGTCGAGGGCGCGTCGGTGATGACCTTCTCGCTGACCGGCGGTTATTTCTTCGCGGGGCAGGGCGGTGTCTTCACCCGCACCGATGGCAAGATCACGGATGTGAGCACGACCGAGGGTACCGGCATCTATGCGAACAACGTGGGCATCGAGTTCGCCTCGGTCACCCAGACCGCCGACAACCCGCTGACGACAGGTGTGGTCGAGACCCGCACGGTCAAAAGTTGGTCGGCAATCCTCGTGACCTCGCAAAGCGTCGGCGTGACCGGCCTTACGGGCTTCACGCTGAAAATCTCGGATGTCGCGGTCGAAGCCAACTTCGGCTACACCGACCCGCTGAACGCGGCCAACAACTCGGTGATGAACTGGAAGGGCCTCGATCTGGGCCTGACGATCACCGACAGCACGGATGGCTATGACGCGACCGCGATCCTGTCGGTGACCGGCACCGTGTCGGAGCTGAACGTCGCGGGCGTCGTGATCGCGACGGGTACCTTCTCGATCAAGAGCCTGCTCGCCGATGTGGCGGTCGCCACCGCAATCGACGCCGATGGCACGCTGACCGGGGCGAAGGTTCTGATCTTCACCCTGAGCGATCTGAACTTCTTCGCCGGTGTCGAAGGTATGCTCAAGAACGATGGCACGATCGATCCCGATCAGGGCATGGGCTTCGTGGCGCAGGGCGGCTCGATCGAGCTGGTGATGGTGTCGGAAGACCCCGCCACCGTGACCTCGCCCGCCGTGGCTCGCAGCTGGATGGCGCTGTCGCTGCGCGTCGATCAGCTGGGTCTGCAGGGCTTGCCGCTGACCGCGACGGTGAAGGATCTCTACTTCGCGATGAACGGCGCGGATGCGGACGGTAACAAGCTCGACTGGGGCGCGACCGGCGTCGATCAGATCAACGCGCTGGCCGATATCACCAATCTCGACGCGGGCTTCGGCATCGAGTTCGGCGCCTATGTCGAATTGCAGATCGAAGGCGCGATCCTGCTGGCGGGCGGTCTGTCGGGTGTGATCCGCGATCTCACCGTCGACGATCCGCAGGGCGGCACGATCAGCGCCAAGGCCTTCTCCTTCTCGATCGACGGCGCCTATGTCTTCGTCGGCGCGGGCGGAGAGTTCACCTATGACGAATTCGACCGGGTCGACGCGGTCGCCAATGCGGGCACGGGTTTCGCGGCCGAAGGGCTCGCCTTCGATCTGATCTCGGTGACCGAGGTGGTCGATCTGGTCGCAAACCCGAGCGCCGTTGCGCGCAGCTGGACAGCGATGTCCGCCCATGCCGACACGATCTCGCCGCGCGGTCTGCCGCAGGGGCTGGAGCTGACGGTGAACTCGCTCGACTTCACGCTGAACGGGCGCGACGCGACCAATAGCGATCAACTCGACTGGGCGCCGATCATTCAGGATCTGGGCGTCGATGCGGTCGCCCCCGAAGACGGCACGGATCTGGTGATCTCGGGCGGTCTGGATCTGGATATCTTCGGCTTCGTCACCGGCTCGGCGACCTTCGACATCGTGATGCGCAACCAGATCGAGGCGGAGCTGGACAGCACCTCCGACGGTCTCGAGAACGCAAGCCTGATGCTGATCGGCCTGCATGTCGAGAACCTCTTCGTCGGCCAGCCGGGCGGCGTGGGTCTGTCGGTGGCTTCCGCCGATATCGCGCTCGCGCTGATCAAGGCGACCCCGCCCGCAAACAGCACGCTGCCCTTGACCACCACGCCCTCGGCGACGGCGGTGCTGGGCAATATTCAAGGCGGCACGCTCGCCGGTCTGCCCGAGGGGATGGAGCTGACGGTCAATGCCTTCTCGCTCGACTACTACGCGACGAAGCCCGCCGGGAACGACACCACGACCTTCTTCAACTGGAATTCGATCGATCTGGACGGCACGCCCGCGCAGGGCGATCCCGCGAACGACCCGGCGGGTCCGGTCTCCTTCACCTATGGCCCGAATGACGAGGTGGTCACTTTCGACGCCAGCGCAGACCGCACGCAGGTCGTGGGCTACCTGACGCTGAATGCCTTCGGCTTCGTCGATGTAGGCGCGAAATTCACGCTGTCGCAGGATATCGTCGATGTGGATGTGAACCACGACGGCACCTTCGACATCGCCACCGATATGAATGATGCGGTGCTGACGCGGATCAGCCTGAGCATCGATCCCGCCGACGAGGCCGCGAATGGCGGCGACGCCCCGGCGGATTACGAGGCCAAGTTCTTCATTGGCATCCCGGACGGCCCCGGTATCACCATCGCGAGCGCCGATATCCTGCTCGCCTCGATCAAGGCGGCCAACCCGCTCACCGATACCCGCGCCTTCACCGCGCTCAAGGCCGATATCGCCTCGGCGTCGCTGACCGGGGTTGATCTGGTGGATATCACCCTCGACACGCTGTCGCTCGAGATGAACAAGGCCAATGATGCGACCGGCGTGATCGACGTGCTCGACTGGGGTCAGTCGATCAATCTTCTCTCGACCGAATGGAGCGACGGCCTGACCATGCTCAGCGGCCAGGACCTGCTCGCCGCGACGAATGGCAATGACGTCGACCCGGCCACCACTGATACGGTCCTCGACATGAACCAGTCGGGCTTCTCGCTCTTCGCGGGTGCCACGATCGTCATCGAAAACTTCGTCCATATCGAAGGCCAGATCACGCTGACCAAGACCGACAAGGTCGCAGCCCGTATGGTCGGCTCGACCACCTCCTTCGAGGCTTCGGTTCTGTCGATCGGTATCTCGGATGCAGTGGTCTTCGCAGGGGTCGGCACGCCGACGATCACGAATGGCGAGGTCGATGCTACCTCCGACGCGACGGGCGTGGCGCTCTCGCTGCAGCGCATGGGCCTGCATATCGTCAAGGAAATGCCGCTCGACCCGGCGAACCCGACCGCGACCCCGCTCAAGAGCTGGATGGTCGTGAAGGCGACGGGCGGGGCCTCGCTGATCGGCGTCGACAATGTCACGGTCGATGGCTCGCTCACGCTGATCATGAACCGCGGCGGCAACGAGACGACGCCCTATAACACGCTCGACTTCACCTATGGCGGGGCGGGCGGCACCTGGGACATCACGGTCGGCGCCGAGACGATCACCTTCGACGAGCTGACCGTGGCGACGCTGGAAGTGTCGGGCTCGCTGACCATCGGCTTCGACTCCTATGTGTTCATTCAGGGCGAGTTCGCCTTCACCCAGTCGAGCGAGATTTATTCCGCCCTCGTCGCGGGCACGAGCACGACCCGCAATCTCAAGGCGGTGACGGTCGGTGCGCAGCATGTGAACATCTTCGTCGGCACCGGCTACGATCTGACCAAGGCCTTCGGCGATCAGGGCGATGCGGTCGGTCTGAAGATCACGGACGCCTATCTCGCGCTCGCGATGTTCAAGACGGTCGACGCGAATGGCGTGGCGCTGGCTGCGACCGATCCGGCGGCGGCCTCCTATATGGCACTGAAAGCCGGTGGCACGGTCGAGCTGGTGGGCATCGACGGGGTCACCCTCTCGGGCTACGGGCTCGAGGTCGAGCTGAACCAGGGCAAGCTCCTGAGCACGCAAGCCAAGGAAGCGCTGAACCTCGCGAGCTTCGATGGTGGCGGCTTCGACGTGAAGGTGAGCGACACCGATATCGTGACGCTGGATGCCAATGGCGCGATCCTCGCGGCCTCCGGCTTCGTCGTGCTGGGCTTCGAGGATTACGTCTTCCTCGCCGGGCAGGTTGCCTTCCAGAAGGGCGCGACTCTGACCGTCGGCACCGCGCCGAACCAGAAGACCTTCGCCGCGACCGAAATCTCGGGCGATGGCATCAGCGCCTTCGTCGGCACCGGCGGGCCGTATTTCGAGGTTGATACCTCGGGCGACACCCCGGTCGTGCAGCCGATGGCCGATACCTCGGGTGCGCAGGGTCTGGTGCTGACGAACTTCTCCTTCCGTCTCGCCATGCTGAGCCAGGTCGATGCCAATGGCGTCGCGGTGGTGGGCGGTGAGAAATACACCGCGCTCTATGCGTCGATCGAAGAGGTTGCGCTTGCCGGTATTCCGGGCGTCGCGATCAGCGCGAGCGGCGTCGAGCTCAAGCTGAACCAAGGCAAGTCGGGCACCGCGGGAGCGGGCGCCCAGACGATCCTCACGGGCTTCGACTTTACGGAGGTGACGGGCCTCGACCCCGGTGCCACGACCTTTGCAGATATGACCCCGCTTCAGGCGTTCTACGACCTTGGCTATGCGGGCACTTTCCTTTCGGTCTCGGCTTATGGAGATCCGGTGGGATCGGGGATCGAGCTTCTCGTGAACCTCTCGGGCTATACGCCCACCAGCGCAGACGATGCCGACTTTGCCTTCTCCGGCGATCTGTCCTTCGAAAAGACCACCAGCGCGACGGGCGCGGTCTACTCGAAAATCTCGCTGACCGACATCACCCTGACATTCGGCGATTATGAATTCACTGGCGACGCGCTGCTCTATCTGATGCCGCAGGGCATGGCGGGCAGCTTCTCGGTCACGCTTCCCGATATCGCATTCGACGACGGCACCAACGCCTACCAGATCGGCAATGGCACGACGGCGACGCTCGAGATCAACACCTCGATCCAGGCGGTCTATGTCGAGTTCGCGAATGGCGATATCCTCGATCTGCCGCGCGGCCAGTTCCTGCGGGTCGAAGTCGAGAACGCCGCCTTCTATGTCGACTTCAACGCGACCGATACCGACAATGACGGCACGCTCGATGTGGGCGCCTCGCCGGAGATCAGCCTGACCGGCACGTTGATGTTCTCGCAGCTGACGACCGGGATTGCGCCGAACCAGACCAAGCGCATGACCATCGCCTTCACCGGGGTCACGGGCGGCTATACGGACTCGAACGGAGACGGCTTCACCATCGAAGACGCGAAGGGCGTGATCCTGATCTATTCGGGCTCGGCCACGCTGTCGCAGAACGGCATCGCCGCGCAGATCGAGGCGAGCGCGCAAGGTTCGGCTGCAGGCTTCGAGGTCTCGGCGAGCGCGATCATCCGCATCAACACCACTTCGCGCACCGATATCTACGAAGAGGTCGATGTGGGCGACGCGACCTACATTCTCGACTTCCAGGGTCAGGCCAATGTGAACCAGATCGCGCTGGCCGAGGTGAAGCTGAGCTACGAGCCCTACTTCACCATCGAAGGCAGCCTGAGCGACATTCTCCCGGCGGAACTGCCTGCGGGCGCGACCAGCGGCAAGATTGGGCGTAACATCTCGATCTTCCTCGGCGATGCGGGCGATCCGAACGATCCCAATGACGATATCGGGTTGCTGATCTCGAACACCACGATCGCGATCTTCGAATTCGGCACCTCCGCCAACCGCAAATTCGCAGTCTATGCGAAGGGCGAGGTGCAGGCGCTGGGCATTCCGGGGCTCAATATCTCGGGCACGGTCGAAGTGTGGCTCAACACCTCGGGCACCGCTTTCTCGACCACCGTGACCGGCTTCCCGCTGCTCGAAGGCGGCACCTCGGCGACCCCGGTCGCGATCAGCTTCGTAGCCCCGCAGATGGAGCGCGTAAAAGGCTCTGTCGAGATCAGCTTCGGCGTGGCCGAGACCGGCGATCTGCTGGTGATCAGCTCCAACGACGTTCTGTTCAACAAGACGCCCGATGGCCGGATTTCGGTCGATGCGCCCGAAACCTCGATCACGGTGACACCGCCGGGCGCCGACAGCTTCGGCATCGAAGGCGCGGCCCAGTTCAGCTTCGGCGGCGCGACCGGCTTCCAGCTGACCGATATGCGGGTGACGGGCTACACGCTCTTTGGCGAGACCGTCTCGGTGACGCCGACGACGAACCTGCGCCCGCTGACCGCCGATATTGCCTCGCCGCTCAATGGCCAGATCATCAATCTCGACGGCTTCACCTATATCGACGTCACCTTCTACAACACCAACCGTCTGGATGCGGATGCCTACCCGGCCTATCCGCTGGGCATCGATCCGGACTCGATCACCGATATCGACCCGGAATTCACCATCACCGCGCGCTATGGCGACACGACGGCGGCGATCACGGTCGACGGGGCAGGGGTGCTGGTCGAAGGCACGGCGCGCCCGACCTATCGCTACCAGATCACCACGCCTGTGAGCCTGTCCGCGAACACCACCTATGAGGTGCAGTTCCTTGCTAACTCCTGGCGCGATGCGGCCGGTGCGCAAAGCGCCGCCGAATACGAACGCTTCACGATCCGCAAGTCGCCGGTTCAGAACCCGCCCGCGGCGAACCCGGCGACCGATCCGCAGGATCTGACCACGATCACCGCTGCGCCCTCGATCGAGCTGGCCTCGCCCTTCAATGGTGCGGTGATCGACAAGTCGATGCTGAACTCGAAGGGCTATATCGACGTCACCTTCGTGCTGCCCAATGGCGAGATCCTCGACGCAAGCTCGATCAATGGCGACGAGATCCGTTTCGTGCGCACGGGCGGCGCGTCGAACGTCAATCTGCTGACGAACACCAACGGCACCTACACGGTCGAGAAGATCGGCAAGACCACCTATCGCTATTACGTCTTCGCCGAGCCGCCCGCCGCGACCGCCACCGGCACGGGTGTGGTCGGCACGCCGACTTCGACCTCGACCTCGCAGGCGAACCCGGCCTTCAACGTGGGCGATGTGCAGGTCGAGTTCATCACCGGCACGTGGAAATACACCGATCGCGGCACTGATCTGAACAGCACCGCCGACGACGTCGTCTACTGGTTCGGAGGCGAGAACGGCTCGGTCGCGTCGCCCGCGAAGACAACCGCCTATGTGCAGATCTTCAAGGTGCAGGAACTGCCGGCCGCCGAGGCCGCGACCCCGATCAAGGTCGGTCCGGTCTCGATCCTCGCGCCGAAGGTTGGCCTCGCGAAGCTCGGCTTCAAGGACGGTCTGCTGGTCCTGACGATCTCGGTCGGAGCGGAAAGCGCTTCGCTCGCCTTCGGTGGCACCGCGACGCAGAATGCCGACGGCACCCAGACCAATAGCGGTGGCACCCAGATCACCCTGACCAACCTGCTGGTGAAGTTCGATATCGGCATCGACGTGATGGGCGTGATCTCGGGCGGCGGCGACGATCCGGTCGTCTCGCTCACCGGCAAATGGTCGATCACCGCCGACAAGCTGACGGGCTCGATCCCCGATGTGGTCCTGTTCGAGGCCGACCGCATCAAGGTCGAATACGATCCCTCGTGGACGGCGCCCGATACCCCGGTCGCGGGCACGCCGGAAGGCGCGGGTCAGGAGATCATCAAGATCGACACGATCAAGGTCACCTTCCCGAAATTCGGCATTGCGGGCCAGATCACCACCTATGAGGGCGTGCGCGGCCTCACGATCTACGACAACGGCTTCCGCATCGGTCGCGGCGAGATCATCTATTCGGGCACCGGCGCGGGCTCGGGTACCGGCACGGGCGCGGTCCAGCGCACCGACGGTGCGACCGGCAAGATCAAGTTCGGCTCTATCCTCGAATTCGACGATCTGCGTATCGGCGTCACCGACTTCTCGCTGATCTTCGGTCAAGAGGTGAATTTCGACGGCACGATCTATGTCGGCTCTGGCGGGGCGACCTTCGCGCCGGGCAAGGCGATCAACGCCAAGGTCACCGACCGCGTCTCGGGCGAGGACGTGAACGACACGCTCGCGCTGAAGGCCGGCCTGACCTTCACCGATGGCGTGGTCGACGGCTTCATCTTCGAGCTCGACACGTTCGAGATCAATATCGGCTCGGTCCTCAAGCTGAAGGGTGTGGGCCTGTCGCTCGATACCGGGGCAGCCGATGACGAGGAGCTGATCAGCTTCGTGTCGATCGGCGCGGAACTGAAGATCGGCTCGCTGAACCTCTCGGGCGAGGCGCGCCAGTTCGCCTTCCTCGGCGACGGCACTTTCGTCACCAAGCAGGGCTTCGGCGTCTTCATCGGCGTGGGCGGCGCTTCGGGCGCGAACTTCAAATGGCCGAGCTGGCTGCCGATCAAGATCACCGAGATCGGCGTGCAATGGCCCGACATCCAGGCCGACCCGAGCGACTTCGTCCTGACGCTCTCGGCGTCGATCACCGGGCTGCAAGGCTATGACGGCCTGACCTTCGAGGGTACGGTCGAGGGCATCCGCATCGATGTGGGCCTGCTGCTGGAAGGCGCGTTCCCAATCATCGGCATCGACTCGATCGGTGTGAAGATCGGCGGCAACGCCTTCGGCGGCGAGATCGAGGGCGCGCTGATCGGCGGCATCATTCGGATCGGCGAAGGCAATCAGGTGCTCTCCACCTTCGACCTCACGAGCCCGGTGAAAGACCGCGTCTTCTTCATCGGCGTCGAGGCGGGCTTCTCCTTCTCGGGTCTGGGCGGCTTCACGATCCGCTTCGCTCTGTCGGAACTGGGACCGCTCGGCGTGCTGGTCTCGGGCTCGGTGCCGGGCGGTATCCTGCTCGAGCCGAATTCGGGTCTCGCGATCAACGATTTCACCGGCGGCGTGGACTTCTTCAAGTCGCTGCCCGACATCACCGATCCCGACGAGCTCAACGGCCCCGATTTCGCGCTGCCGCTGAACGTGTCGGTCGACGACTGGCTGAACTCGGTGCAGCAGCAGGTCGTGAACCAGTATATCGCGATCCAGAACGGCTCGGCGGCGGGCGGCGGGTTTGCGGCGGCATTCACCTCGCCGATGATCATCACCGGCTCGGCCAAGCTTTATTCGATCTACACCTCGCAGGCCGTGTTCAACGGTCAGGTCACGATCAAGATCTCGACCGACGGCAAGATCCTCGTGATCGGCCAGCTGAACTTCGCAGCCGACAACCTGTCGCTCTCTGCACGGCTCTACGCGAACCTGTCGAAGATCGCGTCCGGCGAAGCGACGATCCTTCTGCTGGTGAAGATCCCCGATCAGGTCGATCTGCTGACGATCAAGGGCTCGCTGCAATTCGGCTTCAAGGACATCCTTGGCGAGGCCACGCAATTCGCCGTGGTCGAAGAGCAGGCCGCGACGCCGACGCAGCGCCTCGACGGGCCCAGCGATGGCGGCGTGACCGGTGTCGGCAACTTCAACGAGCGCGCCTATATCGACATCACCTTCCCGACGGTGAACGGTGCGACGGTGGACGCCGCTTCGGTCTTCGACCTGACGCCCGAGATCGAGATCACCGGCGGCGATTTCACCCTCGACAACACGCAGGCTCCGGCGCAGGTCGATGCCGACACGTTCCGCTTCTGGCTGACCGGCACGGGCGATGTGAACTCGGTGACCTACACCTTCCTGTTCCAGTCCTGGTCCTACACCGAGACCGCGACCAACCAGACCGTCTATGCGGATGAGGACAACACGACCCAAAGCGGCGACCCGGCTGTCGCGGGGCCGTGGGTCGATATCAAGTTCATTGCCGAGATCGGCGGCGAGATCTCCGCCGAGACGCTGGCCGCGATCGCGACCAACGCGGTGGCACCGTTCAAACTGTTCAACGACAATGGCGACGAGATCGACATCCTCGGCGCCATCGCGATCGGCGGCGGCAAGGTGCGTTACTTCATCGACACTTCCGATCCCGACCTCACGAACAACCAGCTCGCCGTCGGCGACTACACCGTGCGTTTCACCGCCGATACCTGGGCGAATAACGACAGCCAGACCGGCAAGAACAACACCGCGACCGCGGATGCCGTGTTCTCGGTGGTCGAGCCTGAAGCCTCGCTCAGCGCGCCCTATCAGCTCGATGGTGACGGCTACACGGTCGACGTGAACCTCGCCAATGCCGATCAGCGCATTATCGTGACCTTCGATCCCGCAGGCAGCGGCTCGCTCGATTACGACTCGATCCTCGATACGAATGACGAGTTCACCCTGACGCGCACCGGTGCTGCGGATGGCTCCACGGTGAATACGGCCGTCGGACTCTCGGATACGCCGGTTCCGGTCGCGATGTTCATGAACGAGGACGGCACGGCGAGCCTGAAGACGCTCGGTCTCGATGCCGAAGGCCGGATCGTCGCCTCCGACAGCGCGGACTATGACCATCCCCTGCCGACGGGGGCGGAACTCTATGCGCTCCTGAAGAAAGAGGGCATCACCCAATTCGCCTATGCCATTACCACCGCGAATTTCGACTTCGCGCCGGGCACCTACACGCTCACCTTCACCGGGGCTTGGGCCGATGCGGCGGGTAATACGGGCGCAACCGGGGACAAAGTGATCACCGTCGAAGGCGCGACCGCGATCATGGTCGATCCGGGCGCAGGCGCTGCGATCGACGTGAACCTCCTCAACGGCCGCAACTATATCGACATCGAGTTCCCGAACGTGCCCGACAGCGATTTCGTCTATGACGCGGCCTCGATCACCGATGGCGGGGCGGAGTTCACGCTGAGCGGCGCGGGCCGCGGCACGGTGCAGATCGACAATGGTGTGGCCCCGGTCCGCGTGGGCGGCACCGACGCGGCCCCGATCTATCGCTACTGGCTGACCGGCAGCTTCGACAGCAGCCAGACCTATGGCGATGTGACCATCGCGGCGGTCGAGCAGGGCTGGTCCTACCGCTATTCCGACAGCGCGAACCCGACCACCGACCCGGCGATCAAGAGCGGCGAGGACGGGCTTGGCGTGGTCGCCAATCTCGAGATCAGCGAAGGCTCGGTTGAGATCACCTTCACCAATATTCCGGCGGGCTACACGCTCGACCCGGCTTCGGTGCTCGACCTCGCCGCCGAGTTCACCGTGCAGACCGATACTGTAGAGACTTCGCGCCTGAGCGGCGGCACCTTCCGTGTCGAGCTGGGCGAGGGCGCGCCGGCCCTGCTGCAAAACGACCCGAACGATCCGACGAAGATCTCCTTCATCTACTCGCTGCAGACCTTCATCGATGAGGGCAACCCGGCGGAGCCCGCCTCGCTCACTGGCGAACTCTACCCGCAGACGATCACGCTGGAGTTGGACATCACGTCGATCTCCTTCTTCTCGACCGCGGCGCTGAGCGCCCCGAGCATCGTAGTCAAGAGTGGCTCGACCTACTCCGCCGCCAACGACGCCGCGAACCTGCCGGACGCCCGCACCTATTTCGACATCGCGCTGAGCGGGGCCTATGGCGAGGACATCACCGATCAACTGGCCATCGGCGACGTGACTGTGACCGGCCTCACGATCACCGAGCTGATGGATATGGGCGGCACGATCCGCGTCTTCGCAGACGGCTCGCTCGGCATCGGCAGCCATGACGTGACGCTGGCCGCGAACAGCTTCGGCGACGCAGCCAAGAACCGCGTCCAGACGCTGTCCTTCACCGTCTCGGGCCCGCAGGGCGATCTGGTCGATCCGGCGAATGAGGGCAGCACGGGGCTCGGCGATGTGAACGGCCGCGGCTATGTCGATCTGCATTTCGAGCGCCCGGTGGGCGGCGCGCTCGATGTGGGCTCGATCACCGATCTCGCCCCGGAATTCGCCTTCGGCGGCAGCGGCTCGATCACCTTCGACGACACGCTGGCCCCGGTCTGGCTGAACCCGCAGGCGACCTCGGGCGACTATATCTTCCGCTACTTCACCACCGGCGCTGCTGCGGCCGACACCACGATCTCGCGCATCGCGACTTTCGAGGATCAGCCGACCGTTCTGCGCGCCGATGGCACGGCCGACGATGCGACCGGCCCGGTCTCCTTCGATGCGAGCACCCTCTCGGTCGCCTTCGTCGATGTGCGCTACACGCCGACCTATGGCGACGAGATCGACTTCGGCACGCTGGGCGACGAGATCAGCTTCTCGGGCACCGGCGCGAATGGCGTCACCGTTTCCTCGGCTCTGATCGTGGGCGACGGGCTGACCGTGCGCTACTTCCTCACCGGCAAGTTCACCGCCGGCACTGTGCAGGTCGATTACGCCGCAGCCAGCTTCGGCTCGGGCGCCTATGACAATGACGCGAAGACCCAGAGCTTCCGCCTCGTCCAGCTTGGTGCGAGCCTGACTGACCCGGTCGAAGGCGCCTCGGTGGGGCAGGCACCCCTGAACGAGCGCGGCTTCATCGACGTCACCTTCGAGCTGCCGAGCTATGTCACCGGCGTCGATCTCGAGAGCATCACCGACGCGGGCGCAGAGGTGATCCTGAGCGCGACCGGCTACACGATCGAAGTCGATGACAGCCAGGCGCCGACCTACATGGGCGACGATGCGAACGGCAATCCGATCTTCCGCATCTGGTATCTCGGCGACTTCGCGGGCTCGAACCTCGACGACAATGTCTCGGTCGAGTTCATCTCGGGCAGCTTCGACTGGATCGGCACCGATGGCGGCACGATCAAGGCGATCACCGCGACGAATAGCGAAGATCTGGTGGTCACGACCGGCAAGATCGGTCTGGGCGCCAGCGCGCCGACGGCGACCTATGTGGCGCTGTCGCTCGGCACGAGCCAGACGCTGACCGATAGCAGCCTCGCGACCACGGACTTCACGCTGACCGATATCGACGGCAACTCGATCACCATCACCGGGATCCAAGCCCGTGGTCCCCCAGGCGAGTTCGCTGTGACCTTCGACTCCGCCGACGCCGCTGACGGCGCGGTGCTGACCCTGACCTATGCGGCGGGCGCATGGACCTACGGGGCCGCTGCCTCCGAGGCGATCGATCCGACGACGCTCTCGATCAAGCCCACCGACACCGCTTCCTATATCGACATCACCTTCGACACGCTGGGCGATCCGAGCCTCAACGCGCTCTACGCGATCGACGCGGCCACGATCGACGGCGACGAGTTCACCCTTGGCGGGGCAGGCGGGGCCAATCTCGATCTGCTCGACCTCACCCCGACCGACATGGGTGACGGCACCTTCCGCTACTATGTCTCGCGCGAATTCGGCCTCGGCACGGTCACGGTTTCCTTCAACGAGGGCAGCTGGTCCGACCTGCAGGGCAACGAAGGCGGCGCGAGCCAGCAGAGCTTCCGCGTTATCGACCAGATGCAGGAGGGCGGCCAGCCCGGCGCCGATGCCGACCCGGCCACCACCCGCGTCTTCTTCATCCGCGTCTCCGGGTCGATCACCCTGAATTCGGCGGGCATCGTCGACGAGCCGCTCGTGGAACTGCGCGCGCAGGCCGAACTGACCTTCGGCGATTACATCAAGGCCGACGGCTCCAAGGTCTTCCGCTTCGCGCTCGAAGCCTCGGGCACGATCACGGTCTACAAGCTCGGCAATATCGGCTCGGCCGCGGCGCGCTTCGTGCTGGAGACCGGCGGTCTGTCGAGCGGCCTGCCGCAGTTCTGGGGCGTCGCCACCATCCAGCCGAACTTCGAGGCGCTCAACGAATACGGCGTCTGGATCAAGGGCAACGCGACCCTGATGATCAACATGTCGGGCGAGGACAAGGTCGAGACCCTGTCGCTCGAGGGCATCCTTGGCGATCAGCTCGAGCGAATCTCGGGCGGCGACGACGACACGGTGGCCGTGGCCGATCTCGGCGCGCTGCCGAGCCAGGCCAATGAGGGCTTCTACGAGAAGCAGGCCGTCAGCACGCAAGTGCGCGCCACCTTCGCGGAATTCGGTGTCACGCTCAGCTCGGAGGCCAAGATCGAACTGGTGCGCGAGCTGAACACCCAGTCTCGCTGGCGCATCACGGACGGCGCGAAGAAGTACTTCATCGAGAGCCTCGACGGCACCGCGACGCTGCATTCCGAAGACCAGACCTACGAGCTGACGCGCAACTCGGTCGTCTTCTATATCGGCGGCGCGATCAAGCTGACCGATCAGAACGCGAACGACCCGGATGTCGACACGAGCGTCAACGTCTATGCCGAGCTGACCGGCGCCTTCTACCTGAAGATTTCGCAAGACCGGGTCGAGGTCTTCGTCGCGGCCGGCGCCAATGTCTTCAACGTGATTTCGGGTCAGGCGGTCGGTCTGCTGATCATCGACTTCGGCACCGCCCCGGGCAGCGCCTTCGGTGTCGCGGGCAGCCTGTCGCTCGAACTGAGTGTGGGCGATGTCGACGGCGGCAGCGGCACGGATGCGGCGAACAATGCCGGCAGCTTCGGCAATATCGCGGCGGATATCTTCCGCTTCGAGGCCGAGGTGATGGTTCTCTTCAATACCACCGGCATCAACCAGACCTTCGACGTGCCCGACGCGCTCGTGCCGTTCCTGCCCGCGAACGTGCCCACAACCTTCGAGATCTTCGACCGTCCGCCGATCCTGGGCCAGAACGTGCCGGATACGACGAAATCCGCGGGCGCCTATTTCGTGGTCCAGATCAGCGGCTCGGTGACGCTCTTCGATACGGTGACGCTGAACGGCTTCCTGTCGGTGACGGGCACTGGCGACTCCCTAACGATCCAGGGGACGGTCTCCGGCCGGATCGAGAACTTCGGCGCGGTCGAGGGGATGCTCTATCTCGAGGCGAATATCGGCGCGAGCGATCCGGGTGTCGTCGGGCGGGCGCAGCTGTCGCTGGTCGGCGGGCTGGAGCTTCCGGGCGTCAGCCTGGGCGGGTCATTGTCGATCATGCTCGAATTCAACACCTACGCGACGACGCAGGATCGCTACACGATCGTCACGCAGGGCGAATATGACGATCTCGTCGCCAACGGCGATGCGACCGCGACGACCGACGGCACCTTCTATTACGGCACGATTTCGGTCGAGAACGGGCTGTTCCTGAAGGTTACCGGCACGCTGGTCGTCTCGGATGTGATCGAACTGACGGGCGTCTTCACCTTCCGCATCGGCACCGCGCCCGATTTCGAACTGGTCGCGACGCTGGACGTGCAGGCGAAGCTCGTGGGCGTGGCAGAGTTCGGTCTGACCGGCGGTCTCGTGATCGCGGATGGCGGGCTGGTGATCTATGCCGAGATCGATCTCAACATCGACCTCGCAACCGTCATCACCGTGACTGGCGACGCGACCTTCCAGCTCAACACCTTCTCGACTGCGCGCACCCTCGAGATCCCGACCATCAATGCCAGCGGGCAGGAGAGCACGATCTCGGTCACCGTGGCCTCGGGCTTCAGCCTCGAGATCGTAGGCTCGGTCGACTTCGTTGGCCTCGCGACCGCCTCGGGCCGCGTCTATATCGGCCTCAACGCGAGCGAGTTCCGCGTCGAGTTCGACGTGACCTTCGGCCTAGCCGGGCTCAACATCTCGGCCGCAGGCGGCGCGGTGCTGTTCTTCAACGCCTCCACTGGCGAGCTCGACGGCCTCGCGCTGCTTCTGGATGTCAGCATCAACGCCAATATCGCGCTGGTGATCGACATCGAGGCCAGCGGCAAACTGATGCTCAACACCGTCGGCCGCGACGTGACGATCTCGGGCCGTGTGCTGGAGCGCAACTCCTTCGTGCTCGATCTCAGCGGCAAGGTCGAGTTCCTGAAGGTTCTCAAGTTCGAAGCGGGCTTCCGGATCGAGGTCACGGACAACGCCTGGCGCGTGGACTTCAACGCGAGCATGGACTTCTTCGGTCTCGCCACGATGAGCGTGAACGGCTGGTTCAACTCGAAGGGCTATTTCGACCTCTCGCTGAGCGGTCGCCTCGTGCTGGGCTCGAACAGCTTCGGCCTGACGGGCAACTTCTCGATCCGGGTCTATTACCTCTTCGACGATGCGGCGGACGTCTACAAGCTCGGTGTGTCGGGCTCGGCCTCGGTCTCGCTGCGCGCCTTCAACATCAGCTGGGCCACGGTTTCGATCAGCTTCTCGGCCACCGCGACCGGCACCGGCCGCGTGCCGATCGTGATCTCGGCCAGTGCGAGCGTGAAGGTGCTCTTCGTGAAGGTCTCGGTGAGCATGTCCTTCACCGTCGGCTATGTCGAATTCCCGACCCCGATCTATCTCGCGGGCGATCTGAACGGCGACACCAATTCGGGCACCTACAAGGATTGGGATGACACCTCCACGATCCTCGTGCTGAACATGGGCGACGCGAATACCAAGCGCGGCATCGGCGAAGCGACAGAGGGCGAGACCTATATCATCGAGGCCGTCACCCCGGTCGTGAATGGAGCGCAGACGATCCGCGTGATCTATTCGGGCCGCGAGCAGGTCTTCGAGCACGTCCACGAAATCCGCGGCTATGGCGGCTCCGGCGACGACCTGCTGGTCGTGCGCGACGGCGTCGCCGTGCCGATCCTCTTCGTGGGCGGCGCGGGTGTCGATACCGTGGCCTACGAGGGCGACGGTCAGGTCACGATCAACTCGGCCTCTGAGGGCGGCACTGCGGGCGATCTGGGCGATCAGATCAGCATCGGCAGCGGCGTCGCGGCTGGCTCGATCATCTACGGCTCGGGCGCGAATGACCGGATCGTCTCGGATGCGCTGGTGCCGATCACCATCTACGCGCTCGGCGGCGATGACGTGGTGCTGCAAAACGGCACGGGCGTCGCCACGATCTACGGCGGCACCGGCGCGGACCGCCTGATCGGCGGCGCGGCGGCGGATGTGATCAACGGCGAGGGCGGGGCGGACGAGATCGACGGTCGCGGCGGCGCGAACACGATCAACGGCGGCGGCGACAATGACCGCATCTTCCGCAGCCTCGCCTCCGACGGCGTCGAGGTGATCAACGGTGGCGGCGGCACCGACACGATCCTGCTTTATGGCACCGCGAACCCCGACACGGTCACGATCGGTCAGAAGCCCTCTGACTCCGGCATCCTGCAGGCGCTCGACGCCGATGGCAGCGGCTTCGAGGCCGACGGGGTCGAGGGGCTGATCATCCATCTGCTCGGCGGCACCGATACGCTAACGGTCAATCCGCTCGGCCAGACCGATCTGAATACCATGCGCATCGACGACGATCTGGTCGTGGAATCCGCCGATCCCGCGAAGGACGTGGCCGAGATCGACGGCACGAGCGACGGTGTGGCCGATGCGGTGATCTTCAACGGCACCAGCGGCGCCGATACCTTCACGCTGAAGGCGGGTGCAGTGGCCGATCAGGAATTCATCCTCGTCGCCGCCTGGTCGACCGGCACCGTGACCGTCACCTTCGACGACACGATCCGCGCCAAGGGCGACACGCTGCGCATCTCGGCGGCGGGTGGCAATGACAAGATCACCGCCGGCCCGGCCGTGGCGGCGGGCGACCCGGCCAATGCGACGCCGCTGACCAACGACCTGATCGCGCTCACGCTGGAAGGCGAGGGCGGCAACGATCGGATCATCGGCTCGATCTTCAACGACGTGATCGATGGCGGCGCGGGCTCGGATACCGTGACGGGCGGCGAAGGGCTCGATGTCTTCCGCGACACCGACGAGGCGAACGAGACCGACACGCTGATCGAGGTCTTCGCGGGCGAGGATATGGGCCTCTACGAGAACCTGTTCCTCGTCGGCAAAGTCTTCCAGGCGGACGGCTCCACGGGCTATGCGGACGGCACGACCGATGGCGCGATGGTGCCGGGCGACGCCGATCTGTGGAGCACCTCCGGTATTGGCGCGGGCGAGACCACGGTGGAGCGTCTGAACGGTATCTTCGAGGCGGTCGATCTGACCGGCGGTGACGGCGTCAACAACACCTTCGTCGTCAACGATCTGAGCGGCTCGGTGACGGTGGGCGGTCTCGCGATCGGCGTCAGCGCCTTCAACGGCACCGTGACGCTCGACAACAAGGGCTCGGATGCCAGCGGCGATCTCGAGCATTACATCATCGCGGCTCCGCTCGGTTCGGGCTTCACCGTTCATATCACCGACAGCAGCACGACCGACGCCGATAAGCTGGTCTATCTGGGCTCGCAGGGCGACGATTATGTCGCGCTGTCGGTGGGCCTGATGGCCGCCTCGCGCTACACCAATGCGGCTGGCAAAGTGCTGGGCGCGGCTGCCGTCAGCATCGATCACAGCAATCTCGACGTGATCGAAGTCGATACCCGCGAAGGCGCCGACGTGATCGCGGTCATCGCGACCGATCTGCCGATCTACATCAACAGCGGCATCGGCGACGACGTGATCAACATCGGCTCCGCCGCTTCGTCCGAGCCGGGCACGGCCCCGCTGGGCGGCACGCTCTCGGGCATCGCCGCGCTGATCCAGATCGACGCCTATGACACCTATAGCGGCCCGATCCTCGCCGATCGCGGCAATGACACGCTCAACATCGACGACAGCGGCAATACCGGCGCGACCACCGGGGTGATTGGTCTGGAAGATCGCACCGCGGTCGAGGGCTTCGTCTTCGTGGATGGCTTCACCGCTGCGACCGCGGGTATCCGCTACATCGCGCTCGAAAACGTCAATGTCGATCTGGGCGACGGCGTGAACGACGTCACCCTCAAGTCGACCGGCAAGCGCGACGTCACAACGCTCGAGACCCGCGACGGGGCCGATATCATCAAGGTCTTCGCGATCAACGGCCCGACCACGATCGACACCGGCGCGGGCGACGACGCGGTCACCGTCACCGATGACGATCCCGACACGCCGCTGGCCAATGACGGCACGCTGAACGCGATCCTCTTCGGCTACCTGACGATCGATGCGGGCGCGAACGATCCGGTCACCTACGAGGTCGATGGCACCATCGTGAACCATGGCGATACGCTGATCGTGTCGGATGCGGGCGACACGCTGCCCGATCAGGGCGGCTATCTCAGCGGCACCGAGATCGTCGGCCTCGGCATGACGCTGGGCGTGGTCTATGCGGGCTTCGAGGAACTGGAGCTGTCGCTGAGCAACGGCAATAACGGCTTCCACGTCTCCGACACCCATGCGGGGCTGACCACGCTGAACACCGGCGACGAGACCGCGACGGGCGATGCCACCTCGGATGCGATCACCATCGAGAAGATCTCGGGCCGCACCTTCCTCAACCTCGGCGCGGGCAACGATCTGGTGCAGGTCAACTACTACGCCGACGGCACCCAGACCTTCCTCAACGGCATCGACGGGTTCGAGCTGGATATCGACGGTCAGGCGGGCAGCGACCTCTATGACATCGGTCTGGCGAGCGCGGGCAACTCCACGATCCGCATCCTCGACACCGGCACCGCCTTCGACGGCATCGACCGCGCCGAAATCCGCGGCACGGACGGGCGCGACCTGTTCCTGTTCCGCGCCAATCAGGACCTCGATGTGGGCGTGGTCGCGGCGCTGCCGATCGCCGAGGACGGCACGATCCTCAATACCGTGGTCGAGCGGGTGGAATACAACTCCGCCATCGACGCCGATCTGCGGGTCTTCGGCCGCGCGGGCAATGACCTCTTCGTCTTCGACGACACGCTCGCGGGCGTTCAGGCCTTCGGCGATGCGGGCGACGACACGTTCCAGATCGGCCAGCTCTTCGCCTCCTTCCGCGACGAGCAGAACCCCTATAACGGCCTGAGCGGCATCGACTATTACGAGACCACGCAGGTCACGGTCGGCTTCCTGTCGAACGGCGTCAGCTTCGACACCACGATCCGTGGCGGCGACGGCGAGGACAGCTTCACCGTCTATTCCAACAAGGCCGAGCTGTTCCTCTATGGCGAGGCCGATGACGACACGTTCCAGGTCCGCTCCTTCGTTCGCGTCGACCCGAACGACCCGGCCGCGCCGTTTACCAACATCAATGGCGGGCAGGGCGCCGACTTCATCCAATACGCGGTGAACGCGCCGGTGCGTATCGATGGCGGCGACGGCTTCGACACGATGACCGTGATCGGCACCGAGATGGGCGACGACTACGTGATCACCAAGAACGGCGTCTATGGCGGCGGGCTGTTCATCTCCTACACCGGCATGGAGAAGCTGGTGGTCGACGCGCTGCAGGGCAACGACACCTTCTTCATCGAGAGCACTTCCGAGGGCGTGCTGCTGGAGATCGTGGGCGGTCTGGGCTCGGATAGCGTGAACCTTGGCGGTTCCGATCTCGACGGCGTCACCGAGGGCGGCGCGATCACCGTCGTGTCGAACGGTCTCAACGGTCACAGCGGGTTGATCCAGACCACGGTCGACAGCACCGATCCGCGCTATCAGGCGATCTGGGCGCAGGATCCGGTCTCGCAGATCAAGGACAATGACGCGCCCGATCTGGTCTTCTTCAACGCCGATGGCGAGGCGGGCTCCAGCGTGCTGCGCGTCTTCGAGGCCGCAACCGCCGATCCGACCATGTCGGTCACCCGCTACGCGATTGCGCTGTCGCGCGCACCGGACGAAGAAGTCTACATCACGATCTCGCCGACGCTGGGCTCCGAGGGCGATGTGGCCGCGGGCGCCGAGGGCGTGCTGGTCAACGGCTCGGCCTCGGGCACGGTGCTGCACTTCACGGCGGCCAACTGGGATACGCCGCAATACGTGACCGTCACCGCGATCAACGATCTGGTGGCAGAGGGTCGCGGCATCGTCCAGCTGCGCCATACCGTGACCCAGGGCGACAGCCGCGCCGACGATACCGGCTTCGACAATCTCGCCGTGCCGAACATGCTGGTCGATGTGATCGACGATGAAGTGGCCGAGCTGCTGATCTTCCCGGTCGACAATTCCTCGGCCATCGATCTTGCGGGCGACACCATCGTGGCCGAGGCGGCAGCGCTTGCCGCGAATGACCGCTTCGCCGTGATGCTGAGCCGCGCGCCGACCGGCCCGGTGCAGGTGAACTTCGCGGTCGATGGCAATGTGACGCTGTCCTCGAATGTCGTGAACTTCGACGGCTCCGACTGGAATACCGCGAAATTCGTGACGATCACCGCAGTGAACGACAGCGCCGACGAGGGTGTGCATTACGCCCGCATCCAGCCCACGATCTTCGAAGACACGCGCGACGCCTTCCTTGGTGCGACCTATGCGGATGTGGCCGGCGGGGTCGCGGCGAATATCAACCGCGATATCAGCCAGCCGCGCAGCGCCGAGGTGCTCTATACCGCGGCCGATCTGACGATCCTGCGCCCGAATACGGCCGTGTCCGAGATCTACACGCTCACGCTGGGCGGCATCGATTATGTGGTCGGCGTCGGGATCGGCGAAGTGGTGGCGGATCTCTCGACCGTGACCGAGGGCACGATCGTGGTCGATGCGCGCCTCGATCAGACTGCCACCGCCGCGGATATCGCTGATGCCTTCGCGACGCTGGTGAACGCGGACGCCGAGCAGGCCGCGACGATGACGGGCACGGGTGCCATGCGCAGCATCGCGGCTGCTGCGGGCGTCTCCTTCAAGCTCCTGATCGAGACGAACGATCCCGCCTCCGGCTACCTCTTCACGCCGACCGGCGACATCTATGTCTCGATTTCGGGCGATGCGTTCGAGTTCGCGAGCGATGAGCTGAGCGTTGATGCGACCACCAGCAAGCGCGCCTATGACATCGTGGCCTTCCGCCTCGGCGCGTCGCTGGCCGACGGCACGCTCGCCGCCGATGGCACGCTGGTCGATGGCGCGACCTGGATCATCAAGCTCGACGGTCTGCAGGTTCAGGCGACCGCCGAGTTCGGCGACAGCATGAGCGACATCGTCAACAAGCTGGTCGCGCAATTCGCGGGCGCCGATTACTCGGCCTCGGCGGGCTATCTGCAAGCGACGCTGCTGCCCTCGGTCGAAGGCGCGATCTACTCCAATGCCGGGGCGAAGACCTGGACGATCCTCGTCGACGGTCAACTGATCAGCTACACCTCGCAATCGGGCGACGAACTGGGCGGGATCGCGGGCATTTCCGACGAGCTCGCAGCGCAGATCAACGCGGCCAATCTCGGGATCACGGCCGTGGTCGATGCCAATGGCGCGATCACGCTGACCTCGGCCACGGCCTTCTCGCTGCTGCCGCTCGATAGCGAAGACGCCTCGATCGCGATTGCGAGCGATGCGAGCCTGACGCCGCCGAGCTACGATCTGGGCGAGATCTTCATCTTCCGCACCCCGGGCGCGGGCGGCATCGAAGCCTTCTCGATCGAAGTGCTGCGCAAGACGAGCCCCGACGCGGCGGACACCCGGACCGGGGGCCTCTATGTCAGCGCGGACGCGGTGAAGTCGCAGACCCATTGGCAGCTTGCCCGCATCGCCTTCGCGGCGCCGATGACCCCGATCGTCATCCCCGAGGGCACGAGCCTCGCCTATGAGATCGGCACCAACATCACCAATGCCGAACTCGCGCAGCAGTTCACGCCCTACAGCTATGTCGTGGGCAGCAACGGCGACAATCTCGCGCCCGCGCCGCTCGACGTCACCGTGCTCGATGACGACGCGCCGACGGTGGAGATCATCCAGACGGGCGGCTCGACCGATCTGGCCGAGCGTGCGCCGGGTGATGTGCAGGTCGTGGACAGCTTCTCGGTCGTGCTGACCGGTGCGCTGAGCGGCGACAACACGGTCCGCGTCGATGTGACCCCGCTGCCGACCCGCACCTACAATTCGCAAGAGGCGTTCAACGCGGATGCGAACTTCGGCGAGAACGAACTTGTGCAGGTTCAGGTCGCAGCCCCGCTTGCAGCCCTGTCGCTGGCAGGGGAGGCGGTCGAAGGTGAGACCTGGCAGGTCACCCTGTTCAACGATGTGGACCTCCGCGCGGGTGCCCAGACGGTCAGCTACACGGTTCAGGCGGGCGACGATCTTGATGCGGTTGCCGCGGGCCTGATCGCCGCGATCAACGGCGCCTCCGGCTACAACGCCACGCTGACCGCCGATGGTGCGATTGAAATCTCGGTCGATGCCAGCGCGAGCTTCACCCGCTTCTTCGTCGAGGTTGGCATCGCGGGCGACAGCCAGGGCAGCATCGACACCCGCACCGTGCAGGACTTCAACTTCGCCAATGTCCTCGAATTCGAGATGATGGGCGTGCCTGCGGCGGGCGAGGTCTGGACGGTCAACTTCGACGGCCAGAGCTTCTGGCATACCGTTAGCGCCGGGCAGTCGCTGTCGAACATCGCTGCCGCGCTGGGTGCCCAGATCAATCTCGCGAATGATGCGGCCACCGCGAATGGCGATCCGCGCGCCTATGAGGTGATCGTCGATGGTCGCGTGATCTCGATCCGCGAGCTGGCCGATCCGGCGGCGGATTACGCGGCCTCGGCCTCGGTCAGCGGCCAGAAGGCCGGCGAGATCGCGGCGCGTCAGTTCGTCGAGTTCGATAACACCAACTGGATGACCCCGCAGCAGATCACCGTGATCGCGATCGACGATGCGATCGTGGATGGCGGCGACGCGCAGGTCTTCGGCGCCTTCAACGACCGCGTGAATTCGATCCGCGGCCCGGTTTCGATCATCGGTGGCGAGAGCGATACCGACGTGTCGCTGCGCGTGCCGGTGCTGCTGCCGGGCGAGACGAACATTCCGCTCGCTGATGGCGTGACCGGGACGGTGACCGATGGTGGCACGGTGATCACCATCGATCCCGAAGAGCTGACCCATGTGAACGGCGATTACGGCGAGCGTCCGGGCTTCGATCCGCGCATCAACGACACCGCCACGATCTACGACATCGCGACCATCGATCCCGATGGCACGCTGAGCGGCCGTGTCGATGTCGCGAGCGTCTCGGAAGATATCCTCTCGCTCGTCAACGATGCGGGCATGACGCTCACGCTGATGGTCGGTGCGCAGGATGCGGTCGAGGCGGGCTATGTCTGGTTCTTCGGCACCCCCGATCAGAGCGACCTGTCGCTGATCGACTGGCTGACGGCTTCGGTCGATCTGGCGGGCGACGTGACCGCCTTCGAAACCGTGACCGTGACGCTCGACGGCACCGACTTCAGCTACACGCCGGATACCGAGCACGCCTACCGCTCGATCGTGCTGCGCGAACTGGCCGCGCTGATCGACGCCTCGGCCGAATATGAAGCGGTGGCGACCGTGAACCTGCTGGGCGAGACCCGCCTGCATGTGAAGCGCGCCGATGCAGCCGCCTTCGATATCGCGGTGACCACCTATGCGGGCCTGACCTCGACCATCGGCGGCGCGCCGGTGCAGAGCCTCTACAACGACGCGAATATCCACTGGACCGCGGCTGCGTTCCACCTGATCCAGCCGCCGGTGAGCGGCGCGAGCTGGGCGCTGACGATCAACGGTGCGGCCACCCCGGCTTCGGTCACTGCCGATGGCAGCTTCGGCTCGGTCACCCAAGGGTTGGCGGCGCGGATTTCCTCGGTCTATGCGCCGGTCGTCTCGGGCAGCCAGATGGTTCTGGAAAGCACGCCGCCCGAAGGGTTCGACACCGATCCGGGCGCGCTCATCACCTATGCGCCGGTCAATCCGAACCTGCGCGTGGACGAGGCCGAGCAGATCGACACGCTCACCGTCTTCAACAACGAGAGCCCGGCCATCGACAGCGGCGTGCTGACCGAGAACCATCTCTCGGGTCTGGGCATGGGCGGCGACACCTATATCGGCGGCGAACTGATCGTGGGCGGCGTCAGCTATACCGGCCTCGAAGTGGTCGACATCCGTCTGGGCCGCAATGTGGATACCTTCACGGTCGAGAGCACCCATCGCGGCAAGACCATCATCGACAGCGCCGACGGCAATGACGTGATCTATGTGAAGACCACTGCCGGTCACACGATCATCCGCACCGGCAACGGCGACGATCAGGTCTATGTCGGCTCCGATCAGGGCGTGGTCGACCAGATCACCGGCCTGCTGATCGTCGACATGGGCGCGGGCGAGAACGACCGTCTGTTCCTCGATGACAGTGCCGATCTGAACGACAATGTCCTCGTGCTGGATGGCGCGCGCGTGGCCGGGCTCGATATGCCCTCGGTGGCGGAGCGTATCCAGATCGAGACCCGCGGCACCGGCGGCAGCTTCACGCTGGCTCTGCCGGATGGCACGCCGGTCACGGTGGCCTTCGACGCGGATGCCGCAGCGATGAAAGCGGCGATCGACACGGTCTTTGCCGATTACGGCACCGATGCCGAGGTGAGCGTCGAGGCCACCGATAGCGGCTATATCTACACCGTCATTTTCGCCGGCCCGACCGGTGGCGTCGATCTGCCCGACCTGATCGTCGATGCGAGCGGCATCACCAGCGACGCGAACACCACCGCCAATATCGAGGTGACCGAAGTCATCAAGGGCACCACCGATCCGGGCCTGAACCAGATGCAGGCGATCACCATCGCGGCCGAGGGCGGCACCTTCACGCTGGCCTTCATGGTGCCGGATGTGCTGGGCAACATGGATCTGCGCATCTCCGACCCGATCGCCTATGACGCGACGGCCGAAGAGATCGCCGCGATCCTCGAGCCGATCCTGAACCCGAATAACAGCCGTCCGTTCCTGCCCTACACCAAGAACTTCGCGGTCGACCGCTTCGGCGACACGATCTACCTGACCTTCCAGGGCGCGCTGGCCCAGACCACGGTCGAGGCTGTCGATACGCGCGGTCTGACGGGCGATGTGCTGGAGGCGCGCATCGATATCGCCGGGCCGAGCGCGGGCGACACCTTCACCATCGATCTGACCGATCTGGCGACGCCGCTCTTCGACGATGCCTTCCCGGGTGACTTCGCACTGTCGAGCTTCGCCTATACCGCGCTGGCAGGCGACACGGCGGCGGATGTGGCGGCGGCGCTGGCAGCCCAGATCATGGATGCGCAGGGTCCGAATATCATCGCCCATGTCGAGGGCACGGTGCTCGTGATCACCTCGCGCTCGGGCGAGCGAATCTCGGTCACGGTCAATGGCGGCGATCCGGCGCTCGACTATCTGCTCGGCCCGCTGGGCATCCAGACCGATCTGGCCAAGCTCGAGACCCGGATGGACGGTGTCGATTACTACGGTGTCGAATATCTCGAGATCGGGATGGGCGCCGGCGACGATGTGATCAACGTGCGCGGCACCACGGCCCATACCACCCTGAACCTCGGTGCAGGCGACGAGCGGATCTATGTCTCCTCCGAGGCGGGCTTCGGGCTCGACACCGACACGACCTTCCTGACCGGCCATCTGCTGAACATCAAAGGCATGCTCAACATCGAAGCGGGCACCGGCCGTCACAAGCTGATGATCTCGGATGAGGCGACGGTGCAGGGCGACGGCACCACCGATCTGCGCGCTGAGATCACCGATGACCGCGATGCCGCGCTGGCCGCGGCCACCGCCTGGGGCGACGATACCGAGCTGTCGAGCGTCAACGAGATCTTCGTCGTCGGCATCGCGCCCGCGCCGATCACCTATGGCGCGGATGCGGCGGGCAACTTCCTCGGCGGCATCACCTACTGGACCGGCTTCGGCGCGGATGCGATCGCCATCGACGGCACCCACGCACGCGATATCGAAGGCAGCCGCGAGCTGACGGTTCTGAACACTGGCCTCGGCAATGACGATGTGACTGTCGATCTGCAGGCGGGCGAGGACGGGGCCTTCGTGCTCAACACCCAAGGCCCGCACGACGCCAATTACGCGCCCGATTGGGGCTATGCCCGCGACTATCTGGAATTCGCCGATGACGATATCGTCGATGCCGCCCTCAGCACGCTGCCGCTGATCATCTTCGGCGGGCAGGGCGATGACCGCATCACGTCCGGTCTGGCGAATGACATCGTCTTCGGTGATCGCGGCCGGATCGACTACCTCACCGCGGATGGCACGGGCTATGCGCTCAAGCTCGGCTCGGGCGGCCCGGATCACGTCAATGACGGCACCGATGTCGCGCCGACGCTGATCTACACGATCGACCCCACCATCGGCGGTGCGGACACGATCACCACGCTTGGCGGCGACGATATCGTGCTGGGCGGCGTCAACGGCGACACGATCACCACCGACGGCGCGACCGATAGCGGCATGGATATCGTAATCGGCGACAGCGGCTTCATCGACTACGTCTCGGCTGACGGCGACCGCACCGATATCGACGAGATCGCCACCACCGCCGAGACCTATGGCGGCTCCGACCGGATCGTGACGGGTCTAGGCGACGATATCGTGCTCGCCGGTGAAGATGGCGAGACGATCCTCGACGCGCTGATCGACGGCACCCGCTCGCGCGACCGCGAAACCATCGCAGCGACGATCCTCGCCGAAGGGCAGCAGATCGCGGGTGACTATGTCGACGCGGGCCAGGGCGACAATATCGTGCTGGGCGACAACGGCCGGATCGTGGCCGCGACGGATGACGCGCCGCGCTTTGGCACGCAGCCGATTACGCTGGGCCGGATCGAGACCACCACGCCCGCGATCGGCGGCGATGACGTGATCCTTGCGGGCATCGGCTTCGACATCGTGCTGGGCGGCACGGCAGGTGACGTGATCCGCGTGGCCGAGGGCGAGGTCTATGACGTGGCCGTCGGCGATACGACCCTGCGCGACGCGGGCAATATCGTCCTTGGCGACAACGGCTATATCGACTGGGTCAAAGCCGATGGCGATGCGTCCGACATCGACGAGATCGCCTCGACCGCCGAGGCGATCGGCGGGGCCGACTGGATCGTGACCGGCGGCGGCGACGACATCGTCATCGCGGGTGTCGACGGCGGTGCCCTGAGCGTCGATTGGGGCGACGGCGAGACCGTCATCTCGGGCGATTACGTGAACGCGAGCCAGGGCGACAACATCGTGCTGGGCGACAACGGCCGGATCGTGGCCGCGACGGACAACGCGCCGCGCTTCGGCACCCAAGCGATCACGCTGGGCCTGATCGAGACGACCGCGCCCGAGGTTGGCGGCGATGACGTGATCCTTGCGGGCATTGGCTATGATATCGTGCTGGGCGGGGCTGTCGGAGATGCGATCAATGTGAAGATCGACGAGGTCTATGCCGCGACCGACACGGCGACCACGTTGCATGACGCGGGCAATATCGTGATCGGCGATACCGGCTTCATCGACTGGGTCGGCCTCGACAATGACGCAACCGATATCGACGAGATCGCGACCACCGAGGACCGCTATGCGGCGACCGGTGCGATGATCGGCGGCAACGATCTGATCGCCACCGGCGCAGGCCGCGACTTCATCATCGGCGGCACGGCGGATGACACGATCTTCGCGGGTGCGGGCAACGATCTGGTCTTCGGCGATCACGGTCGGATCGTCGCGCAGCCGGGTGGTGGCGTGGATGCCGACCTGCTGCCGCTGAACCTGACCGAGCTGACGACGCAGTTCGACTTCTACTCGATCCTGCGCAGCGAGCTGGACGGCGGCGGGCGCGACATGATCTTCGCCGAGGATGGCGCGGATATCGTGCTGGGCCAGCAGGGCGCCGATGTGATCTATGGCGGCAACGGCGACGACGACCTGATCGGCGGTCACAACCGTCCGGGCGGCGATGATGGTGCGGACCGTATCGACGGCAACGGTGCGGTGCTGTTCGAGGATCGCCCGGTGATCAGCGCCTGGTTCGATCTGGACGCGCAGGCGCTCGACCCGAACGCGACCGACAATGACGTGATCCTTGGCGACAATGGCATCGTGATCCGCACCGACGCGGCCGAGAGCCTGCGTTTCCGGATGCTCGCCGATGGCACGCTGACCATCTATGACGCTGCCGATGACGGCACCGGCTCGAACGCAGGGACGACGGCGCAGGTCAACCCGACCGGGGTGGAAGAGCGGCTGATCGCCCTCTTCGACCACACCGACGCGACCGAGGCCAACCGGACCGACCTCTACGGTGCGGATTACCTCGCAGGCGGCGCGGATGACGATGTGATCTTCGGCCAGCTTGGCGACGATGTGATCCAGGGCGACGGCTCGGCCACGTTCCGCGGCCTTGCGCTCGCCACCGCCTATGACGCGACCGATAACGGCTACGCCACGCGCCTCGCCGACGGCACGCTCAGCGTGAACCCGACCCGCAGCATCGACGCGGCGCGCGACGGCGACGATTACATCGAGGCCAATGGCGGCAACGACATCGTCTTCGGCGGGCTCGGTCAGGACGACATCATCGGCGGCTCCTCGGATCTCTACATCCATGATGCGCGCGCGACCGGCGAGGGCTTCAGCCTCAATCTGCTGGCCACGGCGAATGTCGATGAGACCTTCCGTCCCGACGGCGCGGATATGCTCTTCGGCGGGCAGGGCGATCCGGTGACGCTGAGCCGCAACGACTACGGCCAGAGCGGCGCCAATGCCCATGCCCGCGACGCCGATGTGATCCTTGGCGACAATGGCCGCATCCTGCGTCTGGTGGGTGCGATCGGCTTCCTCGGCTTCAACTACGACACGCTCGATCCGGCGCGGGCCTCGGGCACTTCCATCGGCGGCGCGGATCATTCCGACGCCTGGTTGGTGGTGCGCGCGGTCGAGCTGCTCGATTATCACACCGGCGGCCCGGATGTCTGGGGCGCGGATGCGCTGGCCGACAATGGCGGCGCGGATGAGATCCACGGCGAGGGCGGCGACGACGCGATCTACGGCATGCGCGGCAATGACGTGCTCTATGGCGAAGGTCAGGACGACGATCTGATCGGCGGCTGGGGCCATGACTGGATCTCGGGCGGCACCGGTCAGGATGGCGTGCTGGGCGACGATGGCCGGATCTGGACCTCGCGTAACGACCGTGGCTATGGCGAGCCGCTCTACGGTGTCGCGCCGGTCAGCCCGGAGACGATCTCGACCCCGGGCAAGATCCAGCAGGCCGATATCAACGTCCAAGGCGCGCTGAAGAAGACCGTGAACCTCACGCCCTTCTTCCTGACCGCCGATGGCCAGACCGACGATCCGCTGCAAGACCCCGCCTATGCCGATGACATCATCTATGGCGGTCTGGGCGACGACTTCCTGCATGGCGGCGCGGGCGACGATCTGGTCTCGGGTGCAGAGGCGCTGGCCGAGGCCTGGTATCTCGCCTATCCGAACGACGCGCTGGCGCCGGGTGTGGCGGGCGTGCTGGTACGCTCGGATTACACGGTGCCGTTCTGGTCCGCCGATCCCGCGGCCACGCAGGGCAATGCGCTGGGCTACAACGCCTTCTACGCGGGCGAGTTCGCAGCCTATGACGAATACAACCCGCGCGATGTGATCGTGATCGACGCCGCTGGCCACTATGTCTCGCTCTCTGAGGCGACCGACGGTCTGACCTTCTTCGCGAGCTTCGATCCGGCCGATCCGGGTGCGCCGCAGGTCGGCACGCTCGAGCAGGATGGCAGCCCGGTCTATAGCGACGGCAATGACGTGATCTTCGGCGATCTGGGCAATGATTGGCTCGTCGGCGGCACCGGGCGCGACCATGTCTATGGCGGCTGGGGCGACGATCTGATCGATGTCGACGACGATCACACCCGCGACGCGGATGGCTCGGCTCCGGGGGCGAACGATACGCCCGACACGTCGTCGAGCTATGAGGACATCGTCTATGGCGGTGCCGGTCGCGACATCATGATCGGCAATACCGGCGGCGATCGCCTGATCGACTGGGTGGGCGAGTTCAACAGCTACATCGTGCCCTTCGCACCCTTCGGTGCCTTCACGATCTCCCGCGCGCTGGCGCCGCAGGTCCAGGAATACCTCTACGATCTCTCGGCCTCCGACGGCGCCGATCCGACCCGCGCGGCCGATACCGGCGATTACAACGCCGACCGCAACGGCGAGCCGTGGGGCGAGCTAGGTCTGGTGATGCAGAAGGACGATGCGTGGCAGGATCAGACCGGAGCGCCGAACGATCCGCAGCCGGGCAATATTCCGGGCGGTCGCCGTGACGTGCTGCGCTCGGCCGATTTCAACGGCAATGGCGGCGGCAAGGACGCGCAGGGCTTTGCTGCCGATAGCGGGGTCTGGACGGTCGAGGGCGGCGCCTTCGCGGTGAGCCCGGAAACGCTCGGCGGCGATGCGGTCTCTGTCTTCTATATCGGCGACGCGCTGCCCAGCTATTTCGAGATGAAGGCGACCATCGTCGGCGGCAAACCCACGGCGGGGCTGAAGTCGAACGCCTATCTGATCTTCGACTACCAGTCGCCGACCGACTTCAAATTCGCCGGCGTGAACATCTCGACCGACAAGTTCGAGATGGGCATCCGCACCGCCGATGGCTGGATCGTGCTGGAGCAGACCCCGGTCCAGGCCAAGCCCGACACGCCCTATAACCTGCTGCTCGCGATCAACGGGCTGACGGCGACGCTGGTGATCGACGGGCAAGAATATTTCACCCATGTCTTCGATGCGCGGGTCGATCAATACGGCGTCACCCACGGGCTGAACTCCGGCTATGTCGGGATCGGCGCGCAGAACTCGGTGACCAAGCTCGACAATATCGCGGTGCAGGTGCTGCCCCCGGAATTCACCCTCGATGAGACCGAGGACTTCTCGGACGGCATCGCGGATCGCTTCGCCACCGATACCGCCTGGCAGATCAACGCGGGCGTGCTGGATGCCCAGCCCGCCGGTGTGCCCGCCATCGCACTGTCCGATCTGGTGATTGCGGAGACCTCCGTCACGCGGATCGCGGCCCAGATCGAGACCAACGGTCGCGCGGGCTTCGTCTTCGACAGCTACACTGACGGACGCTACAAATACGCCGTGATCGATGCCGCCAATGACCGCGTCTCGATCGGCTATTACACGCAGCGCGACGGGTTCGTGGAAACCGCGAGCTACGACATCGCCATCGACGGCAGCCAGTCCAACAAGCTCGAAATCACGCTCGCCCGCAGCACGGTCAGCCTCGCGCTCAACGGCCATGAAGTGCTGGGCCATGCCTTCTACGCCCCGGTCGCGGATGGTGCGGTCGGTGTGATGGCCTTCGATGCGGCGAGCTTCGACGATGTGCGCCTCGCGACGAACGACCCGGCCTATTTCACGCCCGACACTGGCTCGCGGATCTACGACTACAATTCCGCCGGTCCCATCGCGATTGCAGATCAGGGCGTGACGACGCAGAGCCTCTATGTCGGCTCGGATGTGGTGATCGCCGATCTCGACGTGACGCTGAGCCTGACCCATGAGCGGCTGAGCGACCTGACCGTGACGCTGATCGCGCCCGATGGCACGCGGATCGAGCTGTTCGCGGCGCTTGATGGCACGGCGATCGACACGCGCTTCGACGATGCGGCCGCCGATAGCATCACCGGCGCGGCGGCACCTTACGGCGTGACCTATCGCCCGGTCGGCGATCTGGCGGCACTCGAGGGCAAGATGTCGGGCGGAGTCTGGACGCTGGAGATCGTGGACGGAGCGAAGCGCAAGACCGGCACGTTGGAAAGCTGGTCGCTGACGATCGAGGCGGCGCAAGCGCTTCATGCGGTCTCGGTCGCGGAGGTGCCAGACGGTGCGGTGCTCGATGAAGATCTTCTGGCCGCGGCGCGTGCGCAGGCGCTAGAAGAGATCGCGCAGGAGCTGGGGCTGACCGCGGAAGAGATCGCCAAACTCGAAGCGGTGCAGATTTCCATCGCCTCGCTCGACGGCACGCTTCTGGGCTATACCGCCGAGGGAGCGATCACGCTCGATGCGGATGGGGCAGGGCATGGCTGGTCGCTCGATGGCAGCGAAGGGCTGAACCTCGTCGATGCGCTCAAGCATGAGTTCGGGCATATCCTCGGGCTGGCCGACGATAGCGATGCGGCCACCTGGATGGACCCGACCCTCGCGGCTCAGGACGCCACGCCCGCGGCCAACCCTGTGCCGGACACCCCGAATGATACCGCTTCCGACACTGCGACTGACGCCGGTCCGCAGGATGCCGCCACCAGCGACACCACATCCGCGCCCAGTGCGGCCCCGATCACCGAGCCTGAACCGGCAACAACGACCCCGACCCGAGGCAATTCAGGCAATACGGGTAAACAATCGCGCAATGCGAAAGCCTGACGCAGGGGCCAATGCGTTCAACTGCCACGTTTTTTCTTGATTGAATCCGGAACTGCTCGTTTACTTTGCGTAAGGGAGCAAGTTTGGCCGTTCAATCGGCACTTTCAGGGACATAAGCGGACACGGGAAGGGCGCTGGGGAGCACCCTCGAGGGAGCAATTTTGCAGCAACATGCAGGGACAACGTCTGGCGAGGCGACGGGCTCGGTATTTCTGGATTCCGAAACCCTCGGCAGACTGAAAGCAGGGACAGACCGCGCGCAGGTATCGCAGGCTTGGTTGGCCGCGATGGCCCGACAGGTGACAGGTCTGGAACAAGGGTTGGTGGTGCTGGCCGGGATCGGGCGCAGCCGGTTCGAACCCGCTGCGGTCTGGCCAGAGAATGCGAAACCGAAACGCGAACTGATGGCAGCCATCGACGGCGCGATCCATGCCGAGCGCATGGTGATCGAGACGCTGAGCGAAGGCGGCGCGGCCATCGCGGTGCCGATCCGCATGGAGGGCCATCTGCGCGGCGCGGCGGCGATCCAGATCGGCACGCACCCCGACGCGCGCACCGACCTTGCGATCGATCAGCTGCAATGGGGCTCGGGCTGGCTCGAGGCGTTCTTGCGCCGCAAGCAGGGCGGTTCGGGCGACAGCCTCGCCTCGGTGATCGAACTGCTCGCGACCAGCCTGCACCACGACCGCTTCACCGAAGCCGCGACGGCGGTGGCCTCGGAACTTGCGGGCGTCTTGAATTGCGAACTGGTCGCGATCGGCTTGACCCGTGGGCGTCATGCGCGCGTCCGGGCACTGTCGAATTCCGCGAGCTTCGGCAAGCGGTCCAACCTCGTGCGCGCCATCGAGGCCGCGATGGACGAGGCGATCGACCAGCAGGCGGTGCTGAGCTATCCGCCGCCCGAGGACGGCTCGGAACGGGTGCTGCGCGCCCATGCGGCTTTGTCGGAAACCGAGGGCGGGGCGACGCTCTGCACGGTGCCGCTGACCGAGGACAAGAAGCTGGTCGGCGCGCTGGTGCTGGAACGCCCGGCGGGCGAGCCGTTCGGGCGCGATACGATCCAGATGGCGGAATATGCGGGCGTGCTGCTCGGCCCAGTTCTGGCGATCAAGCGGCGCGAGGACCGCTGGCTGCCCGCGAAGACATGGGATGCGAGCGTCAATACGTTCAAGGCGCTGTTCGGCCCCAATCATGCGGCGCTGAAACTGGCCGCGATTGCGCTGGTCGCTTTGCTGGCCTTCGCGTGGTTCGCCAAGGGCATGTATCGCGTGACCGCCGATGCGACCATCGAGGGCCGTATCCAGCGCGCGATCTCGGCCCCCATCGAGGGTTATCTCGCCGAGGCCGATGCGCGCGCGGGCGATATCGTGAAGGCGGGCGAGGTGATGGCCAAGCTCGACGACCGCGATCTGCGGCTCGAGCGGCTGAAATGGGAAAGCCAGAAGTCCAAGCAGACCCGCGAATATTCGCAAGCCATGGCCAAGCGCGAACGCGCCAAGGCGCTGATCCTGCAAAGCCAGATCGAACAGGCGGATGCCCAGATCGAACTGCTCGATCAGGAGATTGGGCGGATGGTGATCAAGGCGCCCTTCGATGGGGTCGTGGTCTCGGGCGATCTGACGCAGGCGCTGGGCGCACCGATCGAGCGCGGCGACGTTCTGTTCCAAGTCGCCCCCCTCGATGATTACCGCGTGATGCTGCGTGTGGACGAGCGCGACGTGAAGGATGTGAAAGCGGGCGAGAGCGGCGCGCTCATTCTGGCCTCGCTGCCCGACACCCCGATCGAAGTGCAGGTCGACCGGATCACGCCGATCTCCAATGCCGAAGCGGGGGCGAACAAGTTCCTCGTCGAAGCTTCCGTGACCGACGGGCCGATCGATGCGCTGCGTCCGGGCATGGAGGGGGTCGCCAAGATCGAGGTCGAGGAACATCGCCTCGTATGGATCTGGACCCGGCGGATCGTTCTCTGGGTGCGCATGACGCTCTGGTCCTGGTGGCCGTGACATGGCCACCTCGCTCTTCTCTCCGTCCTGGTATCGGGTGAAGGATCTCAAACCGCGCCTGCGCAGGCATGTCGCGATCCATCGGCACGATTATCGCGGGCGCGTCTGGTTCGTGGTTCAGGATATTGCGACGGGGCGCTTCCATCGCATCTCGCCTGCTGCGTGGCGGCTGGTCGGGCTGATGAACGGCAAGCGCACGATGGACGAGCTGTGGAACACCACCAACGAGCAGCTTGGCGAGAAGGCCCCCACGCAGGACGAGGCGATCCGGCTAATGGGGCAGTTGCACGCGGCCGACGCGCTGATCTGCGACGTGCCGCCCGACGGACGCGAGCTGTTCCGCCGCTATCAACGCCATCAGTCGATGCAGATCAAGCAGAAGATCTGGTCGCCGCTCGCCATCCGCATCCCGATCTGGGACCCGGACGCTTTCCTGACCCGCACCATGCCCTTCGTGCGGCCCTTCTTCACCCGCACCTTCGCGGTGACCTGGGTGCTGGTCGTGCTCGCGGGTTTCATCTTCGCGGCGATCAATTTCGGCGCAATCACCGACAATATCGCGGACCGGGTGCTGACGCCGAAGAACCTCTTCGTGCTGTGGCTGGTCTATCCGGTGGTGAAGGCGTTTCACGAATTGGGCCACGGCTACGCGGTGAAGAAGAACGGCGGCGAAGTCCATGAGATCGGGATCATGCTGCTGGTTCTGGTGCCGGTGCCTTATGTCGATGCCTCCGCGGCCTCGGCGTTGCGTGACAAGTATCAGCGGATGCTGGTCGGTGGCATCGGGATCATGGTGGAGTTGTTCCTCGCTTCGATCGCGCTCTTCGTCTGGCTCAATGCCGAGACCGGCGCGGCCCATGCGGTGGCTTATAACGTGATGCTGATCGGCGGCGTCTCGACGCTTCTGTTCAACGGCAACCCGCTCTTGCGCTTCGACGGCTATTACGTCTTCGCCGATTGGCTGGAAATTCCCAATCTCGGCCAGCGCGCGAACCGCTACTACGCCTATCTCGCGCAGAAATACCTCTTCGGGATGAAGGAGGCGGAGCCCGTCACTTCGCTGCCCGCCGAGAAGCGCTGGTTCCTGTTCTACGGGATCGCCGCCTTCATCTATCGCCTCTTCATCATGTTCGCGATCATTACCTATATCGCTGGCCGCTTCTTCTTCATCGGGGTGCTGCTGGCGGCTTGGGCGATCACGACACAGATCCTCGTGCCCATAGGCAAATCCATGTCCTTTCTGTCTTCCAGCCCGAAACTCCGCTCCAACAGGCCGCGTGCGGTCCTTGTGACAAGCGCGATCCTTGCCGCGCTCTTCGTGATCCTCTTCGTCCTGCCCGCGCCGTATCGATCCGTGGTCAGCGGCGTGACATGGCCCTCAGAGCAGGCGCAGGTGCGCGTCGGCACCAGCGGTTTCGTGACCGAGGTGCCGGTCGCGACCTATGACGCGGTGCAGCCGGGCGAGGTGATGATCAAGCTCGACGATCCGCTGCTAAGCGCGCGGCTCGATGTGCTGGACTCGCAACTGGCGGGGCTGGAGCTGCAGCGTCAGGCGGCGGTGCGCACTGACCGGGTCGAGGCCGAGATGATCGCGGCGGAGATTTCCGCGACCCGCGAGGACCGCAACCGGCTCGCCCAACAGCTCGACGAATTGTCGATCCGCGCGCCGCGCGCGGGTCTGGCCGTGGTGCCCAATGGAGAGGATCTGCAGGGAAGGTTCGCCAAGCGCGGGCAGGTGATCTCCTACGTTCTGACCGAGGAAGACACGGCGGCTCTGCGCGTCGTGGTCGGTCAGGACGATGTCGATCTGGTGCGCAACGCGACGGGCCGCGTCGATGTGATGCCGGTCGAGTATGGCGGGCAGAGCTATCCCGCGACCATCGTGCGCGAAGTGCCCGGCGGCATCCGCGACCTGCCGACGCCCGCGCTGGGGCTGCAGGGCGGCGGCACGGTTCCGGTCGATCCGGGCGACACCAAGGGGCTGCGCACGCTGCAACGGGTCTTCGAGTTCGAGCTGGAGATGGCCCCCGATGCGGCGCTGCCGCTGCTAGGTCGTCGCGTCGAGGTGCGCTTCTCACATGGCACTTTGCCGATCGGATTTCAGGCCTATCGCGCGCTGCGCCAGCTGTTCCTGAGGCTCTACGATGTCTGAGATGCTCGTCCAACGCCCCGGTCTGCTGACCGCCTTCTATCCCGAGCGCGAGGATGAACGCCTCGGCACGCTCGACCGGGTGATGGCAAGCGCGGTGGGGCGGGTGTCGCAATTCTTCTCGATCAAATCGGCGGCGGGCGCGGGCTTTTTGCGCCGTGTCGCGAAAGAGGAAAAGGCGCTGGCGAAGCTGGAGGCGCATGCCTTCAACGCGGCCCGCGTCGAGGTGGCGCAGAAGCTGCGGGTAAAGGGGCTGCGCGCCGATCTGGTGGCCCGCGCCTTCGCCTTGGTGCGTATCCAGTCCGAACGCTCGCTGCAGATGCGCCCCTTCGATGTGCAGCTTCTGGGCGGGCGCGCGATGCTGCGCGGTCGGATCGCCGAGATGGACACAGGCGAAGGCAAGACGCTGACCGCGACGCTGCCTGCCGCGATCATGGCGCTCTCGGGCGTGCCGGTGCATATCGTGACGGTGAACGATTTCCTTGCCGCGCGCGATGCGGAATGGATGGGGCCGCTCTATCGGGCGTTGGGACTCAGTGTCGGCGTTATCATCGAAGGGCTGAGCCCCGAGGAACGTCAGGCGGCCTATGCCTGCGACATTTGTTACTGCACGAACAAGCAGTTGGCCTTCGATTACCTCAAGGACCGGCTGGTGCTGGAAGGCGAGACCCGCGCGCTGCATATGGCGCTGGAGGGGCTATCGAAGACCGATCCGAAACGGCAGAGGCTGCTGATGCGCGGGCTGTGCTACGCGATCGTGGACGAGGCGGATAGCGTGCTGGTCGACGAGGCGCGCACACCGCTGATCATCACGCGCGCGGGCGATCATTCGGGGCTGGAGCAGACCTATCAGCGCGCCGTCGAGATCGGGCGCAAGCTGACCCGGCCGCGCGATTTCACGGTGCGCGAGAAGGAATGGAAGGTCGAACTGACCGATCTGGGCAAGGCGCGGCTGCGCCAGCTCAGCGCGCATTTCGGCGGGGTTTGGGCCACCGAGATCCATCGCGAGGAACTGGCGCGGCAGGCGCTCTCGGCGCTGCATCTCTATCACCGCGACAAGCATTACATCGTCGATGAGGCGGGCGTTCAGATCGTCGACGAATACACAGGCCGCGTGATGTCCGACCGCTCGTGGGAGCGCGGGCTGCATCAGATGATCGAGGTGAAGGAAGGCTGCGAGATCACCGGGCGGCAAGAGACGCTGATCCGGATTTCTTACCAACGCTTTTTCCGCCGCTATCTGACGCTGGCAGGCATGACGGGCACCGCGGCCGAAGTCTCCGGCGAGCTGCGCGCGGTGTACCGGCTGCGCACGAAGCGCATCCCGACCAACCGCCGCTCGCGCCGCAAGAACCTCGGCGAGCGGCATTACGCGACCGCCGATCAGAAATGGCGCGCCGTTCTGGCAGAGGCCAAGCGCGTCCACATGACGGGCCGCCCAATCCTGATCGGCACGCAATCCATCGCCGCCTCGGAAGAGATCAGCGCGCTCCTGACCGAAGAGGGGCTGACGCATCGCGTTCTCAACGCCCGCGAGACCGAGCACGAGGCCCATATCATCGCCGAAGCGGGCGGTCATGGGCGGATCACGGTCGCGACCAACATGGCCGGGCGCGGCACCGACATTCGCATCGATCAGCAGATGCGCGACCTCGGCGGGTTGCATGTCATCGCGACCGGCCGCCACGACGCGCGCCGCATCGACCGCCAGCTGTTCGGGCGCTGCGGACGGCAGGGCGATCCGGGGAGCTTCGTTACCTTCGTGTCGCTCGACGACGACCTGCTGCGGGTCTTCTATGGCACCCGGCTCTCGGGCCTGATCCGCATGTTTTCAGGCGGGAAGGGGCGCGTGCCGTGGCTTATCGGCGCGCCCGTGACCCGGCTTGCGCAACGCGCGACCGAAGCGCGCCATTCCGGCGTGCGCAAGGCGCTTTTGCGCGCCGACGACAATCTCGAAGACCTGCTCGCCTTCAGCGGCAGGGGCAACTGAAAGGGACCACCCATGCGGCTTACTTCCATCACCCTCCTTCTCGCCCTCGGTCCCGGCGCGGCGCTCGCTCAGGATCAGGAGCGCTTCGATTGCCTGATCGATCCGGGGCAGGTGCTCGAGATCGGCTCGGCGGTGGACGGGGTGATCGATCAGGTCTTCGTCTCGCGCGGGGATACGGTGAAGAAGGGCGACCCGATCGCGAAGCTGGAATCCAAGGCCGAAGAGGCGCAGCTGACCTATGCCCGCGAACGCGCGCAGGACGAAGGACCGATCGACATCGCGCGCTCCAAAGTGGCGCTGCTGCAAAAGGCCGCCGACCGTGCGACCGAGATGGGCAAGCGAAACGTGATGGCCGATGCGCAGGTGCAGGAGGCCCAGACCAATGCTGAAGTGGCCCAGTTGGAGCTGCGCTCGGCCCAAATGGACCAACATTTGGCGAAGCTCGATCTGCAAAGGGTGGAGGCGCAGCTGGCGCGGCGTGAAATCCGCTCGCCGATCGACGGGCTGGTGATCACGCGGATGATGGGGCCGGGCGAATACGTCTATTCGCAAGCGCCGATCGCGCAGCTCGCGCAGATCGACCCGCTGCATGTCGAGGTCTTCCTGCCGACGTCGATGTATGATCGCGTCAAGAAGGATCAGGTGTTGAAAGTCTATCCCGCAGCGCCCGTGGGCGGCGAATACGACGCAACAGTGAGCGTCGTCGACAAGGTCTTCGATGCGGCGTCGGACACGTTCGGAGTGCGCCTCGCGCTGCCCAATCCCGAAGGCAAGCTGCCCGCCGGGATCGACTGCACCGTGGGTTTCCCCGCCGAATGAGCGTGACGTGGCCCGGTCAGGACGGGGCCATCACTTAAAGCGTAGGGGCGGCGTTCAGCGCTGGAAGCAGCTTGCTTTCTTGCCGAAACCGGCGGGCGAGCAAATCCATTTGCCCTTACCGATGAACCGGGTCTGCACGACGCGCGGCGTGGCTTGCGCTTTGCTGGTGCGACCGGCGAGCCAGTCAAATTTTGCGCCGCCCTGACCGGCGGTGCTTTTGGCGGAAACACGGATCGGTTTGAGGTCCAGCATGCCAGCTTGTTGCGCATGGGCGCTGCTCAGCGGGGCTGCAAAGATCAGGCCGGCCACGACAAGGCGGGCCGCTTTCACGGATAAAAACGTCATCGGAACTGTAATCCTGTCTGCTCACGTTGCGGTCTGACCCCTCCCGTCTGCGCGGAAGAGGGCCGATTGCGTCCTCGTGCCAGCAGGATTGGTCGATCTCAGCCTACGGGTCAAGTTGGTAGGTGACGTGGCGGGAAGCAGGCGGATTTGTGGCGAAATGCAAAGAGGCTGCGCGAGAGAAATTCCCGCGCAGCTTCAATGTCTTGTCTAGCAGTGGTGTTGTAGGCGAAAAATCGCCACTACCTATGGTGGCTCAGGTCAGAACTTGGTTCTTGATTCGCCAATCCGGCGCGCCGAAGCCTTCGGGCCACGGGTAAACCTCGCGCTGGTTGAAGTAACTGACACCGACGAGGCTCGGATAGTCGGGCAATTCCTGACGCACCCGGTCGCGCCACATCGAGACGTAGGACTGGTTCCCGACATAGCCGAGCTCGGCCACCGCAACCGGTTTGCCATAGGTGGCAGCCCGCGCGTAGCGGGGCGCGAAGATGTCGTCGAAGGTCTGATCGCGGCCGAACTTGGCCTGGTCCCAAGCCTGCAGCCCGAAGACGGTGAGGCCCACGATGTCGGCGTAATCGTCACCCGGGTAATAGTCGCCCATGTTCTCGTCGCCCAGCGGCGACCACATCAGGTTGATCTTCGGCGCCCGGTCGCGGGCGACATCGGTCATCCGGCGATAGGCCGCGATGTAGTCGTCGGGGTTCCAGTCCGACCAGATGAACTGGCCGGATTTATCGTCCATCTCATGGGCGAAGCGCAGCGTGACCGGGCTTTGCAGCGTCGCCAGCACATCGGCCACCGCGATCATGTTGGCGTCGTATTCGCCCCGCTCGATGCCGCGGCGCAGATATTGCGCCGTGTTGCGCTCCGAGCGCGACCATGTCCAGGGCTCCAGTGTCACCAGAAGCGCGCGGTTTCGTTCGAGCGCGTAGCTGTCGGCATCGTTCAGCGAGGGAAGGAAAACGTCCTCCCAGGGCAGGAACAGGTGCTCGATCACCACGCCTGAAAGATCCGCAAAGTCACCATCGGGATCATAGACCCCGAACGGCAAGGAGCCGGGCGGCACGCTGACATCCGCAGCGAACGCCGGCCGCGCCGATACTGTCAGTCCCAACGCCGCGGCACCGGCCATCATCTCGCGACGGGTCATCAAATCATTAGCCATGTCAGTCTCCTCCTTTTCAGTGCAAAGCCCCGTCACTTCCAGCTCGGTTTGACGTGGAACTTCGCTTGTCCCGGAGCGCCCATGCCGGCCCCCGAGACGATGTATTCGACCTTTGCGAGCTGAACCGATTTCAGCCCGATCATGAGCGCGTAGACGCTTTCGCCGCCGCGGAGCCAAAGGGCTCCGAAACTGAGCGAGACGATGACGCTCAGCGTGCCCATCTGAACCGCCATATCGCGGGGCCAGCCACGCCAATCGATCTGAACGCGGCGCGCGCGCGCGCCGAAGATCACGCTGAGCAAGACGAAATAGAACGCGGCGTTGAACATGGAGAGGAGGTAAAACCCGCGCGCCTCGATGACGTTGTCCACCAGAAGAACCGGCAGCAAGGCCCCCAGGGCCAGTCCACCGTAAACTGCGATGATCCGCTCCGGCAGCATCGTCGAGGCCGCTTCGCCTTTCGGTGTGATCCGAAAATCGACGAATTTTCCCGACAGCCTGTCATAGACGGCCATGACGCATCCCCAGAGCACCCAAGGCCATTGCATCATCACGAAGAGTGCTTTCTCCCATGCGATGATCTTGGCGTCGTGCGGACGGAAGAACTGATCGCGCCGCAGCATGAAGGCGAATATCAGCGTCACCGTGCCTGCGGGCAGCACATGTCCGATAAAGGCGGGATAGGTCACATCGGCAAAGCGCATGTCGAAGCTGATGGCGATGATCGGAGCGACATACATCATCGACATCGAGAGCGCGAAGAAGACATACCAGCTCTGGCAGAGAACGAAGAGGAACTTCAGCCGCCACGGCATCTTGCCGACATAGTCCGGCATGTAGCGCAGAAGCAGGCTCAGCAGCGAGCGCGACCACTGGAACTCCTGCGTGATCAGGTCGGTCACAGTCGCCGGGCCATCGCCGATCGCAATCGCATCTATCGCGTGAACGCCGCGCCAGCCGGCCGCGTTCATCAGGAGCGTGGTCGAGTGATCCTCGGCAAGCTCGGGACCAAGACCGCCAGCTTCCTTCAGCGCGGAGGTGCGCACAGCGTAATGAGAGCCGATGCACATCGGCGCGAATACTGCAGTGTAGCCCGCTTGAAAAACTCCGTGGAAGGCCGCTTCGAAATAAAGCCGCGTGCGCGCGGCCCAGCTTTCCTTGGCATTGGACGCACAGATCGACGGCGCACTGACATAGCCCACCGCATCATCGGCGAAGGGGCGCAGCATCTCGCGCAGGTATCCCGGTTGCGGGACGTGGTCGGCGTCCAGCTGGCTTACGATGTCATAATCGCGATAGCCCCAATGGTCGTAGAAATAGGCGAGGTTTCCTTCCTTGCAGCGCGTCCGGCGCGGCCATTCCTGCCGATGGTAGTCCGCGATGCCGTGGCGGCTGGAGATCTTCACCCCGTGGATATTGCACCATGCGCGCGTCTCGGGCGAGGGCGCCTCGTCGGCGAGCCACGTGTCATGCGGATAGTCCTGCGCGAGCATCGCCTCCAATGTCCGACGAACGACCGAAAAGGGTTCGGATGGAGTTTTCGTCGTGATCATCGCGACGCGCCACCGACCCGGCTCCGGAAGGGGCGAGGAGGGGCGGACCGCCTGCAGGAAGATCACGAAGAAGTAGATCTGCATTGCCAGAAGCCAGATCAGCACACCCGTGAGTATCAAATAGGGAACCGTCGCAAGGATATGCGACGGTGTCAGCCACCAGCTCCAGAAATAGACCGTCGCGAGCATCCACAGCGCAAACAGCACTCGATAGCGCAGTGCCTGCCTCGGTGTGAGGATGGGCGCGAGGTGTCCGGCCTCGATCGCAGCGCGTATGTCGGGGCGCTGGATCATTCGGCGGCCGTTGCGGTTATCGGGGCGGTTGCGGTTTCAACGCCCGCTATCTCCGCCCGGAAATAGGCGATGGTCGGCACGAGGCCGCTGCGCAGCGCGATCTCCGGACGCCAGCCCAGACGGGTCTCGGCGCGGGTGATGTCGGGGCAGCGTTGCATCGGATCGTCGAGCGGCAGATCCGAGACGACGAGCGGCGCCCGGCTCTCGCACATGTCGCGCACGATATGGGCCAGCTCGGCAATCGTGTATTCGCCCGGATTGCCCAGATTGACCGGATCGTGCCCGACCGTCTCGCTTTCCATCAGTGCGACCAGACCGCTGATCAGGTCGTCGACATAGCACAGCGAGCGCGTCTGCGTGCCGCCGCCATAGAGTTCGAGCGGCACGCCGCGGATCGCCCGCGTCACGAAATTCGAGATCACGCGACCATCCTCGGGGTCCATCCGGGGGCCGTAGGTGTTGAAGATCCGTGCGATGCGGGTGTCGATGCCGCGAATGGCCTGAAGGTCATGGAACAGCGTCTCTGCCGCGCGTTTACCCTCGTCATAGCACGAGCGCGGGCCGGTGGTGTTCACCCGGCCGCGATAGTCTTCGCGCTGGGGCGAAATCTCGGGGTCGCCGTAGACCTCGGAGGTCGAGGCTTGCAGGATGCGCGCGCCGGTCCGCTCGGCGAGGCTGAGCAGGTTCAGCGACCCGGCGATGCAGGTCTGGAACGTGTGCAGCGGATCGAGCTGATATTTCGGCGGCGAGGCCGCGCAGGCGAGATTGTAGATCCGGTCGACCTCGCCACCGATCTGCAGCGGCGCGATGATGTCATGTTTCTGGAACGTGAAATCGCGATGCCCCATCAGATGAGCGATGTTCTGGGTCCGCCCGGTCAGCAGGTTGTCGATGCAGATCACCGAGTGACCGGCCTCGATCAGCCGGTCGCATAGGTGCGATCCCAGGAATCCGGCCCCTCCGGCAACCAGGCAGCGCAACTGCCCCTTATGCCGGCGCGGCGGCGCCCAAGAGATATCTCTCGTCTCGAAACGTGGCAGATGCGTCATGTTCTCCCCCCACAGAAGAACGGCAACGACTGCCCAGTCCGGTTTGAGGTCAACTTAATCGCTCTGGGCCGGACCAGGCCCGTCGATCCCGATTACAGATATTTCAAAAGCGTAGGGGGCGATTTTCGGGCCGATCAAGCGAAAGCAAAGCATTTCGACCGAAATTCGGAAGGCCGAAAAAAATCGACCTTCCGATAGATGAAGTTTGCACGCTAAGGTTGAGTGGGGCGCTGCCGGTTCGACTTCTCGTCTTCGCGCCTATCCCTTGATTCGACTTGGACAATCGAGCCGAGAGAAGGGCAAAAGCGCCTTTTCTCAAAGGTCGGAAAGGCCCGCCGTCAGGTTGTGCAGGCGCCGGGTCTTCTCAAGCAGGTCTTGCGCTTCGTCCTCGGAGAAGGGGGCGCTGGATCGTGTGAACCCCGAAATCGAGCGCGAGCCGTTCTCCAGCACTGCGCAGGTCAGGCCATTATAAAGTCCGTGGGATTTCGCACCTTTCAGAACCCCCTTGGGGTCATCGAGATCGTCCCACCGCACGATACCCACATGCTGCAAGCCCCACAGGACGACAGGGTCGTCCATCATCATGCCCTTTTCGCTATATTCGTCGATCCACGGCTCGGGATATGTGCGATAAAGGATGTTCGGGCGGGTGAAGCGGATATGCAGGGCAAATGCGAAACCGGTGTCGCAGGTTTGCCCGAGGTCCTCTAGCAGGCTGGCGATTTCCTTGCGGTTTGCTGTTTCCATCACGGGAATTCGTCTTTAGGTTGTTGGTACAAGGCTGCAGCGACGCGTGCGACGGTAGGCTGCGACCGCAGTGAGTGCAAGTGAATTGACCATCAGAATATGGAACTGAGGGATTGCGAAAAGCGATTGAATGAAATCGCCCCGGCCGGGTTTTACCTCGCGCTCAGGGTTGGATATGCATTTCCCGAAGCCGAACTCAACCGTTTGAACAGCGACTGGGTCGACATGTACACCCAGCATGGACTGGTCGTGCAGGACCCTTCGATGCACTGGGTCTACCACAATGTCGGGTATGTGCGCTGGGTCGACCTGAAGGATGATCCCCGAGACGTCGTCGGCATGGCTCGACGGATGGGGCTGACCTACGCCGCCACGATCTCTTACAACACGCCAAGCGATGCCGGGCGCCGCAGCCACGCGGTCTTGTTCCGGTCGGATCGCGATTTCACCGATGCCGAGCTTCATGAAGCTTTCGATATGCTCAAGGCCTTGCATGTCGACGCCTCGCAACGCTCGCTCACGGATGCCGAAATCGAGGCGATCCGCTTCCGCGCCGACGGGCTCTTGATCAAACAGATCGCCGCGGAACTCGCAATTTCCGAAAGCGGCGTGAAAGCGCGGCTGTCTTCTGCGAGCCGAAAACTGGGGGCGCGAAATGCGATTGAAATGCTCGCAATCGCGACTTCAAGGCGACTGATCTAGGTTTATACAACCTAAAAGAGTGAATTTTTCACAAATTCGTGGTTTCGATGGAGCTATCCAGAAGGAGGCTCCAATGCAAAACTGCACTTTCGAATTCTCGCAACTTCACCGCTTCGGCACCGCTTTTTACGACTTCCTGCGCCTGCGCAAGGAGGTCTTCGTCGACACGCTCGGTTGGGACGTGCCGCATAATGACGAAGTAGAAATGGATCAATACGATACGCCTCTGGCGCATTACTCGCTCGTGCTGAAAGACGGGCAGGTGGTGGGCGGGGCAAGGGTCATGTCGACCGCGGCGATCTGGGGCGGCAATACCTACATGCTGCGCGACGCGCATCTGGGGAAACTGCCGCATATCCCGCCGGAAATCCTGCCGACCGAAATCGCGAGCGAGAGGGTCTGGGAATGCACGCGGCTCGTGATTTCCGACGCGCTCACCACGCAGGCGGAACGCTCGACCTGTCTGCGGCTCATCGTCGACGGGCTGGTGGAGCGCGCGAAGGAGCGCGGCGCGGACGAGTTGATCTGCCTCTCCTCGCTCGCCCTGATGCGCGCGCTGCGCCAGCTTGGCTACGATGTGAGCCGGATGGGCCCGACCTATCGCAACGACGAGGATGGGCGCCAATACGCGGCGCTGCGGATGCCTGCGGAATATTCCACGCAGCGGCGTCGTGAAATGGCCGAAGCCTGTGTGATCGCAGCTCAGTCGGCCCCGCGCCAGTTGCACACCGCCGCCTGATCTAGGGCAGCCTGTTCCGGGGCCGCCTGATCCGGGCTCCGATAGAAAAAGGGCGCGCCCATCGTCCGGGCGCGCCCTTAGCTTTCGGCGTCGGTCGCGCGCTCAGCGCACGACGAAGACGCAGCAATTCGAGTGTCGCACGACCCGCGCGGCGTTCGGCCCGAGCAGGTAATCGCTGAGATCGGGGCGGTGCGCCCCGAGCACGATCATGTCCGCGCCGTCCTTTTCGGCCAGCGACAGGATCTCGTGATAGGCGGTGCCGACGCCCACGATGTGGCGCACCTTCGCGTTCACCTCGGGGCCGACCACCTCAGCGACGAAGTCATGCAGCAGTTCGCGCGCATGCTCCTTCGCCTTCGCGGTGTGATCGTCCGAGAAGAAGGCCCCGACCACCGCCGAGCCGTAATCGGGCACCACGGTGATCACGTCGAGCTGGGCGTCTTCCATCTTGGCCAGCCGCGCCGCCCATTCGAGCACTTTGCGCTCTGTCTTGGGGCGGTTCATGTCGATCGCGCAGAGAATGGTATTGGTCATGCCGGTTCTCCTTCAGCAAAGGCTGCGTCATCGTCTTCCTTGCGCCGATTTTGCAGGAAAGCGATGAGCGCGAGAAGGGCGAAGGCGGGGATGAACATCAGCTCTTTCGGAAGCTGATCGTTCGGCACCTTCACGTTGGACAGGGTGACGGGATTGTCGCCGTAGAAGTCGAAGCCCTGCAGTTTGGTCTGCAGCTCCGTGCCGAACATCGGCTCGTCCGCGACCATCTTGCCGTCCGTCTCGGTGAAGCTCAGGCCGAGCTTGTCGAGCCGGTCCTGACCCGTCGCGCCCTCGGGCACCTTGACCAGCACGGTCATATCCTTCGGATCGCCCGTTGTGTAATCGGGCCCCGAGAAGACCAGCCGCAATTCGCGACCGACCGGCGCCTTGTCGAGACGCTGCGTGATATTGGCAGGCGGCACCTCGTTATAGGGCGGCTCGATCATGTTCATGAAATAGCCGGGACGGAACAGGGTGAACGCGATCAGAAGCAGCGCCACCGTCTCCCAGATCTTCGAACGGGTGATGAACCAGCCCATCGTGCCTGCGGTGAAGACGAGGATACCGATCGTCGCCACGATGAAGACGAAGATCGCCTGATACCAGGTCACGTCGATCAGCAGCAGGTCGGTGTTGAAGATGAACACGAAGGGCAGGGCGACCGTGCGCAGCGAATAGAAGAAGGCGGTGAAACCCGTCTTGATCGCATCGCCGCCAGAGACCGCCGCCGCCGCGAAACTCGCCAGCCCCACAGGTGGTGTCACATCGGCCATGATCCCGAAGTAGAACACGAACAGGTGCACCGCGATCAGCGGCACCACGAGGCCCGATTGCGCGCCCAGATGGACGACCACGCCCACCATCAGCGAGCTGACGACGATGTAGTTCGCCGTGGTCGGCAGGCCCATCCCGAGGATCAGCGACAGGATCGCCACGAAGATCAGCATCAGGATCAGGTTGCCGCCCGAGAGGAACTCGACGAAATCGGCCATCACCTGACCGATCCCGGTCAGCGAGACGGTGCCCACGATGATCCCGGCAGTTGCCGTGGCCAGACCGATCCCGATCATGTTGCGCGCGCCGTCGATCATGCCGCCGATCAGGTCGAGAACGCCTTCACGGAAGCGGCTCATGGGCGCACTCTCGCCACGGAACATCGCCTTGAGCGGTTTCTGCGTGAGCAGGATGAAGAACAGCAGGAACGAGGCCCAGAAGGCCGACAGGCCCGGCGATTTGCGCTCGATCATCAGGAAATAGACCAGCACGACGATCGGCAGCAGGTAGTAGAGGCCCGCCTTGTAGATGTCCTTGATCTCGGGAAGCTTCACGATCTCCGAATTCGGATCGTCCGGCTCCAGATCGGGCGCTTTCGCGGCGACCCAGACGAGGCCGAGATAGACCACGACGACGAGCAGGGCGAGAACCCAGGCCGCGCCCTCGGGCACCATCGAGGTGATGAGGCGCACCGGGAATTGGGTGGCGTAGCACAGAGCCGCGAAGCCCGCGAAGAAGGCGAACATGCCAAAGGCCGTACGCCAGACCGAGACCACGCGGTCGCCGATCGTCGGCATCCGGTTCTTCACCGCCTCCAGATGCACGATGTAGAACAGTGCGATGTAGGAGATGATCGCCGGGATGAAGGCGTGTTTGATGACCTCCAGATAGGAGATGCCGACATATTCCACCATCAGGAAGGCGGCGGCCCCCATCACCGGGGGCATGATCTGGCCGTTGACCGAAGAGGCCACTTCGACCGAACCCGCCTTCTCAGCCGAGAAGCCCACGCGCTTCATCAGCGGAATGGTGAAGGTGCCGGTGGTGACGACGTTCGCGATCGACGAGCCCGAGATCAGGCCGGTCGCGGCAGAGCCCACGACGGCGGCTTTTGCCGGGCCACCGCGCAGGTGGCCGAGCGCGCCGAAGGCCATCTGGATGAAGTAGTTGCCCGCGCCGGCCTTCTCCAAGAGCGCGCCGAACAGCACGAAGAGGAAGACGAACTTGGTCGAGACGCCAAGCGCGATGCCGAACACGCCCTCGGAGGTGATCCACATATGCGACATGGCCTTGCGCAGGCTCGCGCCGGCCCAGCGGATCTGTTCGGGGAAGAACTCCGAAGAGCCGAAGAAGACGTAGCACAGGAACACGATCGCCAGCAGGACCATGATGGGCCCGAGCGTGCGATAGGCTGCGATGAAGAGGAAGATTATGCCGAGGACGGAGATATAGGCGTCCTGCATATCCGCGAGCCCGCCATTGTCGACGATCTTCTGGTAGAAGAAATAGCCGTACATCGAGAGCAGCGCACCGCCGACCGCGAGGATCCAGTCATACCACGGCACATGGTCCTTGGGTGAAGATTTGAACAGCGGATAGGCCATCGCCGAGAGGAAGATGGCATAGGCCAGATGGATCTGGCGGGCGTTGTTGATCAGGTCGCCCGGCAGCACATAGGGCCCGATGGGCGAGGCCAGAAGCACCTGAAAGATCGACCAGCTCAGCGCCACCACGGCGACCATGAGCCCGACCCAACCCTTGGGGCTGCGCGCCCCGCTGTCAGAAGCCTGCACGAGCTCCTGTAATTCCTGTTCGTTCAAGGCGCGATTTTCCGCCATCGTTCCCCCTAGCGGCCCTCAGGGCCGTCCGCCTGTTCCGGCATGATCTTAAAGCTGAAACTAAAAAAGGCGGGCACGCAAGCGCGCCCGCCCAGTTATACGCAGGGCTTATTTAATCCAGCCCTGCTCCTTATAGTACTTCAGAGCGCCCGGATGGATCGGAGCGGAGATGCCCTTGGTGACCATCTCTTCTGGCGTCAGATGCGCGAAGGCCGGGTGCAGCTTCTTGAACTCGTCGAAGTTGTCGAAGACCGACTTCACGAGAGCGTAGACGACATCATCGGGCTCATCCGCCGAGGTCACGAGGGTCGCGCGCACACCGAAGGTCTGCGTGTCGTCGGGGTTGCCGCGATACATGCCGCCCGGAATGGTGGCTTTCGCGTAGTAGGGGTTGTCGGCGACCAGCTTGTCGACCGCGTCACCCGTGACGTTCACGAGGGTCGCGTCGCACGAGGTGGTGGCTTCCTGGATCGAACCCGAAGGGTGACCCACGGTGTAGACCATCGCGTCGATCTGGTTGTCGCAGAGCGCTTTCGACTGCTCGGCAGCCTTCAGCTCGGTTGCGAGCGCGAAGTCCGAGGTTTTCCAGCCCATCGCGTCCATCAGCACTTCCATGGTGCCGCGCTGACCCGAACCGGGGTTGCCGATGTTCACGCGCTTGCCCTTGAGGTCGGCGAAGTTCTTGATGCCGCTATCGGCACGCGCGACGACGGTGAAGGGCTCGGGGTGGATCGAGAACACCGCGCGCAGCTTCTCGAACGGACCCTGATCGGAGAACTTCGAGTCGCCCTTGTAGGCGTGGTACTGCCAGTCCGACTGGGCGATGCCGAAGTCCAGCTCGCCCGAACGGATGGTGTTGATGTTGTAGACCGAACCGCCGGTGGATTCGACCGAGCAACGCACGCCGGTTTCCTTGTGGCTCTTGTTCATTAGGCGGCAGATCGCGCCACCGGTCGGGTAGTAAACGCCGGTCACACCGCCGGTCCCGATGGTGATGAAGGTCTCGTCGGCTGCGTTCGCCGCGGGCGCGAACAGCGCACCGGCGACGGCCGCGATGGCCCCGAGTTTGAAGAACTTTTTCATTGAGTAACTCCCGTTGGTCGTTTTTGGGTCTCGGTTCAAAGATACGGCCCGCTTCGGTCAGCGCGCATAGACTTCGTCGAGAAGCCTGTTGCGCCGTTCGACCTCGGCGATCCGTTCGGTTGCGCGGGGTCCCGCGCGCTTCGCCACCAACGCCAGAATTGCTTCGAGCAAGAACAGCGTGGCGACGTAACTCGTGTAGAAATGCGGGCTGTCTGTGGGCACGATGAAAGTCTCATCGGCCGCATGCAGCGCCGGACAGCTGCGGCTGTCGGTAATCAGCGCGACATAGGCGCCCTGTTCATGGGCATGGATCGCGCTGCGGATGGTGGAGCGCGCGAAGGGCGGCTTGGTGATGACCAGAACCGCGTCGCGCTCATCGAGCCCGGCAAGCGTGGCGCCCAGCGACGAACCCGCCCGCGCGCCCAGCTCCCAGCTATCGCCTAGGAAATTGGCGATATAGGCGGTGTATTCCGCGATCCCCGTCGAACCGAGCGCGCCCAGCAGCACCACCCGGCGGGCGGCGGCGAGCGTGTCGGCCACGGCCTCGAGCCGTCCCGGCTCGATCGCGGCGGTCAGGGCTGCGATATTGTCCTGCGTGGCTGCGGCATAGCGGTTGAGGAAGCTGCTCTGCGGATCGACGGCATCCTTTTGCAGCCGATCGGCGCGGTCTGCGAAGGGGGAGACACGGCGACCGATCTGGTCGCGCATGGTCTCGCGCAGCTCTTCGAAATTCTCGTATTCGAGCGCATGGGCGAGGCGGGTGAAGGTCGCGGGCGCAAGGTTCGATTCGCTCGCCAGCGTGCGCAGCGAACGGGTGGCGATGCTCACCGGGTTGTCTGCGATATAGTCTCCCGCCTCACGCAAGCGCGTGGAAAGGTTGCCATATTGCGCAGCCAATCGCTGTTCGAAACTGCCGGACAATGCTCCTCCCCAGGTTCCATCACCAGTTATCGCGTTGAGGTGACCGTTTCAATTGTTTCATATATTGTCAATGCGTAAAACATATGTTTCATGGGGTAATCAGCGATCCTCACGCATTCTTGTCCCGAAGGAGGGACCGATATGAGTCACGTATTCCCCCGCCACACGAAGTCCAATCCGCCCTTGGCGGTAAAGGGCGACGGTATCTACATCCTCGATGCCAACGGGAAGCGATATCTCGACGGGTCCGGGGGCGCGGCGGTGTCCTGCCTCGGTCACTCTGACGCTGACGTGACTGCGGCGATCAAGGCTCAGATCGACAATATCGCCTTCGCGCACACGAGTTTCTTCACCTCCGAACCCGCCGAACGGCTGGCAGATCGCCTCATCGCTCACGCGCCGGGGAGCTTGGATCGCGTCTATTTCACGTCCGGGGGATCGGAGGCGGTGGAGAGCGCGCTGAAGATGGCACGGCAGTATTTCGTCGAGAAGGGCGAGCCGAGCCGGTCGCATTTCATCGCGCGCCGCCAGTCCTATCACGGCAACACGCTGGGCGCGCTCGCGGCTGGCGGCAATGCGTGGCGCCGCGAGAAGTTCAACCCGCTGCTGATCGACGTGAGCCACATCGCGCCCGTGCATGAATACCGCTGGCGCGAGGAAGGCGAGACCGCCGAGGAATACGGTCTGCGCGTCGCAAACGAGCTGGAGGCCGAGATTCAACGCCTCGGGGCGGAGAACGTCATCGGCTTCATCGCCGAGCCGGTCGTCGGCGCCACGATGGGCGCGGTGCCCCCGGTGAAGGGCTATTTCAAGCGCATCCGCGAAATCTGCGATCAATACGGCATCCTGCTGATCCTCGACGAGGTGATGTGCGGGATGGGCCGGACCGGCACGCTGTTCGCCTGCGAGCAGGACGGGATCGCGCCCGATATCGTCACCATCGCGAAGGGGCTCGGTGCGGGCTACCAGCCCATCGGGGCGGCGCTCTGCACCTCCGAGATTTACGACGCCTTCGTCAACGGCTCGGGCTTCTTCCAGCACGGCCACACCTATATCGGCCACCCGACCGCGACCGCTGCGGGCGATGCGGTGGTCAAGAAGCTGACCGAGGGCGGACTGGTCGCGCGGGCGGCGCAGCAGGGCGAAGTGCTCGACGTGGCGCTGCGCGAGGCGTTCGGCCAGCATCCCAATATCGGCGACATTCGCGGGCGCGGCATGTTCCGCGGGCTGGAGATCGTGGCCGACCGCGCCACGAAAGAGCCGATGGACCCGGCCAAAGCCATCAACAAAAAGCTCAAGGCGGCGGCTTTCGAGGCCGGGCTCGTCTGCTATCCGATGGGGGGCACGATCGACGGCCAGCGCGGCGATCACATATTGCTCGCGCCGCCCTTCATCATCACCGACGACCAGATCGGGGAATTGGTGGACAAGCTCGGCACCGCGATCCGCGAGGTTCTCGGGTGAGCCTGCCGCATATCATGGTCGCGCCGAACGGGGCGACCAAGACGAAGACCGATCACCCGGCGCTGCCGATCACCTTGGACGAGATTGCGCAGACCGCGCTGGCCTGCCGCGACGCCGGGGCAGGGGCGCTGCATCTGCATCTGCGCGACGACGCGGGCGGGCATCTGCTCGATAGTGGCGCCTATGCCGAGGCGCTGGCTCATCTGCGCCCGCTTCTGGGCCAGATGGCGATCCAGATCACCACCGAGGCCGCGGGGCGCTACGAACCGGGGCATCAGCGCTATGTCGCGTTGAACTCGGGCGCGCAGATGGTCTCGGTTTCGGCGCGCGAGATGCTGCGCGACCACGAATTGCAGGCAATACGCTTCTACGAAGAGGCGGCGGAACGTGGCGTCGCGATCCAGCATATCCTCTATTCCCGCGAGGATGCCGAGGCGCTGGTGCATGTTCTGCCGGATCGCCTGCTGCGCGATCCCGGGCTGCAACTGATCTTCGTGATGGGCCGCTATGTCGCGGGGCAGGTCTCGACGCCGGCGATGCTCGATCCGTTCCTCGACTGGATGCAGGCCGAGGCGATCACGCCCGACTGGGCGATCTGCGCCTTCGGCTCGGGCGAGACCGACTGCCTGCGCAATGCGCTCGCCAAGGGCGGCAAGGCGCGGGTCGGGTTCGAGAACTCGCTGGTGATGGCGGACGGCACCACCGCGCCCGACAATGCCGCGCGCGTGGCCGAGATCGCAGCCCTTTAATCGAGCGCCGGATGCCCTTTCTCGGGGCAATCGGAGAGGTCCGAGCGGTCTTCCTCGGGAAGCTGCTTGGAAATTTCGCGCAGGGCGCTCCGCAGTCCTTCCTCCATCACCGGGTGATAGAAGGGCATCGCCAGCATGTCGAAAACGCTCATGCCCGACTGGATCGCGAGGCCGAAGAGATGCGCGAAATGCTCGCCCTCGGGCAGCGCCATCTCGCAGCCCAGCAGCTTGCCGGTTTCGGGCTCGGCATAGACGCGGAGCATGCCATACGCCTCTTCGGCCAGCCGGGCGCGCGATTGCGTCGCGAAATCCGCGCTGCCGATCAGGATGTCCTGCCCGTCGAGATCCTTGAAGCTTTGCCCCACGCGCACCGCATTGGGCGCGCTGAAGGCGATGGCCATCGAGGTCCGGCGGCGATAGCAGCGCGGGGCGTCGGCCACGGCGTTGCGCCCCGCGATATGCCCCTCGTCCGAGGCCTCGTGCAAAATCGGACGAATGGCATTCGCGTCGCCTGCGAGGAACACCCGCAGATCGCCGATCTGGGTGGTGGAAGCGTCGACCTCGGGCATCCCGTGATCGTCGAGCGGCACGCCCAGCGTCTCCAGCCCGAGCCCCGCAATATTGGGCTTGCGTCCCATCGCGGCGAGCACGGCATCGGCCTCGAATTCTGCGCCGTCTGCGCCTTTCACGATGAGGTTGCCCGCATTGCCTTCGGAAATCTCCGCCGGGGCGCCCAGATGCAGCGGCAGCTCCGCCGCGATCGCGTCGCGCAAGACCGCTGCGACCTCCGGGTCGGTCATGCCGGCGACGCTTTCCAGCGCGTCGAAACCCGCGACCTCGATCCCCATCCGCGCCATCGCCTGTGCCAGCTCCACCCCGATCGCACCCATGCCGATCACCGCGATCCGCTTGGGCAGATCGTCGAGAGTGAACAGAGTGTCGGTGGTCAGGATACGCTCGCCGAAGGTCTTCCAAGGCCCCGGCAGCACCGGCGACGAACCCGTCGCGAGGATAATCGCATCGGCGGTGACCTCGCCATGGCCCGCGATCTCGATCCGGTTCGGGCCGAGGAGCGTCGCGCGGCCCGAGATAGCCTTGTCGCCAAGGGCTTTTGGGACCTTGCGCGGCGATTTCGTGAACCCGTCGCGCATCCGTTTCATCCGCGCCATCACGGCGGGCACATCGATGCGCAGCGCCTCGGCGCCGGAAATCCCGAAGGCCTCGAAATCGTGGCGGCGGTGGAAGGCGTTGGCGGCTTCGATCAGCGCCTTGGAGGGCATGCAGCCGCTTTCGGCACAGGTCGTGCCCCAATGGCCGTCGTTGACGATCAGGAAGTCATCGGTCGCATGGCGCACTTCGCGCAGGGCAGACAGTCCGGCCGAGCCAGACCCGATGATAACGACGCGCGCGTGTTGTGACATGAAACCTCCGCTGATCTGTCGTGAACCGAACCGTTCAGCGAGGTATACGTTCCAACCATTTGCGCGGTAAAGCCTGCGCCTCGCCGCGAACCCGCAGGCTGCGCATCGCAGCGATCTGGCCGAGCGCGCGATGCGGCGCGATGGTGCGGAAGATATCGCGGATCATGCGTGCGTCGGCGGCGACGCCTGCGCGCCAGTTGCCCAGCTTCGCGGATTTCATCGGACTGTCGACGCCGGGCCAGGAGACGACGGCGATCCGGGCGCGCTCTGCGATCCACAGCCGGTTCATGAAGACTTCCAGCCCGAAGCGGGGCAGGGCGTTGAGGGCCTCCAGCCGCTCGCCCAGCATCTCGCGCGGGATCACCCGCTCGCCCGAGATGTAATCGAGCCCGATCACCCGCCAGATGCGCGGCGCGTTGCGGCGCAGGCTGATCGTGACATCGGCCTCTCCATTGGTCACCGGCGCGATCAGCGCGCCCAGATCGGCATGGGTCAGCCCCAGCAGATCGCTGTCGAGCAGCAGCAGGTGGCTGCCCGCGGCCTCCGCGATCCCGACGGCCACGGCGGCCGTTTTCCCGCCGTTCTGTGTCTGGCGCAGCACTCGCAGATGCGGATGGGCGTCGCGATAGCCTTCGGCGATCTCGGCGGTGCCATCGCTCGAGCCGTCGTCGATCACGATCACCTCGGCGATCTGGCGATGGTCCAGCACACGCTCTAGCACCGCGCCGATCCGCGGGGCCTCGTTATAGGCAGGCAGAATGCAGGTGATCGTCGTCATGTGTGCGACCTCTTGCGGCGAAAGAACCAGATCGTGCCACCAAGAATGATCACGACCAGCAGGATCAGCGAGCCTTTCGACAGCCAGCTGTCGATCTTCCCGATATGCGAGCCGAGCCAATAGCCGAGCGCCACGAAGGCCAGCGATTTCGGGATCGTCGCGATCAGGTTGGTCAGCATGAAGACCCAGAAATTCATCCGCGCGACCCCGGCTGCGACCAGCACCGGCGCGCCCGCCGAATGGGTCAGCTTGCCGAAGACCAGCGTCTTGACCCCTTTGTTCTGGAAGTGCCGCGCCGCACTCACGAGCCGCGCGCGGCTGAGGCCCAGCTTGTCGCGCCACTTCTTGGGCATCCGGTTCAGACCCCATCGGCCAAGCGCATAGAGCCCCAGATCGCCGACGAGATCGGCAAGGATCACGATGATCGCGACCGACCAGACCGAGAACATGTTCTGGCTGGCGAGCCACGCCGCGATCACCGTCACGATCGGCCCTTCGAGCACCGCAATCGGCGCGAGCACGGCCAGACCGTGTTTCGCCATCAATACGGAGATCGTCTCAAGGCCGATCATCAGGTTACTCCGTGACGGGGGCGTCGCTGCGGGCGACGTCCCGGTGGGTCATGTCATTGCCGCGCCAGGTGAAATCGCGCCCGAACCATGTCATCAGCCACAGCGCGGGCAGCATCGCGTCGCGGATCGCGAAACCCGCAATGTCGCGCGCCGAGGCGGGCCAGCCCGCGATCCGGGCGAGCAGCACCTCGGCACCGTACCACAGCGCCACCAGAAGCGGCAGGGCGATCCAAGGCATCGCGCCCAAAGCGGCGAGGGCAAGTGCGGCGAGGAAGGGTAGGAATGGACCTTGCGCGATTTCGGCTGCGAAAATCATCACGAAGCCGTCGCGGCGCACCTTGGACCAGCGCAGCTGGCGGTCCCAGACCTCCCGGGCCGCGCGCGTCCCGATCGGTTGTGCGAAGAGGTGCCGCGTCAACCGCACCTTCAGGCCCTGACGGCGCACCAATTTGGTCGAGGCCACGTCCTCGGCCATGTTACGCCCGAGCGCCGCGAAACCGCCGCCCGCCATCAGGATGTCGCGCCGCCAGAACAGCGATTTGCCCTGCGCGAACCCCATCCCGATCATGTCGGCCGCTACCTGCCAGCGCGCCTGATTGGTGTTGAGAAATGCCGCTTCCACCGCGCCCCAGAGATTGCCCGGGCGCTCGGCCACCGGTGGGGCGGACACGAGCCCCGTGCCCGGCCGCCATTCCGCAACCAGCCGCTGCAGGTAGTCGCGCGGTAACAGCAGATTGCTGTCGGCCATCGCGAGCCACTCCGCCTCGGTCGCCGACAGCCCCTTGTGCAGATTGTTCAGCTTCGGATTGCCCGACACCGCGTCGAGCCCGGTCAGAAGCCGTGCGCGCACCTGCGGGTTCTCTTCGATCAGGCGACGGACCAGCGCGCAGGCGGGATCGCGCTCGGAGGGCGCGCAGAAGATCACCTCGTAATTCGGATAGTCGAGGTTGAAGGAAGAGCCCAGCGTCTCGGCATCGAAGGGATCGACCCCGCAGACCGGGCGCATCAGGGCGATGAAGGGCAACTCGTCGGGCACCGGCTTCGGCGGGCGGGACTCGCGCCATGCGGTCATTGCAGCGCTAAGCAGATGCGCCGTGAGGGTGATGCCCAGAAGGGCGGCAAGGGACAGCAGAACGATCGTCATGCGCGAACCTTTGCGACTGCGGGGCGGGTGCCGGTCTCGGTGACCGCTGCGGGCTCCGCGCCCCATTGAAGAAGTTGCAACGCGCCGGAACTATCCTCGGCCAAGGCGGTCAGGCTGTCTACCCAGTCGCCGCAATTGGCGTAGGTCATCCCGTCGACATCGCGCAACGCGGGCTTGTGCGAGTGGCCGCAGATGATCCCGTCGACCCCGGCCTCGGAGGCCATCGCGATCAGACGATGCTCGTACCCCGAGCCGCGCGCGATCAGGTGATTGATCCCTTCGATCGCGAGCTGGATCAAGGTGCGCTCGGTCTCGGACACGTCGCGGCGGCGGCGCAGCCAGGCATCGATGCCGCGGAACAGCGCGTCCATCCGGCTCCCGAAACGGGTCATCGCGTGCCAGCGCAGGATGCGCGCATCGCATTGATCGCCATGTACGATGAGGTAGCGCTGCCCGTCCGCGCCAACATGCAGCGCCGTTTCGGTAAGCTCGAAGCTGAGGAAATTCATCCCCGGCGAGCGCAAAGCCGCATCGTGGTTTCCGGGCAGATAGACGATGCGCGTCCCGGCTTCGGCATGGGCTTCGAGGGTCTCGATGATCTCGGCGTGAATGTCGCCCCATTGCACGGGCCCGCCATGCCAGAGATCGAGGATGTCGCCGACGAGGTAGATCGCGTCGGCCTGCACGCTTTGCAGGAAGTCGAGGATCGGGCCGGGGCTGCACCCCCGCGATCCGAGGTGGAAGTCCGACAGGAAAAGGCTGCGGTAGCGTTGTTTGTTGTGATGGCGCGATCGGCTCATGTCACATCTCCGGTGGATCTGCAGGGAGGGGCAGGCACCCGGCGCCTGCGCGGAGAAGCGGAGCGGAAACAGTCGGGAAAATCACAGGCTGTATGTTGTTGCCCATAGGGTCCTTCCGCTCGTTGCTGCGCTGCCCATCGCCTTTCGACGTGACATGGATGTGACGGCTACGTGAACCTGTAATGTCACCTAGAGGCAGCTGTGCGGTGATCAACCATAAGGATGTGAAATACTAAGCAACTTCCGGTGAGCGCACGATATCTTGCGGTTTGTTTCACCCGAAAGCATAGTGATCGCGGTCTCGACGATTGGCGAAGGAGAACGCGATGGCAGGATATCTGACCACCCATGTGCTCGACACGGCACGGGGATGCCCGGCGGAAGGGCTCAAGATCACACTCTTCGCGCTCAACGGGGTCGACCGTGAGGTGCTGGCCGAGATGGTGACGAATGGCGATGGCCGCACCGACTCGCCGATCCTGCCGGTGGAGCGGTTTCGCACCGGCCAGTTCGAGCTGGTCTTCGCCGCGGGTGACTATCTGCGGGCGAGCGGGCAGGGGGCGGCAGAGCCGCTGTTCCTCGATGAAATACCGATCCGCTTCGGCATGAATGACGCCGAGGCGCATTACCATGTGCCGCTTCTGCTCTCGCCCTACGGCTACTCCACGTATCGCGGCAGCTGAGCGCGGGGCCTCCATCTGCTTGCGTTTTGAGCAACCGGACAAAATTCGGGCGGTTCCGCCGCGCCATCGCTTGCGCTCGGGCGTGGCTTGGGAAACTCTGAGCGCAAAACGAGGGATGACGGATGGATTACACGTTTTTTCTGGAATGGGTGCAGTTCGCGGTGCGCTGGCTGCACGTGATCACCGCGATCGCGTGGATCGGGTCGTCCTTCTATTTCATCGCGCTTGATCTGGGGCTGGTGCCCGAGCCCGGTGCCCCCAAGGGGGTGCATGGCGCGGCGTGGCAGGTCCATGGCGGCGGCTTTTACCATATTCAGAAATACCTCGTCGCACCCGCGCAGATGCCCGACCGGCTGACATGGTTCAAATGGGAAAGCTACATGACGTGGCTTTCGGGCTTTGCGATGATGGTGGTGCTCTACTGGACGCAGGCGCAGTTCTACCTGATCGACCCGCGGGTGATGGAGCTGCCGGTCTGGGGGGCGATCCTGATCTCGATCGGCTCGCTCGCGCTGGGTTGGCTCCTTTATGATCTGATCTGCAAGTCGAGCTTTGGCGAGAACAACACGCGGCTGATGCTGGGCCTCTACGTCATTCTCGTCGCGATGGCCTGGGGCTACACGCAGGTCTTCTCAGGCCGCGCGGCGCTGCTGCATCTGGGCGCCTTCACCGCGACGATCATGACCGCGAACGTCTTCCTGATCATCATTCCGAACCAGAAGATCGTGGTCGCCGATCTCATGGCGGGGCGCACGCCCGACCCGAAATACGGCAAGATCGCCAAGCAGCGCTCGACCCATAACAACTACCTGACGCTGCCGGTCATTTTTCTGATGCTGTCGAACCATTATCCGCTGGCCTTCGCGAGCGCGTATAACTGGCTGATCGCCTCTCTGGTGTTCCTGATGGGCGTGACGATCCGGCATTTCTTCAACACCCATCACGCCCATAAGGGGAAACCGTGGTGGACATGGGGGGCGACCGCGGCGCTTTTCGTCGCGATCGTCTGGTTGTCTTCGATCCCGAAAGCGGATGCTGGCGAGGACATGGAGGATAGCGCGATGCTTACCCCCTTCGAACAACGCTTCGCCGCGGCGCCCGGCTTCGACGAGGTGAGCGGGATCGTCATGGGGCGCTGTTCGATGTGCCATGCGAGCGAGCCCGGATATGAAGGGATCGGACATGCGCCCAAGAATATCAAGCTGGAGACACCGCGCGAAATTGCCGCCGCCGCACGTCAGATTTATGTGCAAGCCGGGCTGACCGATGCGATGCCCCCCGCGAATTTGAGCTACATGGAGCCGCAGGAGCGCGCCGCCATCCGGGCTTGGTTCCGTGCGGGCGAGGCCGGGACGAAAGGAGTAGGGGAGACTGATCGGGCGGAAGCCATGATTCCAGCACCCCATCCCAACGCGTCCTGATTGGCGTCCCGCGCCAAGGCGTTCAGCTAGTTCCTTCGTCGGTTAAAAATCCTCCCAACCGTCATCTTTGGGCGGAGGTGGCACCGCCAGCGCGGTGTTGCCCGACACGCTGACCTGCTGAGCCGATTTGGGGCGGGCTGATTGCTGCGGCGCGGATGCTGTGGGCCCGGATGTTTCGGGGGAGGTTTCTGCCGCAGCCGCTCTTTCTGAAAGCGATGTGCTATCGTCTCCCTCATCCGAAGCGGCCGCGCCAAGTTTGAATTGGCCCATTGCCGCGCCGAGTTCCATCGCCTCGCGTTCGAGGACCTGGCTCGCGGCGAGCGCTTCTTCGAACATGGCGGCGTTGTGTTGGGTGACCTGATCGAGCTGCGTCACGGCGGAGTTGATTTCGGTCAGGCCCGCGCTTTGTTCTTGCGTCGCATTTGCGCTGTCCGCGACATAGGCGAGAAGGTCGGAGACGGAGGACTGGATGCCGCCGAGCGCATCGCCCGCTTGGCCTACGAGCCCGACGCCGCGCTTCACCTGCGCCGAGGAGTTCGCGATCAGTTCGGCGATCTCGCGTGCGGCATCCGAGGAGCGTTGCGCGAGAGCGCGCACTTCCGAGGCGACGACGGCGAAGCCGCGCCCGGCCTCGCCAGCGCGGGCGGCTTCCACCCCGGCATTCAGGGCGAGCAGGTTCGTCTGGAAGGCGATCTCGTCGATGACGCTGGTGATCCGACTGATTTGCTCCGAGCTCTGCTCGATTTCCGACATGGCCTGCACGGCCTCTGACACGACGTGGCCGCTTTGTTCGGCACTGCGCCGGGCGGTCTCGACGAGGTCGTTGGCGCGACCGGCGGCGTGGGCGGCGGCCTCGACAGAGGCGGTGATCTCGTTGAGCGCAGCAGCGGTTTCTTCGCGCGTGGCTGCCTGCCGTTCAGTGCGCCGCGCCATGTCATCGGAGCTGGACGAGATTTGCCGCGCCTCGATGCGGATCGATCCGGCATTGTCGAGCACCTTGCGCATCGCGCACCGCAAATCACCGATCGCACTGTTGAAATCGTTGCGCAAAGCCTTGTAGTCGCCTTCGAATTCGGTGGTGATCTCGGCCATGAGATCCCCGGCGGAGAGCCCGGCCAAGGCCGATTTCAGCGTCTCCACGATGTTCTGTTGGGCGGCCATCATCGCGCTTCGCTCGGCCCGCCGGGCTTCGGCTTCCAGATGTTGTTGCGTTCGGTCGCTCGCAAGAACGCTGAACATGACCATCTTGCCGTCCGTATCGAGGATCGGATTGATCGAGCCTTCGAGCCAGGCCTGACGGCCGTCGGCGCAGCGCAGCACGAGCATGCCCGCAAAGGGCTGGGGGTCGCGCTGGAGGATTTCGCAGACTGGCTGCCCTTCGAAGGTGATCTGACCGGCGACGGACATTCCCTCCATCTTTGCGCGGGGTGCACCAAAAACCTCGGCAAATGCGTCGTTGACCGTGTCGATCGTCACGTCAGGGCGCAGGTCGACCCGCAGCAGGTTGGCGTCGATCGCGGAAATCAGAGAGGCGTTTCGCTGTTCTTCTGTGATGTTGCGCCATTGCGAGACATGGCCGATCTTCTCCCCGGCCTCGTCGGTGACAGGGCTGACGAGGGCGAGAATCGCCCCGGCACGCATCCGTCCTTCGAGCGTGAGTGTGTCCCGCGCGCCATCGTCGAGGGCGGCGGCCGTTGTCGTGCCCGCCGGCAAGATGCGATCCGCGCGCGTTCCCAAAAGCTTGTCGGGATCGAAATCTGGATTGTGGTCGCGGATTTCCGCAGCGAAGGGTCGCAGCAATTCCGCGGCCGCCTCATTGGCGAAGGTGATGACGTGGTCGTTGTTGGTAAGAATGATCGCGACCGTGGCGCTTTCGAGCGCGGCGCTATGCATCCGTGCGGCACGGTTATGCGATTCGGCGGTCGCGAGCTCGGACTGGAAGGTCCCCAGAGTGCGGGCGATCGCACCGATTTCGTCGCGGCGATCGGTAGCCGGGATGTCCGTATCGAGTTGCCCCCCGGCCACGGAGCGCATCGCCTCCGTCACTCGGGTGAGGGGGCGGGTGATCAGCCAGCGCGCGCCCAGCATCACACCGCCGAGAATGCCCGCGAAAATCAAAGCGGTGAAAGCGAGGTTGCGCACCATGTCCTTTTGCGCGCGAGCGATGGCGGGGGCCGGACTCCAGCGCAGGGCAATCGCGGCGATCGGCGGATCCTCCGGGGAAATGCGCAGTGGAATCGCCTCGCTCAGCCCATCTGCCGAGATCGCCCTGTCGTTGTTCTCAAGCGCGCTTTGGGCCAGAGCGACAAGCGCGGGATCGGGCGCGCCAGCCTCGGTCATAACGGTGCCGCGTCTGTTGAGCGCGATTGCGGATTGGCCTGCACCGTCCGAGCCCGCGAGCACGTTCTCCAACTCATGCGTCGCATCCGCAACCCGCCCCGTGATCAGCGCATCCGTCACCGAATCGCCAAGCATCGGCAGGATTTGGTCGAGATGTGCCCGCGCCGCCTCATTGGCGCGACGATGGTTCGAATTGATCGTGAGGAGCGTCATCAACGCCGCGAACACGATCCCCGCGATCGCGATCAGGATCAGCAATTTGAGCATCACGGTGTGCCAGGCGCTTGCACCAGCCTCGGATTTGGACATGTCCGCCTCATTTTTCCACACGGGCGCATTCCCGCAAAATCGCCGACACGCTACGTCCAGACCCTTTCCATGCGATTAACACGCACCCGCCGACGGCCAATATTTGCGCCGCGGCAGCCCTTCGCGCGGGGTCAGCGCCCTTGAAGGTCCCCGATGCGGTCACTAAGACTTCTGTAAAGATCACACGCTATGAACAGCGTCGAACGACCAGGAAGGGCCGAGATGAAAGATCCCCACGAGTTTTACATGAACACGCTGGTGCCGATGGTGGTCGAGCAGACCTCGCGCGGCGAGCGTGCCTACGACATCTACTCGCGCCTGCTGAAAGAGCGCATCATCTTCCTGTCGGGGCCGGTCCATGACGGCATGTCGACCCTGATCTGCGCGCAGCTTCTCTTCCTCGAGGCCGAGAACCCGAAGAAAGAGATCGCGATGTATATCAACTCGCCGGGCGGCGTGGTGACGAGCGGTCTGTCGATCTACGACACGATGCAATACATCAAGCCGAAGGTCTCGACCCTGGTGATCGGGCAGGCGGCGTCGATGGGCTCGCTGCTGCTGACCGCGGGCGAAAAGGGGATGCGTTTCTCGCTGCCCAACAGCCGCGTCATGGTGCACCAGCCCTCGGGCGGCTATCAGGGCCAGGCGACCGACATCATGATCCACGCCCGCGAGACCGAGAAACTCAAGCGTCGCTTGAACGAAATCTACGTCAAGCACACCGGCAACGACTACGACACGATCGAGGCCGGTCTCGAGCGCGACAACTTCATGTCCGCCGAAGAAGCGAAGTCCTGGGGTCTGATCGACGAGATCCTCGAGAGCCGCGTCAGCGACGACGGAGAAAAGTGATCCTCCCGCTTAACTTCGGGGCGATTTTGACATTGAGGTGACGGTTGGCCTGTCCTAGTCTTGATGGGACAGGCCAATTCACGAAGCCCGGGGGCAGCCCGGGCAGCAGAGGTAAGAGATGGCGAACTCGAACGGCTCCGACAGCAAGAACACGCTCTACTGCTCGTTCTGCGGCAAAAGCCAGCATGAGGTCCGCAAGCTGATCGCGGGCCCGACCGTGTTCATTTGTGACGAATGCGTCGAGCTGTGCATGGACATCATCCGCGAGGAGACGAAATCGGCTGGGCTGAAATCCACCGATGGCGTGCCGACCCCGCGCGATATCTGCCAGGTGCTCGACGATTACGTGATCGGTCAGGAACATGCCAAGCGCGTGCTCTCGGTCGCGGTGCACAACCACTACAAGCGCCTCAATCACGGCACGAAGACCGACATCGAACTGGCGAAGTCGAACATCCTGCTGATCGGTCCGACGGGCTGCGGCAAGACGCTTCTCGCCCAGACGCTGGCGCGCATCCTCGATGTGCCCTTCACGATGGCGGATGCGACCACGCTGACCGAAGCCGGTTACGTGGGCGAGGATGTCGAGAATATCATCCTCAAGCTGCTTCAGGCCTCGGAATACAACGTCGAGCGGGCGCAGCGCGGCATCGTCTATATCGACGAGGTCGACAAGATCACCCGTAAGTCGGACAACCCGTCTATCACGCGCGACGTGTCGGGCGAGGGTGTGCAGCAGGCGCTTCTGAAGATCATGGAGGGCACCGTGGCCTCCGTGCCACCGCAGGGCGGGCGCAAGCATCCGCAGCAGGAATTCCTGCAGGTCGACACGACGAACATCCTGTTCATCTGTGGTGGCGCCTTTGCGGGCCTCGACCGGATCATCGCGCAGCGCGGCAAGGGCTCGGCGATGGGCTTCGGGGCGGATGTTAAGGATAGCGAAGAGCGTAATATCGGCGAGCTGTTCAAGGAGCTCGAGCCCGAAGATCTTCTGAAATTCGGCCTGATCCCCGAGTTCGTGGGGCGTCTGCCGGTCATCGCGACGCTCACCGATCTCGATGCCGAGGCGCTGGTGACCATCCTGACCGAGCCGAAGAACGCGCTGGTGAAACAGTATCAGCGTCTCTTCGAGATCGAAGGCGTGTCGCTGACCTTCACCGACGATGCACTGACCGCCATCGCGAAGAAGGCGATCGAGCGGAAGACCGGTGCACGTGGCCTGCGTTCGATCATGGAAGACATCCTGCTCGACACGATGTTCGAACTGCCGGGCATGGAAGAGGTCGAAGAGGTCGTGGTCAACGAAGAGGCCGTGACCCAGAGCGACGCCAAGCCGCTGCTGATCTATGCTGAAGCCAAGAAAGAAGGCAAATCGGCGAGCTGATCGCGGTGCTGCCAAGGATTAGACGAGGGGCGAGCTTCGGCTCGCCCTTTTGTTTTTGCCATGTGTTTCACGTAGGCCATGATGCTTCGGAGAGGCTTCGCTACACCTCCCATAGACAGGCGTGCGGGAGCGAATGGCTCATTGCGGCGGACCGCCCGGCGAACCGATTTCTTAACCGTCTGGTGCTTGAGGTACCAAATTCCGCCTCGTAGGCGCCCTGATCCCCGCACGGGCACTGGACCTCGACGCCCCAACGGATATAACAGGCGAGACGCATTGCGGAGGTTGCCCCATGAAGTTTCTGCTTCGAATTCTCACCTGGTGGAACGGCTCGACCGTCGGCACGCAGCTTTTCACCGCGCGCAAGGGCGTGAAAGTTGGCGAGGACGAGCAAGGCAATATCTATTACCGCACCAAGGACGCCAAGCGCCGCTGGGTGATCTATAACGGTGAAAGCGAAGCGAGCCGTATCCCGCCGGATTGGCATGGCTGGATGCACTTCACCTATGACGAGCCGCCGACCGACAAGCCGCTGGCCCACAAGCCTTGGGAAAAGCCGCATGAGGCAAACCACACCGGCACCGAAGCGGCCTATGTGCCGCCGGGGTCGATTCGCCTCGCGCATCCGGTCGAGCGTCGCGATTACGAGGCTTGGCAGCCCGAGTAAGGCCAACCCGCTATGAGCGAAAACCGCACCGAGATCATCACCGGCGCGATCGTGCTGGTCGTGGCCCTGGGCTTTCTGGTCTGGGCAGGGCGCGGCATGGGCATTGGCGCCGATGGCGGCTCCTATCCGCTGCATGCCTCCTTCCGGTCGATCGGGGGCGTCGTGCCAGGCACGGACGTGCGGCTTGCGGGCGTGAAGGTCGGGACGGTGACGAACGTCGCGCTCAACCCGAAGACCTTCTTCGCCGATACCACGATTTCGGTGAAAAACGGCGTCGCGCTGCCCGAGGATACGGTTATCGCGGTTACGCAAGACGGGCTGCTGGGCTCGAATTATATCGACTTGATCCCGGGCGGGGCGATCGACGATCTCAAGCCCGGCGATGAAATTCTCGACACGCAAAGCGCGGTCTCGATGCTGAACCTGATGCTGAAATTCGCAGGTGGCGGCAGTGGCGACGGCGCAGGGGAGGGGGCGCAATGATCCGCGCTTTGGTTTTGATCGCGGCGCTCGTTCCCGGGCTCGCTGCGGCGCAGGACTTCACGCAAACGACGCCGGACGACCAGATCCCGCAGGACGAGCCCGCGAAAGGGCTGGCCGACGGTACGGGCGCGATGCTGCGCGGGCTCGACAAGGTCTCGGGCATCGCCTCAGACATCAATCTGAATGTCGGGCAGAGCGTGAAATACGGGTTCATCAAGGTGACGCTGCGCGAATGCCGTTACCCGGCCGACGATCCGTCCTCGGATGCCTATGCCTATGTGACGGTGACCGAAGAGGACAAGCCGCAGCCTGATTTCTCCGGCTGGATGATCGCTTCCAGCCCCGCGCTCTCGGCGCTCGATCACCCGCGTTACGACGTCTGGGTCATCCGCTGTAAAAGCGACTGAGGCGCAGGGGTCACGCCTGAGGTGAAATCGCATTCCCGCGTCAGAGCCTGAGCCAGACGCGCGCGATATTCGATCCGGGTCACTTCGACCGCGCCCATCGAGGCCAGATGCGGCGTGATGTATTGCGTGTCGAGCAAGCTGAACTCGGTCTGGCGCAGCCGGTCCACCAGATAGGTCAGCGCCACTTTCGAGGCATTGGGCCGCCGCGAGAACATGCTCTCGCCGAAGAACGCGCCGCCCAATGTGATCCCGAAAATGCCACCCGCGAGTGTGCCGTCCTGCCAGACCTCCAGACTATGCGCGAAGCCCGCGGCGTGGAGTTGGTCGTAGAGCGTGAAGAGCGGGCCGTTTATCCACGTCTCATCTCGATCCGCGCAACCTTCGACCACGCCCCGAAATGCCGCGTTTGTTGTAATACTGTAATCGCCACGCCGGATAACCTTCGCCAGAGAGCGCGAAATGTGGAATTTGTCCAAGGGGACGATCCCGCGCAGAGCCGGGTCGAACCAATGCAATTGCGGATTGTCGCGGCTTTCGGCCATCGGAAAGATGCCCTGCGCATAGCCCGCCAAAAGTAGTTCCGCGCTCAACCTGTCCGTCATTATCTTGCCCGGTTTTCCCGTTACGCCTAGGCTCGCCAACAAGATGAACCAGAGCGGGGCCGAGCGCAAATATGGGTTTCTACGATTTCCTCCCCGAGATCGACCGATACGCCGAAGATCCCGGCACGGTGGAGCGGATGAACCTGCGCCACAAGATGATCATCAAGCCGCTGGAACAGGAGATCGCGGGCAAGCGCGTGCTCGATCTGGCGGCGCATGATGGCCGCTGGGCCTATGCCTTCGCGGCGGCAGGCGCCTCGGAAGTGGTGGGAATCGAAGGGCGGCAGGAGCTGATCGACCGCTTCGACCAATTTCCCCGCGCGCATCTGCGCGAGAAGGTGAAGCTGATCTGCGACGACATCTTCGACGGGATGCAGAAACTGATCGACGCGGGCGAGCGTTTCGACGTCGTGGGCGTCCTCGGTATTCTCTACCACGTCATGGACCATTTCCGGCTGTTCCAGCTGGTGCGCCAGCTCGGGCCGGAACTGGTGATCGTGGACAGCGAATTCGCGCAGCGCCCCGGCCCGGTGATCCTGTTGATGCGCGAGCGCACCGACAACGAACTGAACTCGATTCCGCAGATCGAGGGCCAGGAAAAGGCGTTGATCGGAATCCCGTCTTTCCCGGCGATGAGTGCGATGGCCGACGTGCTCGATTACGACTGCCACTGGCTGGACTGGGACCAGATCGGGCAGGGGCAACGCAGCCATATTGGCGACTACTATCGCCCTAAAGACAAAGAGAAAAAGCGCGGCACCTGCCTGCTGACCCCGAAATGAAAAACGCCCCCGAAACCGGGGGCGTTTTCGTAGATCTCGAACCGATCAGAGGTTCTTTTCGAGCCATTTCTCGAGCCAGTGGATCGAGTAGTTGCCGCTCTGGATATCGGGCTCCTGCAGGAGCGCGTTGAACAGCGGCACGGTGGTGTCCACCCCGTCCACGATCAGCTCGCCAAGCGCGCGATGCAGACGCTGCAGGGCCTCGTGGCGGTCGCGACCATGCACGATCAGCTTGCCGATGAGGCTGTCGTAATAGGGCGGGATCGAATAGCCGTCATAGAGCGCGCTATCCATCCGCACGCCAAGGCCGCCCGGCGCGTGGTAATGGGTGATCTTGCCGGGGCAGGGCGCGAAATTGGGCAGCTTCTCGGCATTGATCCGCACTTCGATCGCGTGGCCGCGGATCGAGAGCGTGTCCTGATCGAATTCCATCGGCTCGCCGGCGGCGACCTTGATCTGCTGGCGCACGAGATCGACGCCGAAGATCGCCTCGGTCACCGGGTGTTCCACCTGAAGACGGGTGTTCATCTCGATGAAATAGAACTCGCCATCCTCGTAGAGGAACTCGATCGTGCCCGCGCCGGAATAGCCCATCTCACCGATCGCGTTGGCGCAGATGCTGCCGATACGGGCGCGCTCTTCGGGCGTGATCGAGGGGCCGGGGGCCTCTTCGAGCACCTTCTGGTGGCGCCGCTGGAGCGAGCAGTCGCGCTCGCCCAGATGGACGCCGCGGCCCTTGCCGTCGCCGAAGACCTGCACCTCGATATGGCGCGGCTTCTGCAGGTATTTCTCGATATAGACTTCGTCATTGCCGAAGGCGGCTTTCGCCTCGGAGCGCGCGGTGCGGAACGCGACCTCGAGCTCTTCTTCGGATTTCGCGACCTTCATCCCGCGGCCGCCGCCGCCGGCGGTGGCCTTGATGATGACGGGGTAGCCCATATCACCGGCGATCTGCTTTGCGGCCTCGGTATCGGGCACGCCACCCGCAGAGCCCGGAACGACCGGAATGCCGAGGTTCTTCGCGGTTTCCTTCGCGGTGATCTTGTCGCCCATGATGCGGATATGGGCGGCCGACGGGCCGATGAAGGTGATGCCGTGATCCTCGAGCACCTGCACGAAGGCGGCATTCTCGGACAGGAACCCGTAGCCCGGGTGAATCGCCTGCGCGCCCGTGATCTCGCAGGCCGCGACGATGGCGGGCACCGAGAGATAGGATTGCGTCGAGGAATTCGGGCCGATGCAGACCGATTCATCAGCCATGCGCACATGCATCGCGTCCGAATCCGCCGTCGAATGGACCGCGACCGAGGCGATCCCCATCTCGCGGCAGGCACGGATCACGCGCAGCGCGATCTCGCCCCGGTTGGCGATCAGGATCTTGTCGAACATACCGGCCCCCTTATTCGACGATCATCAGGGTCGAACCGTATTCGACCGGCTGACCGTCATCGACGAGGATGCGCTTCACGGTGCCCGATTTCGGGGCGGGGATGTGGTTCATGGTTTTCATCGCTTCGACGATCATCAGCGTCTGGCCTTCCTTGACCTGATCGCCGACCTTCACGAAGGCCGATGCGCCCGGCTCGGGCGAGAGATAGGCGGTGCCCACCATGGGCGAGGCCACGGCGCCGGGATGATCGGCGGGGTCTTCGACGGGCGCGGCTTGCTCGGAGGCTGCGGATTGCGCGGCCGGGGCCGCTGCGGGCGCCGGAGCGGGGGCAGCTGCGGGCGCAGGCGCTGCAGCCTGCACGATGTTGGTCTGTTTCGACACCCGCACTTTCAGGCTGTCATCTTGCGCGTAATCGCGCGTCACGGCGATTTCCGTCAGCTCGTTCGAATTGAGCAGTTCGGCAAGGGCCTGAATGAAGGCCACGTCGTTGTCACGGGTATTTTTGGTCATGCGGTCCTCGAAGGGTGCTTTGAAATGGAGCCCATTCTGCGGGGCTCTTTGGTGCTGGAGGCGGTTATACGCGAGGTAACGCGCGGTGAAAAGCCGCATCGGCCGTCCTCGTGTCAGGGTTTCGCGATCTCGTGATTGCCCGATAATTGAGCACGGGTGGGGTAGAGGGCGCTGAACTACCGGGCAATCGGGCGGGAATTGGCGACCCGCCGCGCTGCGGCATATTTTACCACTTGATAAAATTCAATCCTGTGCGAGCGTAGGGAACAAGAAAAACTGACAGGGAGCCCGCAAGTGTCCAATAGCCAGCTCACCGAAGGGATCGCGCCAGCACGGCTCGACCCGGAAAGCTACTGCACCAATTTCGCCGATCACGCGCCGCCGCTGGGGACGCAAGAAGCCCGCATCGCGGCCGATCGCTGCTATTTCTGCTATGATGCGCCATGCATGGAGGCATGTCCGACCGCGATCGACATTCCGCTTTTCATCCGGCAAATCTCGACCGGAACGCCGGAAGCCGCGGCGAAGACGATCTTCGATCAGAACATCATGGGCGGCATGTGCGCCCGCGTCTGTCCGACCGAGAACCTCTGTGAAGGCTCCTGTGTCCGCATGGATTCGGAAGGCGAGCCGGTCGAGATTGGCGCGCTGCAGCGTTTCGCGACCGATACGTTGATGGCCAAGCAAAGCCACCCCTACACCCGCGCCGAGCGCACCGGAAAATCGGTGGCGGTCGTGGGCGCCGGGCCTGCGGGTCTCGCCTGTGCGCACCGTCTCGCGATGAAGGGCCACGAGGTCACCGTTTACGATGCGCGCTCGAAGCCGGGCGGGCTCAACGAATACGGCATCGCCAGCTACAAAACGCCGGGCGGATTCGCGCAGGCGGAAGTCGACTGGCTGATGCAGATCGGCGGCATCACCATCGTCGAGAACTGGCAGCTGGGCCGCGTCGGGGATGGCGATCTGGCCGAGCTGCTGGGCGATTACGATGCGGTCTTCCTCGGGATGGGGCTGTCGGGCGTGAACGCACTGCGCCTCGAGGGTGAGGACAAGGACGGCATCCGCCCCGCGACCGAGTTCATCGCGGAGCTGCGTCAGGCCTCCGATCTGGCCGAGCTGCCGATCGGGCGCGACGTGGTCGTGATCGGCGGCGGTATGACGGCGGTCGACGCGGCCGTGCAGTCGAAGCTGCTGGGCGCGCTCAACGTGACCCTCGTCTACCGTCGTTCGCGCGCCGAGATGCCCGCCAGCACGGTCGAGCAGGAACACGCGCTGACCCATGGCGTGAACATCATCGAGAACGCCGCCCCCATCGCCATCCATGGCAACGGCGCGGTGCGTCAGGTCGAATTCGCCTACACGAAGAAGGGCGAGGGCGGTCTGGAGATGACCGACGCCACCTTCAAGCTGTCCGCCGATCAGGTCTTCAAGGCCATCGGTCAGACGCTGGGCGACATGCCTCCGAAGGTCGAAGTCGCGGGCGGCAAGATCAAGGTGGACGGCGCAGGCCGCACCTCGGTCGAACGGGTCTGGGCGGGGGGCGATTGCACCCATGCCGGCGAAGACCTGACCGTGACGGCGGTCGCGCAGGGGCGCGATGCGGCTGAAGAAATCCACCAATTCCTGATGGAGGGCTAAGAGATGGCCGATCTGACTTCTGAATTCATCGGTATCAAATCCCCCAACCCGTTCTGGCTCGCCTCCGCGCCGCCGACGGACAAGGAATACAATGTCCGCCGCGCTTTTGAAGCCGGTTGGGGTGGGGTCGTGTGGAAGACGCTGGGCTCGGAAGGCCCGCCCGTCGTCAACGTCAACGGCCCGCGTTATGGGGCGATCTATGGCGCGGATCGCCGTCTGCTCGGTCTCAACAATATCGAGCTGATCACCGACCGTCCGCTGCAGACCAACCTGCGCGAGATCAAGGCGGTCAAGCAGGACTACCCGGACCGCGCGATCATCGTCTCGCTGATGGTGCCCTGTGACGAGGAGAGCTGGAAAGCGATCCTGCCGCTGGTCGAGGAAACCGGCGCCGACGGGATCGAGCTGAACTTCGGCTGCCCGCATGGTATGGCCGAGCGCGGCATGGGCTCTGCGGTGGGGCAGGTGCCAGAATATATCGAGATGGTCACCCGCTGGTGTAAGCAATATTGCAGCCTGCCGGTGATCGTGAAGCTCACGCCTAACATCACTGATATCCGCCGCCCGGCGGAGGCCGCCAAGCGCGGCGGGGCGGATGCCGTTTCGCTGATCAACACGATCAACTCGATCACCTCGGTCGATCTGGACGATTTCGCGCCGGAGCCGACGATCGACGGCAAGGGCACCCATGGCGGCTATTGCGGTCCGGCGGTGAAGCCGATCGCGCTGAACATGGTGGCCGAGATCGCGCGCGATCCCGAAACGGCGGGTCTGCCGATCTCGGGTATCGGTGGCGTGACCACCTGGCGCGATGCGGCAGAGTTCATGGCGCTCGGGGCTGGCAATGTGCAGGTCTGCACGGCGGCGATGACCTATGGCTTCAAGGTCGTGCAGGAAATGATCTCGGGCCTCAGCGATTACATGGATCGCAAGGGCTTCACCTCGACCTCCGAACTGGTGGGGCGCGCGGTGCCGAACGTGACCGATTGGCAGTATCTGAACCTCAACTACGTCACCAAGGCCGAGATCAATCAGGACGATTGCATCAAATGCGGTCGCTGCTACGCCGCCTGCGAGGACACCTCGCACCAGGCGATCGCCGTGACCGAAGATCGCGTCTACTCGGTCAAGGACGAGGAATGCGTGGCCTGTAACCTCTGCGTCGAAGTCTGCCCGGTCGAGTGCATCACGATGCGCAAGATGGACAAGGGCGAGGTGGATCCGCGCACCGGCGAGACGGTCGGCGACTACGCCAACTGGACGAGCCATCCCAACAACCCCTCGGCTGCGACGGCAGCCGAGTAAGGGCAGGGGCCTAGCGGGTCACGTCGAGGTTCGGCGCGACCTGCGGGGCAACCTGAGACCATCCCTCCTGCGACGCGCCGCTCCGATGATCGGAGGGCGCGTCGTTTTTATCTTCCGCCTGCGGTGCAGGCTCGGCACGCGCCTCCCTGGCGGTGTCGGGCGCTTTGACCTCCGCACGCTCTTCCATCGATGTATCGGTGGTCTGGATCGTGTCGGTGGGCTGCACGGGCTCCGGGGCGGGGGCGTCCGAGGTGTCCACAAGGTCCGGCGCAGCCCAGAGCGCAGCGGCCTGGGCCTCGAGCGGTGTGACCTCGAATGTCGGGATCGGGCCGGTCAAGGCATCGGGATCGGGGCGTGCACCCCCATCGCGTCTGCCAAGTGAACGGTACGGTTGGCTTGCATCCTCCGTGCCCCGATCCTGCCCTTCCTCCTTCAACGCGCTGGCGCCGCGTGCCGCGCGCGCTTCCAAGGCGCGCACTTGCTGCGCGCGATCCTGCGACGTTTGGGTGTCTACATTTGCGCCGAGGCCGCCGTTGGCATTGGCCGCATTGGCCGCCGCCTCCACCGTGCTGGCAGGCGCTGTCTTCGGGGCCGCCACCGTCAACAGAGGCGACCACCCGACCTGAGGCATCAACCCCGAAATCCGGTCCATCCCGAGCTCCATATTCCTGCGCCCCCACGCATCCTCAGACTGCGCCGGGGGCGTTACCGGACCGTTAAGATCAGGCAGAAACTCCGGGGATAGTTACGGAAGGCTTAACCGCTTATGGCTTGAGCAGCCGCGCGAATAGCATATCGAGGAACGGCGCCGCCCCTTCGATCGGGTCCTTGCCCGGGCCGAGCACCGCACGCACCTGCGTGTCGAAATCGGCGTAATGCTGGGTGAGCGCCCAGATCGAGAAGATCAGGTGATGCGGATCGACCGGGGCAAGACGTCCCTCGGCGATCCAGCCCTCGATCACCTTGGCCTTCTCGTCCACCAAGGTCTTGAGATCGGTGGACAATCCCGCGCCCATCCGGGGCGCGCCCTGCAAGACTTCGTTGGCAAACAGGCGGCTTTCACGCGGCATCTCTCGGCTCATCTCGAGCTTGCGGCGCATGTAGCGCATGATTTCCTCGCGCGGCTCGCCCGCAGGATCAATCGCGCGCAGCGGCGCGAGCCAAATATCGAGAAGCCCAGCAAGAAGCGCTTCGTGGATCGCCTCTTTCGAGGGGAAGTAATAGAGCACGTTCGGCTTGCTCAGCCCGGCTTCCGCCGCGATCTGGTCGAGCGTCGCGCCGCGGAACCCATGCGCGGAGAATACGTCCAGCGCCGCCTCGAGAATCTTGCCGCGATTGACCTTTTGTATCCGGGTCAGCGGGCGTTTGCCGTCATCGTCGCTGGTGAAGTCGCGCGGGTCGAGGTCGTCTGCCAAATATTCGTCTCCCAGTTCGTGTTTTATGTTAACCGAAGCGTTACTGCGGGATCAATCGCTACGGGGCGGCAGAGTGCGCTTTTAACGCGCATTGAAGGCCGCTTGACTGGTTCCTAAGCTGTGCTAGCGTGAGTCTGACCGTTCGGTCAAACTAGACAATCCGGCCGTGTCTCGACCCGGCCGCCCGACCGGAGTTTTTCCATGGCGCTCGACCGCAAGTCCCCCAACGATCTCAACGCTTTCTGGATGCCCTTCACGGCGAACCGCCAGTTCAAGAAGAACCCGCGCATGTTCGTGGGCGCGAAGGATATGCATTACACCACCTCGGACGGGCGTCAGGTGCTCGACGGCACGGCTGGTCTTTGGTGCTGCAACGCGGGCCATTGCCGTCCGAAGATCACCGAGGCGATCCAGAAACAGGCCGCCGAGCTCGATTACGCGCCCGCCTTCCAGATGGGCCATCCGATCGCGTTCGAGCTGGCTAACCGCATCCTCGACATCGCGCCCGACGAGATGGCGCATGTCTTCTACACCAATTCCGGCTCAGAATCGGTCGAGACCGCGCTGAAACTCGCCATCGCCTATCACCGTGCGCGCGGCGACGGCGCCCGCACCCGTCTGATCGGACGCGAGCGCGGCTATCACGGCGTGAACTTTGGCGGCATCTCGGTCGGTGGTATCGTCACCAACCGCAAGGTCTTCGGCCCGCTCGTGCCGGGCGTCGATCACCTGCCGCACACCCATCTGCCCGAGGAGAACCGTTGGTCGAAGGGCTGCCCCGAGCATGGAGCGCATTTGGCCGACGACCTCGAGCGTATTATCGCGCTGCATGGCGCCGAGACCATCGCCGCCGTCATCGTGGAGCCGGTTGCGGGCTCGACCGGCGTGCTGCTGCCGCCGAAAGGCTACCTGCAGAAGCTGCGCGACATCACGAAGAAGCACGGCATCCTGCTGATCTTCGACGAGGTGATCACCGGTTTCGGGCGCACGGGCGCGGCCTTCGCCGCCGAGAAATACGGTGTCGTGCCAGATATGATGACGACCGCGAAGGGCCTCACCAACGGCGTGATCCCGATGGGCGCGGTTCTGGCAACGGCCGAGGTTCACGATGCCTTCATGAACGGCCCCGAGCACATGATCGAGCTGTTCCATGGCTACACCTATTCCGGCAACCCGATCGCCGCCGCCGCCGGGATCGCGACGATCGAGACCTATCGCGAAGAGGGCCTGTTCGAGCGCGCCGCCGAGCTTGCCCCCTATTGGGAAGAGGCGCTGCATTCGCTCAAGGGCGTGCGCAACGTGATCGACATCCGCAACGAGGGTCTGATCGGCGCGGTCGAGCTGGAGCCGATCGCGGGCGAACCCACGAAGCGCGCCTTCTCGGCCTTCCTGAAGGCCTATGAGAAAGGCATCCTGATCCGCACCACCGGCGACATTATCGCGATGAGCCCGCCGCTGATCATCTCGAAAGAGCAGATCGACGAGCTGGTCGGCACGCTCAAAGAGGTGCTCGAAGAGGTCGAGTAATCGGGCCCAAGCCGAGATGACAAGACGGCCGCGCAGGATTTGCGCGGCCGTTTTTTGCTGAGTGGTGCTTGAGGGCGCGGGGCGACCAGCCCCGGGCCGCGCCCGACCTCCCCCCGGCAGGGCGCATTGGCGATGTCGTCGCGGGCATATCTGTCTTGCGGGCTTGCGAGATTAAGTGCCTGACCACAGGTGACGCGACGCGCCCACCCGAGGTCGGGCGCGGCCCTCACTGCGCCTCCCCAATATGGGGGGCCTCAATACGGGTTCTTCGCCCCGCGATCCTCGCTCAGCGATTGCTGCGAGCGCTCCACGATCATCTCGATCGCATCGGCCAGATGTTCCTCGCCTATCGCTTTGTCGCCGCACGCGACCCGGATGCGATGGGCTTCGATCATCACCTCGGCATGGGACGATCCGCGCGGCGGCTCGAACTTGTAGGTCGCCAGTTCGATCAGCAGCCCCAGCGGATCCTTGAAATAGATCGAATCCATGAAACCGCGATCCTTCACGCCGGAATGCGCGATCCCGCGCGCATCGAGCCGCGCCACGACCTGCCGATGCGTCGCCATCGAGACATTGAAGGCGAGGTGATGCACGCAGCCCGGATCGGTGGGGGTGCGGTCATGGACAGGCTTGCGGCTCTCATTGGTGAAAACGGTGATCAGCCGCCCGTCGCCCGGGTCGAAATAGAGATGCCCCTCATCGGCATTGTCCAGATTGGGTTGGTCGAAGATGAACGGCATCCCGAGCAGCCCTTCCCAGAAATCGATCGAGCTCTGCCGGTCCGCCCCGGTCAGAGTGATGTGATGGACGCCCTGCACCTGCATCTTGCGCATGTCTTTCTCCCTATCTCTCTTGCGACCAAGTTAACCCATGCTGCGCGCAGGTCTAGAAACAGGATCTGTGCGGTGCCGCGCGAAACCCCGCCGAGCACCGTTTCGCCAGATTGCGCGACCTTGTGGCGGCGGGGGCGGGGACTATGTTGCGCAGGGATGCCCGGAGACTCGCGATGCTGCGCCTGACCTTTGTCCTTGCCCTGATCTGCCCGCTGCCCGCCATGGCAGAACTGGTGCCGTGCGAAACCTCCATTCGCGGCAAGACCTATTCCTACGTCTATGACGCGGAGAACGCAGCACTGAAGGAAAGCCGCTCGCTGCGCGAGAAGCTGTTTGGCGAGAAAGGGGAGGTGACCTGCCCGGCGCTGGTCACCCTGCGCGCCCTGACGCCCGAGATGGACGACGAAAGCCGCGCCCCGTTCTGTTTGCAATGGGACAAGGAGGCCGAGACCTATCTGGGCTACGACCGGGGCGAGCGCGACGCCTACGGGCTCTGCCGAAAGCCGTCGAAAAGTATCTGCGAACGTATCAAGGGCACCGCGAAGGCCGCAGGCGATCTGCGCGATGAGGCCGAAAGCGCCGTGGGCGATGCGGCGAGCAAGGTTCTGGGCAAGAAAATCGGCGGCATGATCGTCTCGGATCAGGCCGGAAACCTGCAAAAGAAGCTGCGCGATGCGGGGCTTGGCGTGCTGGCGGGGGCCTCGACCCCTGCGCTCGCGGCCACGGCGGTGGTCGTGGGCGGCGCGATTTACGTCTGTTCGGATACCGGCGCAGAGGCGGTGGGGCTGGAGGCCGATCCGGTCGAGCCGACCTCGGACGGGAAGGAGCTTCTGGGCGCGAAACTGCCCGAGACGCATCTGCCTGCGGGCGTGGCCGGTGCGCCGATGCGCCCGGTCGAGACCGAGACGCTGCCGGAAGAGCCGGAGGCATCGGAGGAGGCTTCGCAAGCCCCGGCGGCGGATGCAAAATCGGATGTCGCCCCCGTCGGCGCGCCGAATATCTCCGCCGACCCGGCGGCGAATTGAGCAATCAGGTTACGCCGATCCCGCGCAGCACGATGCTTTTCACGCAGGTCTTCGCCTCTTCCCACTGAGCGTCGCTCAGCGGCGCGCCGCCGTTCAGTGTCTCGATCTGATGCGAAAAATCGGCGTAGTGCTGGGTGGTCGCCCAGAGCATGTAGAGCAGGTGATGCGGGTCGACCTCGGCCATTTTGCCTTCCGCGATCCAGCGTCGGATGATCACCGCGCGGCCCTCGGTCCAGTCGCGCAGCGTCGTCTCCAGGTAATCCTGAATCACCGGTGCGCCGTGCATCACCTCTGACGCCCAGACCTTCGAGCCGTTCGGGTGATTGCGCGAAATCTCCATTTTGGCGTCGATATAGGCACCGATCCCCTCGGACGGCCCGCTTGCCTCGTCGAACACATCGGCCGCTTCCAACCAGATGTTGAAAATGCGCTCCACGACCCGCCGATAGAGCGACTCTTTCGTCTCGAAATAGTAATGGAGATTGGCTTTCGGGAGCCCCGCAACATCCGCGATCAGCTGCATCGTGGCCCCGCCGAATCCGGCCTCGGCGAAGACTCTCTCGGCGGCTTTCAGGATCGATTCCTCGGTGGCGCGCCGCGCCTCGGCACGGCTTCCCCGGCTGGCTTGCCCATTTTTTGTGCGCTTGCCGCTCTCATTATCTTTCATTCAAAATACGTCCTGATTTTTGTTGACCGAATGGTCAGACCGTGGCCCACTCAACCTGACCATACGGTCAGAAAAAGATTCGTCGCAAGAGGGGATAACCCCCACGCAGCCGACAGGGAGTTATGAAATGTCAGCACCCGGAGAAAACCTCCGCATCAATCCCGATCGCCTTTGGGACAGTCTCATGGAGATGGCCAAGATCGGTCCCGGCGTCGCCGGGGGCAATAATCGCCAGACCCTCACCGATGCGGATGCCGAAGGCCGCGCGCTGTTCCAGAAATGGTGCGAAGAGGCCGGCATGACGATGGGCGTCGACACGATGGGCAACATGTTCGCGACCCGCGCGGGCGAAGACCCCGATGCGCTGCCGGTCTATATGGGCAGCCACCTCGACACGCAGCCCACGGGCGGCAAATACGACGGTGTCCTCGGTGTGCTCGGCGCGCTGGAGGCGGTGCGCTCGATGAACGATCTCGGGATCAAGACCAAGCACCCGATCGTCGTGACCAACTGGACCAACGAAGAGGGCACGCGCTTCGCTCCGGCGATGCTGGCCTCGGGCGTGTTCGCGGGCATTCACACGCAGGACTGGGCCTACGATCGCGAAGATGCGGAAGGCAAGAAATTCGGCGACGAGCTGAAGCGTGTCGGCTGGGTCGGCGACGAAGAGGTCGGTGCGCGCAAGATGCACGCGATGTTCGAACTGCATATCGAGCAGGGCCCGATCCTCGAGGCCGAAGGCAAGGATATCGGTGTCGTCACACACGGGCAGGGCCTCAGCTGGACCCAAGTGACGATCACCGGCAAGGATGCGCATACCGGCTCCACCCCGATGCCGATGCGCAAGAATGCGGGCCTCGGCATGGCGCGCGTGCTGGAACTGGTCGACGAGATCGCGTGGTCGCACAAGCCCCATGCGGTGGGCGCGGCTGGCCATATCGACATCTACCCGAATTCGCGTAACGTGATCCCCGGCAAAGCCGTGTTCACCGTCGATTTCCGCTCGCCCGATCTGAGCGTGATCGAGGATATGGAAAAGCGACTGCGCGAGGGAGCGAAAAAGATCTGCGACGAGATGGGCCTTGAGGTGGAGTTCGAGAAGACCGGCGGCTTCGACCCGGTCACCTTCGATCCGACCTGCGTGAGCGCCGTGCGCAGCGCCGCCGAGCGTCTGGGCTATTCGCATCGCGACATCATCTCGGGCGCGGGCCACGATGCCTGCTGGATCAACGCGGTCGCGCCGACGGCGATGGTGATGTGCCCCTGCGTCGACGGGCTGAGCCATAATGAGGCCGAGGATATTTCCAAGGACTGGGCAGGCGCGGGCGCCGATGTGCTGTTCCACGCCGTGCTGGAATCCGCGGAAATCGTAAGCTGAGACGGGCGGAAGAGGGGGCGCTGCCCCCTCGGCGCTAAGCGCCTCACCCCCGGGATATTTGAACCAAATCGAAGGCGGAAGACCTTCGTGGGAGGTAAACAATGACCAAAGTCATCAAGAACGGAACCATCGTCACCGCCGATCTGACCTACAAGGCGGATGTGCTGATCGATAGCGGCAAGATCATCGAGATCGGCCCGAACCTGAAAGGCGACGAAGAGATCGACGCGACCGGTTGCTATGTGATGCCGGGCGGGATCGATCCGCACACCCATCTCGAGATGCCCTTCATGGGCACCTATTCGAGCGACGATTTCGAATCCGGCACCCGCGCGGCGCTGGCCGGCGGCACCACGATGGTCGTCGATTTCGCGCTGCCCGCGCCGGGCGAGGGCCTGCTGGAAGCGCTCAAGCGCTGGGACAACAAATCGACCCGCGCGCATTGCGACTACTCCTTCCACATGGCGATCACCTGGTGGAGCGAGCAGGTCTTCAACGAGATGAAGCAGGTCACTGAGCGCGGCATCAACACCTTCAAGCATTTCATGGCCTATAAGGGCGCGCTGATGGTGAACGATGACGAGCTCTATTCGAGCTTCAAGCGTTGCGCCGAGCTGGGCGCAATCCCGCTGGTTCATGCCGAGAACGGCGACGTCGTGGCGGAGCTGTCCGCGAAGCTGCTGGCAGATGGCAATAACGGGCCCGAAGGTCACGCCTATTCGCGCCCGCCGCAGGTCGAAGGCGAGGCCACCAACCGCGCGATCATGATCGCCGATATGGCGGGCGTGCCGCTTTATGTCGTGCACACCTCCTGCGAGGAGAGCCACGAAGCGATCCGCCGCGCCAAGATGCAGGGCAAGCGCGTCTGGGGCGAGCCGCTGATCCAGCACCTCACGCTCGATGAGTCCGAGTATTTCGACAAGGATTGGGACCACGCCGCACGTCGCGTGATGTCGCCGCCCTTCCGCAACAAGCAGCATCAGGACAGCCTCTGGGCCGGTCTGGCTTCGGGCTCGCTTTCGGTGGTCGCGACCGATCACTGCGCCTTCTCGACCGAGCAGAAGCGCTATGGCGTGGGCGATTTCACCAAAATCCCGAACGGCACCGGCGGCTTGGAAGACCGGATGCCGATGCTCTGGACCTATGGGGTCGAGACGGGTCGGATCACGATGAACGAGTTCGTGGCCGTCACCTCGACCAACATCGCGAAGATCCTCAACGTCTATCCGAAGAAGGGCGCGGTTCTAGTCGGTGCGGATGCCGATCTCGTGGTCTGGGATCCGGAAGCGACCAAGACGATCTCGGCCGAGACCCAGCAATCTGCCATCGACTACAACGTGTTCGAGGGCAAAGAGGTCAAGGGCCTGCCGCGCTACACGCTCAGCCGCGGTGTCGTCGCCTGGGCCGATGGCAAGATCCAGACGCCCGAGGGCCACGGAGAATTCGTTGCCCGCGATCCGGGCATGCCGGTGACCAAGGCACTGTCCACCTGGAAAGAGCTCACCGCGCCGCGTCCGGTCGAACGCAGCGGTATCCCGGCGACCGGGGTATAAGGCGCAATGGCGGCCCCGGTCAGTTCCGGCGTTTTGGAGGCTGCGGTCTATGTCGAGGATCTCGACGCGACCGAAGCCTTCTACGGCGGGCTGCTGGGGCTCGAGCGGCTCACCCGTCGCGACGGGCGGCATGTCTTTTTCCGCTGTGGCGACAGCGTGATCCTGACCTTCATCGCTCAGGCCACGCGGGAGCCACCCGACCCGGAGGCGGCGCTGCCCGTTCCACCGCATGGCGCGGTCGGACCGGGGCATGTATGCCTCGCGGCGGACGCGGATCAACTGAACGAATGGGAACGACATTTGAGGGACAATAACGTGGAGATTGAGGCCGACTTCTATTGGCCGAACGGGGCGCGGTCGATCTACCTGCGCGACCCGGCGGGCAACAGCGTCGAGATTGCGGATAAAACCCTGTGGAGGCGCGGATGACGGCAGCACCGGTAATTCAGGCCCGCGGGCTCAATCTGACTTTCCAGACGGGGGACGGTTCGGTTCACGCGCTGAAAGATATCGATCTCGATATCGAGAAGGGCGAATTCGTGAGCTTCATCGGCCCGTCGGGCTGCGGCAAGACGACCTTCCTGCGCTGCATCGCGGCTCTGGAGACGCCCACGGGCGGCTCGCTGACCGTGAACGGCATCTCGCCGGAGGAAGCCCGCAAGGCGCGCAGCTACGGCTACGTGTTTCAGGCGGCTGGTCTTTACCCTTGGCGCACGATTGCGGGAAATGTGAAACTTCCGCTGGAAATCATGGGTTATTCCAAGGCGCAGCAGGAAGAGCGTGTTGAGAAAGTGCTCTCGCTGGTCGACCTCGAAGGCTTCGGCAAGAAGTTCCCCTGGCAGCTTTCGGGCGGCATGCAGCAGCGTGCTTCGATCGCGCGGGCGCTGGCCTTCGACGCCGAGATCCTGCTGATGGACGAACCTTTCGGCGCGCTCGACGAGATCGTGCGCGACAAGCTCAACGAGGAGCTTCTCAAGCTCTGGTCGGCCACCAACAAGACGATCGGTTTTGTGACCCACTCGATCCCGGAAGCGGTCTATCTGTCGACCAAGATCGTGGTGATGTCGCCCCGTCCGGGCCGCATCCACGAGGTGATCGAGAGCACGTTGCCGAATGGGCCGCGCCCGCTCGACATCCGCGACAGCGAGGAATTCCTGCAGATCGCGCACCGGGTGCGCGAGGGGCTGCGGGCGGGGCATGCCTATGATGAATGACCGCATGACCGAAACCCGGACCGGGCGGGACTGCGCGCAGCTCTCGGCCTCGTCAAAGGCGCGTTCGGCCAAACCGAAGGGGAGGGCGATCTGATGAAGATGATCGCACCCGTTCTGACAGTTTTGGCCGCGATCCTGCTGCTTTGGTACGCAGCGACCGTCTGGATGAACTCGCAATGGACCTACGATCAGGCCGCACGCGCCGGTGAAGAGGTCACGTTCTCCGAGCTTGTCACCGACACGCTGACCCAGAAACGCCCCGTTCTGCCCGCCCCGCATCAGGTGGCTGTCGGGCTTTGGGAAGGTGTGGCCGGGCAGAAGATCACCTCCAAGCGCAGCCTTGTCTTCCACGGCTGGATCACGCTGTCTGCGACGCTTGCGGGCTTCGCGCTGGGCACCGGTCTGGGCATTCTGCTGGCGGTGGGCATCACCCATAGCCGAGCGATGGACCTGAGCGTGATGCCCTGGGCGATCGCGAGCCAGACGATCCCGATCCTCGCCATCGCGCCGATGGTGATCGTGGTTCTCGCGAGCCTCGGGATCACCGGGCTGTTGCCCAAGGCGATCATCGCGGCTTACTTGAGCTTCTTCCCCGTGCTCGTCGGCATGGTGAAGGGGCTGCGCGCGCCCGATCACATGCAGCTCGATCTGCTGAAGACCTATAATGCGAGCCAGGGCGCGACCTTCTGGAAGCTGCGGCTGCCGTCGTCGATGCCGTATCTCTTCGCCTCGCTGAAAGTGGGCGTGGCGGCTAGCCTCGTCGGTACCATTGTGGCCGAACTGCCGGCGGGCGCGACCCGCGGGCTTGGCGCGCGGCTTCTTTCGGGCAGCTATTACGGGCAGACGGTGCAGATCTGGTCCGCTCTGTTCGCAGCGGCGGCGCTCGCGGCGATCCTCGTGGTGGTGGTCGGTATCATCGAACAAATCACGCTCAAGCGGATGGGGATGGTGCAATGAGCTGGCTTATTTTCGCAATCGTCTTCTGGCTGGCGGCCTGGGCCCTCAATTCCTGGCTTGCGCGCCATCATGGCTCGGAGCGTTGGGCGCGTTTCGTGATCCCGGCTTTGTTCGGCATCACCCTTCTGCTTCTGTGGGAAGGTCTGGTGCGCGGGCTGAATATCAGCCCGGTGATCCTGCCCGCCCCGAGCCAGATCGCGGCGAGCCTGATGGCCTCGACCGATGTGCTGCGCGAGGATTTCGTGCAGACGATCCTGAAAGGCGCGCTGTCGGGCTACATCATCGGCTGTGGTGCTGCAGTGGTGGTGGCGATCCTGATCGACCGCTCGCCCTTCCTGCAACGCGGGCTGCTGCCGATCGGGAATTTCGTCGCGGCCCTGCCGATCGTCGGGATCGCGCCGATCCTCGTGATGTGGTTCGGCTTCGACTGGCAGTCGAAAGCGGCGGTCGTCGTGGTCATGGTCTTCTTCCCCGTCCTGGTGAACATGGTGGCGGGGCTGGCGGCCACGAATGCGCTGCAGCGCGACCTGATGGCGACCTATTCCGCAAGCTATTGGCAGGGGCTTTTCAAGATGCGCCTGCCAGCGGCGATGCCGTTTCTCTTCAATGGGTTGAAGATCGCGACGACACTGGCTTTGATCGGTGCGATCGTTGCCGAATTTTTCGGCAGCCCGACGAAAGGAATGGGCTTTCGCATCTCGACCGCGGTGGGGCAGCTTGATCTGCCGCTCGTGTGGTCGGAAATTACCGTTGCGGCCCTCGCGGGCTCGGGCTTCTATGGGCTTGTCGCCCTGATCGAGAAGCTGGTGACTTTCTGGCACCCGTCGCAACGGGCCCGGACGTAAGGGCAAGGAAGAGCCTGAGAACAACTCAAAATCCCGGGCGTAAAGATCCGGGGCCAACAGTGGAGTGAAAGATGAAGAAACTGATCGCAGGGGTGGCCGCAAGCCTCACCATGGCGGGGGCCGCTTGGGCCAACGAGGACGTGACGCTGCAGCTGAAATGGGTCACGCAGGCCCAGTTCGCGGGCTACTATGTCGCGCTCGACAAGGGCTTCTACGAGGATGCGGGCCTCGACGTGACCATCAAGCCGGGCGGCCCCGATATCGGGCCCGAACAGGTGATCGCAGGCGGTGGCGCCGATGTCATCGTCGACTGGATGCCGGCGGCGCTGGCGGCCCGCGAGAAAGGGCTGCCGCTCGTGAACATCGCCCAGCCCTTCAAGAAGTCGGGCATGATGCTGACCTGCCTCAAGGAAAGCGGCATCAAGACCCCCGAGGACTTCCCTGGCCATACGCTGGGCGTGTGGTTCTTCGGCAATGAATACCCGTTCCTGAGCTGGATGAACCATCTCGGCATCTCGACCGAAGGCGGCGACGATGGCGTGACCGTGCTCAAGCAGGGCTTCAACGTCGATCCGCTGCTGCAAAAGCAGGCGGCCTGTATCTCGACCATGACCTATAACGAGTATCTGCAGGTGCTCGAAGCGGGCATTCAGCCCGACCAGCTGGTGACCTTCAAGTATGAAGACGAAGGCGTCGCGACGCTCGAAGACGGTCTTTACGTGCTCGAAGAGAACCTCAAGGACCCGGCCTTCGTCGACAAGATGGCGAAGTTCGTGAAAGCCTCGATGGAAGGCTGGAAATACGCCGAGGAGCATCCCGACGAGGCCGCACAGATCATTCTCGACAATGACGAGACCGGTGCGCAGACGATGGAGCACCAAGTCGGCATGATGAAAGAAGTCTCCAAGCTGACCGCTGGCTCGAACGGCACGCTCGACCCCGCCGATTACGAGCGCACGGTCGACGTTCTGATGTCGGGCGGTTCGGACCCGGTCATCACCAAGAAGCCGGAAGGCGCTTGGACCCATGATGTGACCGACAAGGCTGGCCTCGAATAAGAGAGACACTCTCGCGAAACACGAAGCCCTCCGGTGCGCCGGGGGGCTTTTTCATATTCGGGGTTTCTTAAGGGGAATCGGCTTTGCTGAGCGGCAGGAGGCACTCGCATGGCCGATCGATCAATGACCGCGCAGCGTGCGCGCGCCCGCGCACGGGCTCGCAGGCGTCAGCAGCGCACGCACCCGGCCCTGACCGCGTTCTACGCAGTCGTCGTGATCAGCGTCGCGGGCGGGCTGTTCTACCTCGCATGGAAAAGCCAGTTCGCGGCTCCGCCGAGCTACCTTTTCGACACGCCCACCCAGCCGATCGAGGCCGCCTATTGCCTCGCCGTGGTCCGTGCGCTCTCGGGCGGCGGAAGCGGGGGATATATCGGGCAGGCGCAGGATTTCTGGCTGAAGCGCCTGCTGACATTCAGCGGCGATGTCGCGGGCAATATCGCGAAGGGCGAAGATGCGCTCGGGCACCATCTGATCGGCAGACCTGTGCCCGATCGCCAATGGCTCGTGGATGCGATGGATAGGTGCTCCAACCGGGCCGTGAATTACGGGGCGCATTTCGGGGCCTTCGATTAGCGCCGGGATGCCGAGACTTCGTGGGAGACAGATGGGGCAAGCTCTTATGCGGAAGGCATCTCGTCGGGTGGTGCCTCCGTTGTTGCGGCTTCGCCGGAGGACGCGCCGAGGAATGCCGCCTCCGCCGGCGACAGATCGGCCCGCGTGCGGGGCAATGCGTGGGGCATTTCGGCCTGAATCCACGCCACCAGCTCCTCGCGAATATGGCAGCGCAGATCGTAGGTGCGCGGACCGTTGCGCGCGGAGGCGAGGATGCGTACCTCCATCACCCGCTCGCGGAAATCGGTCACCTGCAGGGCAAAGACCTTACCGTCCCAGAGCGGATCGGCACGGGTGATCTCTTCGGCCTTCGCGCGGATCGCGGCGACGTCGGCCGTGTGGTCGAGGTAGATCATGACGGTGCCGATCAGATCGGCGCTTTCGCGGGTCCAGTTCTGGAAAGGCTGCTCGATGAAATAGCTCAAGGGTACCACGAGCCGCCGCCAATCCCAGATGCGGATGACGACATAAGTCGATGTAATTTCTTCGACATTGCCCCATTCGCCCTCGACGATCAGCGCGTCGTCGATGCGGATCGGCTGGGTCAGGGCAAGCTGAATGCCCGCAAAGAGGTTCTTGAGCACCGGCTGCAGTGCAAGACCAACCACGATACCCGCCGCGCCACCCGCCGCCAGAAGCGACACGCCATATTGGCGCACGGCGGGAAAGGTCATCAGGGCGGCTGCGACCGCGATGATCACGATCATCACTTTCGCCACACGCATCAGGATGCGGGTCTGGGTGACGTGCTTGCGCGCCAGCAGGTTGTCTTCCGCGTCGAGCTTGAAGCGCCGCAGATGGATCGTCGTCCAGATGTAAAGCGCGGTATAGGCGATCCAGGCGAGGCAGAGGATCAGCGCGACGAGCAGAATGTGGGTGATCGCTGTGGTCGCGGCCGGGCTTGTCGGGGCGAGCCCGTTCGCAAAGCCAAGTGCGGCGATCAGCAGGATCAACCGCATCGGTTGCGCCCCCCGCGCGACCAGCGAGCGCCAGAACAGATCGCGATCGGCCACGGCGCGGTTGAGCGCCGTGAACAACACCCTAAACAGCAGCAGCGCGATCAACGCCGCGATCACATAGGCGATCAGCGCCACCGCCCAGTCCGGCAGGAATTTCTGCGCCGTATCGATGGCGCTCGCCAGTTCGGTCTCGATCGTCTCGGGCTCCATCCGGGTCTCCGCGAATTGCCGCGCTGTTATGCTGCGCTGCCGCATTGATGATGGCGCATCGGGCGGAGCTGTCAAATCGGGCCGGGAATTGACGTCGATCATAGAGCGAACAGGCCGGCAATGTAGAATGACATATGGGGAAATCGTCCCATGCCGAGAATTTGAGAGAGCCATGAAAAACCGCTTTTTCGCAACCGCCGCACAGCTTGCCGCGCTCGTCGCGCTGGTCGCGTTTGCAGGCTGTACGCAGCTTGAACGCGATATCGGGGAATGCGAGCCGGGTGTCGGGGGTATATCGGGCATGGCCACGGTCGCGCCCTCTGGAACGGGATCCTGCTGAGGTCCTGTAAACCGCTGTAAAACTATTTTCTTCTTCTGCACTTGTTTGTAAAAACGGGTGCAGGAGGAGTTTACATGGCCCGTTCCCCGCTGACCGGCACCCGCATCCGCGAGCGGCGCAATGCGCTTGGTTTGAAGCAGGCTGAACTGGCGCGGGCCTCCGGGATTTCGGCAGCCTATCTCAACCTGATCGAACACAACCGCCGCCGTGTCAGCGATGCGTTGATCGAGCGGATCGCGGGTGCGATGGGCGTCGATCCGGTCACGCTGGGCGAGGGGGCGGAAGGGGCGTTGTTCGCAGGGCTGCGCGAAGCGGTCGCGTCGCTGGAACTGGCGGAGACAGGCAGCGGCAATGGCGCAGGCGGTACCAGCCAAGCCGCGCCCGATCTCGACCGGATCGAGGAATTCGTCGGTCGCTTTCCCGCATGGGCCGCGCTTCTGGTGAACCGTCAGGCGCGGCTGGCCGAGTTGGAGCGCGTGGTCGAAACCTATGCCGAGCGCATGGCGCAGGACCCATTCCTGCTGACATCGCTGCATGAGGTGCTCTCGGCGGTGACCTCGCTGCGCTCCACCGCCGCGATCCTTGTCGAGACCGAGGATATCGAGCCGGAATGGCGTGCGCGGTTTCTCAACACGATCCAGGAGGAAAGCCTGCGCCTGTCGGGAACCGCGGAGGCGCTGGTCGGCTATCTCGACGAGATGGAAACTGCGGAGACCGGCCTGTCCTCGCCGCAAGAACAGCTCGAGGCGTGGCTCGAAGCGCGCGGCTGGCATGTCCCGGAACTGGAGGAGGCGGGCAACGATCCGGAAGCACTGATCGCGGGCGCGCCGGAATTGGCGTCCTCGGCGGCCCGGGAACTGGCGCGCGGCCATTTGCAGCGGCAGGCGGAGGATGCGCGGGCCTTGCCGCTGGACCCGGTGCTGGCGGCGCTGGCCGAGCTCGGCCCCGACCCGGGCGCGCTGGCGGCGCGCTTCGTCGTGCCGCTCGCACAGATGTTGCGGCGGCTCGCGGCCTTGCCAGAGGGCGCGCCGGGGCTTGGCCAACCGGGGTTGGTGGTCTGCGACGGCTCGGGCACCCTGACCTTCCGCCGCGCAGCCCCCGGATTCCTGCTGCCGCGCTTCGCCGCCGCCTGTCCGCTCTGGCCGCTCTATGAGGCGCTCGCGCGGCCGATGCAGCCGATACGGGCGCTGGTCGATATGGCGGGGCGCTTGCCGCAACGCTTCCTGACCTATGCCGTCTCCGAGCCGCGTCCGACGGGGTTCGACGGTCCGGTGCTGATGCGGGCCACCATGCTGATCCTGCCAGCCCCCGCGCAGAGCGCTGATGCACCGGGGCGCCCGATCGGGGCGTCGTGCCGGATCTGCCCGCGTGGCGAGTGTCCGGGGCGGCGCGAGCCCTCGATCGTCGCGGATGCGTCGGCGGGGAGGGCGTGAGGGTTTGACAGGGCGCGACACGGTGGCGATAGTCGGGTGAGGGGGATGGCTATGGCGCAAAGACAGGTGCTGTTGATCGAGGACGAGCCGCATATCGCGGAAGCGATCCGGTTCATCCTGACGCGTGCGGGCTGGACGGTGTCGGTGCTCGAAGACGGCGCGCGGGCAATGGCGCGCATCACCGGCGATCCGCCCGACGCAATCATCCTCGATTTGATGCTGCCGGGGCGCTCCGGTCTCGAAATCCTTGCCGATATGCGCGCGGATGCCGCGCTGCGCGATTTGCCCGTTCTGATGCTCAGCGCGCGCGGGCAGGGGCGCGACCGCGATGCCGCAACCCGCGCCGGGGCGACGGCCTTCCTCGCCAAGCCATTTGCCAATGGCGATGTGCTCGACCAGCTCGAAGCCATCACCGGCGGGGGCGCAGCGCGCCGGGAGCCCGCCTGATGCCGCAGACGGGCCAGCCGCTCTTTCTTGCCCGCCGTTCCTATCGCCGCCGCCGCCTGATGGATGCGGCGCGGCTTTTGCCGATTGTCGGGCTGGTGCTGATCATGATGCCGGGTCTGTGGCACCCGGCGCAGACCCCTGTGCCCGACACCGGGCGTGGCGGGCTCTACCTTTTCGCGGTCTGGATCGTGCTGATCGTCGCGGCTTTCGCCATCTCCCGCGGGCTGGGCCCGGTGCTCAACGCAGAGGACGTGCCAGAAGGCAATGGCGAGGCCGAGGCCCCGACCGCCGCCGCACCCACTGACCGCGCGTCGGACGCGCCGCCGCCGGAGGGCTGAGATGCCCTTCAACAATCTCGTCGCGGTCTGCCTGACCTATGTGATCGTGCTCTTCTCGGTGGCGTTCGTGGCCGAACGTCGGGCGCAGCGCCGCCGCTTGCGCTTCCTACGCTCGCCGGTGATCTACACGCTGTCGCTGTCGATCTACTGCACCGCCTGGACCTTCTACGGCGCGGTCGGCTACGCGGCGCGCTCGGGCTTGGAATTCCTGACGATCTACCTTGGTCCGACGCTTGTCTTCGTCGGCTGGTGGTGGGTGTTGCGCAAGCTGGTGCGGATCGGGCGCACCCATCGAGTGACCTCTATCGCGGACCTGATTTCCAGCCGCTACGGCAAGTCGAACACGCTGGGCGTCATCGTCACGCTGATGTCGGTCGCCGCCGCCACGCCTTACATTGCGCTGCAATTGCAATCGGTGACGCTGAGCTTCGGCGTCTTCGCGGCTGGCACACCCGAGGGCTGGGCGCTGCCCGATCAAGGGGCGACGGCGCTCTGGATCGCGGGCGGGCTCGCGATCTTCACCATTCTCTTCGGCACCCGAAACCTCGATGCGAACGAGCGGCACCACGGGGTTGTCACCGCGATTGCGTTGGAGGCCGTGGTGAAACTGGTCGCGCTGGTCGCGGTGGGCGTCTTCGTCGTCTGGGGCCTCGGCGGCGGGCCGATGGACATGCTCTCGCGGATCGACGCTTCGAAGATCGCGGAATGGGATCTCCATCCGGGACGCTTCGCGGGGCTGACCTTCGTCTCCGCAGCCGCGATCCTGACCTTGCCGCGGATGTTTCAGGTGCTCGTCGTGGAGAATGTCGACGAGCGGCACCTCGCGACCGCAAGCTGGGCCTTTCCAGCCTATCTGATGCTGATGAGCCTCTTTGTCGTGCCGATCGCGGTGATGGGGCTCGAGCGGATGCCCGAGGGCGCGAACCCCGATCTGTTCGTGCTCACGCTGCCGCTGTCGGAGGGGCAAGGAAAGCTGGCGCTGCTGGCCTTCCTCGGCGGGTTTTCTTCGGCGACGTCCATGGTGATCGTGGCGGCAATCGCGCTCGCGACGATGGTCTCGAACCATATCGTGACGCCGCTGTGGCTGGCGCTGCGCCGGGAGGGGCCGCGCGCCCAGGGCGATGTGCGCGGGCTGGTTCTGGCTTCGCGCCGGGTCTCGATCATCGCGGTGTTGGCGATGGGCTATGCCTATTACCGGATGTCTGGCGGCTCCGAGGCGCTGGCGGCGATCGGCCTGATCGCATTCGTGGGCGCGGCGCAGGTTCTGCCCGCGCTGATCGGCGGCATCTTCTGGCGCGGCGCGACCCATGTGGGGGCGGCGGCGGGGCTGGTGATCGGCTTCGCGCTTTGGGCCTATACGCTCTTTCTGCCCTCGGTGGGCGATGCCGGGCTGATACCGCAGATCGTTCTGGATCACGGGCTGTTCGGGTTCGAATGGCTGCGCCCGCATGCGCTGTTCGGGATCGCGGGACTCGACCCGCTGCTGCATGCGCTGTTCTGGTCGCTGCTGTTCAACACGCTGGCCTTTCTGGTCTTCTCGATGCTGTCCTTCCCCGGCCCTATGGAGCGGCTGCAGGGCGTGGCCTTTGTCAATATCTACGATCAAAGCCCCGCAGCGCGCTCTTGGGTGCAAGGCGGCGCCGAGGCCGAGGACCTGCTGTCGATGTCGCAGCGGATTCTCGGCGCCGAGCCTGCGCAGCACTTCTTCCAAGCGCAGGCGGCGGGGCAGGGCAAGGCCGGGTTCCTGCCCGACACCACACCCGATTTCCTCGCCCGGCTGGAGCGGAAACTGGCGGGCTCGGTCGGGGCCTCGACGGCGCATGCGATGATCGCGCAGCTCACCGGCGGCACCTCCGTATCGATGCAGGACCTGATCGCCGTGGCGGGCGAGACGGCGGAGGCCAAGGAATACACCGCGCGGCTCGAGGCGAAATCCGAGGAGCTCGCGCGGGTGGCGCGGGCGCTGCGGGAGGCCAATGACAAGCTGCAGGATCTGTCGGTGCAAAAGGACAGCTTCCTCAGCCAGATCAGCCACGAGCTGCGCACGCCGATGACCTCGATCCGCGCCTTCTCGGAAATCCTGATGGAGCCCGATCTGCCGGATTCGATGCGCGCCCAATATGCCGAGATCATCCACGAGGAAGCGCGCCGCCTGACCCGGCTGCTCGACGATCTGCTCGACCTCTCCGTGCTCGAGAACCGCCGCGCACAGCTCAATGTCTCGGTCGCCAATCTGCACGACCTGATCAATCGCGCCGTGCAATCGGCCTCCTCGACCCAGCCCGAGCGCGCCTTCCGCATCGAGCGCGATTTCCCGACCGAGCATATGCCGATCTTCACCGATGCCGATCGGCTGGTGCAGGTGATGATCAACCTCATCTCGAACGCGCGGAAGTATTGCGATGCCGAGAAGGCGGTACTGCGGATCGAGGTGAAGCGCCGCGGCAAGCGGGTGCAGATCGACTTCATCGACAACGGCGCGGGCATTCCGAAGAAGAGCCAGAAGCTGATCTTCGAGAAATTCGCCCGTCTGACCGATCAAAGCCGCGCGGGGAGTGCGGGCCTTGGCCTCGCGATCTGCCGTGAGATCATGACCAATCTGGGCGGCACGATCGATTACGTGCCCGGGCAGGGAGGGGCCGCATTCCGCATCAGTCTGCCGCTGAGGCGCAGCGATCAGCGCGCGCCCTCCGATCAGCCGCCCGAGAGCGCGGCCCTTTCTCGCTAAGCCGCGAAACTCGGGGCATTTTCAACGTTTTGTAAACCTCGATCTGCCAAAGCTGAGCCATGAGACCCCGAAGGCGGGTGGATGGAGGCCATGGTTCACGAGCGCGAGACATCGGTGCTGCGGCGCAAGACCGAGGCGGCGAAGGCGGTTGCGGGCGCGGCCCCGATCACGCCTGCACGCGCGATCACGCTCGCCCTGTCGAAGGTCGCGCAGGATATGCTCGAATTGCCGCTGCAGGTCGCCTCGATCGAGGAGGCGACGCGGTCACTCGCCGATCTGCCCGAGATGCTCGAAGATCTGTCGCTGCTCGCGGTTATCGAAGGGCCGGGGGAGGCGCTTGGCGTGCTCGCATTGCCGCCCGCCACCTTGGCCACGCTGATCGAGATGCAGACGATGGGACGGTTCGGCAAGACCATGCCTGCCCCCCGCAAACCCACCCGGATCGATGCCGCCATCGCCGCCGATTTCGTCGATGCGGTGCTGGCCGAGATCGAGGAGGGCTTGATCAGCGACCCGGCGATTTCCTGGGCTGGGGGCTTCCGCTTCGCCTCGCATCTCGACGATCCCCGGCCGCTTGGCCTGCTGCTGGAAGATGTCAGCTACCGGGTCTGGACGGGGCAGCTTGGCTTCGGCACCGGGGGCGAACGCAGCGGCGGCTTCCTCTGGGCGGTTCCGCGCGAAGGGCGGGGCGGGGCGATGCGCTGCGCGGCCCCGGCGGCGGGCGAAAATCCGGAGGGCGGTGCGGGGCCCAAGGCGGAAAGCTTCACGCTCGAAGATCCCGCGCGCGACTGGTCCGACACGTTCGAACGCTCCATTCTGGCGGCCTCCGCGCAGCTCGAAGCGGTCCTGCACCGCGTCACGCTGCCACTGTCTACCGTGCTGAAGCTGCGCCCCGGCACAGAGATCCCGATTCCGGAAGACGCGTTGGAGAAGATCACGCTCGAGGCGCAGGGACGGCGCAAGCTCTCGCTCGCCCGTCTCGGCCAGAGCCACGGGCTACGTGCGTTGCGCCTGCGCGAGGAAGACGAGTCGGCGAATGGCGTTGGCCGGGGGGCTGAGACGTTCGATGCCGGGGCGTCGCCCTATGCGCAGGCTCCGACGCTCGACGAGGTGCCGGGCCTGTCCAGCCTCGGCGACCCGCTCGATCCGGCATATGACCCTGAGTGTGGCGTCGATGCCGCCCACGCGCCCGAGCCGCGCGGGTTTGACGGGCTTGAACCCGACATGGATTTTGGAGAGCCACTCGATCTTGATGCGCTCTCCTCGACAGAAGACGACGACGCGCTGCCGCCGCTCAAGATTCAATCGGGCATGTGATCGCATCCCCGCGATGGGGGCGCGAATGCAGGCTGCGGCGACTTACGCGCCGCGCGTCGCGGAGGTCGCGGACGCCTCTTTGGTCCCGTTCTCGCAGGGCGGCACTTCCAGCGTGCTGCGATCCAGAACGCTCAGCCACGCTTTCGCCCGCGGTGCGAGCGCCATCCCTACCCCCATGGCGATCAGGAACAGCCAGCCCTCCCAGCCATTGAAGGACAGCGAGCCCATCGCGGGGCCGGGGCAGAGCCCCGCGAGGCCCCAGCCCGCACCGAACAGGAGCGAGCCGAGCACGAGATTGCGATCCACGAGCCGCGGAAAGGGCCCCGGCATCGGCGAGCCCAGCATCGAGGTTTCGCGGCGCTTCGCGAAAATCCAGACGAAGAACATCACGCTCACCGCGCCGCCCATCACGAAGGCCAGCGTCGGATCCCAGTCGCCGAATACGTCGAGCCAGCCTTGCACCTTTTTCGTGTCGACCATGCCCGCCACGAGAAGCCCCGCGCCGAACAGCCCTCCCGAGAGGAATGCGAAGAAATTGCGCATCAGATCACTCCCAGAAAATGCCGGAAGATCACGAGGACCAGCGCACCGCCGAGCAGGTAGAAGGCAGTGGCGACGATCCCGCGCAGCGAAAATCGCGAGATGCCGCAGACGCCGTGGCCCGAGGTGCAGCCATTTGCGATCCGCGTGCCCAGGCCCACCATCAGGCCTGCGGCTACGATCACCCAGACGGAACTGGTCATATGGGTGTCGACTGTTGTGTAAAGCGGCACGAGAAGCGGTGGCACCGCGATCAGCCCGCCGAGGAAGGCCACGCGCTCGGACACGGTCTCGCGGCCCGAGCCGTCGACCAGCCCGCCGATAATGCCGCTTGCGCCCATGATCCGGCCGTTGACCAGCAAGAACAGGCCCGCGCCCGCGCCAATCATCAGGCCTCCGACGAGGCCCCAAATCCAATCTTGATGCATGAGCTCTCCCTGTGCTCAATTGCGGATCGAACGGGCTCTCCCGGACCCGTCAGAGTTGTAATGCTAGACCTCACGCCCGTGAGGGTGCAAGCAATTTGATATCTGCATATGTGCGTGAGTGCGACCGGTTGATTTGCGTCAAGGCGGATAAATGCTTGCCTGTTTAGGTGGTTGTATCGATCAAGGAGGACAGGATGAAGTCGATTGAAACGCGCAAGAGCGAACTCGAAACCCGCCGGGCGCAACTCTCGGAACGGATGGCGCAGGTCGAATCCGAGCTTGAGAGCCACGAAGAAAAGGATTGGGACGACGCCGCGATCGAGCATGAGAGCGACGAGGTTCTCGAAGACCTCGGCCAGTCGGCGCAGTCCGAGATCCGCGCGATCGACGCCGCCTTGGCCCGGATCGAGGCGGGCGAATACGGCTATTGCGTCACCTGCGGCGAGCGCATCGACGAGGCGCGGCTCGATCTGCTGCCCGCAACGCCGTTTTGCCGGGCGCACGCACCGGGCGCGAAGGCGACCCGCCAGTAACCCTGGGCCTATAGTTTTAAACGGGCAGGGGCAGTCAATTGCCCCTGCGCGCATCCCCCGGGGATGCGCGATTTCCCTTTTGTTTTGAACCTGCTTCGCTTTAAACTTCGCGCGGCGGTGGATCGCACGGAATGCCCCGCCACAAGTGGGGGACGATGGCGAACCGGGTGAAATTTCGCACACAGGACGGGCTGGCTTGGCTGACGCTCGCAGCGCTCGACGATCAGGGCGCGCGGGCCGGTATCACGGCCCAGATGCGCCGCGCGATCGGCGGCGTGCTCGACCGGGTCGAAGGCGACAAGAGTCTGCGCGGTCTGGTCCTGCAGGGCGGTGCGGCGGGCTGGCCCTGCGCACCCGATCCGCTGGAAGATTTCGACGCGATCACGCCGCGCCCGGCGAAGGGCGAAGAGGTGCCGAGCCTGTCGGAGCTTTGCCGACGACTCGGGGCGCTCGACCTGCCGGTGCTTGCGCGGCTCTCCGGGCGGATCGCGGGCGGCTCGATGGCGCTGGCGCAGGCCGCCGATCTGCGCATCGCCGATCCTGATACCTGTTTTGCGGCACCGGAATTCGCGCTTGGCGGCTTCGTCGGTGCAGGCGGCCTCGTGCGGCTCGCGCGGCGGATCGGCGGTGCGCGGGCGCTTGCGATCGTGGCCGCCGGTGAGGAGGTCGAGGCCGAGCCCGCCCGGGCGCAGGGCCAATGCGATCTTGTGCTGGGCGCGACCGATCGCAGCCAGATTGCCGCCGCTCTCGATATGCTGATCGCCGAGGGTGTACCGCGCACCGATACCGCGCTCGACGATCCCGCAACCTATCTCAACGATCTCGCGCCGCTGCGGGCACAGCTGGGAAAGGGCGCGCTTGCGCCGGTCGGCGCGCGCCTGTTCGAAGTGGTCGAAGGCGCGCTGTTGCTGCCGCTCGACGAGGCGCTCGATGTCGAGGCGGTCGCCTTGCAGGAATTGCTCGAGGCGCCGCTGTCACAGGCGTTGCGCCACGCCGCACGGGCCACGCGCCGCGCCGCGCATCTGCCCGGCGAGGGCACGCCTACCGCGCCCGCGCCGCTGCGCATCGGCCTTTGGGATCAGCCCGCCGCGATGGCCGGAGGCTTGCTTGCCGCCGGGCACGAAGTCGTGTTCGGCGCAAGCGACCCCGCCGCGATCGAGACGGCTTTTGCCGATATCGCGCGCAAGCAGGAGATCGCGGTGCAGTCCGGCGCTCTGTCACCCGACATTCGCGAGGCCGATTGGGCGCGGCTTGGCGCGGCGATGACCCGCGAGGGGCTGTCGGGCTCGGATGCGCTGATCGCCTCGGGCAAAGGAAATTTCCCGCCCGCGCCGCTGAGCGCGCGCAACGCCGATGATCTGGCTGACGGCGCGGAGGACTTCGGGCTGCGCTGCACCGGCGATCTGTGTGAGCTCGTGCCGCCCGAGGGCGCGCTGCCTGCCGATCTCTACGCGATGGCTGGGCTGCTCCGGCAGGGTGGGGCGCAGGTATTGCGCAGTGGCCCGGGCGCGGGCGGCATCGCCGATCATCTGCGCGTCGCCTATATCGCCGCGGCAGAGCGCGCGGTGCTGGCCGGGGCTTCGGTCGCGCAGGTCGATGCGGCGATCCGCGAGGCAGGCGGCACGCGCCCGCCGCTGGAGCTGGCCGACCGGTTGGGCGTCGACGCCGTGCTGGAGGATTTCGTTCGGCTGCATCGCCCGTTCGGCCCGCTTCTCAGCCTGCTCGCCCTCGATGCCGCGGCGAGCGGCGCGCGGCGACAGGGCTTTTACGATTGGTCCGAGGGCACGCCGCGCCCGGTGCCCGATCAGGCCGAGGCGCTGGCGGCTTTGCGCGACGAGGCCGGGATCGTGCCGCGGCGTCTGTCCAATGCGCGCATCCGCGCCCGGATTCTGGCCGAGCTTGCCAATTGCGGCGCGGGGCTCTTGCAGCACGCGCAGGCGCATCGCGCGGGCGATATCGACGTTGCGGCACGCCATGTGCTGGGCTTTGCGCCGCAGATGGGCGGCGTGATGTTCGCCGCCGACCGCGCGGGCCTTCTTGGGACGCGCAAGCTGCTGCGCGAGCTGGCCGAAGAGGGCGCGCCCGAGCCGGTCACGCTATGGGATGTGCTGATCCGCAACGGCAAATGCTTCGCCGATCTCGACGACGCGTAAGGGGGCGTGCCTGAAGGGGCAGGGCCGCCTCAGCCGAGGAAGATACCCAGCACCACCATCATCAGCCCGATCACCGACACGAACAGCGCGCCCATATTGATCGCGATGATCTTTTGCAGCCGAGCGCGCAGCTCTTCATCGGGCAGGCCGGCGCGTTTGGCGCTGGCCACTTTGACGATGCAATAGAGGATGCCGAACAGCCCGATCACCGAGACGACGGCCCCTGCCCAGATCAGATTTTCCATTGCGGCCTCCGAAAGTTGCGCGCGCCTGCCTAGCCCGTCGCCGGGTGTATGGCAAGAAAAACGCGGGCGCCCGTAATCTTGCGGGAAGAAGCGGGAGGGGCGGGCGTCCTCCCATAACCCGCCGATCCGCGCGCGCCGCCTCTTGATGCGCGCAGACGCTCGGGCTAGTCAGAGCGCCGACCCCCGTTCGCAAGCAGGAGAGGCCCATGCCCAACGATGCCGCCTACAATGTCACCGCCGATGAGCTGCGCCAGTTTGTCGAGCAGTTCGAGAGCCTCGAAGCCGAGAAGAAAGACATCGCCGAGCAGCAGAAGGACATCATGTCCGAGGCCAAGGCCCGCGGCTATGACACCAAGGTGCTGAAGAAAATCGTAGCGCTGCGCAAACGCGACAAGGATGACGTGGCCGAGGAAGAGGCGATTCTCGACCTCTACAAATCCGCGCTGGGTATGGGCTGAGCGCCATTGCGCGCCGGGCGATGTTCCGGCGCGAACCGCGCCCTTCGCTTAGGGGGCGATGAACTCCACACCGGGCATCCGCGCGATTGCGGCGACATCGGCATCGTATTGCGCGGTGATCTCGTCGACCAGCTCATCGGTCCAACCCGGCAGCGGTGCCTCGATCTCGAGCGCCTCGGGCTGGGCGTATTTGTCGAGGAAGGCCGCCACGATCTTGCGCCGGTGCAGCACCGATTTCGGCGGGTTCGCGGCGAAATAGCTGCGCAGCCGTTCGATCCCCTCCTCGGGCATGATCTGACGCAGCACCATCATGTCGCCCTTGAGCGCCTGATCCTCCGGCAATCCGCCGACCGAGCGCAGCACTTCGGGCCAGATCAGTGGCAAATCCTCGTTGCACCAGATCACGAAGCGCCGCCCGCCCGCGGCTTCCACCATCTGGCGGATCAGCGGCTCCCAGCGCAGCTCGCGCGGGTCGTGGCCTTCCATGATCTGCTCGTAACTGCGCTTGGGCAGACGGGCGACCAGCTGCGGGATCAGGCTCGCGGGGTTGATCAGCGCGAGATGGAACTCGGTCTCCGCATCGGGAAAGAGGTTCGCGAGCGGCGCGAGCTTGCCCGGCGCCATCGCGTAGAAGCCGCGCTTGGTGATCACCCGCTCGGGGATGCACAGGAAAAACGCGTGGCTGAATACCAGCCGATCCAGCACTGGAGCCTCGGTGCTCGCCTCGATGATCGCGTCCTGCACATCCTGCGGCGCAGGCCCGCCTTTCAGCGAGACCAAAGCATCGCGCAGCACCATCCGGTAGCTGCGGGGGGCGGGCACGGCGATGCGGTGAGACTCGAGGAGCCGGTCATTGCTCGAAAGCGCGCCCACGATGCGATCTTCATCGGTCGAATGCGCTCCGAGATGGAAAACGACTTTCATTCTGCGCGCCTCAATATCGTCTGGCCGGTCAAGCCTTTATTGTTGGCGCTCACTCTAGCCGCTCCGTTCTGGACAGGCAAATGTGTTTCGGGGTAGGAGGGGCGAGACAATTCCGACAAAACTAATCGGGAAAGCCCGTGCCCAAATCCGCTCAATCCCTCTCGGTCCCTCCTGCGCCGGCCTTGCGCGGGCGCTTGCGTGCGGGGGGCGGCCTGTGGTCGCTCGGAGCCGTGGTGATTGCGGTGCTAGTGCTGGCGCCGATCCTGGCTGTCGGCTGGATGGCGCTCGATCCGCGCGACAATATCTGGCCGCATCTGATCGCGACGGTGCTGCCGCGCTACCTGACCAATACGGCGGTGCTGACAGGCGGCGTGGGGCTGCTGGCGTCCGCAATCGGGGCGGGGGCTGCGTGGCTTGTCGTGATGTATCGCTTCCCGGGGCATCGCATATTGCAATGGCTGCTGCTTCTGCCGCTCGCGATCCCGGCTTATGTCGGCGCTTATGCACTCACCGATTTCCTCGACTATTCCGGCCCGGTGCAGACCGCGATGCGCGGCGCTTTCGGCTGGGCCTCGGCGCGTGATTACTGGTTCCCCGAGATCCGCTCGCGCGAGGCGGCGGTGGTCGTGCTCTCGGCCGCGCTTTACCCCTATATCTACCTGATCACCCGCGCGGCTCTGCGCGAGCAATCCGGCGCCAGCTACGAGGTCGCCCGCGCCCTCGGCACCGGGCCGTGGGGGATGGTCTGGCGCGTGGGCCTGCCGCTTGCGCGTCCCGCCATCGCCGCAGGCGCCGCGATCGCGATGATGGAGACGGTGGCGGATTTCGGCGTCGTCGATCATTTCGGCGTGCAAACCCTGACGACAGGCATCTTCTCGACATGGCTTTCGGGCGGCAATGCGGGCGGGGCGGCGCAGCTCGCGCTGGTGATCCTCGGGATCGTGCTCGCGCTCCTGATGCTCGAGAAGCTCTCGCGCCGCCGCGTCCACTATTACCAAAGCGCGCGTCAGGCCCGCCCAGTGCAGCCACAACGCCTGAAAGGTGTGGCTGCCTGGGTGGCGACGCTGGCCTGCGTGCTCCCGGTCGCCTTGGGCTTCGTGCTGCCGGTCGCGGTGATGGGCAGTCATGCGCTCGCCAATCCCGAGGCGTGGTTCGGCCGGGGCCTTGGGCTCGCGCTGTGGCACACGATCCTAACCGGGGGCGCGGCCGCCGCGATCACGGTGACGCTGGCGCTGTTCATGGTCTACGGGGTGCGTCTGTCGGGCCAGCGCCTGCCGCGCGCGGTGCTGCCGCTGACGACGCTGGGCTATGCCGCGCCGGGGGCGGTGCTGGCGGTCGGCATCCTGATTCCGCTCGCCGGTCTCGATCACATGCTGGCCGACGCCGTGCTGGCGCTCACCGGCCACGACCCCGGGCTGCTGCTGACGGGTTCTGCCTTCGCGATAATCCTCGCCTATGTGGTGCGATTCTTCGCCATCGCCCAAGGGGCGAGCGACGCCGCCTTCGGGCGCGTGCCGCCCTCGCTGCCGATGGCGGCGCGCTCGCTGGGTCGCACACCGGGCGGCGTCCTGCGCAGCCTCTACTTGCCGCTGATGCGCGGCTCGGTCGGCTCGGCGTTGCTTTTGGTCTTCGTCGATTGCGTGAAGGAACTGCCCGCGACACTGCTGCTGCGCCCGTTCAATTTCGAGACGCTGGCCACGCGCACGCAGGAAAAGGCGAGCCTAGAGAACCTCGGCGATGCCTCGCCTGCCGCACTTCTGGTCTGCGCGGTGGGCCTTGTCGCGGTCGCGATCCTCGCCCGCGCAGATCAAGCGCGCGCCGATCTTGCCCGCTCCCGCTGAGCGGCGTCTTGCACGAATTTCCAAGCCGCGCTATTGCGGGCCGGTCACGCCGGCGTAGCTCAGTTGGTAGAGCGTCTGATTTGTAATCAGGGGGTCGGGGGTTCTTATCTTACCCTGTAAGAGATACAGAAAAATCGCCCGGGAATTCTGATCTAAGTCCCTGCAAGAATTAACAAATTCGCAAAAACCACGCGCGGTTGACAGATACACCTTAAATTGTATCGTCGACACCTCGTTTCGCAGAGGAGAACAAATGAGGAACTTCGAGCGGCTCGCTACCAAGAACGGAAAATATGTCAACCATAGGTTGATCGACGGCGACGGTAACTTTGTCGAGGTGTTCGACACTTATACCGAGTCACTAATCAATGCGCGCTTGGCCGCAGCCACCGTAAAACGCTACTCAGAGGCCGTCGCTCAATTTTTGGACTACCTCTTCGATGCCGGTGTTTTCGGGCAGCCATGCTCCCGCTACGAACTCCTGAAGGCCGTAGATAGATACCTCCCCGCACGGATGGCCGGGCCAACGGCCACAAATGATCATATAAAAATCGTTAGAAGCCTCGGCCTAAAGCGCTTGGATAGCTCATCAGCAAGCAGCGCCGCCGCAGCAATCAACAGATTTCTCAAACTATCCGACTATCGCGCCGACTTAGAAGAACAGATCGCTGAGTGGCACGGCGAAACGCACGCGGAAACACCATCGCCAAAAGACCTATTCAAGCGCCTGACCGAAGCCAAACGGAGCCACTCTGAGGTTCGGCAGATCATGCAAAAATCCATGATTGCAAACGTCGTCCGAGCAAAGCCGGAAGGAATAGAGAAGCCACGCGGAAGCGGCGTCAAGTCGCCGCAGACGCGGTCCCAAGAGGACGACAAAAGGGACCTCCCTGTCGAATGGGTGCATCCCCTTCTGGATGCAAGCACCAGTTATCGCGATCGTGCTGTCTGGGCCCTAATGGCCGGGGCAGGATTGCGGCACAGCGAGGCGGCACAGCTGACCTGGGACGCCATCGATATCGAAGCGCAGCAGGTTTTCGTATTCGATCCCGATAGCGATCGCTACGCTGACCAAATGCCAGAGGAGTATCGCCCTCGTTTCAAGGGGAGGAAATACTCTGAAACATACATTCTTCCTCAATTGCGGGATGTGTTTTTCGAAGCGCTGGCTGACTACGTCCGCTATGAACACCGCCCGAAAGACCCAGACCATATGGTGTTCCAAGACATTACCGCAGGAGGTAATGGCCGCCCCTACAGCGAGGTATCGGATAAGAGCAAACGCGCAGCGTTTTTACGCGCATGCAAGAAAGCCGGAATTCCCGCTCCTCCAGGAAAAGAGAATTATACTCCCCACTCGTTACGCCATTTCTATGGCGTATTCATGTTGAACTACGTCCCAACTGAGGGGGGCTACTGACCTGCCATGGGTCTTTCATCCAGCCACGACCGGAGCCCGGTTGGTGTTTACGCCGATCGGCGCAGGTTGAGCAA